>NZ_CDBK01000111.1:419-25718 GCF_000819785.1 Aeromonas caviae | reverse complement strand
AGCGGGGGCAGCGGGGGCCGGGGCCTTGGGTTCGGGAGCAGGCGCAGGAGCAGGTGCCAGACTGTGCTGGGGCGCCTGGCCACGGCCGTGCAGTTCATCCAGCAGGCGCTCGAACTCGTCGTCGTCGATGAGCTCGTCCACCTCTTTCTGGACCGACTGCAAAGGTGCCAGATCGGGGGCACCACCGTGCTGGCCCTGACCATGGAGCTGGTCGAGCAGGGCTTCGAATTCGTCGTCTGTGATGTCACCTGAACCGCTCAGCACGGGGGCGGCAGAGACCGTTGGCGCTTTGCCGACACCGTGCAGCTCATCGAGCAGGCGTTCAAATTCATCGGCGGAGATCTCGTCGATGGAGCCACCGCCATTGACGGCGACAGGCGCCACCTCGGCGATGACCTCGGGTTCTGGTGCGGGTTCGGGCTCAGGCTCTGGCTCTGGCTGGGCCGCCACGCTGGCGGTACGCAGCTGCTCCTGCCCTTCCGGCTTGCACAGCTCGTGCAGATCGTGCAGCAGATCGGGAGAGGCGGGGCTTATCTCTTCGCGGTTCTGGACCTGGGCAAACATGACGTTGATGGCATCCAGCGCCTGCAAGATGACATCCATCAGCTCGGCACTGAGGGTCCGCTTGCCGTTGCGCAGCATGTCGAACAGGTTCTCGGCACCGTGACAGACATCCACCAGTTCGGTGAGGGAGAGGAAGCCCGCTCCCCCCTTGACGGTGTGGAAGCCGCGGAAGATGGCGTTCAACAGGTTCTTGTCATCGGGCCGCTTTTCCAAGTCGACCAGTTGTTCAGACAACTGTTCCAATATTTCTGATGCTTCGACCAAAAAGTCTTGCAGTATGTCTTCATCAACTTCGAAGGCCATGCGTCACTCCATTAGAATCCCAGGCTAGACAGCAGATCGTCCACATCATCTTGACCATTGACCACATCTGAGCGGGTCTGCGGGTTCATGATGGGGCCTTCCGCCTCGATGCCGCTCGCTGGCAGGCTACGTGCCGAATTGTCGCTAACGCCCTCACCGAACATGGTCAGCATCTCTATCAACTTCGTTTCAACTTCCTGCACCAGTTTGATCACCTTGCGGATCATCTGACCGGTCAGGTCCTGGAAATCCTGAGCCATCAGAATTTCCGTCAGCAGTTGTCGTAACTTATCGGCATCCGTCTCAGAAGCCTTAATAAAATCATTCAGTTGATGGCACAGCGCCTTGAATTGACCCAGCTCGAGATCCCGGCTCATCAGGGCATTCCAGTTGGGCATGACCAGCTGAATGTTGTCGTTGAGTCGATCGGCGATGGGAAGGCTTGCCTCGACCGCATCCATGGTGCGATTGGCCGCCTTGTCCGTCATGTCGATGACATAGCTCAGACGCTCCCGGGCATCCGGGATCTCATGGGTGGCCAGGTCGGGGATCCTGGGATCCAGGCGAAAATCCTGCAATGAGTTGTGCAATTGGCGGGTCAGCTGCCCCACCTTGTCAAACAGGGCCGCCGCGTTGGGGGCGCACACATCGGCGAGGATGGTATCGGCCTGTTCAAACTCTTCCCGCTCCAGGTGGGCAACCAGCATCCTTGCCTGGTCAAGCGAGATCATGGCACTCGTTTTGGCCTTCATCCCTGCCGCTCCTTAGCCGATACGTTCAAAGATTTTGTCGAGCTTCTCTTTGAGGGTGGCAGCGGTGAACGGCTTGACGATATAGCCATTGACCCCGGCCTGGGCGGCTTCGATGATCTGCTCGCGTTTGGCTTCGGCAGTCACCATCAGAACCGGCAGGTGCTTGAGCTTGTCGTCGAGGCGAATCGCCTTGAGCAGGTCGATGCCCTGCATGCCAGGCATGTTCCAGTCGGTGACCACGAACTGGAAGTCGCCATTTTTCAGCATCGGCAACGCCGTGTTGCCATCGTCTGCTTCATGGGTATTGTTGTATCCCAGGTCACGCAGCAAGTTCTTGATAATCCGGCGCATCGTTGAAAAGTCATCGACGATGAGGATTTTCATGTTCTTGTCCAAAGTTCCTCCTAAATAGCCGCCAAGACGGCTCACTTACATGATGCAGATCGCAGGTTTTATGGTGCGGATTATGCCTTAGAGTTGTGCTCCAGTGTAGCCAGTACAACCACTTATAAATTCCAATCTCGCAAACGGGCGCGCAGCCTGTGCATGGCCTGACTATGAATCTGGCTCACCCGAGACTCACTCACACTCAATACTTCACCGATCTCGCGCAGATTCAGCTCTTCATCGTAATAAAGGGAGAGCACCAGCGCCTCCCGCTCCGGCAGGCGGGCGATGTGCTCCGCCAGGGCCCCCTGGAAGCGTTCGGCCGCCAGATCGTCGAATCCTCCCTGACCGTTGCCGTCATCGGGATGACCGATGACATCCTCGCTTACCCCCAGATCCTCGATGCCGATGATCTTGCCGCAGGAAACATCCTGCAGCATGGCATGGTACTCCCCGAGGGACACCCCCATATTGGCGGCCACCTCGGTGTCTCTGGCATCCCGGCCATGGGCCTGCTCCACGTTCTCGATCGCTTCTGCGATGGCACGGCTGTTGCGGTGCACCGAGCGGGGCACCCAGTCTCCGCGGCGGATCTCGTCGAGCATGGCACCACGGATGCGGATGCCGGCATAGGTTTCAAAGCTGGCGCCCTTGCTGCCGTCAAAGTTGCGGGAAGCTTCGAGCAGCCCAATCATACCTGCCTGGATCAGGTCATCCAGCAAGACACTGCTTGGCAGGCGAGCCAATAAATGCTGGGCAATCCGCTTGACCAGCGGAGCGTGTCGCTCGACCAGCACGTAGGAATCCTGATGACGCAAGTATGCTTGGGCTTTATTCACGGGAGTCTTCCTGTGTTATGACCGGCTTTTGCAACAAGTTTTCCAGGAAAAATTCGAGGTGGCCGCCCGGCTGATTCGGGATGGGCCAGCTCGCCGCCTTGTTCGCCAGGGCACGAAATGCCAGGGCGGCAGGGGATTTTGGAAACGCCTCAACTATCAGTTTCTGCTTGCGCACCGCGGCCCGCAGGTTGGTGTCGTAAGGCACGCAGGCCACCAGCTCCAAGGAGGTATCCAGGAAGCGGTCGGTGACCCGGGTCAGCTTGGCGAACAGCTCCTGCCCCTCGCGCAGGGAGCGGACCATGTTGGCCACCACCTTGAAGCGGAACACACCGTGATCCTTGGAGAGGATCTTGATGAGCGCGTAGGCATCCGTGATGGAGGTGGGTTCATCGCACACCACCACCATGATGTCCTGGGCGGCACGGGTGAAACTCAGCACCATGTCGGAGATCCCCGCCGCCGTGTCCACCAGCAACACGTCCACCTGGGTCTTCATCTCGCTGAAGGCGCGGATGAGCTCGGCATGTTGTACCGGGGAGAGCTCCACCATGGACTGGGTACCCGAGGTGGCCGGCACTATCATCATGCCGTAGGGCCCCTCGACGATGATGTCATCCAGGGTGCATTCCCCCGCCAGCACATGGGAGAGGTTGCGATGCACCCTCAGCCCCAGCATGACGTCGACGTTGGCCAGGCCAAGGTCGGCGTCCAGCACCAACACCCGCTTGCCCTGGGCGGCCATGGCTCCCGCCACGTTCAGGGTCACGTTGGTCTTGCCGACGCCCCCCTTGCCTCCGGACACGGCGATCACTTTCACTCGATTGTTTTGACGCATTTTGCGCAGACCACTCGCCTGATCCATATACATGTTACTCATAAAACTCCGAATCTTCGGATTCGCCAAAACCCGATCCCCAGAAATAGGGATCTTCTGCTTCCCGTTCCAGCGACCCCATGGCGGCACCGACCAGCAGCGCCGCGTTGGCAACTTGAATATCTTCCGGCACCCGTTGCCCGTCGGTGATGTAACTGATGGGCAGGGCGTTTTGAATGCACACGTTGATCACTTCACCCAGATTCAGGCTCTCGTCGAGCTTGGTCAGAATGCAGCCGGAGAGCGGAATGCGCCGGAAGTGATCCACCGCCTCCTGCATCACACGTCGCTGGGAGGTGGCCGACATGACCAGATAACTGCGGATGCGCACCTTGGCATTCTTCACCAGGGTGTCGAGCTGTTCGGTCAGGCGGATATCCCGCTGACCCACCCCGGCGGTGTCGATGAGCACCAGCCGGCGATGGCGGAACTGATAGAGGGCACTGGCCAGCTCTTCGGCGTCCCGCACCTGCCGCACCGGGCAACCCATGATGCGACCATAGGTCTGCAGCTGTTCGTGGGCCCCGATCCGGTAGTTGTCCGTGGTAATGAGCGCCACCTGCTCGGCGCCATACTTCATGGCAAAGCGGGCCGCCAGCTTGGCGATGGTGGTGGTCTTGCCCACCCCGGTCGGTCCGAGCAGGGCCACCGCCCCTCCCTGACGCAGGATCTCGTCCTCGCTGATCTTGAGCTGGGCCGTCAGCACCTCGGCCAGCTGGGCCATGGCCTGATGGATCGGCATGTCTTCGGGGATGAGGCCCGCCAGCTGATCGGCGAAGGCGTCGTCAAACCCCATCTTCTTGAGCTCCTTGATGAGCAGGGCGCGCATGGGTTCGCGGCGTTCCACCTCCTGCCACATCAGGCCGGAGATCTGGTGCTCCAGCAGCTTGCGGATGCTGGCCATCTCCTTGCGCATCCCCTCCATCTCCTGATCCCGCTGGGCGGACTGGGCCTGGCGCGGGGCGGCGGCAGGACGGGCCTTGGGCTTGGCGGACTCGGGAGCGGCGCCCCACTGGCCCTGTTCGGCCAGGGTTCTGGGAGCACTGGCCGCGCCCGCCAGTCCGGCGGACTGGGTGCCGGCAGCGCCATTGGCGGGCCAGGAGGCCGAAGCTGGCTGACCGTTACCTCCGTTGCCAGACCATGATCCCGGGGCGCCATTGCCACCCGCCGGGTTGGCCGGATTGAGCTTCTGCTGGCGTGCCAGCAGGGCCGCCAGGGTATCGGCGTAGTATTCGTTCTGTTCCTTGGGTGGCGCCGACCTCGTCATCTGCTTGCCCGCAGACGAGATATTGACGCTCTCTTCATTCAACTGACGGCGAACCGGCGCGTCTTTAGGCCCCGGTACCTGGGATTGATAATCGACGGCCGCGACTATCTCCACCCCACCGGTGACCTTTTTGTTGGACATGATGACGGCATCGGGTCCGAGAGTCTCCTTGACCTCGGCCAGCGCCGTGCGCATGTCTTTGGCAAAAAACCGCTTAATCTTCACCCGTCATCTCCGCTAACTAGCCCTGTCCCACCGCACTGACGATGCGGATCTGCTTGTCGTCAGGCACTTCCTGATAGGACAGCACGCGTAATCCAGGAATGGCATTCTTGACAAATTTCGCCAGGGTATTGCGCAATATCCCCGATGTCAGAAGCACGGCCGGCTGGCCTTCCAGTTCTTGTCGTTGAGTGGCTTCCACCAGGGAGCGTTGCATCCGCTCCGCCAGTCCCGGTTCGATACCGGCGCCATCTCCCCCACCTGCTTGCAGGGATTGATGCAATATACGTTCCAGTTCTGGTGACAAGGTGATCACCGGCAGCTCGGGCTCGGGGCCGGCAATCTCCTGCACAATCAATCTGCGCAGGGCGATCCGGCAGGCTGCGGTCAGCACTTCCGGGTCCGGGCTGCGGGGCGCATATTCCACGAGGGTCTGCAGGATAGTGCGCATATCGCGAATTGGCACGCCTTCATTGAGCAAATTCTGCAATACCTTCACCAGGTTGCCCATGCTGATCACCTCGGGAACCAGTCCTTCCACCAGCTTGCTCTGATGCTTCCCTATCATGTCGAGCAGTTGTTGCACCTCGTCATGACCCAGCAGCAGCGCCGCATGGTTGGAGAGGATCTGGCTCAGGTGGGTAGCCACCACGGTGGCCGCATCGACCACGGTGTAGCCAAGGGTCTGGGCCTGGGAGACCTGCTCCTTGGCGACCCAGACCGCCTCCAGCCCGAACGCCGGGTCCTGGGTAGCGATACCGTGGATCTGGCCGAACACCTGCCCCGGGTTGATGGCCATCTCCTTGTCGTGATAGACGGTGGCTTCCCCCGTGCTCACGCCCATCAGGGTGATGCGGTACTGGTTGGGGGCAAGATCCAGGTTGTCACGAATGTGGACGGCAGGCACCAGAAAGCCCAGCTCCTGGGAGAGCTTCTTGCGCACCCCCTTGATCCGGTTGAGCAGCTCTCCCCCCTGGTTCTTGTCCACCAGAGGTATCAGCTGATAACCCACCTCCAGGCCGATGATGTCCACCGGCATGACGTCGTCCCAGCTGAGATCCTTCTGCTCCACCGGGGCATCCCCCTGGGCCGGCATGAGTTCGCCGCTCGCCGCCTTCGCCTTGTTCTGCTTCTCGCGGCGCAGCAGCCACCAGGCGCCCGCCGCCGCCACCGCCCCCAGGCTCAGGAAAGCCAGGTGCGGCATGCCGGGTACGCTGCCCATCATCAGCAGGATGCCGGCGGAGATCACCAGCGCCTTGGGATTTTCGAACAGTTGGCCGAGTACCGCTGTCCCCATGTCCTGGTCGGTATTCTGACGGGTGACGATGATGGCCGCGGCAATGGAGAGCAGGAGCGAGGGGATCTGGGCGACCAGACCGTCACCGATGGCGAGCAGGGTATAGACCTGGGCCGCTTCGCCGAAGGTGAGCTGGTGCTGCATCATGCCGATGATGAAGCCGCCGATGATGTTGATGAAGAGGATCATGATGCCCGCGATGGCATCCCCCTTCACGAATTTGGAGGCACCGTCCATGGAGCCGTAGAAGTCCGCTTCCTGAGTCACGTCCTGACGGCGCTTCTTGGCCTCTTCCTGGTTGATGAGACCGGCGTTCAGGTCCGCATCGATGGCCATCTGCTTGCCGGGCATGGCGTCAAGGGTGAAGCGGGCGCTCACCTCGGAGATCCGGCCCGCACCCTTGGTGACCACCACGAAGTTGATGATCACCAGGATCATGAAGACGATGATGCCCACGGCATAGTTGCCGCCGATCACCACGTTGCCGAACGCCTCGATCACATGGCCTGCCGCCGCGCTGCCGTTGTGGCCTTCCAGCAACACCACCCGGGTGGAGGCGACGTTGAGGGCGAGCCGCAGCAGGGTGGCGATCAGCAAGACGGTGGGAAAGGCGGCAAATTCCAGGGGGCGGCGGGTATAGACCGCCACCAGCAGCACCACGATGGAGAGGGCGATGTTGAAAGAGAAGAGGATATCCAGCATCAGGGGCGGAATGGGGAGTACCACCATCCCCAGAGAGGCCAATACCAGCAGCGGCGTCCCTACCCCTCTGCTGAGCAGCCACTTGTACTCTTTGAAACGGCCCAGTCCCGCTTTGAATCCCATCGTGCTTCTCAATGATAAACTGCCAATGACGGATTAAAGCAAATATCAAGCCAAGGATTCAATTCATTGATCTATATGGTTTTTATTTTAACGCTGTCAGAAGTCCGTCGTTGGCGTCATGGGGAATGGTGACAGGGGGAAGCGGCCTTCACCAAGCAGGCCAAAGGCCAGCCCAGGCCATGGGGCGAGGCGACGCGCCTCGACAGGGAGATTGCGGCCTTGTTTGCGACACAAGGGAGAGATCGGATGGTGGGGCCATCCCACCGCTTTATTTGCGAAACGCGGGGGGCACAAGGGAGAGCACACGGGATCAGGCTGCCTCCACTGCGCTATTTGCGAAACTCGGGTGGAATGGGCAGATCCGTGGCGATGGGGGTCGGGCGCCGGCCGCGACCACGGCGGAACTTCTTGAGCTGATAGACATAGGCCAGCACCTGGGCGACGGCGGCGAAGAGCCCCTCCGGGATCTCCTGGCCAATCTCGGTGGCGTGGTAAAGGGCCCGGGTGAGCGGCGGGGAGGACATGACGGGGATGTCGTATTCGCGCCCGATCTCCCGGATCTTCATCGCCACCTCGTCGACCCCCTTGGCCAGTACCTTGGGCGCCGCCCCCGGCTTGCCCGCATCGTATTTGAGCGCCACCGAGTAGTGGGTCGGGTTGGTGATGATCACATCGGCCTTGGGGACATCCCCCATCATGCGGCGCATGGCCATCTGCATCTGCAACTGGCGTATCCGCCCCTTGACCTCGGGCTTGCCTTCGCTGTCCTTGAACTCGTCCTTGATCTCCTGCTTGGTCATCTTGAGTTGGCGATTGTGGTTCCAGCTCTGGAACGGCACATCGATGGCGACAATGGGGATCAGGGCGCAGCAGAGGATGATCAGCATCCAGAGCAGCAGGTCCAGGGCATCGACGATGCCGCCGGGAAAGCCCTCAAGAGAGAGATTCAGCAGATGGTTGAACTGGCTCGACAGCATCCACCAGGCAAACAGACTGATAAACACCACTTTTGCGATGGATTTGACAAGTTCCACCAGAGATTGCACCCCGAACATCCTTTTGATGCCGCTCAGGGGGCTCAGCTTGCTCCACTTGGGCAGCATGGCCTCGGAGGAGAAGTTCATCCCGCCGAGCAGGGTGTTGCCGACGAAGGCGGCGATGATCACCAGCATGAACAGCAGCCCCAGAGGCTGGATCAGCTCCCCCAGCAGGGCGGGCACCATGGCCCCCATGGCATTGGGGTCGAACGCCTGATCCCGGTCCAGGGTAAAGCCCATGGTGAGCACCTTGATCATGGCCCCTGCCAGACTCTCCTTGATCATCAGGAGGCCGAACACGGTCGCCAGCAGGACGCTGGCGGTACCCAGCTCCTTGGAACGTGCAATCTGCCCTTTTTCCCGGGCTTGTTGCAGTCGTTTGCCCGTGGGTTGTTCTGTGCGTTCCTGATCGGTATCAGCCATGCTGGCCTCCTGCCGGCATCAGCCGACTGGCGGCCCGCCAGACTGGCGGCAGAAGGACCGCAACCGGGAGGGCCTCAGTCATGCTGGCCCCCGAAGCATTGGACGTTGATGAGCTCGCAGCTGGTCTCCTGCACCCGCTCCCAGAGCGCGTCGAAGTGTCCCATGAAGCCACCGATGGTGAGCCAGAGGATGAACAGGCCCGACATCATGCTCACCGCAAAGCCGATGCTGAAGATGTTGAGCTGGGGGGCCGCACGGGTCATCACCCCGAACGCGAAGTTGATCAGCAGCAGGGCGATGATGGCCGAAAGCGCCATCACCAGAGAAGCCTGATACATGACCCCGAGAAAGCTCACCAGGCTGCGGATGGCAGGCAGGGTAAGCCCGCTGTCAGATACCGGCAGGGTTTCGAAACTCAGCACCACCATGCGCAGCATCAGCAGGTGGCCGTCCACCGCGAGAAACACCAGGGTCGCCAGCATCAGGTAGAACTGGCCCACGACGGGAGCCGACTGGCCGTTCATGGGATCCACCAGGGTGGCAAAGCCCAGGCTGGTCTGCATGGCGATGACCTGACCCGCCATCACGAAGGTCTCCAGCAGGAACTGGGTCATGAGGCCGAGCGCGATGCCGATGAGCAGTTGCTGCCCCAGCACCAGGAAGCTGCCGAGGGAGAAGAGCTCGATCTTCGGCATGGGGGGCAGCAGGGGGGCGATGATGAGGGTGATCGCCAGCGCCAGGCCGATGCGGATATGGGCGGGGGCGAGCCGGCTGCCGAAGACCGCCATCACCATCAGGAGACTGCTCACCCGGGCCAGGGGCCAGAGAATGGAGGAGAGCCACTCCATGATGAGCGCCGTGGTGTAGGTCATGACAGCGGCACTCCCGGCAGGAACAGGCCAACGGGAGGACGCAGGCCCCGGTCTGCCTCGGCCAGAGCAAAAGAGTGGCCCTTGGCTGGCATCAACCCACCACCTCGGGGATCTGGCTCACCATCAGCTGGAAGAAGTCCATCAGACTCTGCAATCCCCAGTGGGCCCCCGCTCCCAGGGCCAGCAGGGTGACCACCAGACGGGGCAGGAAGCTCAAGGTCTGTTCGTTGATGGAGGTGGCGGCCTGGAAGATGGCGACCACCAACCCCACCATCAGGCTCGGCAAGATCACGGCGCACACCATGATGGTCACCAGCCAAAGCGCCTCGCGAAAGACGTCGACGAAGGTTTCAGGACTCATTGCTCGCTCCTTGTGATGGGTTTGCCCAGGGCCGCATCCTCCTGGCCTCCTCCTTCGAGAGAAAGAGAGGCCTCGCGCCCTCCCCGAGTGAAGGGGAGAGCCGGGGGAGGGTCTGCCCTCCCCTAACCACCCGAGCCCAGCCCGAAGCTGGTGGCCAGGGAGCCCAGAATGAGGTTCCAGCCATCCACCATGACGAACAGCATCAGCTTGAACGGCAGGGAGACCAGCATGGGGGAGAGCATCATCATCCCCATGGCCATCAGGATACTGGCGACCACCAGATCGATGACCAGGAAGGGCAGAAACAACATGAAGCCTATCTGGAAGGCGGTCTTGAGCTCGCTGGTGACAAAGGCCGGGATCAACACCCGCAGCGGCACGTCCGCAGGCTCGGCCACCTGCACGTTCGCTATCTCCATGAAAGTATTGAGATCCTTGACCCGGGTCTGTGCCAGCATGAACTGGTGAATGGGCAGCTCCGCCTTCTCCAGGGCCTCCTTGGCCCCGATGGTCTCGGCCAGATAGGGCTGCAACGCCTCGTTGTTGATGCGATCCAGCACCGGCGACATGATGAAAAACGACATGAAGAGGGCGATGCCGATCAGCACCTGGTTGGAGGGGCTCTGCTGCAGACCGATGGCCTGGCGCAGGATGCCGAGCACCACGATGATCCGGGTGAAGGAGGTCATCATGATCACCATGGCCGGCAGGAAGGAGAGCGCGGTCATCAGCGCCAGCACCTGCAGGGTCAGGCTGTACTCCTGACTGCCATCCGCCATGGTCTTGACGGTGAGTGCCGACATGCCGTCCTGGGCCATCGCCAGGGGCGAGAGCACCAGGGAGAGCAGTGCCAGCCACCGGGTCCAGTTAACGTTTTTCATGCTTGCCCATCAGTTTGCCCAGTTGCTCGGAGAACGCCTGAGGCTGGCTCTCGTCCAGCGGCTCCTCCAGGCGATAGAGGAAGTTGACCTGCTGCGGCGTCACCCCGACCAGCAGTTGCTGGCCGCCCACCTTGACCACCATCAGCTTCTCCTTGTAGCCAAGGGGCAGGGTGGCGATGACCTTCATCTGGCCCCCTCCCATCACCTGGGAAAGCTTGCTCTTCTTGAGCAGGAAGCCCAGCACCAGAATAAGGCCGATCACCATCAGGCTGGAGAGCAGCCAGGAGGTGAGGCTGGGGGGATTGGCCCCTACCCCCGGGTTGGCCAGGGCAGGCAGGGAAAACAGCCACAACGGAAGCACACGGATCATTTGAGCTTCTTGATCCTTTCAATCTGGCTGATGACGTCGGTAAGGCGGATACCGAACTTGTCGTTCACCACCACCACCTCGCCGTGGGCGATCAGGGTGCCGTTGACCAGCACGTCCAGGGGCTCACCCGCCACCCGATCCAGCTCCACCACCGAGCCCTGGTTCAGTTGCAGCAGGTTGCGAATGCTGATCTGGCTGCGGCCCACTTCCATGGCGATGGTCACCGGGATGTCCAGAATGGTGTCCAGCTTGCGCCGCTCTTCGGCGCTGATGGGGGCTTCGTCCTTCAACTCCTCAAGGGGGGCAGGCTTGGCTTCGGCCGTGACCTGCTCCTCCAGTGCGGCCGCCCAGGCGTCAGCCATCAAATCCTGCTCGTCATCGGTTCCGCTCATCTTCAATTCCTCAGTGTTGCAACACCTCCCCTGGGGGGAGGATCAATCAGGGTGTTTGTCAGAGATGCTTCGCTCGAGCTCTTCCAGCTCGGCTTCGCCATCAATGCGCACGCCCCCGCGGGTCACCAGATGCATCTCTGTCTTGACCCCGTCAGGGCGCTTGATTTTGTCGGTGATCTTGAGCGCCACGTTCTCCTTGGTGCGCCCCATCTTGGCGTGGAAGGTGGGCAAGTCCTCCACGAACACCAGCAGGTTCTCCGGCATCTCCACCGGGATGATGTCCCCGGGTCTGAGCTCCATCAGCTCACGCAAGGAGAGCTCGGTCTCCAGCAGCTTGGCCTTGAGCTCCACCTTGACGTCCATGATCTCGTCGCGCAGGGCCTTGCTCCAGCGCACGTCGGTATCCCCTTTGTCGCTCTGCACCCCCGCATCCAGCAGTTCGCGGATGGGTTCCAGCATGGAGTAGGGCATGGCCACATGGAAGTCACCGCCACCGCCGTCCAGCTCGATGTGGAAGGAGCTCACCACGATCACCTCGGTGGGGCTGACGATGTTCGCCATGGCCGGGTTCACTTCGGAGTCGAGGTATTCAAAGCCCACGTCCATCACCGGCGCCCAGGCATCCTTGTAGTCCTCGAACACCAGCTTGAGCAGCATCTGGATGATGCGCCGCTCGGTGGGGGTGAATTCCCGCCCCTCGATCTTGGCGTGGTAGCGGCCATCACCGCCAAAGAAGTTCTCCACCAGGATGAAGACGAGCCGCGCCTCCATGGTGATGAGCGCCGTCCCCTTGAGGGGGCGGAAACGCACCATGTTCAGGCTGGTGGGCACGAACAGGGTGTGGACATATTCGCCAAACTTGAGCATCTGCACGCCGTTGATGGAGACCTCGGCAGTGCGCCGCATCATGTTGAACAGGCTGATGCGCATGTGGCGAGCAAACCGTTCGTTCACCAGCTCCAGGGTCGGCATGCGGCCGCGGACGATGCGGTCCTGGGAGGAGAAGTCGAACTGGGCGATACCGGGATCCCCGGCAGCTCCCAGCTCCTCCTCCTCGACATCGTCGACGCCGTGCAGCAGGGCATCAATCTCGTCCTGACTTAACAGATCGCTCACGCTTCACCTTTCATTGCATGACAAAGCCGGTAAACAGCACTTGTTCGATTACGGGAGAAGAGACCAGGTCGTTCAGCACCCGGCGGCACTCTTCCAGCGAATCCTGACGCAGCTTCTCCTTGCCCTCGAAGGTCATCAGCTGTTCGGCGGTCGCCGAGCTGAAGACCCGCAGCAAGGTGCCTTCAATCAGGGGAATGTTCTGTTTGGCCAGGGTTTCGTCGGCGGTGCCGCGCACCATCAGCTGGATCTTGATCTGCACCAGCCGATCCCGCTGGCCTCCCGCCACGTTGAACACGAAGGGACGGGGCATGCCCACATAGAGCGAGGGCTGGGGCGTGTTCGCCTCCGGCTTGGCCTCGCTCTTTTCGGCAGCGGGCTCATCCCCACCGGCGAGCATGAACCAGGCGCCGGCGCCGCCCCCGCCAAGGAGCACGACGGCCAGGGCGACTATCATGATCAGCTTCTTTTTCTTGCCTGCCGCCGGATCCTTCAGCGTCAGTTCGTTATCGTCTGCCATCCCTTGTCCACCCTAGTCTCAAACTTGTTCGGTATCATAAACTTACTTAAGAATGCATCAAGCATAGAAATCGATTCCGGCATCGTTTGCCGATTCCACCAGCAGCGTGAGGTTGCGAGCGCTCCCCTCGGCCTCTCTGCCATCGCTGCCGCCGCCATTTCCCCCCTGTCGCCCCTGGTCACCGAAACCGGACTGACCCTGGGAGGATGACTGCCCCTGCTGCTGGAAGGCTTGCTGCTGCGCCTGTTGTTGCACCACGGTCTGGCCGAGCTGGATCCCCTGCCCTGCCAGCATGTCGCGCAGGCGCGGCATGGCCTGCTCCAGCATCTCACGGGTCTGGCCATGCTGCACCACGAAGTGCACGCTGGCCTGGCTGGAGGCATCCATCTGGATTTGGATCTTCATCTTGCCAAGCCCCAGGGGGTCTAGCTGGATCTCCGCCTGTTGCAGCTTGTCCGCCAGCATCAGGTTCACCTTGTGGTGCAGCTGCTCGGGGGCCTCAGGGGTCGCCAGCTTGAGGTGGGGCAGGCTCTGAGGCTCTCGTCTGACGGTCGCCTCGGCCAGCGGTCGGTTCTCGCCGACCTGGCTCTGGGCCTGATGCAAAGGCTGGCTCCCCTCGGCGGGTTCACTGCCCTTGACCTCCATCCCCGACTGTTTGCCCAGCTCATCGAGCCGGGACTTGTCCACGGCGGGCTTCACCGACACGGCCGCGCCGGCGGCCACCACGGGGGCGCTCTCCATCTGGTCCAGGCCCGCCGAGAGGGCCGTCAGGGGGGCCTGTGCCCCCTGGGATTCATGACGAGCTAGGATCTGCGGCGCCGCCTGGACTGGGGCCGGGTCCTCCGTCGTCACGGGCTGGCTGCTCCCTGCATTCGCTACAGGCTCGGCCCCTGCACGGGCTCCCTGCCCGCTCGCGGCCTCGGCCTGTCTGGCCTCACCGGCGACAGGGGCGTCCTTCTCTGCCCCTGCCGCCGTCGCGGGCGGGGCCGACTCCGGAGCGGCCGCAGGGGCCGGCCCCTGCGCCACCGTCCGGATCACGCCATCGCCATAGGCGCTGGCGGCACGGGAAGTGGTTGTCCCCTGTCCGGCCGACGCCAGGGGATCGGTCACCTGTGCCTCTTGCGATGAGTCAGCCCGGGTGACAGTGGGAGCCTGGGCGTTTTCTCCTGCCACTACTTTGGCGAGCAGGGCGGCACGCTCCTGACCCGAGAGAGGGGGCTCACCCCCCTTGGCATCCGGCTCCGCTCCCTTGCCTGCCATGGGCTGGCGGGTCGCTCCGCCTTGGTCAGCCACGGCAGTGTCATCGGCCAAGGGGGGCTCTTCGGCCCCCAGCGGCAGAGCCCCCTGACCGCTCGGCACGGCGCTGGCGCCTTGGGCCGCACCGGGGATGGCTTTCGTTTTGTTCCCTTCATGCTGACGCTCTGGCGCCATCTGCGGCAGAGAGGCGCTCCCCTCTGTCGCCTCCACGCTCTCTGCCATCCCCACGTCCTCTGCCATTCCCACCCCCTCTGCCATCCCAGGCGCAGCGGCGCCAGGCGGCAAGGGGTTGCCGTCCACAGGCGCCGCCGCCTCACCGGCCATGGCGGGCGATGTCGGGGGCACCACCAGGCTCACATCCTGGCGCAGGGAGGCTTGCAACTGTTGCAGGAAGTCGTCGGGAGGCAGCTCCCCCTCGTCGTCCGCCCCCTTCGAGGAAGACGCGGACTCGGTGGCGGGCTCGTCAGACGCCAAAGATTTGGCAGCCGGAGCAAGCCCTTCTCCGGCGCCCTCGGCGGGCCCCTGGAGTGGTGGATTGCCCTGACTGGCTGGCGCCTTGCCCATCAGTTGGGCCATGGCCATGGCTTGCGAGAAGGCGGCCTTGCCCTCGCCTGACGGCTGCACGCCCCCTTCGCCCCCGACGGTGGGAGCCAGCAGGGTGGCGCTGCCATCGGCAGAAGGCGCCTGGGGGAGAGTGCTAATCAAGGGGGTCTGTATCATGCTGGGATCCCTGACGACGATTCGGTGACGGCCGCACGTGCGGTCATGGCTTGGCCCATCGGCCTCGCATGACTGGAAGAAAGCAAATTACAGGCCAGATTGGTGATAACGACGCAGGATGGCGTAGTCATCCAGCATCTTCTGCTCCTGGCGCTGGGCCTTCTGGCGCACCTTGTCCGCCTTCTTCTCCAGCAGCAGCTCGACCGCCTTGCGCCGCTGCTGGGCTTCGAGCCACTGGGTGCGGCACTCGGCCAGTGCCTCGCGCACCTGCAACACCCCTTGGTACTGCTGGGTCGCCGCGTTTTCGAGCTTGTTGATGAAGGCGTGATACTGGCTGTTCTGCTGGGGGCTGATCCCCTGCAGACCGCGCTCCGTCCACTGCTGGTGGTAGATCTGGCGGTACTGGTTGAGGGCGTTTTGCTGATCCATGAACAGCTTGAGATCCTGCTGGGCCTTGGCCAGCGCCATGGCGGCCTGCTGTTCGGCCTCCTCCAGCCGGCTCGCCAGCAACGTCAATCCTTTACTCATAAGGGCTCTCCACCGGTCAACGCATCAGGGGCATGGCCACCAGTTGCAGGGATTGCAGGCCTTCATCGTAGTGAATGACCTCGCGCATTTTCTGCTGCAAGAACTGATCCAGATAGGGTTTCTGGATGATGGCCCGGTCGATGCGCGGATCCGATCCCTGGCTGTAGGCGCCGATGGTGATGAGGTCCCGGTTCTGCTGGTAGAGGGAGTAGAACTGCTTGAAGGTGCGCGCCAGCTCCATGTGCTCCGGTGAGGTCACCATGGGCATGACCCGGCTGATGGATTTTTCGATGTCGATGGCCGGATAGTGGCCCGCATCCGCCAGCTCCCGCGCCAGCACGATGTGGCCATCGAGGATCGCCCGGGCCGCGTCGGCGATGGGATCCTGCAGATCGTCCCCCTCCGTCAGCACGGTGAAAAAGGCGGTGATGGAGCCCTGGCCGTCGCTGCCGTTGCCGGCCCGCTCCACCAGCGCCGGCAATTTGGCAAACACCGAGGGGGGATAGCCCTTGGTGGCCGGCGGCTCCCCCACCGCCAGTGCAATTTCCCGCTGTGCCTGGGCGTAGCGGGTGAGGGAGTCCATCAGCAGCAGCACGTTGAGCCCCTGCTCGCGGAAATACTCGGCGATGGCGAGCGCCGTCTCGCACCCCTTGAGGCGCATCAGCGGCGAGGCATCGGCAGGGGCGGCCACCACCACGGCGCGCTCGCGCCCCTCGGCGCCGAGGATCTCCTCGATGAACTCCTTCACCTCCCGGCCCCGCTCGCCGATGAGGCCCACCACAACCACATCCGCCACCGAGCCCCGGGTCATCATGCCAAGCAGCACGGATTTGCCGACACCGGAGCCGGCGAACAGCCCCATGCGCTGACCCCGGCCCACGGTGAGCACGGCATTGATGGCCCGTACCCCCACGTCCATGGGTTGATGGATGGGGCGACGGGCCAGGGGATTGATGCGGTGCTGGGCGAACTGCACCGTCTGGGACGAGAGGATGGGACCGAGCCCGTCCAGGGGCTGGCCGATGCCGTCGATGACCCGGCCAAGCAGACTCATGCCCACCGGAATGCCGTGATCTTCGGTGACGGGCACCACCCGGGCGCCGGGAATAACCCCCTTGAGCTGCTCGCTCGGCATCAAGAACAGGCGATCCCCGGCAAACCCCACCACCTCGGCCTCCAGGGCCCCATCCTGGGTATCGATGCGGCACAGGGAGCCGATGGCGGCGCGGCAGCCAATGGCTTCCAGGGTCAACCCCACCACCCGGGTGAGCTTGCCCGCCACCGGCGGTATGGGGGCCTGCTCGCGAACCCGGTAGCCTTTAAGCCGATCAAGAAGGGGTGCCGTCATGTCGCCTCCGACGATGAGTGCCTGATGATGCCGTCAGCAGGACGCTGCACGACGGGTTCGAACCGGGCCATGGCTCAGCTCGCGTTGTCACGCAGGAAATTGCGCAGCAGTTGATCGATGCGCCCGGAGAGGGTGAGATCGATGCTGGAAAGCTCGGTGGCCAGTTGCAGATCGCCGGGGGAGAAGGTGGGCTCGCTTTGCAGCCGCCAGTGGCGCCTGGCGCACTCCTCGGCGCCAAAGGCGGCCTCTACCCGGGTCACGTCCTCCGGGTGCAGCATCAGGGTGACCCCCTGCTCGGCGGCAGGGAGCAGGGTCAACCCCTGCTTGAGGGCCTCCAGCAGCAGCGTGGGGGAAGTTTGCGCCTCATGGCGGATGAGGGCGCGGGCGAGCTGCTGCACCAGGGCGATGAGCTGCTGCTCCACCGCCTCGTCCATCTCGCCAAGGGGAGTGGCCAGGCGTGAGACCAGGGCTTGCCAGCGGGCTATCTCCAGCTCCACCTGCTCCCGCCCCATGGCGAGTCCCTCTTCCCTGCCCTGCTCCAGCCCGGCCTGGTGGCCCTGCTGCAAGCCTTCGAGCTTGCCCTCTTCCAACCCCTTGGCAAAACCGGCCTCGCGCCCATCGCGCATCCCCTCTTCCCAGGCAGCCTGACGAATCGCCTCCACCTCTTCGGCGGTGATGCTGGGGGCGGGTTCTTCGGGTTGTTCTTCCGGCAGGGCCGCATCGGCCTGCTCCTGACGATACCAGTCAGGAGCCAGCCCCAGGGCATTGGTCTCGACCTCGGCTTCGGTCTCCATCTCTGGCCAGCCCCAGGTCTCAATCTGCGCCGTGTCGGACTCGGGCCTCAGATAGCCGCGCAGTTTGCTGTTCTTGTCATTCATGTGCCGAAGAGACTCCTATCGAGGGCCGGGTACAGGGGCCGACATCATCGCACATTCCATGGCCCATGGCTTAGAGGAACTCTTCGCCACCACCCGCCCCCAGCATGATCTCGCCCGCATCCGCCAGGCGGCGCGCGGTGGAGAGGATCTCCTTCTGGGCGGCTTCCACCTCGGAGACACGGATCGGCCCCATGGCCTCGAGGTCGTCCGCCAGCATCTCGGCGGCCCGCTTGGACATGTTCTTGAATACTTTTTCCCGCATCTGGTCGTCCGACCCCTTGAGGGCCCGTTGCAGCAGATCCCCGGGCACTTCCCGCAGCAGGGTCTGGATGCCCCGATCGTCCACGTCGATGAGGTTTTCGAACACGAACATCAGATCCTGGATCTGCTGGCTCATCTCCTCGTCCGACTCGCGGATGGAGTCCATCAGCTGCCCTTCGATGTTGGTGTCCAGGTAGTTCATGATGTTGGCCGCCGCCTTCAGGCCGCCCATCTTGGCCGCCTGGGCACCGGCCGCACCGGCGAACTGTTTCTCCATGATGTCGTTGAGCTCCTGCAGCGCCGCCGGTTGCACCTCTTCGAGGTTGGCGATGCGCATCACCAGATCCAGGCGCACCTGCTCCGGGAACTGGCTCAGGATCTCGGCGGACTGCTCCGGCTCCAGATAGGAGAGGACGATGGTCTGGATCTGCGGGTGCTCGTTCTGGATGATGCTGGCCACCTGGCGGGCATCCATCCACTTGAGGGAGTCGAGGCCGCGGGCACCTGACCCCAGGATGATCTGATCCACCAGGTTGCTGGCCTTGTCCTCCCCGAGCGCCGCCACCAGGGCCTTGCGCACGAAGTCTTCACTGCCGATGCCGATGTTGGTGTACTTCTGGATGTCGTCGATAAATTGACGATGCACCGCCGCCACCCGATCGTGGCTGAAATCCGACATGGAGGCCATGGACATGCCGAGCCGCTGCACCTGCTTGGGCTCGAGGTGGCGGAAGATCTGGGCCGCGTCCTCCTCGTTGAGGCTCAGCATCAGCACCGCCGCCATCTCCATGCCCCCCATCTGATCCAGGATCAAACGCTGGCTTTCGGTGATGTCGTTGCCGGTGACCTGGCTTTTATTCTCTTCAGGCATCTTTGGTTACCCATTCTTTGATGACCTGGGCGGCCAGGTCAGGTTCGTTCGCTACCAGGGCGCGCACGGCCTTGAGCAGATCCTCGTCACGGTGCAGGTCAGGCAGCTTGAGCTGACCATCCCGCAGACCGAATACCGGTTCGGCCTCGGCCTGGGCGGCCAGCAGGCTCAGTTCGTCGTCACCACCCAGCACGGTGTGGTTGTCGAAGTCCAGCTCCCCTTCCGGCTTGGCGTCCGGGTAGAGCAGGCGCTTGAGCATGGGCCGCACCACGGTGACGATGAGCACTATGATGACCAGCACGGAGGCGGCGATGCGCACCGCGCGCCAGAACCAGGGCTGCTCGTAGAGAGGGATGTCGGCCACGGTCTCGAGTTCCGGGCGGTTGAACGGAATGGCGACCACCTCCAGGGTATCCCCCCGGGTCACGTCAAAGCCCAGACCGCCGCTCAGCAGACGGCGCAGGGTATCGAGTTCGGCCTGGCTGCGGGCTTCCCGGGTCACGGCACCGTCGGCGCCGGGGATGGCCTTGTAGTCCACCGCCACCGACACCGTCATGCGGCGAATGCCGCCCTGCTGGCGCCGGATGTGGCTGACGGTGGTGTCCAGTTCGAAGTTGCGGGTCGCTTCCTTGCGGGAACGGCCGGAAGAGGCGGTTCCTTCTGCGCCGGCAGCCTGCTCGGGAATGTTGGACGCGGCGGGCGGCTGGTTGGAGAGGGCGCCGGGCACCCCGCCGTTGCTGCCGCTGGCGCTGTTCTCTTCCATGGTCATTTCGGAGCGCACCGCCGGCAGGTCCGGGTTGTAGGTCTTGCGGGTCTGTTCCTGCTGGGAGAAGTCGAGGGAGAGATCCACCTCCGCCGTATAGTTGTCGGCCCCCAGCACCGGGATCAGGATGGCGTCAATTTTTTGTTTGTATTCGAGCTCCTGCTTCTGCTGCATCGCAAACTCCTTGCGGGTCTGGGCAGAGAGGGGATCCTGGGAGCCGGAGTTGAGCAGGCGACCGTTCTGGTCGGTCACGGTGACGCGGGTCGGCTCCAGACCGTGAACGGCGGAGGCGACCATGTCGACGATGGAGTCCACCTCACCCTGGCCCAGGGCGTTGCCCTTGAGGCTCAGGACCACGGTGGCGCTGGGCTTGCGTTCGTTGCGGGCAAACACGTTGTCTTTCGGGATAGCCAGCAGCACCTGGGCCTTGGCGACGTTCTGGAACTGCTCGATGGCGCTCGCCAGCTGGCGCTCACGGCTCAGTTTCAGGCGCTCGCTCTCCATGCGCTGGCTGACGCCGAAGCTGGAGTCCTTGAGCAGGATGGCTTCGCCGTCGTTGCTGGCGTCGCTGTTGTTGGCCAGACCGGCGCGGGTCAGGCGCAACCGGATGTCCGCATAGTTTTCGGCACTGACCAGCACACTCTTGCCATCCACCTGATAGGGGATCTTCTGCTGATCCAGGTAATCCAGGGTGGAGACCAGCTCCTGGGTGGTGAAGGTGCCGAGGGGACGCATCTCCGGCTCCTTGCCCCACAAGAGGATGAAGACGGCGATGGCCAGACAGATGGTCAGCCCCAGGATCAGGGTGATCTGGCGCAACACATCGGTGTTGGACAGGAAGCCCAGCGCCGAGCTCTTCTGCTCGTGCTCGTCGAGGGCGGCCGCCCCCTCGTTGTTGATCAGCAGATCGCCGTTTTGATCAGTTGCCACGGTTTATGTCCTTATTGCTGACATGTTCATGATGCTCGGTCGCCATGGGCCCGAGTTACACCGGCATGTTCATGATGGTCTTGTAGGCATCGACCATCTTGTTGCGCACCTGCACCGTCGCCTCGAAGGCGATGGAGGATTTCTGGCCGGCGATCATCACCTGGGAGAGATCCACCGACTTGTCGCCGAGATCGAAGCGGGTACGCAGATCGTTGGCGGTGCCCTGCAACTCGTTGACGTTGTCCAGGGCCTGTTGCAGCATCTGGCCGAAATCCGAACTGACCGGACGACCGGGCTGGGTCAACGGCGTGGCACCGGCTTCCACCTTGAGGGCCTGCATCTCTTGCATCAGGCTGCTTGCGCTAATTTCCATCTTCCCTTCCCAGACAAATCATTGACACTGACTGGCTTGAAGCAATAAAGGTGCCAACCAGAGCGAGATCTCGAGATCAGGGATAAAAGCGGGGCGCGATCAGGCCGGCGGGCACCGGCCATCCGGGGATCAGGCCGTAGAGCCGGGGGGATCGCCCAGCAGCAGCCGCAGGTAGATGCTCTGCTTGTCCCACTCCCGGCGGTGGGCAGCCATCCGATCCTGCTCGGCCTCATGGGTCATCTTGCTCTCCTGGTCGCCGGACTCTGTGCGGCGCCCATGAAAAAGAGGGCCCAAGGCCCTCTTTTTACTGCAAGTCCCGACAATTAAACAGAGTGCACCTCGATCTCCTCCAAGAAAAAACGAGTCAGATCGGCAGGGATCACTTGTTCAGGTCGTCATCCAGCCAGTACTTGGAGCCCGAGATGTTGGCGTCCAGCAACAGCCCCTTCTCGCCAATCTGATAGATGGCCATGCCGCCATTGTATTTGGCGGTGAGCTCGGCGCTCTCCTTGCCCGCCACGGCGCCCACCTCGGAGGTGGCTTCCCACCCCTTGCTGACGAAGGCATCGAACCTCGCCTTGTCTTCGAACAGGATCACCTGCTGGTAGAACTTGCCGCCGATCCCGGCCGCAAGACCGGCACCGAACATCTTCATGTAGGTGTGCTTGCCACTGGTGCGATTGACGGCGACCCCGGCCCCCTGATTGGTGTGGATCATCAGGGAGAACTTGCGCGAGTCGAACACCGCATAGCCATAAGCCTTGTCAAACAGCAACTTGGCCGAAGGCTGCTCGTTGAACAGCCGCACCAGGGCGGTATCGGCCATGGTATCGAGGGCGGTTCTCGCCTCCTCCGGGGTCTTGGGCTCGAGCATGGTGTCGAGCTTCTTGTCGGCGGCGGTCAGCCACTCCTTGCCGGTGGCCGCGCTCTCTGCCGTCCAGGCCCCCGCCTTGTTGTAGGCCTCGGCCCCCCAGCTGGACACCGACTCCCAGGTCTCCTTGGAAAAATCGGTGATCCCCTTCCACGCCTCCTTGCTGGTATCGCTCACCGCGGTACCGAGTTCGGAGGCGGCCTCCTTCAGCTTTGCCCAGTCGGCCAGACCGGGGGTTGAGGCCAGCGCCAGTGCCGTGGCTATCACCAGGAATCGAATCTTCATTGTTTCCACCCTCTGTGATGAGTCGAAGGTCACAGTAGCAGATCTGGCGCCTGCCCGTTAAGGGCATCCCCCCGGCGCGGGTCAGACGCTGACGCGCAGGGGCTCAACGAAGCCGTTTACCCTGGCCGTCCACCACCTGCTCGCCATCCTCCTTGGCAAAGGCCCCTTGCTGCGGGTCGGGCAGGATATCGAGCACCACCTCCGACGGGCGGCACAGCCGGGTGCCGAGGGGGGTGACCACGATGGGCCGGTTGATGAGGATGGGGTGGGCCAGCATGGCATCGATCAGTTCGTCATCGCTGAAGCGATCTTCTGCCAGCCCCAGCGCCTCGTAGGGGGGCACGTTCTTGCGCAGCAGATCGCGCACCGGCATGCCCATGGCGGCGATCAGGGCCACCAGCTCGTCGCGGGAGGGGGGCGTCTCCAGATAGTGGATGATGGTGGGCTCCACACCGCTGTTGCGAATCAGCGCGAGGGTGTTGCGGGAGGTACCGCACTCCGGGTTGTGATAGAGGGTGATTGCACTCATTTGCCTGTCTCTCATGACTCAAGTGAATAGAAATGGGTTAGCCGCCATCCGTTAGCGCCTTAGCCCCGCCTCGTACCAGGGTTTGCTGGCGTTGACGATGCGCACCACCAGCAGCATGACCGGCACCTCGATGAGCACCCCGACCACGGTGGCGAGCGCCGCGCCGGAGTGAAAGCCGAACAGACTGATGGCGGCGGCCACCGCCAGCTCGAAGAAGTTGGAGGCCCCGATCAGGGCGGAAGGGCAGGCCACCGAGTGCTTCTCCCCCACCTTGCGGTTGAGCCAGTAGGCGAGCCCGGAGTTGAACAGCACCTGGATCAGGATGGGCACCGCCAGGAGGGCGATGACCAGCGGCTGCTCCATGATGGCGTTGCCCTGGAAGGCGAACAGCAGCACCAGGGTGAGCAGCAGGGCCGCCACCGACCAGGGCTGGATGCGGGTCATGACGCCGTCAAAATGGGCCTGCCCCTTTCTCAGCAAGGCCTTGCGCAGCAGCTGGGCGAGGATGACAGGGATGACGATGTAGAGCACCACCGAGGTGAGCAGGGTATCCCAGGGCACGACTATGCTGGAGACCCCGAGCAGCAGCGCCACCAGCGGGGCAAAGGCAAACACCATGATGAGGTCGTTCACCGCCACCTGCGACAGGGTGAAGTAGGGATCGCCGTTGGTGAGGCGACTCCAGACAAACACCATGGCGGTGCAGGGGGCCGCCGCCAGCAGGATGAGGCCCGCCACGTAGCTGTCCAGCTGATCCGCCGGCAGCCAGTCGGCAAACAGCACCCGGATGAAGAGCCAGCCGAGGAAGGCCATGGAGAAGGGCTTGACCAGCCAGTTGATGAAGAGGGTGACCCCGATTCCCTTGAGGTGCCCCTTCACCTGGTGCAGGGCGCCAAAGTCGATCTTGAGCAGCATGGGGATGATCATCACCCAGATAAGCAGCCCCACCGGCAGGTTGACCCTGGCCACCTCCATGGCGCCGATGGCCTTGAAGAGACTCGGCAACCCCTGCCCCAGACCAATGCCCACCAGGATGCAGAGGGCGACCCAGGCGGTCAGATAACGTTCAAAAAAGCCGATGGCAGGGGCTGCCTTGGCCTCACAGCTTGCAGACATGATGACTCCCGGTGCGATCCACGCTCGCACCCCAGGTTGAATAGATGAATGACACGGCACATGGGCATAGACAGCCCTGGCCCGTTACGACTCGCCGCAGCAGGGCGACGACCCCTCGGCGCGGGAAGCGCTGCCGGGCCCGGCGGGCAGCAGGCCGCACGCCTCGGGATGACCGGCGCAGCACTCCTCGGTGAGGTAGGCGATCACCCCCAGCATCAGGGGGATGTTGGCGCGATAGCGCAGAAAACGCCCCTCCTGCTCCACCGACAGCAACCCGGCGTTGAGCATCCCCTTGAGGTGAAACGAGAGGGTATTGGGAGCGATGTCGAGCTCGCCAGCCAGCTCCCCCGCGACCCGCCCCTCCAGCCCGGCCTTGACCAGCAGCCGCCACACCTCGAGCCGGATCCCGGAAGCCAGCGATTCAAAGACCTTGGTGGCCATCTCTTTGTTCATGGGTCTCCCCCCTTGGATGCTTCATTTCAACTATACAAGAATTATTGAAATGATCAAAGTGTCACCACCGAGTCGGCATCTCGGCGGGACGGGCCACCAGAGGCGCCGCCCCGGCCATGTCGTGCCCACTAGCGGCCTCATGTCAGTCATACTACTAATATCTGGCCTCTCTTTATAAGGCACTCTTATGACCTTACCCCGGACAATCCTCCCGTTGGCCGCCCCGCTCACCGCGGCGCCCTGCCTCGCCGCAAAGCCGCAATGCCGCAGAACAACCCCGGCGCCGGATGCACCTAAAGGCGATGAAACGAGAGAGGGCCCCAGGGCCCCGCCGTCAGATGACGGGGCCTGGGGAATCCGGGAGAAACCGGGGAGGAGAGAGGGGCGCAATCAGGTGATCACGGGATCCCGATATTGCCGGTGGATGGCACAAAACGCCTCCCGGCTTTGCAGCGCCGCCGCGACGCAGACAGGGTCGAACTGGCTGCCGGCATGGGTCTTGAGGTATTCAAAAGCCGTTTCGAGGGGCCAGGCCTGCTTGTAGGGTCGCTCGCTGGTAAGGGCGTCAAACACATCCGCCACCGCGACGATGCGGGCTTCCAGGGGGATCGCCTCCCCCGCCAGTCCTTCCGGGTAACCCTGACCGTCGAAACGCTCGTGGTGGTAGGCGATGATGTTCTCCAGCATGTCGGTGTGATGGATGCCGTCGAGGCCGAACTCGCGGATCATCAGGGCGATCATCTCCCGCCCCTTGAAGGGGTGGGTCTTCATCACCCCGTACTCCTCGGCCGTGAGCTTGCCCGGCTTGAGCAGGATG
>NZ_CDBK01000111.1:0-244 GCF_000819785.1 Aeromonas caviae | reverse complement strand
TGCCCGGCTTGAGCAGGATGGCGTCGGGCACCGCAATCTTGCCGATATCGTGCAGCTCGGAAAAAAGGTGAATGAACTCCACCTCCTCGTCACTCAAGGGGTAATGGGCCGCCACCTCCCGGGCGATGAGCCGCGAATAGGCCGACATGCGGTGCAGGTGATTGGCGGTCTCCTCGTCCCGGTAGCGGCTGAACTCCCGCACCGTGGTCAGGGCCCCGTTCAGGGTCTGGATGGAGAAGAACTC
>NZ_CDBK01000110.1:49800-101663 GCF_000819785.1 Aeromonas caviae | reverse complement strand
GATGAAGGGAGGGTTTCGGGGGGCGGCACGGGCAGGGTGACCCGGGCCAGACAACCGTGGGGGCTCAGGTTCTCCAGGCTGAACTGGCCGCGATGGCTCTCGACCACCTCCCGGCAGATGGCCAGCCCCAGCCCCATGCCGTCCGGCTTGTCGCTGTAAAACGCCTGCTGCAGTTCGGTGGCGGGGACGCTCAGGCCGGCGCCGTTGTCGCGGATCTCCAGCAGCAGGCTCTGTGCCTCGAAGGCGATCAGCAGCTCGACCCGGGCAGGCGCCTGCGCCGGTGCTTGCGCAGGGGGGGGAGCAGGGGAGTGAACAGTGGCGCGCGCACTCTTAGCTGCCCTCTGCGCCGCTCTCTGCGCTGCACTCTCGGCGCCATTCTTGATGAGGTTGACCAGCAACTGCTCCATCCCGGTGCCATCCAGAGGGAGTCGGCGCGGCTGGCCCCGCCAGTGCAGGGTGAAGGCGACGTCGAGCGGCGCCAGCATCTGCTCCAACAGGGGGCGCAACTCCGCCACCAGGCTGGGCAGGTCGCAAGGCGCGAAGCGGGGAGGGCGCTTCTGCAGCCTGGCTCTGAGCCGGTTGACGGTCTGGGTGATGCGCTGGACCTGGCGCCCTATCTGCTCCAGGGCCTGACGCAGGGAGGCCTGGGCGGCAGCCTGGGCCGGATCCTGTGCCAATTTGTCCAGTCGCAACAAGGCTCCCTGGCTGTAGTTGGCGATGGCGCTCAGGGGCTGATTGACCTCGTGGGCCACGTTGGCGCCCAGCTCGCCCAGTTCGGCGAGCCGTCTGGCCTGTGCCAGCTGGCGTCCCTTCTGCTCGAGCTGGTGGCGGGCTTTGAGCAGCCGGCGCTGGCTGCGGTTGAACAGGTATTGCAGCAGCAGGTGGTGGCCCCCCAGCAGCAGTACCAGCACCAGGGCACCCCAGCCCCACTGTTGATGCTGGCGCAGCCAGTGCCAGGCCGATTGCCACCAGGGGCCCTGCAGCGGGTGACGATCCAGCGCCTTGAGCAGACGGTCGATGGCGAGCTCGCTGGTGGGCACGGTCCAGCCCGCCGAATCGGCGGCGATGGCCGCCTCGCTATCAGCGGGCAGATCGTACAGCGCGCGGGTCACCGCCAGCGCCAGCGCGGGGGAGGCCCGCTCTGTCTTGGCGAAGGACCAGTTGGGGTAGAGCCGGGTCGAGCTCTGGCAACCAAAGTCGGCCGGCGCCTGATCGTCCAGCACCCGAAATGCCCCCTCCGCGACCTTGCCCTCCCGCTCCATGCGCTCCAGCTGACACACCGGCACGATGGCGGCGGCCACCTCCCCTGCCGCCAGCCGCTCGATGAGCCGGTCCAGCGGAAAGCCGGTGAACTGCACGGTGGAGAAGAAGTGCTCCAGCCGAACTCCCTGTTCGCCCGCCTCGAAACGATAGGCGAGGTAGCCGCCGAAGGCGTTCTCCGAGACGGCAGCGACCGCTTGCCCCTTGAGGTCACGCCAGTGTCGGTAGGGGGTCTGGGCAGGCACCACCAGGGCGGCGCCGATGGCGAGGTTGTCCCCCCCGGCCGGACTCTTGAGGGTGGCGAGCCAGGCCAGCGGATACTGGCGCGCCAGACTCACCGACTGGCCCGGGTTGGTGATGACGAAATCGAGGTGCTCGCGGGCGACGGCCTCGGCCAGTTCATCGAGCCCCAGCGGATGCAGCACGAAGCGATGGTCGGGCACGCGCTGTGCCAGCCAGCGCAATAGCGGTTGCCACTGGGCTCTGGCCAGGGCCGGGCCACGGGTTGCCAGCACGCCGATGCGTATCGGTTCGGCCAAGGCCTGCACCGGCGCGGCCTGGGATGGTGCGGGTTGCTGCCGGGCCGGCGCTGGCGAAGAGGGAGTCGGGGCGGCCTGCACCCGCAGCGGCAGGGCTGACAGGGCGAGCCAGAGCAGCAGGCTGAGCAGGGACAAGGGAAGTGGGGCGTGCAGGGGGCTCTCCTCTCGGTGCAAAGGGGGCAGTCTATCACTGGGGCGCGCGCTTGCACGCGAACGGGGCCGGGAGGGGCGGCAAACGCCGCCCCGGTCACAGTTCAGCAGGGCTGGGGCATTTTTTATTGCGCTGGATCAACCCGGCTCCCGGTATGTGGAAAACCACAATAGAGGCGACTTCCTGCGTTGAGGACAATCGGCCCAACCCCTTTCAAGCCAGCTCAGCAGAAGGAAAGATGCCATGGAGCCCAGCAAGCGCCGATTGTTATCCGGGATCGCCGCCCTCACCGCAGGGGCGGCCCTGATCCCCGTCACCCAGGTTCAGGCGCAGTCCGTTCCCGCTCCCCGCAACGGGCGGGCGGCCATCAGCCGGGGGGACGGTCGCAAGCGTTACGGCATGCTGATCGACCTGCGCCGCTGCGTCGGCTGTCAGGCCTGCACCGTGGCCTGCACCATCGAAAACCAGCCTCCACTCGGCCAGTTTCGCACCACGGTGAGCCAGTACGAGGTGAGTGACGTGGCCGCCCTCGCGGCTCCCGCCTCTCTCTTGATGCTGCCGAGGCTGTGCAACCACTGCGCCGAGCCTGCCTGCCTCGATGTCTGCCCCACCGGCGCCACCTTCCAGCGCGATGACGGCATCGTCGTGGTCAACAACGACTGGTGCGTCGGCTGCGGTTACTGCGTGCAGGCCTGTCCCTATGACGCCCGCTTCATCAACCACGAGACCAACACCGCCGACAAGTGCACCTTCTGTGCCCATCGGCTGGAGGCGGGGCTCTTGCCCGCCTGCGTCGAGAGCTGTGTCGGCGAGGCGCGCATCATAGGCGATTTGAACGATCCCAAGAGCCGGATTAGTCGCTTGCTGCGCCAACACGAGCCGGCCCTCAAGGTGCTCAAGCCGGAGGCCCATACCCAGCCGCGGGTCTTTTATCTCGGCATGGACGAGGCCTTCGTCAGCAAGGTCGACGGCAACCCGGCCCTGCGCACCCTGCTCACCGACGATGGCAAGGAGATAGCCCATGGTCATTAACGAACTGCTGGCCCCGGCTCAGCCCATCACCTGGCTGCCCTGGGCGGTGCAATATTTCTTCCTCATCGGCCTCGCCTACGGAGCCCTCTGGCTCGGCGCGTTTGAGCTGTGGCGCAAAGCGCCGGACCCGCGGCTGCAGACCCTGGCGGCGGTGCTGATGGTGGCGGCCGGCCTGGTGGCTCCCATTGCCCTGACCGCGGATCTGCACCAGCCGGCCCGGGCCTGGCATTTTTACGCCCAGGCGCGCTTTGGCTCCGTCATGTGGTATGGCGCCTATCTGCTACCGCTGTTCAGCCTGCTCTCCATGCTGTTCGGCTGGCTGCTGCTAAGGCCAGCCCTGGCCCGGCGCGGTGCAGAAGGGGACAAGATAGCCCGCCTTGCCCGGCTGCTCTGCCTGGGACGCTGGTCGGGGCACGTTTGGCTGCGGCCCCTCTCCCTGCTGGCGGCCCTGAGCGGGCTCAGCATCGCCCTCTACACCGGGCTCGAGACCATGGCGGTGGCGGCGCGCCCACTCTGGCATACCCCCTGGTTGCCCTGGCTGCTGACCCTGAGCGCGGTGCTGGGGGCCCAGAGTGCTCTGCTGCTGCTCAACCGCTTGCTGACGGGCTGGGGTGCCCAGACCGAGTCGGCCCTGCTGCGCCAGAGTGGCTGGACGTTAGGCCTGCTGGCGCTCTCCCTGCTGGGCTGGGCCCTGCTTGGCGGCGCCTCGGCGGCAGAGGCCGCGGCCCTCTATCGGCTCGACCCGAGCTGGCGGCTGGCGGCCCACTGGCTGTTGCTGACCCTGGGGCTGGCCAGCCTACTGATGCTGGTGCGGCCAAGGCTTTCTGCCCGCCTGGCACTCTGGGGGCTGGGGCTGCTGGGGCTGCACCTGGTGTGGGGCCTGCGCTGGCTGGTGCTGATCCAGGGGCAGCTCGCACCCAAGTACGGGGCCGGCGTCTATCTCTATGAAATCGCCTGGGGCCCGGCCGGTGTGCTCGGCATTCTCGGCACCTTCGGTCTGCTGCTGGCCCTGCTGGTGGCCCTCTCGGAGCTGGTGCGCCCCTCTGTTTCCTCTGCCATCAAGGCACCCACTCCTTTTGCACGCGAGGCACTCTGATGGATCACAGCAAACGCACGTTTCTCAAGGGCGCCGCCATCGCCGGTGGCACCGGATTGTTCGTCGCCGGTTACAGCGACACCCTCAAGCAGGTGGCGAGCGGCCTCGCCACCGGCAGCTCGGGCCAGCCGACCCGGGATCCCATCCATGGCAACTCGCTGGCCGTGGAGTACCGGGTTGACGAGCGAGGGGAGCTGCATCCCAACCCGGCCCAGCGGGTTGCCAACACCATGTGCCTCGGCTGCTGGACCCTGTGCGGAGTGCGGGCCCGCATCGACAACGAGCGCGACCAGATAGTGCGGATCCTGGGCAACCCCTATCACCCCCTCTCCGCCCGGCACCACATCGACTTCAAGACCCCGGTCAAACAGGCGCTGCTCGCCACCAGTGGCTACCAGGAAGGGGGGCTGGACGGGCGCTCCACCGCCTGCGCCCGGGGCAACGCCATGCTCGAGCAGCTCGACAGTCCGCAGCGGGTCACCCGCTGTCTCAAGCGGGTGGGGCCCCGTGGCAGTGGCCGCTGGCAGAGCATCCCCTTCGAGCAGCTGGTGGCCGAGGTGGTGGAGGGGGGCGATCTGTTTGGCGAGGGCCAGGTTGAGGGGCTGCGGGCCATTCGCAACCTCGCCGAGCCGCTCGACCCGGCCAACCCGGAGTACGGCCCCAGGGCCAACCAGCTGCTGGTGAGCAACGCCTCGGACGAGGGGCGGGATCACTTCATCAAGCGCTTCACCTTCAACAGCTTCGGCACCCGCAACTTCGCCAACCACGGTGCTTATTGCGGCCTGTCGTTCCGGGTCGGGGCCGGCGCCCTGCTGGACGATCTGGAGAAGAACGCCCACCTCAAGCCGGACTGGGACGAGAGCGACTTCCTGCTGTTCATGGGTACCTCGCCCCAGCAATCGGGCAACCCCTTCAAGCGTCAGTCCCGTCAGCTGGCGGCGAACCGGGCGCGGCAGGGCAAGCCCTTCTCCTACGTGGTGGTGGCCCCCAGCCTGCCCAACACGGTGAACATGCCGTCCTCCCCCGCCAACCGCTGGCTGCCCATCCGCCCTGCCACTGATTCCGCCCTGGCCATGGCCATGCTGCGCTGGATCATCGACAACCAACGCTACGCCGAGCCCTTCCTGACGGCACCCCATGCCGCTGCTGCCGAGCGGGCCGGCTATCGCGGTTTTTGCAACGCCAGCCACCTGGTGCTCTGCGACGAGTCCCACCCGCGCTTCGGTCAGATGCTGCGGGCCAGCGATCTTGGCTTGCCCTTTGAGGGGGAAGCCTATGGGGAAGGGGACGCCATGTTGGTAGAGGAGGCGGGCAGCGGCGAGCCGAGACCCGCCGGCCAGTGTGAGCGGGCCAACCTCTGGGTGGATCGCCCCATTCAGGGCCCCAAGGGGGAGTTCATGGTGAAGAGCAGCTTCCAGCTGCTGGCCGAGGCGTGCCGCGAGCACTCTCTCGCGCAATACAGCGCCGAGTGCGCCGTGCCGGTGAGCGATATCGAGGCGCTGGCGCGGGAGTTCACCAGCCACGGCACCCGTGCGGCGGTGGTCTCCCACGGCGGCACCATGAGTGCCAACGGCTTCTACTCGGCCTGGGCCATCATGATGCTCAACGTCATGATCGGCAACCTCAATGCCCGGGGCGGCGCCGTGGCGAGCGGCGGCAAGTTCGATCCCTTCGGGGCGGGGCCGCGCTACGATCTGGCGAGCTTCCCCGGCATGGTCAAACCCGCAGGGGTCTTCCTGTCGCGCTCCAAATTCCCCTACGAGAAAACTTCCGAATATCGGCGCAAGCGCGAGGCGGGTCAGAATCCCTATCCGGCGCAAGAGCCCTGGTTCCCTATCTCCGGCCCTCTGCTCGGCGAACACCTGACCGCGGCGGTGAACGGTTACCCCTACCGGCTCAAGGCCTGGATCAACCACATGGGCAATCCCCTCTACGGCCAGGCCGGGCTCAGCAAGGCCATAGGCGAAGAGCTCAAGGACCCTGCCGTGCTGCCCCTTGTGGTCAGCATCGACAGCTTCATCAACGAGTCGTCGGCGCTGTCGGACTACCTAGTGCCGGACACCCTGACCTACGAGTCCTGGGGCTGGGCCACCGCCTGGCACGGGGTGATGACCAAGGTCTCCACCGGCCGCTGGCCTATCGTGGAGCCAAGAGTCGCCAAGACTGCCGAGGGGGATCCGGTCTGCATGGAGTCCTTCTTTATCGCGGTGGCCAAACGGCTGGGGCTGCCGGGCTTTGGCGAGGGGGCGCTCAAAGGGGCGGATGGCAAGCTGCATGCCCTGCATAAGGCGGCGGACTTCTCCCTCTACGGTGCGGCCAACGTCGCCTATCTCGGCGAGCCGGTGCCCGCCATAGATCCTGAGGATCTCGCCTGGTCCGGGGTGGAGCGGATCCTGCCGGTGCTGAATGCCACCCTGAGTGCGGAGGAGGCGGGCCGCGCCGCCTATCTCTTCGCCCGTGGCGGGCGCTTCGAGCCGGCGGCCAAGGGGCGCGATGCAGCGGGTCAGCCAAGCAAGCGCTGGCCCAAGCCACTGATGGTGTGGAACCCCGAGGTGGGCAGCCGCCGCCACAGCCAGAGCGGCCGGTTCTTGAGCGGCACCCCGCGCTTCTTCCGCCCCCAGCTGGCGGACGGCACGCCGCTCAATGAGGCGTTCAAGCCGGCCCAGTGGCCGCTGCTACTCACCAGCTACAAGTCCCACACCATGAGCTCCATGAGCATCGGCTCGGATCGCTTGCGCCAGGTGAACCCCAGCAACCGGGTGCGGCTCAATGCGCAGACGGCGGCGCAGCTGGGGATCGAGAGCGGGGACAGGGTGCGGGTCAGCACCCCGGATGGCAGCGTGATCGGGGTGGCCGAGTGCGTGGCCGGGGTGCAGGCCGATGCCATCGCCATCGAGCACGGTTTCGGCCACAAGGAGCTGGGGGCGCGGGAACACTGGATAGACGGCCAGAAAGTGGTCGCCAATCCGCTGTGCGGAGCCGGGGTCAACCTCAACGATCTGGCGGTGCTGGATCCCAGCCGCCATGGCCGCTACCCCCTGGTGGACTGGGCCATCGGCTCGTCGGCCCGCCAGGGGCTGCCGGCCCGGGTGGAGAAGCTGGTATGACAAACCAATGAAAACGGGGCCTGCGGGCCCCGTTGCTTGTCTGCTCTGCGTCACTGTCACAGTGTGACGTCGACCCACACCAGGCGGTGATCCGAGCTGACTCCCTTGGCGATGCCGAGCTTGGCGTCATACACCAGGTGGTAGCCAGGTTCGAAGCTGGCCGGCCAGAACACGCCTGAGGCGACCGCGTTCAGGTTGGCGGAGGGCAGCACGTGGTCGAGCTGCAGGCCGCTGCTGCTGGTGATGCGCTCCGGGGTGGGGCGGTTGTTGTTGCGCTTGCACTGATCCGGCTGGCTGGCGAGGCACTCGGGGCCGCCCTGGCTGACCGGGATCAGGGCGCCGTTGGTGACGGCCTGATTGACCAGCACATGGTTGTGCAGCGCCTGAATGGCGGTGAGATCCCCATCGCCAATCTGGGGATCGGCGTTGAGATCCCCGGCGATGACGAACCTGGCGCCCTCGGCCAAGCCACCGGCCTTGCCGGCGTCATCCACCATGTAGCCTGCCCCTGCCACATAGTCCTGCCAGAAGGCTATCTCCGCCCGGTTGCGTTTGACGTTGTGGCGCGCCGCGTTGCCGAAGATGGGCGGAGTCGGGTGGGAGATAAGGAAGTGGATCACCTCCTCCTTGTTGCCACGCTTGATGCGCACCGGCACGTCGGCGTGGTTCTTGGACGAGAGCGGGAAGGCCTGCCAGGCGGCGTCGTCATACCAGGCATCGCCACACTGGCGGCCAGCCGGGATCGGCGCCTTGGCATTGTTGCAGTCGTCGATGACGGGGTTCGTTTCGCCCGGCATCTCCTTCCACTTGAATGTCTGGAAGGTGCGGATCTGCTTGGTATCGATGGGGTACTGGGACATCACGGCGAAGGCGTACTGGCCGTGGTAGTTGCCAAAGCCCCAGGCGTCGTCCGGCCCGTTGTTGACCTTGCCGTCCAGGTTGAGGTCATGGCCGCTCATCAGGCCGGTGTTGGTGGCGAAGTTCTGCAGCACCGGGTAGCTGATGGCGGTCACCTCGTCGTGCTGGGCGTGGGCCAGGTAGTTGTCGTTGAAGGCGTTGAGGTCCGTGGTGTCGCTGCCCTTGCCGTCATTGTCGAATTCGCTCAGCAGCAACACGTCCGGCCGGGTGCGCTGCACTATCTCGGCGATGTTGCGGATCTGCTGCACGTGGTTGGCCCGGGTGAACGTTCCCGGGTCGAGGCGGGCATCAGCCGCCCGGTGGCGGGCCAGCAGGGCGTCCTGCTCGGTGCGGGTCAGGGCGAGCTCTTTCCCCAGCATACCGGGTGCGGTGCGATCGAAGGCGAGATTGAAGGTGGCAAAGCGAACCATGGCGGGCCTCGGCGTCAGTGTGGCCGGGACAGCCTGCCATCTTTGGCAGGAAAATGGCAGCACCCTGCCGGATTTCATGGGAAAGGTACCCGGGTTTCCCCCGTGACACGCAAGCGCTCGGCTCAGGCCCAGCGGGAGAGAGGGGAGGGAATGGCGTAGGCGTAGCCCTGCTGGTAGTCGCAGCCCAGCCGGTTCGCCACCTCGATATGGGCCTGGGTCTCCACCCCCTCGCACACCACGGCCATGCCGAGTCGTTGCAGGTATTTCACCAGCCCCGTCAGCATGTTGAGGGCATGGGTGCTGCGCGCAGCCTGGAGCAGCAGGGAGCGATCCAGCTTCACGATCTCGTAGGGGAGCATCATCAGGCGCTGGAAGTTGCATGCCAGGGAGCCGAAGTCGTCACAGGCGATGTGGGCGCCATGGGCCCGCAACACCTCGATCATCTCCCTGTGCTGGTGCTTGATCCTGACGTGCTCCAGCACCTCGAACCAGATGTCGATCCCCAGCTTGCGGGCCTGGAGCAGCACCAGCAACAGCAGATTGCGGTAGGTGGGGCTGGAGAGCGCCGGATTGAGGTTGATGGAGAGTGCATAGGGGCCTTTTTGGGCGAGCACGGGCAGATCGCGCATGATGGCCCTGAGCATGACGATATCCAGGTGCAGGGCATCATCCTCGCCGAGGGCGGCAAAATCGATGCTCTGATAACCCTGGCTGCCGGCATCCCAACGCCTGGCCAGCACCTCATACCCCTTGACCTGACGATCCTGGCCGATGATGGGCTGATAAAAGGGGACGACGATATCCGCCATGCTGACCATGGCACTCACGGGATACTCTTCTTTGAACGCAAACATGGCCTTCACCTGACGGGAACATGGTTACGCATCATACAGGGAGGGTCTAAACGGAGGCTGTAGGAATAGTCTGATAATGGGCCCTGTTTGGGTGTGGGCAGGATGAGAGGGGGTCAGGGAAGAGCATGGCCCTGTGCAGGTTCGGCGCCAGCCAGGGGAGCTGCGTGCATGGCCTGGGCAAGCCAGGACCAGTCGAGCATGGGGGAACCCGCCTTGAAGCGCTGATAGGCACATCCCTGGCGGATGGTCAGGAAGAGGGTGCTCGGCAAGCCGAGGCGGTTGAGGTAGCGCACCATCACGTCTCCCTGGTAATCCCGCAGCCGCAGTTGCAGCTCGGGCAGTGTCAGCCCGTGCTCGCGACCCGTTTCATCCCAGATTTCAAACATCTGTGTGCACTCCTTGCGACATGAGGCTCCACTGTTTCTAAAAAGTGCGGGGAGGGCAATTGTCAGATCTGACAGCGCCATATGGATTCTATTCAGAAAAGCGAAAACCCGGCGCGAGGCCGGGTTGTCTGAAGGATGGTGGAGGGAGAAGGATTCGAACCTTCGAAGGCAGAGCCGTCAGATTTACAGTCTGATCCCTTTGGCCGCTCGGGAACCCCTCCACAGGGGCATTGCATATTGTGTTCAGGAAGATGGTGGAGGGAGAAGGATTCGAACCTTCGAAGGCAGAGCCGTCAGATTTACAGTCTGATCCCTTTGGCCGCTCGGGAACCCCTCCACGGGGTATTTTCCTGATTTTTACTTACTTGACGCACTTGAATGGTGGAGGGAGAAGGATTCGAACCTTCGAAGGCAGAGCCGTCAGATTTACAGTCTGATCCCTTTGGCCGCTCGGGAACCCCTCCCCAAGTGCGAGGCCGCATACTACCAGATCCGGCAAGGTTGTGAACCCCTTGGCCGCATTCTGACGACAAAAAAGTGTCAAGTGGTCATTTTTTGATATGTTTCGCTCAAAATTCACACTTTTCAATGACTTTTATGTCGCTGCCGAAACGGCGAGGGGGCGTAGGGGGCTGGCAGCCAGGAGCCCCGGGGCTCCTGGCGGATCATGGGGAGCGGGCGCTCGCTCAGGCGTCGGCGGGGCGGGCCTGCTGGCAACCCTGCACCGCATGGGCGATGAGTTCGAGGGCGCTCTGCTCGCAGGGGGGCAGCACCTCGTCGCAATTCGCGATCGGGGTGACGCGATCTCCCCATTTGATGAGGGCGGCGCCCCAGGTCAGCCCGGCCCCGAAGGCGGCGGTCAGCAGGTAGCTGTTCGGCTTGACCCGACCCTGCTCCAGCGCCTCGCACAGGGCGATGGGCACGGTGGCGGCGGAGGTGTTGCCGTACTGCTCTATGTTGACCATCACCTTCTCCATGGGGGCGTTCATCCGCTTGGCCAGGGTCTCGATGATGCGCACGTTCGCCTGGTGCGGCACGATGAGGTCGACCTGCTCGGGGGCGATGCCCGCCTGGGCCAGTACGGTGCCGGTGGCTTCGCCCATGCCGCGCACGGCGCGCTTGAAGATCTCCTGCCCCTCGAAGTTGAAGGTGAAGAGGCCGTCAATGTCGGCGAAACGCACCCGATCCGTACCGAAATTCGGCACGTGCAGTATCTCCCGCGCTTCGCTGTCACAACCGAGCTTGCTGGCAATCAGGCCGCTCTCCTGCTTGCTCGCCTCGATGATGACGGCGCCGGCGCCATCCCCGAACAGCACGGCGGTGTCGCGCTTGGCCCAGTCCAGCAACTGGGTCAATCGCTCGGCACCGATCACCAGCACCCTTTGCATCATGCCGGTCTGCACCAGGGAGGTGGCGACCGAGAGGGCATAGACGAAGCCGGTGCAGGCGGCGTTGAGGTCGAACACCGCCGCCTTGTGGGCGCCGAGGGCCTGCTGCACGGCGGAGGCACCATTGGGGACCAGCGTGCCCGGGGTGGCGGTCGCGAGGATGATGCCATCGAGGGCGGCGGCGTCCAGGCCTGCGCACGCCAGGGCGCGACGGGCGGCCAGGGTGGCGAGCGCCTGGGTGCTGACATGGGAGACACGGCGGGCCTTGATGCCGGTGCGCGGGTAGATCCACTCGTCTGAGGTATCCATGATGGTGCCGAGGTCATCGTTGGTCAGCGAGGCGGGGGGCAGGCATTTTCCCCACCCGGTGATAGTGGCGTATGTCATCTTGTCGTCGCTTGTCGTGATGGCCGCCCTGGGGCGGAAAGTGGCGAAATTATGCCGCACGGGGCGTTCACTGTCATCCTGCGGCCCCTCCAGTGTAAGGGGAGTGGGGGGAGCAAGACCGTGATTTTGCTTAAATTTCCGCTTCTCCTTGCCGTAAGATGAAGGCCCGATCCCGGCGGCCCCTTCCCGAGGTGACTCCTGTGCACAAAGCGAATCTCAATCTCTTGCCCACCCTCAAGGTGCTGCTGGAGACCCGCAATATCAGCCGGGCGGCGGAGCTGCTGAACCTGAGCCAGCCCTCCATCAGCAAGCAGCTCGGCCAGCTTCGCAGCGAGTTTGGCGACGAGCTGCTGGTGCGGGAAGGGCAGCGCTGGCTGCTGACCCCGCGGGCCGAGGCCCTGGCGGCCCAGCTTGCCGATTCCCTCGGGGCCCTGGAGCGGCTCTACGAGGCGCCGGAATTTGCCCCCGAGCGCTGCGAGCGGGTGTTTCGGCTCGCCTCCTCCGACTACGTGGCCCAGCACATCCTGCCGGACATCTGTGCGGCCCTGGCGAGGGCCGCCCCCCGGGCGGCGCTGGAGTACAGCCTGTGGGACAAGCGCCAGTTGCCCCAGCTCTGGCAATCGGAGCTGGACATGGTCTCCACCATCACGGAGCTGGTGCCGGACCAGATCCGCGGCCTGCATCAGGGGGAGGACAGGCTGGTGGTGCTGATGGGGCGCCATCACCCGCTCTCTGGCATGGCGCTCAGCCTGGAGGATTACCTTGCATGGCCCCACCTGCAGGTGAGCGGGGGCGGGGACAAGGACAGCCCGGTGGAGCAGGTGCTGGCCCCCCGCGGGCTCTCCCGCCGCTGGTTTGCCCGGGTGCCCTTCTTCCAGGCCGCGGTGGAGGTGCTGCTGCGCACAGACTGTCTGATGACCACCCCGGCCCATATCGCCTGGCAGCTCTCCCGGGAACATGCCCTGAGTTTTTGCGATCTCCCCTTCGCCACCCGGGTCCAGCAGTATCATCTGCTGTGGCACCAGCGCCACCACCTGGATCCGGCTCACCGCTGGTTCCGCGAGCTGGCCTATCCCTTCCTGCGGGATCACCTGCAATTCACCCTGGGGGAGAGTCGCAAGCAGTTGGCCCGAGGGCCGCAGGTGAGCCGCTGATGGCAGCGGGTTGTGCCACTCTATAGCCACTGGCTATGGACTCTATTCATAACTTTCACTTCTGGCATAGCGAGCCACCCCCTACCCTGATCCCGGGTGACAACAATCGACACGAAGGAAGAGAAGGTATGGAGCTGACGAGTTGGCTGGCGCTGGCCGCCATTTGCGTGATGGGGGCCATCAGCCCGGGGCCGAGCCTGGCACTGATCATCCGCAATACGGTGCAGGGAGGGCAGGGCCACGGGGTCGCCACGGCGCTGGGACACGGCCTGGGAGTCGGCATCTATGCGCTGATCACGGCCCTCGGCCTCGCCATCCTGATCACTCAGACCCCGCTGCTGTTCGATCTCATCCGCTACGGCGGCGCGGCGTTCCTCGCCTGGCTCGGGATCAAGGCGTTGCTGGCCAGGCCCGCAGGGGGGGAGGCAGGCAAGGAGGATGGGCACCCGCCACGGGGACGTCAAGGGGCGTTCGAGGGCTTTATGGTGGCCTTCTTGAACCCCCAGCTCGCCATCTTCTTTATCGCCCTGTTCAGCCAGTTCGTGCATGCCGACACCGGCTGGCGTGAGGGGGGCATCATGATGCTGACCGCAGGCGGCATCGATGCGCTCTGGTATGTGCTGGTGGCCCTGGTGCTCTCTCGCGGGCCCGTACTCGCCTGGCTCAAGGCCAAATCCACCGTGATAGACAAGGTGAGCGGCCTGGTGCTGCTGGGGCTGGCCCTCAAGGTCGTGATCTAGCTCCGCGTCGGGTGCCTGCGTAGTCGGCATTCTGTCAGGGCCGGGGAATAAGGGGGCCGCCAGATGTCCTTGTACCGGGTCAATCCTGCATTCTGCGGTGATCTTAAGCGGGATCAAGGCGGGGGGCGGGGAGTCTGGCTAGAGTGGCGGCCATTTGCAGCCCTTCGAACCGGACGTTATGCGCGATCAGAACCATCACAACCGCCTGGAGTTGCTGGCCCCGGCCAAGAACCTCGCCTATGGCATCGAGGCCATCAACCACGGCGCCGATGCCGTCTACATGGGGGGCCCCGCCTTCGGTGCCCGCAGCGCAGCGGGCAACAGCCTCGAGGACATCGAGTCCCTGGCCCGCCATGCTCACCGCTTCGGCGCCCAGGTCTTCGTCGCCTTCAATACCCTGCTGTACGACCACGAGCTGGAGCAGGCCCGGCGCCTGACCCATCAGATCTACGAGGCGGGCGCCGATGCGCTGATCGTGCAGGACATGGGGCTGCTGGCGCTCGATTTACCCCCCATCGCGCTGCACGCCAGCACCCAGACCGACAACCGCACCCCGGAAAAGGTGAAGTTTCTGCAGGACGTGGGCTTCTCCCAGGTGGTGCTGGCCCGCGAGCTCTCCCTTGCGCAGATCCGCGAGATAAGCGCCGCTACCAGCGTACAGCTGGAGTTCTTCATCCACGGCGCCCTGTGCGTCTCCTACAGCGGCCAGTGCAACATCAGCCACGCCCGCACCGGGCGCAGCGCGAATCGCGGCGAGTGCGCCCAGCTCTGTCGACTGCCCTGTTCCCTGCAAACGCCAGGGGGGGAGGTGCTGGTGGAAAACAGCCACCTGCTCTCCTTGAAAGACATGGATCAGACCGACAACCTGGAGGCGCTGATCGCCGCAGGGATCCGCTCCTTCAAGATTGAAGGGCGCCTCAAGGGGCTCGACTACGTCAAGAACGTCACCGCCTGGTATCGCCAGAAGCTGGACACCATCCTGGCGAGCCGCCCCGATCTGGTGGCCGCTTCCGCCGGTCGTTGCAGCTACACCTTTACGCCGGATCCCAAGAAGAGTTTCAACCGGGGCAGCACCGACTACTTCCTCCATGGCCGACAGCCAGGCATCGACTCGCCGCGCAGCCCGAAATACGTCGGGGAGCCGCTCGGGCGCGTCACCAGCGTGACCCGCGATGGCATCGAGATCGACGGCCAGGCCGTTGCCCTCAACAACGGCGATGGCCTCGGCTTCTTCAAGCCGGGGGGCGAGCTGGTGGGGATGCGCCTCAATAAAGTGGAAGAGAAGGCACAGAGCAAGCGGTTACTCCTGTCGGAACCCATGCCCGGTCTCAAGGTAGGCACCGAGATCTTTCGCAACCACGATCAGGCCTTCAGCAAGCAGCTCGAAAAGGGGAGCGCGGATCGCCGCATCCGGGTCGATATGCGGCTATCGGAGTGCGACGAGGGACTGCGGCTCGAACTTGTGGACGAGCAGGGCATTGGCGCCGCCGTCACGCTCCCCTGCGACCAGCAGCCGGCGGACAACCCGGAAAGGGCGCTGCAGCAGGCCAGGGATCAGCTCGGCAAACTCGGCAACACCCTGTTTGTGGCGCGCCAGATTGAGTTGGCATTCACTCGCCCGCTGTTTATTGCGGCTTCACAGCTTAACGGCTTGCGCCGGGAGGGGATCGCCGCCCTGGAGGCGGCCCGTCTGGCTGCCTATCGGCGACCCGAGCGGCGCATTCCCCTGCGAGGCGCCGTTTATCCCCAGCATCGGCTCTCCTACCTCGGCAACGTGCTGAACAGCGCGGCGGAGCAGTTCTTTCGCGAACACGGGGTGGGGAGCATCGCCCCCGCGTATGAGGCGAACAAGGAGGAGCGGGAAGTGGTGCTGATGACAACGAAGCACTGCATCCGCTACAGCCAGCAGCTCTGCCCCAAGGAGGTGCCCGGTCTCAAGGCCGAGCCCCTGGAGCTCAAGATGGGCAAGGAGAGTTTCCGCCTGCGCTTTGACTGCCATCGCTGCGAGATGCAGGTGATGGGCAGCCTGAAGAGAGGATGATTGCCCGAGTGGGCATGGGGCTGGAGCGGATTTGATGGCAGTATGGGGTGCGGCCTTGTCACGGATATCCCGTGGTGAGGCGCCTTCCCCCAGCCTTCTTCTGACAAAGGATCCGTCATGAACATCCATGCACTGCCGTTTTGCACCACGAACTGGGCCGAGGTCCCGCCGACCGAACACAAGGGAGAGCGCGGCGTCGCACGCTGGCACACCCGGCAGTTCGGGGAGCTGCGGGTGCGAATGGTGGAGTACTCCCCCGGGTATCTGGCGGATCACTGGTGCAGCAAGGGCCATGTGCTGCTCTGCCTCGAAGGGGAGCTGCACACCGAGTTGCAGGATGGCCGCGTCTTCACCCTGACGCCGGGCATGAGCTACCAGGTGGCGGACAACGCCGAACCCCATCGCTCCTATACCGAACTGGGCGCTCGCCTCTTTATCGTCGACTGAGCTGCCCTCTTTCCCCTTGCGCTTCAGGAACTTGCCATGCTTGAACTCAGACCCAACTGCGAGTGCTGTGACCGGGATCTGCCCGCCGACACGGCGACGGCCTACATCTGCTCCTTCGAGTGCACCTTCTGCGCCGAGTGCAACGATCAGTATCTGCACCTGACCTGCCCCAACTGTGGCGGCGAGCTGGTCAGGCGCCCGCGCCGCCCGGCGGCCAAGCTGGTGAACAACCCCGCCTCCCTCCAGCGCGTCTTCAATCCGGCTCTGAAAGCGGCGCTGGGCAAGGGGGGCTAGGGCCCTCCCTTCATGGGAAGGGCTGGGCTGGCAACTGGCTCGTCCCTGTGGCTCTTGACCTTCTCCCGGCGGCAGCCCCTATCAAGGGGCTCACACCAAAGGAGCAAAAGATGACGGAGCGATTCGAAGGAGAAGGGGCGAAGGCCTATGACAGCCGCATCCCCCTGCTGGTGCCAGGCTACGAGCTGCTGCACCAGCTTTGTGCCTCCCGGCTGATGGCCGCGTTGGGCCAGCAGGCCCGGGTGCTGCTGGTAGGGGTGGGCACGGGCAGCGAGTTGCTGCTACTTGGCCGTCTCTGCCCCCGCTGGACCTTTGTGGCCCAGGATATCTCGGCGGACATGCTGGCCCATGCCAGGGTGCGGGCCGAGCAGGCGGGCATGGGGGAGAGGGTGTGCTGGCACCTGGGCGCATTGCCTGTGGTGGATAAGCCTTGCGATGGTGCACTCTGTCTGCTGGTTCTGCATTTTCTGGCGCAAGATGCCAAAGCTGCGCTATTGGGTGATATTTATCGCCAGCTCAATCCTGGTGCTCCCCTGCTGCTGGCGGATCTGATGGCGCCCACGGACCCGCTCGAGCGCAAGGCGATGGGGTTGCAAGCCGCCCTCGCCGGTCTGCCGCTTCCTGCCTGCGAGCAGATGGTGCGCCGCCTCGGAGAGGATTTCACCTCCCTGGACGAGGGACAGACCCGGCGCCTCTTGCAAGGGGCCGGTTTCGCGGCGGCGCACCGCTTCTTTCAGGCGCTGGGGTTTCACGGCTGGCTGGCGCAGCGGCAGTGAGCCCTGGCCGGGTGGCGCCGGATCAACGAGAGGCCCTCTCCAGCGTCAGCAGTGCCTGCTTGATGGGCAGGCCTCCCGCATAGCCGGTGAGGCTGCCATTCTGGCCGATCACCCGGTGGCAGGGGATGATGATGGAGAGCGGATTGCGACCGTTCGCGGCACCCACCGCCCGCACCGCGTTTGGCTTGCCGATGGTGCGGGCGATGTCGCCGTAGCTGCGGGTCTCCCCGTAGGGGATGTCGCACAGCGCCTGCCACACCGCTTGCTGAAACGCCGTGCCCCTGGGGGCGAGCGGCAGGGTGAAGCGCTGCAACCGGCCCGCGAAGTAGTCCCGAAACTCGGCGAGGAAGGGGGCGAGCGCCTCGCCGTCCTGTAGCCAGTCCTGCATGTCGGGCAGCGGCCGCAGTCCGGCCAGGAAGTCCACATGGACCAGACCGCGTTCGTCGATGGCGACCAGCAGTTCGCCCTGGTCGGTGGGCATCATGTCATAGCGGATCATGGGCTCTTCTCCTCGTCTTGTGTCTGTGTTGGCCGGGTGAGCAGCGCCGGTTGTTCACTCATGGCGTGCCACAGCCAGCTCGCGGCATAGGCGCGCCACGGCTGCCAGGGGGCGCTGCGCGCTGTCACCTCTTTCACCGGCAGCTTGTCACCGCCCCCCAGCGCCTTTTGCAGCACGAGATCCGAGGCGGGGAAGGCATCCGTGTCGAGCCCGCAGCGCAGCCGCCAGTAAGCGACCGTCCAGGGACCTATGCCCGGCAGCGCGAGCAGTTGCTCGTCGCTTGCCGTGGCGAGGGTGAGTGCGCCGCTTGCGAGCGCCGAGGCCAGCCCTTGCAGGGTGCGGATGCGGCTGCCCGGCATGCCGATACCGTCGAGATCCAGCTCGCACAGCTGGGTCGGGGTGGGCAGCTGCGCGGTGCCGAACTGCGCCAGGGTGCGCGCCACCAGGCGCCCCATGATGGTGATGGCACCCTTGACCGACACCTGCTGGCCGACGATGGCGCGCAGCATCACCTCGTATTCATCCCACCCCCCCGGCAGCCGCACCCCGGGCCAGCGTCCCTGGATGCCGGCGAGCAGCGGATCCTGCCCCAGGTGTTCGCCGATGCGGCTCATGTCGGCGTCGAGATCCCACATGCGGCGCACGCGGTACAGGATGTCCGGCAGCGCACCCGGCGGCAGATCCCGCACCGTGAGTCTGAGCCTCTCCCCCTCGACGGGCTCGATGCGGATGAGCCCCTCCTGCTCGCCGACCCGGTGACGGCGTTCGTAACCGTGCTCATCCACCCGCTCCAGCCCCGGAATGGCGCGCAACCGGTAGAACGCGAGCATGGCCTGGACGTCGAACGGCGGGCGATACAGCAGGTGCAGTTGCAGGCTCGATTGCGGCGCCGCCTCGCCAGTCCCCCCTTCCTGCTTGCGCAGGGCGCCCGGTGTCATCCCATACGCCTGCAGCCAGGCGTCGTTGAAGCGACGAATGCTCGCAAAGCCTGCGGCAAACGCCACGTCCGTGATGGGCAGGCGCGTTTCCGTCAGCAGCCGTTTCGCAAGCAGCAGGCGGCGCGTCTGCTCCACCTGTTTCGGCGAGGCACCGAGGTGTTGCTCGAACTGGCGCCTCAGGGTGCGCTCCGTGATCCCGGCCTGCGTTGCAAGGTAGCCCAGGCTGTGCTCCGCCAGCTCGCCGCGCTCGATGCGCGCCAGCACCTGGGCGACGAGCGGTGGCAGATCGCCGCTCTGGGCCGGTGCGAGCTCGGGGCGACAGCGCAGGCAGGGGCGCAGCCCGTGCTGCTCCGCCGCCGCCGCGAAGCGAAAATAGCGCACATTGTGCTCGTGCGGTGCCCGCGCCGGACACACGGGGCGGCAATAGATGCCGGTGGAGAGCACCCCGGTGAAGAAGCGACCATCGAAACGCGCGTCTCGCGCGAGGCGTGCGGCGTGGCACTGCTCCCGGGTGAGACCCGGGATGATCTCGTCCCGTTGGGATGAATGCGGGGGCTCTGTGGTCATGGCATGGCTCGGGTTGCTGTGGGCATGTCCCAGAGACTAAGCGGGGGCGAGAGGGGTGACTAGCCAAAAACGGACAGGAATAGCAAAAATAGTGCGATCCGAGGAATCCCAGTCCTCCCTTTGTAAGGTAAGGGGGGCAGGACCCCACCCTAACCCTCCCCTTCGTAAGGGGAGGGGACAAACAGCTCCCCTCTGTGAACGGGGCGGGGTTAGCTCCTCCCCCTTGTGAAGGGGGAGGCTGGGAGGGGGTTCAACCTCGCTTATTTCAGATAGCGCTGTTCGAGGTGTTTGCGCAGCCACTGGGGATTGAGCGCCTCACCGGTCGCGCGGCGAATGAGCTCGTCCGTGCCGTGCAGGCTGCCCTGTGACCAGATATGGCGACCGAGCCAGCCAAAGATCTCCGGCAGGCGGCCGGACTCTACGAGCGTGCCCATGTCGCCGAGCTCACGCTCGAGTGCAAAGCGCAGTTGCGCCGCGTACATGGCGCCGAGCGTGTAGCTCGGGAAGTAGCCAAACGAGCCGTCCGTCCAGTGGATGTCCTGCATGCAGCCGTTCTGGTAATTGCCCTTCGTGGACAAGCCGAGCCACTGCTGCATCTTGGCATCCCACAGCTCGGGGATGTCCGCGACCTCGATGCGCCCTTCCATCAGGTCCCGCTCCAGCTCGTAGCGCAGGATGACGTGGGCCGGGTAGGTGACTTCGTCCGCATCGACGCGGATAAAGCCGGGCTCGACCCTGTTGTACAGCTTCTCGAGGTTCGCCGGTGCGAGCGCGGCCTGTTCGCCGAAGTGTGCGCGGATGCGCGGTGCAATCTGTGCGAGGAACGCGGGGTGATGGCCGAGTTGCATCTCGCAGAACAGGCTCTGGCTCTCGTGAATGCCCATGGAGCGCGCCTCGGCCACCGGCTGGCCGAGCAGTGCGCGCGGCAGGCCCTGCTCGTAGCGTGCGTGGCCCGTCTCGTGGATGATGCCCATCAGGCTGGAGACGAACTCCTGCTCGTTGTAGCGCGTGGTGATGCGCACGTCCGTCGGCACGCCGCCGCAGAACGGGTGGCTGCTCACGTCGAGCCGGCCGTGCGCGAAATCAAAGCCGAGCAGCCCCATCACCTCCTGACCGAGCGCCTGCTGCGTTGGGATCGGGAAGGGGCCTTGCGGCGTCAGGATCACGTCGCTCTTCTGCCGTTCGCTCACGGTCTGGATGAGGCCGGGCAGCCAGCTCGTCAGATCGCCGAAGATCTGATCCAGCCGCGCGCTCGTCATGCCGGGCTCGTACAGCGCCAGCATGGCGTCATAGGGGCGCACCCCGAGCGCGTCGGCGCGCAGGCGAGCCACCTCCCGCGACAGGCGCACCACCTCCTCGAGGTTCGGGGCAAAACCTGCCCAGTCGTTCTCCTTGCGCTGGCGACGCCAGGCATGCTCGCATTTGCTGCCGGCCAGGGAAAGCGCCTCCACCAGCGCCCCCGGCAGCAGGCTTGCATCCTGCCACTGGCGCTTGATCTCCCGCAGGTTCGCACGCTGGTGCTCGTCCAGCGGTTCGCTCTCTGCCTTGGCAATCCACTCCCCAAGCTCGGGTGCGGTGCGCTTGCCGTGGATCAGCACGCCAAGCTCCGCCATCGCCTCGGCGCGGGCCTCGTTGCCCCCCTCCGGCATCATGGCGGCCTGATCCCAGCCGCAGATGGCGGAGAGGTGGGAGAGGCGGTGCAGTTGTTGCTGATGTTGTTCGAGTTTCTGGTATGACATGGGATTGTCCTTGTTATCGTCCCTGATGGTATGCACCCCGTACCTGGCATGATCGGGGCCGCCCGATGCTAGCACTGCCATCCACCCTGGTGCCACCCTCAGGCAGTCAGCCGAGGCGCTTCTGGTGCCGTTCGCGGTTTTCCGCCTTCTTGCGCTCGCTCTTGCGCAGCAATACGTAGAGCGCACCGCTGCCGCCGTGGCGGCGCTCGGCGCTGTGCATGGCCATCACCGAAGGCAACTGTGGCAGCCAGGCGCTGACATGGCTCTTGAGCAGGGCACGCGGGGTGCTGCGCTCCCCCTTGCCGTGCAGGATCAGCAGGCAGCGGATATCCCGCACTTCGCATTCGGCAATGAACTGCACCAGGGCGATACGGGCCTCGTTGAGCGTCTTGTGGTGCAGGTCGAGGGAGCCTTGCAGCTCGTATTTGCCAAGGCGCAGCTTCTTGTAGACCCCCTCCTGCACGCCGTCACGCTTGAAGCCGACGATGGCATGGGGGTCCAGCATCTCGACTGCTTCCGTGCCAAGGTGATCCAGGGTGAGTTGTTCGGCGGTGGCGGCTTCCCGGCGCGCGAGTTGCGCCTCGGTGGGCTTGCTGTTGCCCGCAACAGGGGCGATATGGTCGCTGCGAAGGGGCCGCACGTCGGCCACTTCAAGCAGGAACAGTGAGAGTTCGTCGTTATGAGACACGGCAGGCTCCCCGCATGAAAATGAGGGAGCCAGTATAGCGGGCCTTGGTGGGCCTTAGAATGGCAACGCTCGCAGGCCCCGGCCCTGCCGGGGAGGGCGGTCTGAGCGAGCCTGGTTATTGCCCCTCTTTGGGCGGCTCTGCGTGCATCACCTTGTAGATGAAATAGACCGCATAGGCGCTGATGAGCAGGAAGGTGCCGAAAATCACCAGCATGGACATCAGCCCCACGCTGTTGCCGAACATCAGGTTCATCCAGAATTCCATCTCGTTCACTCCTGTCACTGGGCGGTGACAGGCATGATAGATACCTCTTCAGGAGGGAGGGGATGATCTCGATCAACTCCCTATCTGGTTATTTAATCGGCAGCAAATTCTGTGAGCCGACGCGCATCCGGCGCGTCAGGTCGCCGGACTGGACGCTATTTTGCTTTCTCCAGGGTCGGTTCGGTGAGGGGCGTGATGCGCCAGCCCTGCTGCTCCAGCAGGGCGAGCAGCCCGTGCTCGCCGTAAAGATGCAGGGCCCCTACCACGATAAAGCTCTCGTTCGGCAAGCTGGGCCACTTCTTGACCCAGTTGCGGTTGCGCTCTGCCAGCAGGGTCTGTTCCAGCCAGGCTTGTAGCTTGGGCGGCGCCATCTCCTCCCTGAGCAGATTGATGAGGGTGGCCTCGTCCCCGTTCTGCCAGGCGGTCATCACGGCGTCGAACCCCTGCTGGATGTCGGGCAGCTCGTCCAGGGTGCTCTCCAGCATCAAGGTCTGGTTGTCGCCGACGCTCGCGAGATAGCCGAGCTGCTCCAGCAGGGTCTCCAGCCCGACGATGGGCTTGCCGCCGTCGTTCGCCCGCTTGGCGAAGTGCTGGTCGACACCGTATTCACCGCGATAGCCGGTGCGCTCCAGGGCCGCCTGGGTCAGGGTAATGGCCGCAAACCAGGGACGCAGCGGGGCCAGCATGCTCTCGTTCAGACCGTTCTGGCCCGCGGCGATGAGGGTGCGACGGTAGAGGTCGATGGGCAGGTGATCCTTGAGGGTCTTGCCGTCGACGAGCCGGGTGATGGCGCCCATCTCCTGCCACTGCTCCTGGCTGATGTGGGTCATGTCCACCTCCATCACCAGGGCGCGGCTCTGCTGCCAGGCGCGCTCCACCGGGTCCGGCAGGGGATAGAGAGAGGGTTTGCCCGCATGGATGGACCCCAGCAGCCAGTGCTGTTCGTTGCCCTTGTTGATGCGGTAAAAGGCCGGATCGGCCATGGCATGGAGCGGCAGCAGCAGGCAGAGCAGGAAGGAGAGCAGCGTGGGATGGAATCTCATGAGGCACCTTATGTGAGCGGGATGAGTGCTCTATGATAAGTCCTCATTTGTCACAGCCAAGAGGTTTCCCATGCCCCACCTTCGTTTTTGGGCAGTTTCTGTCGACACCCTGCAGCGGATAAGCGCCCCCCTGATGGCGGAGCTCTGCGCCCTGACCGGTGGCAAGCCGGAGTTCATCACCCTGGAGTGCGTGCCGAGCCAGTGGGTACGAGATGGCCAGCCCGAAGCCGGTTTTCCCTTCGTGGAGCTGGTCTGGTTCGAACGACCGCAGGAGATGCAGGATGCCGCTGCCGCCCTCATCACCCGCCACCTGAAAGGGGTGCTGGGGGAGCAGACCTATGTGGTGGTGCAGGTGCTGCCCATCGTCAAGAGTCACTACTACAGCAACGGCCAGCACTATTGAGCGGGTATCGTTGCTGAGACCGGTGCATGTCAAGAGGAGGGCCACCGAGGGCCCCTTTATCAGGCGGATTTGATCAGCAGCTTGTCAAGCCAGCGGCTTGGCAGCAGGCGGCGCAGCACGGTAAACAATTTGGTCGGGAAGGTGACCGGGTAGCGGTGCCTGGGACGCTTGCTCGTGAGCGCATGCACTAACGGCGGGATGCAGGCCTCGCTTGGCAGGGTAAAGCCCCGGGCACCCCCTTCACGCTCCAGCCTGGCCAGCGTCTGGGCATAGGCGTCTTGATGGCGGCTCGCGCTCGGGTCTATGTGGCGCAGGAAGGCCTCCCGGGCATTGGCGCGAAACCGGGTGTCGATGGGGCCGGGTTCGATCAGGCTGATGTGCACGCCGCTGCCCGCGAGTTCCAGGCGCAGGGTGTCGGTATAGCCTTCCAGCGCGAACTTGCTGGCGTTGTAGGCGCCACGATACTTCATGGCCACCAGGCCAAGCACCGAGCTGTTCTGCACGATGCGCCCCTCGCCTGCCGCCAGCATGGGGGGCAATATCTGGCGAATGAGGTGATGCCAGCCAAAGAGGTTGGTCTCGAACTGCTCGCGCAGCGCCTCGGTGGGTAGATCTTCCAGCGCACCGGGCTGGCCGTAGGCGCCGTTGTTGAAGAGGCCGTAGAGGCGCCCTTCTGCCAGGGCCAGCGCCTCTGCCGCCCCTCGCTCTATGCTGGTGCTGTCCGCCAGATCCAGTTGCACCGCCAACAGACCCTGCTGCTGCAGCAGGGCCACATCCTCGGCCTTGCGGGCGGAAGCGATGACGGTGAAGCCCCGGGCGCCGAGCGTTCTTGCGGCGGTGAGGCCGATGCCGCTGGAGCAGCCGGTGACGAGCACGAAGGGATGGGGCATGAGCATGGTCCTGGTTGACGGCCGGCAGGTGGCCCGAAGTTGGCATGGTAGCGTGGTGCCACCAAAAACAAAACCGGGCCAGAGGCCCGGTTTTCGGTCACGTCAGATGCCTGATTACATGATGGTGAACGGCATGATGATGTGGAACTTGACGTCATGCTCGGAGCTGAACATGTTCGGGTAGTACCAGCTGCCCTTGTCGTCCTGTTCGTTGTTGTAGTCGGTGTAGTGCAGCTTGAACAGGGTGCCCTTCAGCTTGCCATCCTGCACTGTGTACATGACGTCGAAGTTGGCTGCCCACTCTTTGCCGCCTTCCAGGGACTTGTCGCCGTTGTTGGCATCCCAGCCGTAGGCACCGGAGACACCCACGCCCCAGCCCGGTGCACCCACCAGATCATCCAGGGAACGAGTCACGCCGAAGAACAGGGCTTTCTCGTCGTTGTGGTTCCAGTCGGAGCGGGAATCCCACCAGATTTCGTTCGCGCCCTGGGAGTTGCCGTAGCCGCGGGTCAGACGGGGCAGGTAGTTGCCCAGATCCCCTTCAGCCTTGGTCCACAGGCCTTCCAGACGGAAGCCATAGGGGCCGGCTGCCCAGCTGGCGGTCAGGGCTTGTTGCCAGGCCAGGCCGTCATAGTCGCTGTTCTCGGTGTCGGAACCGTAGAACTGGTAGCTGGTGTTTAGGCCACCCAGTACGTCGAACTTGTGGGCCAGCTTGAAGTGGTAGCTGTCCATGTAGCCTTCGGACTGACCGAAGCCGGCTGTGACGGCAGTGCCGTTCTCGAAGGTGTAGCGAGCGGCCAGACCGTGGATGTAGTCGATCTTGTTCGCATCGGTGAAGGGATCGCTGGCATAGGGGCTGCTCTTGGAGAAGCCGGTGGTGTTCTTGAACCAGGGAGCCTTGTACTCGTCGGCGATGGCGTAGGTCAGGTAGAGGCCGCCAAAGGTGCCTTCGATCTGGCCACCACGGTAGGTACCGGGTTGATAGGACCAGTTGACACCGAGGATGCCGGGTACATAGAGCTGGGTGTAACCACCCTTGGCGGTGACGGCGTCACCGAACTTGAATTTCAGGGCGGCGTTGGAGAGGCTGAAGCCGTTCTCGGGAACGCCGTCACCACCTGAACCCCACTTGTCGCCCCAGAAGGAGAACTCGTTCTCTTCGTTGACGCCATTGCTCTCGTCAACGGCCAGGTCGTAGGCACCGAAGCCGCCCACGTCGACGCCGACCACACCCCATGCATAGCCGGAGTTGAAGTTCAGGGCTGCCTGGGTGGTGGCATGGCTCAGGTTGGAGTGGTATTTGCCATCCTGACCCGGACCGGCCTGGACGCGATCACGCTCACGCTGGAAGTAGAACAGGCCACCGGTGAGCTTGCCTTCGTCGATGAAGGCGCTGTAGGACTTGCCGTATTCCGGGCTCATCATGTCTTGAGCGGCGAACGCCATGCCGGGTGCGACCAGTGCCGCGACCACGGCAGCACTCAACGCGGCGCGCTTGAAGATCACTTTTTCCATTTGTTATTGCTCCTGATTTTATGGACTTAGCTTTTTTATCCGGCAGCCGGGTAGGCACCTGCCGCTCGGTATTGGCATTGCAATCAACACCCCTAAGGGCAAAAAAATGGTTCTCTGTCGTGCCCTTGTGCCTGATGCCTTGGCGCATCGGTCGGGGCTATCTGCATCGTTACAGTCGTTATTTTTTGGCTGTCGATCCTTGGCGATCTGACATCACCAAGAGTACGTTCGCGGTGCGAAATATCAATGTAAAGTTCCCGGCAAGTTTCAAAAATATGACCGAGTGCAAATAATCATGATTCTTGGTGTGGGCACTCCCAGGCCACTCATGTCGGCAATGACAGCGCTTTCATGGTGATTTCACCGTTCTCCTGCGCAGATCTTGCCGTCAAGGCAGAACTTTCTTTGTTAACCCGGTGGCAACATATAATTTTGTATCACAAAAAAAGATGGGCCCGGCGGGATGCCCACTGTCGTGAGCGTGAGCCGTTGCCCCGACAGACAGGGGGACCAGAGATGTGAAAGGGGTGAGGGAGCCTGTGACTGAATGGATGAGGCAACCCGTCATTGGCCGTGAGGACATGACGGGAGCATCAAGAGAAGGATTGCGGCAAGGCCGTACCGCGGGCAGGTAGACAGGGAGCGCGCCCCGGGTCTGGTGCGAGCCAGACCCGGGGGTTATCAGGCCTGGCTCAGGATCCGGGGGATCTGCTGGGCCTGGTGGTGTATGTGCTCCGAGACCTGTACCGAGAGACGACTGCCCTGGCGGGCGTGCTGGCTGATGCGACCGATGAGGGCGGCGAAGCTCGCCAGCCTGTGTTCCTGGCTCTTGGCATTGTCGGCGCCCTGCAGGGCGATGACGGCGGTGCTGCGCGCCATCTCCCGCACCGTCAGGGTGGTCTGGCGCAGTTGCTCCGCCTGCTGGCGCTGCTCGGCGGCCTCTGCGGTGATGCGGGCCAGCACGGTGGCGAGCTGATCCCCCGCCTGGGTGAGGCTCGCCAGGATCTCGGTGATCTGGCCGAGGGAGCGCTGGGTGTCGGCGGAGAGGTGGCGCACCTCGTCGGCTACCACCGCGAAGCCGCGTCCCTGCTCCCCGGCCCTGGCCGCCTCGATGGCGGCGTTGAGGGCCAGCAGGTTGGTCTGCTGGGAGATATGGCCGATGACGTCGACGATGGCGGTCACGTCCTCCACCGAGCGGGTCAGCTGGGCCAGGGCGCCGCTGCTCTCGTCGATGGCGAGCCCGGTCTGGGCGGTAGCCGTCAGCATGCCCCCGACCAGCCGCTCGCTCTGGCTCATGGAGTGTTCATTGTGCTGGGCGTGCTGGGCGATTTCGGCGGCGACCTGGTGCACCTCGCTGGCGAGCTGGTTGAGCTCCTGCATCATGGTGTCGCTCTCGTCCACCGCCTGCTCCGTGGTGCGGGTGCTGTGATGGATCTCCTGCACCTGGTTGACCATCCCTTGCAGACTTTGCGACACCGCCGATAGCTGGCCCTCTTTCTGCTGCTGATCCTGTTGCAGGCGCTGTATCAGGCGGTTGTAGCTCGCGACGATGTCCGCCAGCTCGTTGCGCTCGCGCCCCGGGGTCAGCAGCTGGGCCTGACCCGTGGCGTCGAGCTGCAGGAAGGCTGCCCGCAGTTGCAGCAGGGGCCTGACCAGCCAGCGACGCTGCACCAGGGCGAACAGCAGGGCCACCACGACCAGGCAGAGCGCCAGCACGCCGAGTACGGTGGCCAGCTCCCGGTTCATGGTCTGACGGGCGGCGGCGAGTTGTTCGCCCAATTGCTCCCCCGCTTGCAGCAGCTGGGTGATGTCCTGCTGCACCATCTGACGAGCGGCCTGCTGCTGTTGCAGCGCCTTGCGGCTGTTTTCCAGCTCCTGGGGATAGCGCTTGAGCAGGGAGGTCAGCTCGGCTTTGGGCTGATCCCCGAGCTCCTTGCGTATCGGCTCTCCCAGGGTGAATTCGTCGGCCGGTGCCTCCTCGAAAAGTGCCAGGCTCGGCAGGGCGGCCAGGGAGTCTGCCTGTTTTTGCAGGGCAGCCAGCTCGAATTGCAGCCCTTCGAGGCGCTTGGCGCTCGCCTGCTCCATGTAGTTCTGGCGCTGGTGGGCGAGGGAGGGGAGGGCGGTCAGGATGTCGGCCGCCCCCTGGCGATACTGCTCGGCAAGGGCCGGATCCCGCCCGGCGGCAGCCCCCTGCTGGCCGTAACGGAGCAAGGCTTTGGCCTGGGTGGTCAACTCGTTCTCGGCATTTTGCAGCAACCACTGGCTGTTGCCGGAGAGCTTGCCCGCCGCCAGATAGTCGCCGTCAATGCGGGTTTTCATCTGCTCAAGCCGGGCGTTTAGCGGCTGGGTCTGGGGATCCTCCAGGCGGGACAGCAGGGCCAGCGCCTGCTGACGCACTCCCTGGGCCTGGGCCAGCAACAGGGGATCCCCGCTGCCGAGATAGTCGCGAAGCGCCCCCTGCAGCGGACCGCTCAGTTGCTGTTGCAGGCGCTCCTGCAAACGCTGGGCCTGGGCCGAGTGGTTGAATTGTTGCCAGCCATGATAGAGCGCGGTGGCCTGAACACCGGCCACCAGCAGCAAGACGAGGGAAGAGAGGGAGGCAAAATGGGCAATTTTCACATCAGATTCCTGCTTGAATCACGCAATGGGCGCGAGCTTAATCAGGTCTGATGGCGTTTTTATGACAGTGGCCGTGCCAGCTCCCGTTGACTTGGGCTCTTCACCAGCAGGCCGAGCAGGGCGCCGCCCATGATGAGCCCCCCCGCCAGCAGATGGCGCGGGGTGAGCGCCTCGCCGTTGAGCCAGACCAGCAGCAGGGTGCTCAGCAAGGGAGTGAGGTAGGCGAGCGCGCCGATGCGGCGCGGATCCCCGTCCCGCAGCGCCAGATACCAGGTGACGAAGGCCGCCCCCATGGGGCCGAGGGCCAGCCCGATGATGAGGCCCCAGTCACCTGCCGGGATGCGGGCCACCGGCAGCGGTCCCTCCAGCATCCATGCCAGCAGCAGGGCCAGGAGCCCTGCGGGCAGGCAGGCGGCGGCCGTGACCACGGCAGGAGCGGGAGGTAGGCGGCGGGAGAGCACGGAATAGGCGCCCCAGACGATGGCGGCGCCGAGGGCCAGCAGGTAGCCGGGCAGATGGGCCTGTTGCAACTGCAGGTGACCATCGACCATCACCAGTACCGATCCCGCGAGACCCAGGGCCCCGGCCAGCAGATGGTGCAGGCTCAGGGGATGACCCGGCAGCAGCAAGGGGGTGAACAGGATGATGCACAGCGGCCAGAGGTAGTTGATGAGGTTTGCCTCCAGCACGGGGGCGTGGCGAAAGCTTGTGAACAGCAGCAGGTGATAGAGCAGCAGGGCGGTGATGGTCACCAGCCAGGTGAGGGGGCTGGCGCGCCACTGGCGCCAGAATGGCAGGGTGCCCGCCCCGCAGAACAGCAGCACCAGCCCCACCAGCACCAGCGGCGAGACGCTGGTGATCCGGGAGGTGAGCGCGGCGAGGGAGGCCCACAACAAGATGGTGAGCAGGGCAAAACCGGTGGACTTGTCCCACCAGGAAGACGCAGGCATCCAACACTCCTTTGCAAGATGAATGAACGAAAAAGAGGGCCAGTCTAGCAGACTGGCCCTCGTCACACAGCGTTGCCGTGACGGTGCGGGTTATGACTCCCGGCTCGGGACGGCCCCTGCCGACGGAGCCAGGGACTGCCCCTTGACGTACCAGACGATGAGGGCCAGCACCAGCAGCGGCAGCACGGGGTCGAACCAGGTGCCGCCGGAGCCGAACAGCAGGTTCAGCAGGGCGACGCCGGTGCCGCCGATGGCCCAGGCGATGGTGGTCGGGATGGACCAGACGATCATCTGCTGCTTGACGTCGGAGATCCCCATCATGCGGTTGACCACCCAGAACAGGCTGTCGTTGAAGTAGCCGAAGAAGAGCGACCCCATGGTGGCGGCCTGGGCGGCCAGCAGCATGTTGACCCCGGGGATCTGCGCCAGGATGGGGGCGGAGATGGAGGCCGCCGTCACCATGGCCACGGTGCCGGATCCCTGGATGAGGCGCACCAGGGTCGCCACGATGAAGGGGATCAGGATGGGGGAGATGGGCAATTGGGCGATCTGCTCGGCCAGTTGCTGACCCGCGCCACTGTCGCGCAGCACGGCCCCCAGCGCCCCGCCGGCACCGGTCACCAGCAGGATGATGCCGGCGGATTGCAGCCCCTCTTCCAGGCGGGCGGCGGTGGCGTGCCTGTCCATGTGCGGGACCAGGGTATAGACCGCCAGCAGCACGCTGATGGCCAGCGCGATGATGGGGGTGCCGATGAAGTTGATGCCCTGCACCAGGGGGTTCGCCATCAGGCCGTCCATGCCCTCCAGGGTGGCCAGGGTGGTGAAGATGGCCTTGACGAAGATGAGCACGATGGGCACCAGGATCGGCAGCAGCGACAGGGTCAGGCTCGGCAGGGTCTTGCCCTCCTTCTCCTTGAGGTACTGCTCATAGGTGGCTTGCAGCTCGTCCGGGGTCTGGGCGGCCTGGGCACCGAACTCGGGGTACTTCTTGTCGAGCCACTGGGCGTAGAAGACGATGCCGAGCACGCAGGGGATGGCCAGGGCCATGCCGGTCAGCAGCATGGCGCCGATGTCCACGCCAAACAGGCCGGCAACCCCCAGCGGGCCCGGGGTCGGCGGCACGGTATGGTGGGTTACCACCAGGCCGCCCGCGAGCGCCACCCCCAGGGTGAGCAGGGAGCGCTTGCCGCTTTTCGCCAGCGCCTTGGCCACCGGATAGAGGATGACGAAGGCGGAGTCCACGAAGATGGGGATGCTGACGATGTAGCCCGTGATGGCCAGTGCCCACTCCTCGCGGCGCTTGCCGAGCCACTTGATGAAGCTGTAGGCGATCTGTTCGGCGGCGCCGGAGACCTCAAGCAGGCGACCCATCATGACCCCGAGGCCAATGACGATGCCGATGCTGCCGAGGGTGGAGCCAAAGCCCTGGGTGATCACGGTGAGGGTCTTGTCGATGCTCATGCCGCCGGTGATCCCGGCGATGCAGGCCGCTGCCAGCATGGCGATCAGGGCGTGCACCCGGGTACGGATGACCAGGAACACCAGCACGAAGACCGCGATGATGAGACCGATGATGGGGGTTGGGATGTCGCTCATGATGCCTCCTGCATGTCATGGGTGATGAAACTGTCGATGATGTCGGCAAACGTCCTGTCTGCCGCGAAGCCGAGGGTGCTGGCCCGCTGGTTGTCGATGCGTCCCGGCCAGCTCGCCACGATGCGCTCGATGGCCGGATCGGCGGCAAACTGCACCCGATCCCGGGCCGCCTGGCCACCGGCCCGGGCGAGGGCCTCCAGCATTTCGCCGACGGTCACGCTGATGCCGGGCAGGTTGATGCTGCGGGCGTCACCGATGGCGGGGAGCCTGGCCGCCAGCAGGAAGTTCGCGACCACGGTGGCGGGGCTGGAGAGCCAGAGGCGCAGATCCGGGCTCACCGGGCAGATGGCGCTCTCCCCTTGCAGCGGCTCGCGGATGATGCTGCTGACAAAGGAGGAGGCGGCGCGGTTCGGCTTGCCCGGCCGCACGCAGATGGTGGGCAGGCGCAATACCAGACCGTCGACGAAGCCCTTGCGGCTGTAGTCGTTGACCAGCAGTTCCCCCATGGCCTTCTGGGCGCCGTAGGAGGAGGTGGGGGTCAGGGCGGTACCGTCATTCACCAGCTCCGGCAGCGGGCCGCCATAGACGGCGAGCGAGCTGGTGAAGATGAAGCGGATGCCGGGCCGGGCATGGCGGCACGCCTCCAGCAGGGTGCGGGTGGTGTCCAGGTTGACCTGCCAGCCCAGATCGAAGTCCTGCTCCGCGTGGCTGCTGACGATGGCGGCCAGGTGGTAGACCACGGCGGTCCGCTCGCTGATGAGGGACTCGGCGACACCGGGTTCGGTGAGGTCGGCCCGCAAACAGCGAACCCTGGGGTCCGGTAGGGGGGATTGCGGCTGCTGGATGTCCACCAGCAGCAGCTCGGTGAAGGGGTGGGGGCCTTGCAGCAGGGCCCGGGCCAGTTTCTGGCCCAGGAAGCCACCGCCGCCGGTGATGATGATCTGCATTTTGTTATCCTCAGACTCGTTCATGTTCAGGGTCGTTATTGTTGTGTCAGCCAGCCCAGCCCTTCCCGGGTGCCGGCTCTGGGGTTGTATTCGCAGCCTATCCAGTCGTGGTAGCCAGCCTGCGCCAGCACCTTGAACAGGTGGGGGTAGGCGATCTCCCCCTCGTCCGGCTCGTGGCGAGCGGGCACCGAGGCGATCTGGACGTGGCCGATGGCCGGGCCCAGCTTGCCGATGAGACGGGTGAGATCCCCGTCCATGATCTGGGCGTGATAGAGGTCGAGCTGCACCCCCACGTTGGGTCTGTCTATCTCCTGCACCAGGGCCAGGGCGTCGAGCTGGTGGGCCAGGAAGTAACCGGGCACATCCCTATCGTTGAGCGGCTCGAGCAGTACCTTGATGCCGTCTTCGGCCAGGAAGTCGGCGGCGAAGCGGATGTTGTCGATCAGGGTCTGGCGGTGGGCCGAGAGGCTATGAGCAGGGTCCACGATGCCGCTCATGGCGTGTACCTTGGTGCAGCCGAGCGCCAGGGCATAGTCACGCACGCTTGGCAGGTGGGCGCGAAACTCCGCTTCCCGCCCTGGGATGGCGGCCATGCCGCGCTCCCCCGCGCCCCAGTTGCCCGGCGGCATGTTGAACAGGGCCTGGGAGAGCCCCTGCTCGCGCAAGCGGCGGCCCAGCTCTGCGGCCGGCCACTCGTAGGGGAAGAGGAACTCCACCGCCTCGAAGCCTGCGTCGCGGGCGGCGGCGAAGCGCTCCAGGAACGGCACCTCGGTAAACAGCATGGTGAGATTGGCGGCAAACTTGCTCATGGTTTCATCCTCCTCAATTCATCAATTTCGGGTTCGCTCAGGTAGCGGATGGAGTGGCCATGAAGCATCAGTGCCAGGCGCGCCGTCTCCTCCAGCTCTTCCATGTTGTTGACCGCATCCACCAGATCCTTGCCCGTCACCACGGGGCCGTGGTTGGCAAGCAGGAAGGCGTTGCCTTCGGGGGCGCGGCGCCCCAGCTCCTCGGCGATGCGGGCATCCCCCGGTTTGTAGTAGGGGATGAGCGGCAACTGGCCGACCCGCATCACGTAGTAGGGGGTGAAGGGGCGGATGACGTTGGCCGGATCCAGCCCCTCCAGACAGGAGAGGGCGGTCAGGTGGGTGCAGTGCAGGTGCACCACGGCCCGGCAGTCCGGATTGTTGTGGTAGATGGCGAGGTGGAAGGCCACCTCCTTGGAGGGGCGATCACCTCCCAGGTGTTCCCCCTGCAGGTTGACGTGAGAGAGCCTGTCGGCGCTGAGCCGTCCCAGGCAGGAGCCGGTCGGGGTGGCGATCAGGGTACCGTCCGGCAGCAGGGCGGAGAGGTTGCCGGCGCCCCCGGTGGCATAACCGCGCTGGAAGAGGGAGGCCCCCAGCATCACCATGGTGTCGCGCAGTGCCTGTTCAGTCATGGAAGTACTCCTGAGCCTTGTCGAAGAAGTCGTCGCTCCCGAAATTGCCGGACTTGAGGGCCAGCGAGAGGGGGGCGTCGATGGCCCGCACCCAGGGCACACCGGGGGCGATCTGCGGGCCTATGTGGAACGCCTTGACGCCGAGGGCCTGGGTGACCCGGCTCGAGGTCTCGCCACCGGCGATGATGAAGCGGTCCACGCCGGCGCCTTGCAGCAGTTGGGCGAGGCGGGCAAAGCAGTGTTCCACCGCGTCGCTGGCCGTCTGCTGGCCGTGGGTTTCCTGAATGCGGGCCAGCTCAACCGGGCTGGTGGTGGCGTAGACCAGCGGCGCCGGTGTCCGGGGCTGGTCCAGTACCCAGCGCGCCAGCTCGGCCGGGTAGTCGGCATCCTCGAGGCAGCGCACCACATCCAGCGCCAGGGCAGGAGCGTGCTGGCGATAGCGGGCCACCTGACGGTTGGTCATCTCGGAGCAGGAGCCTGACAGCACCGCGGCGCGGGTGCCTCTGGGCCAGCCCGCCTCGCGGGCACCCTGCAGATCGCCGCTGCCAAGCTGACGGGCCAGGCCGATGGCGAGGCCGGATCCGCCGGTCACCAGGGGCATGTCGAGGGCGGCGGTGGCGATGTCCAGCAGGTGCTGCTCGGTCAGGGTGTCGACCACGGCGTAGCGCACACCAGCTTGCGTTAGCTGCTCAAAGGCGTCGGCAATGGCGCCGGGACCCTGTGAGATGGTATTGAACGGCACCAGACCGGCGCGGCCCTGGGCCTGCCCCTCCATCAGCCGCAGCAGGTTGCTGTCGGTCATGGGGGTGATGGGGTGATGGCGCATGCCGGACTCGGCCAGCGGCTGGGTGCCGACGAAGAGGTTGCCCTGATAGACGGTGCGACCGTTCACCGGCAGGGCCGGACAGATCAGGGTAAAGCTCTGGCCAAGCGCCGCCAGCAGGGCGTCGGTGACGGGGCCGATGTTGCCCGCTGCCGTGCTGTCGAAGGTGGAGCAGTATTTCTGGTAGATGCGCGGGCAGCCGCGGGCCTTGAGCCAGTCGAGGGCCGCCAGGGAGTCGCGCACTGCCTCATCGGCCGGGCAGGAGCGGCTCTTGAGGCTGATCACCACGGCGTCGACCCCGGTCAGATCCGCCTCTGCCGGGATGCCGGCAAACTGGATGGTGGAGAGGCCGTTCTCCACCAGGAAACCGGCGATGTCGGTGGCGCCGGTGAAGTCGTCTGCGATGACTCCGAGTTTCATGCTTGCTCCTCCTGACCCGGCAGGGTGATGCCTGAGAAGATCTTGATGACGGCGCTGTCATCTTCCAGACCGTGGCCCGCGTTGCTGGCACCGAGGAACATGTTCAGCGCCGTGCTCGCGAGCGGCAGCGGGAAGCGCAGCGCCTTGGCGGTGTCGGCCACCAGGGTGAGATCCTTGACGAAGATGTCCACTGCGGAGCGGGCCTGGTAGTCACCGGCCAGCACCCGGGGCATGCGGTTTTCAAACATCCAGGAGTTGCCGGCGGCATGGGTCACCACGTCATACATGAGATCCAGGGACACGCCTGCCCGGCTGGCCAGGGCCATGGCTTCGGCGGCCACCGCGATGTGCACCCCGGCCAGCAGCTGGTGGATGATCTTGACCGTGCTGCCCTGACCCGGCTCGCTGCCGACCCGGTAGACCTTGCCGGCCACCGCATCCAGCACCGGGGCCAGCTTGTCGAAGGCTGCGTCTGAGCCTGCGGCCATCACCGTCATCTCGCCGGCATCGGCCTTGATGGCACCACCGGAAACCGGCGCATCCAGCATCGGCAACCCCATCAGCGCCAGCTCGGCGGCCAGGGCGCTCGCCTCTTCGGCGGCTATGGTGGAGGAGACCATGATGGCGGTGCCCGGCTTCAGGTGGCGAGCCAGCCCCGCTTCGCCGAGCAGGATGCGGCGCACCTGGGTGGCGTTGACCACCAGCAACAGTACGGCATCGAGCGTCTCGGCCAGGGGCCTGGCATCGGCCATGACGGCGGCGGCACCGGCCTGCTGCAACTGGCCGCGGGCCTGTTCGCTGAGGTCGATGCCATAGGTGGTGAGCCCGGCCCGCAGGCAGGAACGGGCGGCGCCCATGCCCATGGCGCCCAGGCCGATGACCGCAACATGATAGGGAGTGCTCATCTCGTGATTCCTCGATTACGACTGATGAGCAGATAGTAGAGGCTTGCGGCGATGAAATATCAGGCAGGCATCACAAAAAATAACTTATTGAGTGTTAATTTTTGTTATTTATGAAGGTTGAGATTCTTTCGAGTCAAATTTTGGCGTTTTTATTGTGAATAAATGTGATTTGTGAGCCCGTTTCAGGTTATTTATCATTTTTTCCCAGGTCGCTGGGGTAGAATGGCACCTTCCTTTTCCCGAGGCGCGAGGCAAGATGATTCCCGTAGAGCGACAGCAACGTATCCTGCAACTGCTGGCAGAGCGCGGCGTGGTCAGCATAGTGGAGCTGACCGACTGGCTGCAGGTCTCCCACATGACCATCAGGCGCGACATCCAGAAGCTGGAGGAGCAGGGGAGGGTACTCTCTGTCTCCGGCGGGGTCAGCCTCTCCCAGCGGATCAAGAGCGAGCCCTCACACGCCGCCAAGCGCAGCCTGATGCAGGGGGCCAAGCTGGCCATTGCCCGGCTCGCCGCCGCCCAGGTGAGCGAGGGGAGCACCGTCTATCTGGATGCCGGTACCACCTCCCTGGAGCTGGCCCGGGAGCTGGCGCTTCGGGAAGACTTGATGATAGTGACCAACGACTTCATGGTCTGCGCCTACCTCATCGAGCACGGCCGCTGCCGCCTCTATCACACCGGGGGTCAGGTCATTCGCGAGAACCAGTCCTGTGCCGGGGAGGCCACCGCCCACTTCCTGCGCAACCTCCATCTGGACATCGCCTTCCTGTCAGCCTCCTCCTGGGACAGTCAGGGGATCTCCACCCCGAGCGAACAGAAGGTGCCGGTGAAGCGGGCCGTGGTGGAGTCGGCGGCGACCCGCATCCTCATCTGCGATTCGTCCAAATATGGCAAGGTGGGGACTTTCAACGTGGTGAGCTGGGATGCGATCGATCAGGTGATCACCGACGAGCAACTGCCCCAGAGCGCCCGCGAGGCATTGGCACAGCACGGGGTCAGGGTGACCATGGCGCCGCTGGCCAGTCTGGCGGCCGGCGCCGAACAGGGGTAAGGAAAGGGGCGACAGGGGGCGAACCACAGCGCCACCTGACCGGGATCAGCGACCCTCTGCGGCCGGTGCGTCCGTCAGTTTGGCGGAGCCCTGGATCACCTCCCCCGCCTTCTCGATGTCCCGTCCCATCCCGTGGATGGTGTTGCAGCCCAGCAACCAGAGGCTGGTGCACAGCACCAGCAGCATGCGATTCGTCTTCATCCTTGCTCCTTTCATGCTATGGGGTCAGTTTGAGCAGGCGCCCCTGGCCTGAATCCGTCAACAGGTAGAGGGCGCCGTCGGGGCCCTCCTTGACGGTACGGATCCGCTCCCCCAGATCGGTCAGCAGCCGCTCTGCCGACACTATCTTGTCTCCGTCGAGGTGCAGGCGCAACAAGGCCTGACCGCGCAGGGCGCCGACGAACAGATCCCCCTGCCACTCCCTGAACAGGTTCCCCTGATAAAAGGCCATGCCCGAGGGTGCGATGGAGGGCACCCAGATCCAGCGCGGTGCCGTCATGCCCGGCGCGCTCTGGCCCACGCCAATCTTGCCGCCCCCGTACTCCTCGCCAAAGGTCACTCTGGGCCAGCCGTAGTTGTGGCCTGGCAGGATGAGGTTCACCTCGTCCCCGCCCTGGGGGCCGTGCTCGTGAGCCCAGAACTGCTGGCTGCCCGGACGCAGGGCGGCCCCCTGCATGTTGCGATGACCCAGGCTCCAGATCTCCGGCAGGGCCCCCGGCGTCTTGACGAAGGGGTTGTCGGCGGGGACCCGGCCATCCTTGTGCAGGCGCACCGTCTTGCCGAGGTGGTTGTCCAGCGTCTGGGCCCGCTCCCGCTCGCTGTAGCGATCCCCCAGGGTGATGAAGAGGTGGTCATCCGTCAGCACCAGGCGGGAGCCGAAATGGGCGCCGCCGACCACCTTGGGCTCTTGGCGAAACAGCAGTTGCCAGTCGACGAGGGCCTCTTTTTGCAGCCGGGCCCGGGCCACGGCGGTGCCAGCCCCCCCGTCCCCCGGCTCGCTGTAGCTGAGATAGAGCCAGCCATCGCCGTCCAGGGCGAGATCGAGCAGGCCCCCCTGACCCGTGGCGGCGAGGGGCGGCAGGCCGGAGACCACATGGCGGTTGCCACCCGCATCGATGCGCAGCAGACGCCCAGGGCGCTCGCTGACGAGGTAGCCGCCATCCGGCAGGAAGGCGAGCCCCCAGGGGTGGCGTAGCTCCCCCGCCACCGGGGTCAGGGTCAGTGCCCGCACCGGGAGCACCAGGCAGACAAGCAGCAGGGCAAACAGTCGCAACATGGGGGCCTCCTCGCTCGGCCAGACCTGAATGTCGCTGAAGTATAGGGGAGGCAAACGGGAAAACGTGAGCAACAACAAGCCATTGGATGATACCGGCAGCGCCGGTTGCCCCTTGAGGCTGGAAGGGAAAGGGGGTGAGCCAGGGCTCACCCCCCTCTGGCTAGAAGAGGGCTGGCACGATGCGAAGCGGGTGATCCGATGGTTTGACTTTGCCTATCTTGCGCTTGGGCAACTTCACCGGCTCGGCTGGCAGCGCCTCGTAGGGGATGTGCGCCAGCAGGTGGGAGATGATGTTGAGGCGCACCCGTTTCTTGTCCTCGGAGTGGGCCACGAACCAGGGGGCCCAGGCGGTGTCGGTGGCGATGAACATGGCATCCCGCGCCCGGGTGTAGTCATCCCAGCGATCGAAGGACTTGATGTCCATGGGGGAGAGCTTCCAGATCTTGCGGCCATCGTCGATGCGATCCCGCAGCCGCCGCTCCTGCTCTTGTGGGGTCACCTCCAGCCAGTACTTCAGCAGAATGATGCCAGAGTCCACCAGGGCTTTTTCCACCATGGGGGTGCCAGCCAGGAATTTGTCGCTCGCCTCCTCGCTGCAAAAACCCATGATGCGCTCCACCCCGGCCCGGTTGTACCAGCTGCGATCGAAGATGACGATCTCCCCCGCCGCTGGCAGATGGGGGATGTAGCGCTGGAAGTAGAGCTGGCTCTTCTCCCGCTCCGTGGGGGCAGGCAGTGCGACGACCCGAAAGACCCGGGGGCTGACCCGCTCGGTGATCGCCTTGATGGTGCCCCCCTTGCCGGCCCCGTCACGCCCCTCGAAGACGATGCAGACCTTGAGCCCCTTGTGCACCACCCACTGCTGCAGCCTGACCAGCTCCACGTGCAAGAGGCGCAGCGCCTTTTCGTATGCCTTGTTGCCAAGGGGCTTTTGCGCCTCGGCCACGACCGGTTCTTCCGTTCTGGATTTTCGTTTGCTGCCCATGATGTCCTTCTCTGTGTCTCGGCGAATGGAGGGCCGTCCTGCCGGACGGCGCCCTTCAAGGGTAGATGACGGTGTGCCGCCACCGGGAGTGGCAACTACAGGGGGATGGCCGGGATCATCTTTGGTGGGGCTCGCGGGGTTGTTGGTGGCAGTGAGACATTGAAGAGGGGGGGGCGGGACCTGGCCGCCATGGATGCAGGGGAAATGGCGCAGAAACGCACAAGGGGCTGGCATCATGACGATGCCAGCCCCTTGCTGTGTATGGTGTTCCCGACTGGAGTCGAACCAGTGGCCTGTCCCTTAGGAGGGGACCGCTCTATCCTGCTGAGCTACGGGAACCTTGTGGCGGGCATTATACAAGAAGCATTGTGCTTTTAAACCCTTGATTCCTATTCCAATACGGCCAGGTCACCGATTTGGACATTGAACGGCGAATATTTGTTCTGACTGCTGATGATGGCGCCATCCTCAAACACCTGCACCACCTCGAACAGACCGTCTGCGGGGTTGCGCATCACCCTGGACTTGCCATAGGGGTCGACGAAGTCGGCGCTGTGCTGGACCCGGAACTGGTCCCCGAGCTTGACCCCGTTGCGGCGGCCCAGGTTGATGTGGGGGCCGCGCTCGTGCTGGGCCACGATCCGGGCGGTGACGGGGGCACAGGCGAGTTCGGCGGCAATGTCCTGGGCCGCCTCCTTCAACTGGTAGCCCACCTCCTGGCCAAAGCTCGACTGCCAGAACTGGCCACCGCTGCTGCCCACCTGCTCCCGCTTGGAGAAGGTCCAGTTGGCGCGGCCCTTGTACTCCTTGCGGCCGAGCAGGCTGCCGTTGATGCCGTCGAACAGGTAGAGCTGCATGGAGAAGTTGCGCACAGGATCCTCATACCAGCTGGTGAGGGCGTTGCCCTGGGGCTCGAGGGAGAGGTCGTCGATGCTGCCGAGCACCAGATACTGGCTGTCGGTGCGTAGGCTCAGGGCCTTGATCTCCTCGAGGGCGCTGCGATCCCCCTGTTGCAGATGGAGAGGATCGATGCGCAGGTTTTCGTCCAGCCACTGGCGAGCGACCACCTGGGGCGTCGTCGCCAGGGTTTCAAACAGCCGGCGGGAGAGATCCGCCGGCATGTCGTCCAGGGCACCGGTGCTCGCCTGGTCCGGGTAGCGCATGCGCAGGCGCACCAGCGTCAAATCCTTGGCGTAGTGCTGGGTCTGGCAGATCTGCCGCTCCGCCTGGATGTCGGCCACGAGGGTGATGTACATGCGGCCGTTGCGCACCTCTTCGCGCTTGAGGCGGTACTGACGGATGTCACCGCCGGAGCGGATCTGGATCTGCTCGGAGCGCAGGCTGCCGTTTTCCAGGCGCTGGATGCTGGAGACGGAGGCACCGCTGGCCAGCAGCGCCTGGCGCAGGGCATCCCGGGTCGCCTGCTCGCGGGCGTAGACCTCGTCGCCCCCCAGAATGGCGGCACTGCCCTGGGCCTCGATAGGTTCGGCCCTGGCCGACAGGCTGGCCAGCAGCAGGGTGAACAGCAGCGAAACTTTCATAACAAACACCTTGAGTGGGCGACCCCGCTGCCGCCGGTGGGGCGGGTCAGGGATCCTGGACACAGATCCGGTCTGGACCGGAGCGGGTGACCAAATAAAAGCAAGAACCATGCCTTCTTCCCTGGCCGGAGCCCGTACGGCGGGCTCCGGTGGCACAGTACACGCCTTTGCCCGGGGATCATCGAGGATCCTGCGCGCATTCCCGCCTCAAGTGTTGGCGGTTGCGACCGATAACAGGTCAGGTGCAGATACAGGAAAGGTATCCATGAAGAGAGTTATCACGGTGCTGGCGGTGGCGCTGGCATTGGTCGGTTGCGGGTCGGCCGACCCCATCAATCGGGAGCTGGGAGACCCTCGCCAGGCGGCGAAGGGGATGGAGCTCAACTGGCTGGTGGCCCGCATGACGGATCAGCTGATGGAGCGCAAGTCTCTCACGACCCTGACCGAGCCCATTGCGGTCGCCTCCTTTGTCGATCTCGACACCCTGAAGGACACCAACTGGATGGGGCAGCAGATCGAGGAGAGCTTCATCTACGAGCTGAACCGGCGCGGTGAGGTGGTGGTGGATTTCAAGACCACGGGCAACATCCAGGTGACCCCGCAGGGGGACTTCGTGATGAGCCGCAACTACAAGGATCTCTCGTCCCGGCTGCCCATCTCCCGCATCCTGACCGGCACCTTCAGCCGCAATCAGCAGGGGATCCTAGTCAACGCCCGCATCATCGATCTACGCACCAAGATGGTGGAGACCACGGCCCAGAGCCTGATCCCGAAACAATATTTGTCCGGTGCCAGCAACTCCTTTGGCCGGGCCTCCATCAATCGCGGTTACCTGATGCGGGGGGGCCAGAGCCCGTCCGGTCATCTGGTCAACCTGACCCCTTGAGGTGGCGCGTCATGAAGCGTGAAGCGGGCTGGCTGACATTGAGCCGTGAAACATCGTGTATGGTGAACAGGAAAGCGGGGAAACAGCGATGAAAATCTTGTTGGGTTGCCTGATGGCCATGTTGCTGACGGCGTGCAGTGGCAACCGGGTGGTGAACTATGACGTGGGCGAGAAGCCCGATGACTTCCCGGTGCTCAAGGCGGTGGGGTATGCGGTGATCGACATCCAGCCCGGTCCCTCCCAGTCCGAGAAGATGTTGCAGGCGATCCGCGCCTCCAAGATGGACGCCTACCGGGAGCTGGCGGAGCAGCTCAACGGCCAGCAGGTGCGCGGCCAGAGCAGCTACAAGGACCTGACACAGACCTCCAACTCCCTGGATGTGTCGGTGGCGGGCATGGTGCGCGGTGCCCGGGTGGTGGCGACCTATCCCCGTGGCAACACCTATGCCACCGAGCTGGAGCTCGATACCCGCAACCTCTATCACCTGAACCAGCTGATGGCGGGCCAGTTCTAGGGCGGGTCCGGGGGGCGCCGGCATGAGCCCGGCGATCATCACGGCACAGACAAAGGCGAGCGCAGGCTCGCCTTTTTGTTTGGTCGGGAAGGGGCTCGGATCTGCGGGGGATAACCGGAGTTGGCGCCTTGGACGGGATAGGGCCTGCGGTGAGGGTAACCGGGGTTGGTGCGTGGGCGGTATAGCGTCTTGGGAGGATAAACGGGGATGGCGTCTTGGGGGGGAGCTGATCTTCGGCAGGAGAAACGGAGTTGATGGGCCGGGCGGGATCCGGCCTGTGGCGAGGAAAAAGGGGGCTGAAGTAGAACAAGAGGCGCCCGGACGCCGGAATGGCGGCTTTTTTGTTTAGGAAAATCTAACGATATCACCATGTCGTTAAATAAAGTCAAACGATAGAAAGGCCCTGCAGGCGGCAAAAGGGGGCCGCAACGGGAGGAAGATGGCCTGATGGTGAGTGGAAAGACAGCCGCGCCAGGATCCCGGGTCCACGAGGAAGGGGGTGGAGGGCGGTTTAACGCCGGAAGGGAAGGGCGGGACTGGGCCGCGTCTCACGGGGAGGGCGCAGAGAGCACAAAGGCGAGCCGGGGCTCGCCTTTGTGTAGCAGGGGCGGGATCTGCTCCCCATCAGCTTCCCATCAAGACGGGCGGCACGGCGGTCGGCTTGACGTCTTCGCTCGGGTAGCAGCCCAGCACCTTGATGTAGCGGGTGATCTTGGTCAGCTCCAGCAGGGCGGCCTGCATGGCCGGGGTCTGCAGGTTGGCGGAGACATCCAGGTAGAACATCTCCTCCCAGGGGTTGCCCTGCACCGGACGGGATTCCAGCTTGGTCATGTTGATCTCGTGGCTGCGCAGCACCAGCAGCGCCTCCACCAGGGAGCCCGGCTTCTGGGAGGTGGACATGATGAGGGTGGTCTTGGCCGGGATCTGGGGCGCCACGTCGATGGGCTTGCGCGCCACCACGATGAAGCGGCTGTAGTTCTCCTTCTGGTTGGCGAGCTGCTCGGCCAGCACGTCCAGGCCGTAGAGCTCGCCGCCTGCGGCGCTGCCGATGGCCGCCGCTTCCGGGCTTGCCAGCTCCTTGACCTTCATCATGGCGCTGGAGGAGGAGTCGCAGATCTCGTGGCGCGCCCCTTCCAGCTTGCTGAGGTAATGGGAGCACTGCTGGAACACCTGGGGATGGGCGTAGAAGGTCTTGATGCGTTCGATCTCGGTGGGCACGGCGGTGAGGATGCAGTGCTCGATGGGATAGGTGAGCTCACCCACGATGGAGAGGGTGGTGTGCTGCATCACGTCGTACACCTCGTTGATGGATCCCGAGCTGGTGTTCTCGATGGGCAGCACCCCGAAGGCGGCACGGCCCGACTCCACGGTGTCCAGCACCTCGCGGAAGTTCTGGCAGTTCACCTCGATCACCTGATCCTTGTAGCGGGCCAGGTACTTGCGGGCGGCCAGGCTCGAGTAGGAGCCGCGCGGTCCCAGGTAGGCAACGCTGGTCATGGGCTCCTGCTGCTGGGGGTTGAGCAGGCTCTGCAGGTAGGCCTGCTGGGAGAGCACGGAGTCTTCGATGATGGTGTGGTAGATGCGGGTGATGTACTGGGCATCCAGTCCGAGGGCGCGCCCTTTCTGGATCAGGGCGACCAGCAAGTCCTGTTCGCGCTGGTGGTCGCGGATGGGACGGGGATTGGCCTGCTTGGCGCGGGCGACCTCGATGCTGAGGGTCTTGCGTTTGGCCAGCAGGGCGAGCAGCTCCTGATCCAACTGGGTGATGTCGTGTCTGATCTCGTCGAGCGTTGCCATGGTGGTTCCCTATCCAGTGATTCTGTGGTGTGTGGTGCAAAAAAAAGCCTCCGCTGGGGAGGCTCGATTCGTCTTTGGTTTCTGTTTACGCGAATGGTTCACGTGACGACGGGCCTTCCCTCATGTGGGCCGGGTAAACGAGAAAACAAAGAAGAATGGTGTGTTCATGGGCGTGTCCTGAATGTAACGCCATAACCATTAAGGGATTTGGCGGTGCGATGCAAGTAAAACTTGCCCGGGGGCGTTGAACGGGGCAGGGTGGTGGCTCGGGTTGCCGGGGGAGAGTGAGCGTCGTTCTAGTCCCTGTTTATGGCAACCGCCGTGACCACATCCGTGGCAACAACACATAGAGGGGACGAGACGATGGCGGTGATCTTCGATCTGGGCAGGGTGGTGGTGCGCTGGGATCCGGTGGCCATAGTGAGTGGGGTGCGCGGACCCGAGGGGGCGACAGCGATCGCGGAGCAGCTGTTCAACCACCCGGACTGGCTGGAGGTGGACAGGGGGACCCTCTCTCTGCACACCATGGCTCGTCAGGCGCAGGGGCGCACCGGCCTGTCGATGGCGGAGAATCTGGCCATCTTGCAGGCGGTGCCGTCCTCCCTTGTGCCGGATCCCGCCATGGTGGCGCTCATCGAAGAATTGCACGGTGCAGGCCACCCCCTCTATGCCCTCTCCAACATGGGGCACGCCAGCATCGACTGGCTGGAGCAGCATCAGTCCTTCTGGCGCTTCTTCAGCGGCAAGGTGGTGTCGGCCCGGGTGCGGATGCTCAAACCCGAGCCCGACATCTACCGCTATCTGCTGGTGTCGTTCGACCTCAAGGCTGGGGAGTGCCTCTTTATCGACGACAGCCCGGCCAACGTGGCGGCGGCCGAGGCGCTCGGTCTGCGGGGGCTGATCTTCACCGATCCGGCCCGGTGCCGGGCGCACCTGATCGCCAAGGGGCTGCTGCCTGCCTGAGGGGAGCCAGTTTCGCTTCGCAGCGAAAAAAAAGTGGGGAAAGCGTTGATTTGGAGCAAATAATGTACAGTTTTACCCGCACTCTTTAAGTGTATATTCAGCTTGGGGCGGGCAAAATGGTATCCAGTTCATCATCCGGAGTTGTTGTTATGGATGCCAATGTCGTTGCGCTGAATCGGGGATACGATCAGACCTTTCAATCCAGGGAACAGAGGCTCATCAACACCCTGGCCGGTTACAGCGAACTGCTTGTCTCCTTCTCCGGCCGACTGGAATCCTGCTACAGCATGGATCTGTGCCGGGCCAGCGGGGTGCGATTTCGCGCCATCACCCTGGACAACCCCACCCTCAGCCGCCAGTCGGTGGCCAGGGCACAGCGCTACTGCCGGCACTACGGCATCCCCCATCAGGTGCTCAAGACCGACGAGATGATCTTCAGCGCCCACCTGGGCCACCTCGCCGAGGTGACCGACCCGGTGCGCTACCTCTGCCAGCAGCTCGAACATGAAGAGGGCCCGCCGCTGCTGATGTCGGCCTCGGTGGAGGAGAAGCGGGAGTACCTGCGTCGCTTTCACAGCCTGCCCGCCAACACCCTCTGGATCTTTGCCGAGCAGGGGATGACCAACCGGGATTTTCGCTACGGCTTTCACCAGCGGCAACTGGCGCTCTGGGGAGACGTGGGGGAGGCCTGCCTGAGCCGGCGCTTTGTCGATATGACCTCCCTGGACAGGCGGCACCTGCGGATGGTCGACATGGCCGAGCAGATGCTGGTGGACATGGGGCTGGGGGGCGCCCAGGTCTTCTTCCATACCCTGGGTGACAGGGTCACCACCCTTGCGAGGATCCGGGTGCCCGAACGGCTGCGGGCCCTGGTGTTCGACATGCAGCCCACCATCCAGAAGGCCCTCAGGAGTGCCCAGTTCGATCTGGTGACCCTGGATCTGGCCACGCTGGAGGATCCCCACCCCCTGGTCATCTGAGCCGGGGCGTAACGTGAGGGGGGTCATAGGCAAGGAGGGCACGACTCTTTATACTGCCCCCTTCGCATCCTTTATCGAGTGCCTGCCCATGAAACCCCTCTCCCGACTGCTGGTCGCCCTCTGTCTGTGCCCTCTGCTGGCCGAGGCGGCTCCCCTGCACCAGATCACCTTGCCGGATGGTCGCCAGGTGCAACTCAATGACGATTTCACCTGGGAATACCTGCTGGTCAAGCCGGCAGCCACGGTAGCCGGTCAGGCAGTGACGGCGAGTGTCGCGGCCCCGGTGCTGACCGAGCAGGCCATGGCCCATCCCGACTTGCTCTCCCAGGCGACCCGGGACGGCATCACGGTGAAGCTGGACCAGGTGGCGGGGGACGATCCCCTCAGCCTGCAGTTCGTGGTGAGCAACACCGGCAGTCGCAACGTGGTGCGCGTCAACGGCAGCCTGACCCTGTTCAGCGCCGACGGGGTGCAGCTCTCGAGCGAGCCCGTGCGCTTCTGGGTCGGGGAGAACCGCCTGCCTGACTCCTACCTGCGCAAGGGGGAGGCACGCGCCTCCCGGGCCATCGAGCTGGCACGACCCGCCGGCCTCACCGGCAAGCCGCTGGTGCGGGTGCAGATCGACGAGGTGGAGTTCCGCTAGGATGACGGCGGGGGAGCCCTCGCTCCCCCGCAGAGTGTTGCACCGGTAACCGCCAGCAATATCCGCTTACATCTGACATGGTTTGGCAACAGCTTGCTCCTCGGCGTTGCCCCCTTTGCCCGTCACAATGGCTCCATTCCAGTTAGGTCCGCCTAACTCAACCCATGGAGTCAACAAAATGCAAAAGATCGCACTGTCTGTTCTGGTTCTGGCCGGTCTCTCTTCCACCTCCGTCCTGGCGCAAGATGCCTTCAGCTATGCCAAGGGCTCTGCTACCTGGGCCCACACCAAGTCTGACTACATCGGTGGCAAGGATGGGGAGAACCGCGACTTCGGCGGCCTGAGCCTGGATCTCTCCAAGAGCTTCACCAGCAATGTCTATGGCCGGATCGGCAGCGAATACACCTCCCGCAGCAGCGGCAACGACAGCATGGCCATCTCCAGCCTGGGGATGGGTGTCTACACCCCCCTCAGCACCGGACTGAACCTCTACGGTGAAACCGGCCTGATGGGCTACAGCCTGGAACGGGAGCTGGCCTCCGACGTGAACCACTCCGGTTGGGATACCCTGGCCCGCAAGAAGAGCGGCAGCCTCTACGGAGAAGTGGGCCTGCGCTACGACATCGGCGCCGTCGAGCTCTCCACCGGCTATCGCTACGCCAACATGACCGACGACATGCACGACTTCAAGGCGGGGGCGGCCTACAAGCTGACCCAGAACCTGGCCCTCACCGCCGACTACACCTATCGCAACTGGGATCTGCAAAAAGGCTCCATCTCCAGCCTGGGTGTGAAATACAGCTTCTGATCATCCTTCCTGCTGGGTCTTCACCTTTACCCATGACTTCGGTCATGGGTTTTTTTTATGGGGGCTGATCCGCCCGCCGCCCCCTGGCCGTATCAGTTCGCAATAGTTATACAGCTTCCAATCTTTTGTATAACTGCTATAACTTACTCAAGGCTTATACAAGGGGCTTCATCATGTACAAGATAAAGGTCGGTATCAGTGCCTGTCTGCTCGGTCAGGAAGTGCGCTTCGACGGGGGCCACAAACGATCCAGTTTCTGCGAACGGGATCTGGGTGCCCATTTCGACTATCACCCCGTCTGCCCCGAGATGGCCATTGGCCTGGGCGCACCCCGCGCCGCCATCCGGCTGGTGAAGCGCCAGGGCGAGGTGCGGGCCGAGGCAAGCAACGGCAGCTTCGACGTCACCGACAAGCTGATTGCCTTCAGCGAGCAGAAGGCACGCCAGCTCGACTTCCTCTCCGGCTACATCCTCTGCGCCAAGTCCCCCAGCTGCGGCATGGAGCGGGTGCGCATCTATGGCGCCAACAACGAGGGGAGCGCCAAGGAGGGGGTCGGCCTCTTCGCCAAGGCGCTGATGGAGGCCAACCCCCTGCTGCCGGTGGAGGAAGATGGCCGCCTGTGCGACCCCATCCTGCGGGAGAACTTCGTGCTGCGGGTCTTCGCCTATCACGACTGGCAGCAGCTTTGCGCCCGGGGGATTACCGCCTCAGCCCTGATCCGCTTCCATTCACGCTACAAGTACCTGGTGCTCTCCCACGCCACCACCCACTACCGGGCGCTGGGGCGCCTGCTCGCCAACCTTGGCAAGGCCAACCTGCAGGAGGTGGCCGACAGCTACATCCAGGGGTTGATGGCGGCGCTGACCCTGCGGGCCAACCGCCGCAGCCACACCAATGTGCTGATGCACCTGCAGGGCTACTTCAAGCGGGTGCTGACCCCGGCCCAGAAGCAGGAGCTGTGCGACACCATCGACAAGTACCGCACCGGGGTCTTCCCGTTGCTGGTGCCCCTTACCCTGATCCGCCACTACCTGCGCGAGTACCCGAACCCCTATCTCGCCGAGCAGGTGTACCTCAATCCCCATCCCGACACGCTGAAATTGCGTTACGGGCTGTGAAGGTGTGGCTGGATTTGGCCGATCAGGCCTACCTCGACCTTCATCCCGACACGCTCAAGCTGCGCTACGGGCTCTGAACCCTCTGTGCAGGCCCTGGTGGATGACCGGGGCCTCTTCCCAACGTTTGATGGACTCTTTCATGTCTGATGAATCACAAGCCGCCGCGCCTCTCCCCGACGAGGGTGTCTACCCCATTCGCGAGGTCTCCCGCCTCACCGGCGTCAACGCCGTCACCCTGCGCGCCTGGCAGCGCCGCTACGGGCTGGTGCAACCGGCCCGAACCGAGAAGGGTCATCGCCTCTACAGCGAGCAGGATATCCGCCAGATAGGCGAGATCCTGAGCTGGCTGGAGCGGGGGGTGAGCATAGGCCAGGTGAAGGGGCTGCTGAGCGAGCCCCAGAGTGCGCCAGTGAGCGATCACTGGCAGCAGACCCTGGAGCTGTTCAGCCAGGCGCTGCTTGCCTTCAACCAGCGCAAGGCGGAGGCCGAGCTTGGCGATCTGCTGGCGAGCTACCCCTTCGAGCTGGTGCGCAGCCGGGTGCTGCAGCCCCTGGTGGAGCGGCTGCTGGGTCTGTGGCGCGAGCGCCCCGATGGCGAGCTGCTGCAACAGGTGTGGCTCGGCTGGCTGCATACCCGCTTCGCCCGCCACCTCATCGAGCAGGAGAAGGGCGTCCCCGTCACCCTGGCAAGCTGGGGGCAGGTGGGGCCGCTGGATCTGGTCTGGGCTGCGTATGAGCTTATCGGTCAGGGTTATGAGGTGCAACTGCTGGGGGCGGTGGAGCCCCGCCATGCCACCCTGCTGGAGGGGCGCGCCACTCCCCCCTGGCTGATCCTGCTGGGGGCTGGGCTCGGCAAGCAGGACCAGGCAGCCGAATGGCCTGCGGGTACCCGCTTCTTTGGCGAGCTGGGACGCCTCTACGATGAGCCGTGGCGGCGTGCCCGCAACTGGCACGCCACCCTGGCAGAGGTCAGTGTGACGCCCCGCACTGCCAAGGCGAAGGGCAAGGGCGGGAGAACACCGTCATGAGGCTGGTCTGGTTTCGCAACGATCTGCGTCTGGCCGACAACCCGGCCCTGCGCCACGCCTGCGCCGGAGATGAACCGGTCGCCGCACTCTTCATCGTCTCGCCGACCCAGTGGCAGACGCACAAGCTGGCCCTGGTCCGCCAGCGCTTCATGCTGGCACAGGTGGATGCCATGGGCCGAGAGCTGGCGGCCCTCGGCATTCCGCTTCATTTGCTGCGGGTCGAGACCTTTGCCGAGGTGCCGACGGCGCTGACGGCGCTCTGCCGGGATCTCGGGGTGAGCCAGCTCTACGCCAACCAGGCCATCGAGATTGACGAGCTGCGCCGCGACCACGCCGTCAGCGCCGCGCTGGGGGAGCAGGGCCTGACCAGCCACTGGTTCAACGGCTGCTGCGTGCTGCCGCCCGGTCGGGTGCTGACCGGGTCGGGGGAGATGTTCAAGGTCTTCACCCCCTTCAGCCGCGCCTGGCTCAAGGCTCTCGAGGAGGATGGCTTCGTCATTCACCGTGCCCCCGCACCACGCGGCGAGCCGTTGCCGTGGCTGCCCCTGGCCGAGCGGGAGTGGGTGGACGACGGGCTGGGGGATCTGACGGCGGACACCCGCTGGCCGGTGGGGGAGGCCGAGGCGAGCCGCCGGTTGCACGCGTTTCTGGATCAGGCGGTACTCGATTACGGCGAGACCCGGGACTTTCCGGCGCTGGCGGGCACCTCCGTGCTCTCCCCCTATCTGGCGGCGGGCATCATCAGTGCCCGCCAGTGCGTGGGGGCACTGCAGCAGCGTCTCGGCTACCGGCCCCAGTCGAAGGCCCAACCCGGTTTTGTCTGGCTCAACGAGCTCATCTGGCGCGAGTTCTACCGCCACTTGCTGGTGCTGATCCCGAGCCTCTCCATGAACCGCCCCTTCAAGCCGGAGACGGCGGCCCTGCCGTGGAGCTGGGATCCGGATGCCTTCGCCGCCTGGTGCGAGGGGCGCACCGGCTACCCCGTGGTCGATGCGGCCATGCGCTGCCTCAACGCCACGGGCTGGATGCACAACCGGCTGCGGATGATAGTGGCGAGCTTCCTCACCAAGGATCTCCACATCCACTGGCGGCTCGGGGAGGACTACTTCATGAGCCGGCTCATCGACGGGGATCTGGCGGCCAACAATGGTGGCTGGCAGTGGGCGGCGGGGACCGGGGCCGATGCGGCGCCCTATTTCCGGGTCTTCAACCCCACCACCCAGGGGCAACGATTTGATCCACAAGGGGAGTTCATTCGTACCTGGGTCACTGAGCTGGCGGATGTGCCTGCTGCCTATCTCCACGAGCCCCACGGCTGGTTGCGGCTCAAGGGGCGGCAGGATTATCCGGCCCCCATGGTGGATCATGCCGTTGCACGGGTGAGGGCCATCGAGATATTCCGCGAACTGGAGAAAAACTAGCATGAATGACGCGCTGGCCCGCTTTGTCATCCTCTACCTGCAATTGGACAAGCATCAGTTGCACCGCTTGCCGGAGGTCTATGCCGATGAGGTGCTCTTCATCGATCCTGCGCACCGGATAGAGGGGCTGGCCGCGCTCACCCGTTACTTTTCCTCCCTTTATGAGCGCCTTGCCCAGTGCAGTTTCGAGATAACGAGTCAGCAGCAGTCGGGCAACGAAGCCTGGCTCGCCTGGGTCATGACCTTCTCCCACCCCAGGATTGCCGGTGGCCGGGCTGTCAGGGTCGAGGGGGCCACCCGGCTGACGTTCGACTCCTGGGGCAAGGTGTGCCTGCACCGGGACTACTTCGATCTCGGGGCCATGCTCTACGAGCAGTTGCCGCTGCTGGGGCCCGTGGTACGGGCCATCAAGGGGAGGCTGGGGACATGAGCGGCCGGGTGCTGATCACCGGGGCCACCTCGGGCATCGGCCGCCAGCTGGCGCTGGATTATCGGCGCGCCGGCTGGCAGGTGTGGGGTTGTGGCCGGGACGAGGTGCGCTTGCAGGCACTGGCCGAGCTGGGGATCACCCCTTTGCGATTCGATGCGCGCGACAGCGCCGCCACGGCCGGGGTGGCCGCAAGCCTGCCCGTCCTCGACCTGCTCATCCTCAATGCGGGCAACTGTGAATACATGGATCCGGCAGAAGGCTTTGACGGCGCCCTGTTTGCCCGGGTCATCGAGACCAACCTCATCGCCACCGGCAACGCCCTGGCCGCCTTGCTGCCGCGGCTGGGGGCGGGTGGACGGCTTGCCATCGTCAGCTCCTCGGTGAGCTGGCTGCCCCTGCCACGGGCGGAGGCCTATGGCGCCTCCAAGGCGGCCCTCGATTATCTGGCGGATACGTTGCGCCTGGATCTGGCCAGCAAGGGCATCGGGGTGACCCTGATCCGCCCGGGCTTCGTGCAGACGCCGCTCACCGACAAGAATGATTTTCCCATGCCCTGCCTGGTGACGGTGGAAGAGGCTTCCCGCGCCATCATGACGGGGCTTGCCGCCGGTCGCCACCAGATCCACTTTCCCCGTCGCTTCATCTGGCTGCTGCGCCTGCTCGGCGCTCTGCCGACGGGGCTCTGGCTGCGCCTTGGCCGCACACTCGTTTCGAAAGGACGCCCTTCATGAAGAAAAAGATCGCCATCGTCGGCTCCGGTATCTCCGGTCTCACCGCCGGTTTTCTGCTCCACAAGCTGCATGACATCACCCTGTTCGAGGCGGCGCCGACCCTGGGAGGCCACACCGCCACCGTGGAGGTGGAACAGGCTGGGCGCCACTATGCCATCGACACCGGCTTCATCGTCTTCAATGACCGTACCTATCCCAACTTCCTCAAATTGCTGGAGCGCATCGGGGTGGGGCGCCAACCCGCCGAGATGAGCTTCTCGGTCAAGAGTCCCGAGGGGATGGAGTACAACGGCCACAACCTCGATACCCTGTTCGCCCGGCGCCGCAATCTGCTGAGCCCGCGCTTCTATCGCTTCGTCGCCGAGATACTGCGCTTCAACCGGGAGGCGCGGGCCTGGCTGGCCGCGCATCGCCAGCGGGAGCTGACCCCCGAGCTGACCCTGGGGGACTTCCTGCAGGCGGGGGAA
>NZ_CDBK01000110.1:0-49648 GCF_000819785.1 Aeromonas caviae | reverse complement strand
GGAAATTCAGCGACTATTTCGCCCGCCACTACATCCTGCCCATGGGGGCGGCCATCTGGTCCTCCACCCTGGCGGACATGCGTGCCTTCCCCTTGAGCTTCTTTCTGCGGTTTTTCGCCAACCACGGGCTGCTGGAGGTGGCGAACCGGCCCCAGTGGTATGTGATCCCGGGTGGCTCGCGAGAGTACATAGAGCCGCTCACGGCGGGCTGGCAGTCGCGCATCCGCCTCGCTACCCCGGTGGAGGCGGTGCGCCGGGTGGCGGATGGCGTCGTGGTTACCAGCCAGGGGCAGGAGGCCCATTTTGACGAGGTGATCTTCGCCTGTCACAGCGATCAGGCCCTGGCCCTGCTGGCGGATGCGAGCGAGGGAGAGAGGGCCATCCTCGGGAACATGCCCTATCAGGCCAACGACGTCTGGCTGCACACCGACGCCTCCTGCCTGCCGATGCGCCGCAAGGCGTGGGCGAGCTGGAACTACCAGCTCGGTGAGGATGACGGGGCGCGCCCCCTGGTGAGCTACAACATGAACATCCTGCAGGGGGTGAGCTCCCCCGCGCCCTTCTGCGTCAGCCTCAATCCCCGTGGACGGGTGGACGAGAGCAAGGTGTTGCGCCGTTTCGTCTATCATCATCCGGTATTCAATCAGGGCTCCATCGCCGCCCAGCAGCGACGGGGCGAGATCTGTGGCCATCAGCGCACCCACTTCTGCGGGGCTTACTGGTACAACGGTTTTCACGAGGACGGGGTGCGCAGCGCCCTGGACGTGGCCAGACGCTTCGGGGCCGAGCTATGAGCGGCGCCGCGGCCTTGACGCAAGGGGACGAGGGAATGGGGGAGGGGATCAGCGCCATCTGGCAAGGCTCGGTGCGCCATCGCCGCTTCGCCCCCAGGGCCCATGCTTTTTCATACAGCCTCTTCATGCTGGGGCTGGATCTGGACGAACTGCCCGGGCTTGAGCAGGGGCGCTGGTTTGCCGTGGAGCGGGCCGGACTGCTCTCGTTTCGCCGCGAGGACTATCTGCGGGGCAGCGAAGGGCCCCTCAAGCAGGCGGTCTGGGACAAGGTGGCGGCCCTTGGGGGGGATGCGGAGCCCGGCGGGCGGGTGCTGCTCCTTGGCAACGTGCGCTGCCTCGGGTTTTATTTCAGCCCGGTCAATTTCTACTTCTGCGATCGGGCGGGGGAGACCCGCTACCTGCTGGCGGAGGTCTCCAATACCCCCTGGAACGAGCGCCACTACTACCTGCTGGATCTGGCGGCGCTCTCCCCCCATGACAAGGATTTTCATGTCTCCCCCTTCATGGGACTGGGGATGCGCTACCACTGGCGCATCCGGGCGCCGAAAGAGGAGGCGCTGATCCATATCGAGAGCCACCCCGTATCCGGTGAGAGCAAGCTGTTTGACGCCACCCTGGCCCTGCGCCGCGCGCCGCTGTCGCGCAAGGGGCTGGCGGCGCTGCTGGCTCGCTGGCCCTGGATGACCCTGAAGGTGCTGCTCGGGATCTACTGGCAGGCCCTGCGCCTTTTTATCAAACGCACCCCCGTCTTCACCCATCCGGAGAGCCGCCCGTGACGCTGACACACCCGTTAAATTCCGCTTCCTGGTGTTGTCAGCAGCCCATGGTGCGGGTTCATCCCAACCGAACGACCTCACTCTTGACCCATTCGGAGAGCCGCTAATGGAACTTGCTCAATCAACCCTCTCTGCCTCTTTCATCGACAAGGGGGCCAAGCAACTGCTGCTCAAATTGCTGGCGCGCCTTGAGCAGGGCCAGCTGGTACTCCACGACGGCAGCGAGTGCCACCGTTTCGGCAAGGCGGGCAGCGACCTGCATGCCGAGCTGGTGGTGCAGGATCCGGCGTTTTATCGCCGCCTGCTGCTGGGGGGTAGCATCGCCGCAGGAGAGACCTGGGTGGAGGGTCTCTGGACCAGCCCGGAGCCGGTGGCACTGGTGCGCCTGCTGGCCCGCAATCTGCCGTTGCTCGACGCCCTGGAACGGCGCCTCGGCTGGCTCAGCTTCCCGTTCAACAAGGTGCGCCACTGGTTCAATCGCAATACCCTGACCGGTTCGCGCGCGAACATCGCCGCCCACTATGACCTTGGCAACACCCTCTATCAGGGCTTTCTCGACGATCACATGCAGTATTCGAGCGCCATCTATCCCCACCCGGATGCCACCCTGGAGGAGGGGCAGCAGGCCAAGCTGCGCACCATCTGCGAGCGGCTTGAGCTTGGGCCGGACGACCATCTGCTGGAGATAGGCACCGGCTGGGGCGGTCTCGCCGTCTATGCGGCCCGTCACTACGGCTGCCGGGTCACCACCACTACCATCTCCCGGGCCCAGCACGACTATGCCAAGGCGTGGATCGAGCGGGAGGGGCTGGGAGATCGCATCACCTTGCTGCTGGAGGATTACCGCAAGCTGGAGGGACGCTATGACAAGCTGGTCTCCATCGAGATGATCGAGGCGGTGGGGCACGCCTTCCTACCCGACTATTTCCGCCAGTTGTCGCGCCTGCTCAAGCCCGGCGGACGCCTGCTGATCCAGGCCATCACCATCGCCGATCAGCGCCACGCCCAGTATCTGCGCGGGGTGGACTTCATCCAGCGCTACATCTTCCCGGGAGGCTGCCTGCCCTGCGTCTCCCAGATGGCGGGTCTGCTGGCGCGGGAGACCGACATGCAGCTGGTACGGCTGCACGATCACGGCCACCACTATGCCCGTACCCTGGCCCACTGGTGCGAACGCTTCCTGGCGCTGGCCCCGGAGCTGCCCAAGCTCGGTTACAGCCAGGATTTCATCCGGCTCTGGCACTTCTATTTCGCCTACTGTGAAGGGGGATTCTGGGAGCGGGCCATCAGCCTGGTGCAACTGGAGGCCGCCAAGCCGGGGCCCCATGGCTGGTCCGGGGACTTGCCGGCACACGGTCGCTGATCATGTGGCAGTGGGCCCACCTGCTGGGATTCAACCTCTACTGGTTGCTGGCGGTGACATGGCAGCAACCGGGCCCGCTGCTCGGGATGCTGCTGCTCCATTTCATCTTCTCCCCACGCCGCGGGCAGGACTGGCGCCTCATCCCGGTCGCCCTGGCAGGCTGCCTGCTCGACATCCTGCTCTGGCGCCTCGGCCTGTTTCACTTTCCGTCCGGTTTTCCGCTCTGGCTGTTGCTGCTCTGGTGCGGTTTCGCCCTGACCCTCTCCCACGGCCTTCCCTGGCTTCGCCTCTTGCCGCGCTGGCAACAGGGGCTGTTCGGCATGGTAGGGGGCGCCTCCTCCTATATGGCGGGGGCCGCCATGGGGGCAGTAAACTTACCCTGGGGCATCTGGACAAGCGCAGTGCTGCTGGCGGTGATCTGGATGTGGTGGTTACCCGTACTCCTGTGGGTAACGGTCAAGCTGGAGGGTGAGACGAGATGAACACCTTTTCGACCGACACCTTGTTGTTTTCCAAGTGGACCAGGGATGGCCAGTGCGAGCTGGCCGAGCGTTTCTACCTGGTGGTGGCCTGCCAGCGCGATGCCCAGGGGCATCTGGCGAGCGTGGTGATGCAGGATATCAACACCCTGCAGGAACAGGAGATGGACTGGCATGAACTGGAGGATCCCGCCCGTTGGCACATGGGGTGGAACTAGCCTGCTGCTGGCGGCCTTGAGCCTGCCACTGTTTGCGACCGCCCAGAGCGTTGCCGCCCCCTGGCAGGGGCTGCGTACCGTGGGACAGGGGGAGATGCGCTGGCTCTGGTTCAAGCTCTATGACGCCACCCTCTACAGCGAGAGCGGTCGCTATCAGCCGGGGCGCTACCCGCAGGCCCTCAGCATTACCTACGCGAGGGCCATCGAGCGCCAGGATCTGCTGGAGGCGACCGCCGCCGAGTGGCAGCGGCTCGGCCTTGGCAGCGAGAGTGAGCGCCAACGCTGGCTGGCTCGACTGGCCACGTTCTGGCCGGATGTCGCCCCCGGCGACAAGCTGGTTTTTTATGTGGACGAGCAAGGCACGGGCCACTTCTGGTTGCGAGATCGCCTCCTGGGCTCTCTTGATGATCCCGCCTTCGCCCCCGCGTTTCTTGCTATCTGGCTGACTGACGACAGCCGGGATCCCGCTCTGACCCGCCGTCTGCGCGGCCAATCCTGATGGAGTATTCCATGAAGTTCTCTTCCTGGTGGCGTCTTGCCTGGTTGCTGCCCCTGCTGTGGCTCTCTGGTTGCGGCGCGGGTCTTGACGATTATCGCGGCTCCCGGCCGGGCTGGGATCTCGCCCGTTTCTTCAATGGCAAGCTGGTGGCCCACGGCCTGGTGACGGACCGCAGCGGCGAAGTGACCAGTCGCTTTCGGGTCGAGATGCAGGGGCACTGGCGAGAGGGCAAGGGGGAGCTGTTCGAGCAGTTTTACTTCGATGATGGCCGTCGGCAGACCCGCACCTGGTTTTTGAGCAAGGGGGCGGATGGCCACTGGCGCGGCACGGCTTCAGACGTGGTGGGGGAGGCGGTAGGCAAGACAGAGGGCTTTGCCCTCAATTGGCGTTATCAACTCGATCTGGCACTGCCGGATGAGAGCGTGGTGAGGGTGAGCTTTGATGACTGGATGTATCTGCTGGACGACGATCGCCTGATCAACCGCGCGAAGATCAGCAAGTTCGGCATTCACCTCGGCGAGGTGATCCTCTATATCGAGCGGCTTGAGCAATGAAAGCCGGTGCATTTTTTGCCGACGATAGCCATTGGCTATGGATCGGCAAGGCACAGACAATTGTCCTTTGAGTCTGCTTCTGGATAAGCTGACTCCGTTCCCGATAATGCTTACCACCTGGAGGTGAATCATGAAGAGCCCCATTGGTCTTGATACCGTTCAATCACAAGCTCTGGCCGCCGAGCTCAACAAGCTGCTGGCCAGCTACCAGATCCTCTACATGAACGTCCGTGGCTTCCACTGGAACATCCGCGGCAACCAGTTCTTCGAGCTGCACCTGAAATTCGAAGAGATCTACAACGACCTGCTGCTGAAAGTCGATGCCCTGGCCGAACGCATTCTGACCCTGGATGGGGTGCCCCTGCACAGTTTCAGCGACTACATCCAGGTGTCTGCCATCCCCGAGCAGAAGGGGCTGCATGACGGTCGTGCCTGCGTGGAATCCCTGCTAGCGAGCTTCCGCGAACTGCTGGTTGCCCAGCGCCGCATCCTGGGTCAGGCCGCCGATGCCGGTGATGAAGGGACTGCGTCCATCCTCTCCGACTATGTGCAGCAGCAGGAGAAACTGGTCTGGATGCTGCGCGCCTATCTGGCCTGATGAACCTGGGGCCGGCTGCCCATGCTCCGGCCCGTATCATTGCCCCTGTTGTTGCAAACCCGAGTTGTCTCTCCTTGATTTCCCACCCGCTTGCCGCCCGATTTGGGCGGCTTTTTTCTATTTGATCTGCATCAATGAAATGTTAATTGGTAAATTGAATGCCTATTAAGTTTTCCAAGAGGGGAATAGAATCGCCACAAAACAGACAACTGAAATGTCCAATTAGGAGAGGCATGATGTTTTGTGTGCAATGTGAACAGACAATTCGTACCCCGGCAGGCAACGGCTGCGCCTATGCACAAGGCATGTGCGGCAAGACGGCTGAAACTTCTGATCTGCAGGATGTGCTGATCTATACCCTGCAAGGGCTCAGCGCCTGGGCCCTGGCGGCCCGCGAGCACGGCATCGTCGACAGCGAAATAGACGCTTTCGTGCCCAAGGCGTTCTTTGCCACCCTCACCAACGTCAACTTCGACTCCGCTCGCATCGTCGCCTACGTCAACCAGGCGCTGGCCTATCGCCAGCAACTGGCCGCCAAGCTGGCACCGCTGGCGGTACAGGCCGATGCACTGCCCGCTGCCGCCCGCTTCGAGCCGGGTGCCGATCTGCTGGCCCAGCTTGCCCAGGCGCCGCAGACCGCGGTCAACCGGGGCAAAAACGAGGTCAACGAAGACATCATGGGGCTGCGCCTGCTCTGCCTCTATGGCCTCAAGGGTGCCGCCGCCTACATGGAACACGCCCGGGTGCTGGATCAGCAGGATGCCGGGGTCGCCGCCGAATTCCATCGCATCATGAGCTGGCTCGGCACGGATCCCTGCGCTCTGGATCCCCTGTTCAAGTGCGCCATGGAGATCGGCCTGCTGAACTTCAAGATCATGGAGATGCTGGATCTCGGTGAAACCACCGCCTTTGGCCACCCCGAGCCGACCCAGGTACGCGTCACTCCGGTACCGGGTAAGTGCATCCTGGTCTCCGGCCACGACATGGTGGATCTCAAGCTCATCCTGGAGCAGACCAGGGGCACTGGCATCAACGTCTACACCCACGGCGAGATGCTGCCGGCCCTGGCCTACCCCTTCTTCAAGCAGTACCCGCACCTGGTGGGCAACTACGGCTCCGCCTGGCAGAACCAGCAGAAGGAGTTTGCCAATTTCCCGGGCGCCGTGGTGATGACCTCCAACTGCATCATCGACCCGAACGTGGGCAACTACAGCGATCGCATCTTCACCCGCTCCATCGTCGGCTGGCCGGGCGTGACCCACCTGGAAGGGGACGATTTCTCCGCCGTGGTCGCCAAGGCGCAAGCGCTGGAAGGCTTCAAGCACGTTGAGCTGGAGCACTTCATTACCATCGGTTTTGCCCGCAACGCCCTGATGCAGGCCGCTCCCGCAGTGATCGACAAGGTCAAGGCTGGCGAAATCAGCCACTTCTTCCTGGTGGGGGGATGTGACGGCGACCGTGCCGAGCGCGCCTACTACACCGAGTTTGCCAAGGCGATCCCGCAGGACAGCCTGCTACTGACCCTGGGCTGCGGCAAGTACAAGTTCAACAAGCTCGATTTCGGCAACATCGGCGGCATTCCGCGCCTGCTGGACGTGGGTCAGTGCAACGATGCCTACTCTGCCATCCAGCTGGCCCTGGCGCTCGCCGACGCGTTCGAGTGCGGCGTCAACGATCTGCCCCTGACCCTGGTGCTCTCCTGGTTCGAGCAAAAAGCCATCGTCATTTTGCTCACCCTGCTGGCGCTCGGTGTGAAGGACATCCGCACCGGCCCGACCGCACCGGCCTTCCTCACCCCGGCCCTGCTCAAGGTGCTGGAGGAGCAGTTCGGCCTGAAAGGCACCACCACGGCAGACGCGGATCTCGCCGAGATCCTGGCGGCCTGAGCAAAGACACAGCCTTACACGCTCAGCATGTTGTAAGCCTTTGGCGAGCCTGATGGCTCGCCTTTTTTCAACGCTATTTCCGAGCAAGAGGAGCCTTGCGATGACCTCCACCTCTTTGAGCCTGCGCTGTATAGCCCGCCGGGTAGAGACCCACGACGTGGCGAGCTGGCAATTTGAACCCCTGGCTGGCGACCTGCCCCCCGTGCTGGCCGGCCAGTGCGTCACCCTGCACACGATGATTGACGGTAAGCCCCACTGCCGTGCCTACACCCTCTCCTCCAGCCCGCAGGATCCTTTCTGGCAGGTCACCATCAAGGATGTGGGGCTGGTCTCTCACCATCTGCACCAGAGCCTGCAAGTGGGGGACGAGATCCGGGTAGACGGCCCCTTCGGCGACTTCCACCTGACTGCTTTGCCCTGCGAGCGGCCGCTGCTGCTCAGCGCCGGCTCCGGTATCACCCCCATGTGGGCCATGCTGCGGGACGAGCTCGCCAAGCGGCCGGACGCCGATATCCGCTTTATTCACAGCGCCAGAACCCCCGGGGATGTGATCTTCGCGAGGGAACTGGCTTCACTGGCCGAGGATCATGCCGGTGTGCGCCATGCTTTAGTGCTGGAGAAAGTAGGGGAAGAGGCGCTAACGGCTCATCCCTGGGTTGGCCGGCTCACACCGGGGATGCTCAAGGAACTGGCGCCGGATCTCTTGAGCCGCCATGTCTATCTGTGTGGCCCAGCCCCCTACATGACCGCCGTCTGCACCATGCTGGCGGAGCTGGGACTGCCGGCAGCACAGTTGCACCAGGAGTCATTCGGTCTGCCTGCTGTTACATCGGGCGCGGCGCCAGTTGCGGCCGATAGCGACCACTTCTGGCTGACACTGAAAAAGAGCGGCAAGAAAGTGAAGATACTGCCTGGCCAGACCCTGCTGGCGGCACTGGAGGGGGCGGGGGAGACCATGATGGCCGCTTGCCGCGCCGGGGTGTGCGGCGCCTGTCGCTGCACCACGGAAGGCGAAATCGAGCGCCAGAGCGTGATGACCCTGAGCGCGCAAGATCTCGAGAACGGGGTGGCGCTGGCCTGTTCCTGCACCGCCAGAGGGGATGTGAGCCTGGAGTATTGACGGGCGTCATTGGTATCCCGAGCTTTTCCCGGGCGGGTCGTGCGGGTAGACTCAACCCCAGTTTCAGCAAAGTACGGGATAAAAAATGACAATTCTGGTGACGGGGGGAGCCGGTTACATCGGTTCCCACACCCTGGTCGAGCTGCTTGGTACCGGGCAGCAGGTCGTAGTACTGGACAACCTCTCCAACGCCTCCCCCGAATCGCTCAAACGGGTCGAGCGGATCACCGGCAAGCCGGTCACCTTCGTGGAAGGGGACATTCTGGACAGAGCCTGCCTGCAGCGGCTGTTTGCCGAGCACAGGATAGCATCCGTGATCCACTTCGCCGGCCTCAAGGCGGTGGGGGAATCCGGCCAGATCCCGCTTACCTACTATCAGAACAACGTGACCGGCACCCTGGTGCTGTGCGAAGAGATGGCCAGGGCCGGCGTGTTCCGGCTGGTGTTCAGCTCCTCGGCCACCGTCTATGGGGATCCGGCCTCGGTACCGCTGCGGGAAGATTTCCCCACCAGCGCCACCAATCCCTATGGCCGCTCCAAGCTGATGGTCGAAGAGATCCTGCGTGACCTCTCCAAATCCGATCCTCGCTGGGCCATCGTGCTGCTGCGCTACTTCAACCCGGTGGGGGCTCACGAGAGCGGCCTCATCGGTGAAGATCCCAACGGCATCCCCAACAACCTGCTGCCTTACATCAGTCAGGTCGGCGTGGGCAAGCTCAAGGAGCTGGGGGTCTTTGGCAACGACTACCCGACGCCGGACGGCACCGGGGTGCGCGACTATATCCACGTGGTGGATCTCGCCATCGGTCACCTCAAAGCGTTGGCCCGCATCAAGAGTGATACCGGCGTCTTCACCTATAACCTCGGCACCGGTCAGGGCTATTCCGTGCTGGAGATGGTCAAGGCGTTCGAGGCAGCCAGTGGCCGTGCCATTCCCTACCAGATCAAGCCCCGTCGCCCCGGCGACATTGCCGAGTGCTGGGCTGAACCTGCTCTGGCCCGTGACGAGCTGGGCTGGCAGGCCGAGCGGGGTCTGGAGCAGATGATGGTGGATACCTGGCGCTGGCAAAGCCAGAATCCGAACGGTTATGGCCCTGCTGCGAAGCCGTGATCAAGGGTCATGGGCTGCTCAGGAACCTCATTTATTCATATAAACTCGGGTCCCTGCGCTGCTCTTCGCCTTGCTGACAGCTTCTCGCGACGGCCCATCAGGCCTGATGGTTTGCAGCCTGAATAGCAAAACGCCCCGGCATGCCGGGGCGTTTTTTCATGAACAACGCGCGGGTTACTGAATGCTCTTGCCGGCGCGGACATCCTTGATGATGGCCTTGAGGCTGGCCAGATCCCGTGGTGCGCCGCGCAGGATCTGATCGCCGATGATGAAAGCCGGGGTGCCGGAAATGGCCATGGCTTCTGCCAGCGCCCGGTTGGTACCCAGATTCTGATCGATGCTGCCGTCCTTGATCTTCGCCTCTACCTTGCTCCAGTCCACGCCGGCGGCCCTGGCGATGTCTTTCACCTGGGCTTCGTCGGAGAGGGGCCCCTGATGGGCGTACAGCTTGTCGTGGAAGGCCTGGTATTTGTCGGGCTGGCCGAGCTTCACCGCCAGCGCCGCGCGGGCGGCGTAGTAGGAGGTTTCGCTCAGGATGGGGAACTGCTTGTAGATGTAGCGGATCTCCTTGTCCTCAGAGAGCAGTTGCTGAATGAGGGGATGAGCGCGCTTGCAGTAGCCGCAGTTGTAGTCGAAGAACTCCACCACCGTCAGGCTGCCCTTGGGATTGCCGCTCTCGGGATCCTGGTTGGCGAAGAGCTGCTTGGCATGGGCTTCTATCAGCGTCTTGTCGTTCTCGGCCTGCTGGCTCTCCTGCTTGGCACGCAGGGCGTTGGACATCTCGACCAGGATCTCCGGATTCTTGACCAGATAGTCGCGCACGATCTGCTCGACATCGCTCTTGGTCAGCTCGCTCGCCTGCACGGGCGCCGCAAGCAGGGTCGCGCCGGTCAGGGCGACGAACAGGGCATGTTTGATTCTCATAAGTCCATCTTGCTGGGGATGTGGTAGTGGCCCCTATAGTGGGTGAGTCTGTTTTCAAGTCAAGCCATACGCTTGAAAAAGCACGGTTTGCAGCGGTTTTGCCGGTTTTGTGCGCCAGATAGCCCAATAAATGGGCAAACAAACGGAGTGGGGATTTACAAGGGCTGGGGGCATGGGTAATATGCGTCGCACTGCTGCGGAGGGGTGGCAGAGCGGCTGAATGCACCGGTCTTGAAAACCGGCGATGGGCGACCATCCGTGGGTTCAAATCCCACCTCCTCCGCCATCCATATAGCCCAACTGATTTATTCAGTTGGGCTTTTTTGTGTCTTCGGTTTTGGGTATGCCGCCGTGTGCCCGGATTTAGTTGACCATCGCGATCACTCCCAGGGCGTCACATTGGCGTACTTGTATTTGGCGTAGACGGGCTGGCCGTTGTAGGAGCTGGGCGGGAAGCTCGGGTTGGCGCTGATCCAGTTATTCACAAACGTCTGCATCCAGCTGGTGACGGGGCGGCTCTCGCGGCGCACGCTCACCCATTTGTTCTGGGTGCGGCTGAAGACCTGCCAGGTGACTCCCGCCTCGTCGATGTTGAAGGCGTAGCGCTCCATGTTCCAGATGGAGATACCGTACTTGCCCAGGTCGATGTCCTGGGGATACTGACGCCCCTGGATCCAGACGTTGGTATGGAGCAGGTTGGTGCCCCCCATCAGCTCGATGTCGACTTCATAGTGAGAGCTGGTGCCTGCATCTCCGGTATAGGTAAAGAAGGAGCTGATGGTGCCGGGCACCGATCCTGCCTGCATCTGCACCTCATAACGACCCTTGCGGGTGTAGTTGTAGGTTCGCAGTTCAGCACAGCTCTTGTTTCCTTTGTCGGATTTCGCATGGAGGATGGCTGTGCCGGACTCCATCCAGACGTTGGCGGCGCGCCAGGTGCAGTCAAATTCTGACCCGCCATTGCGCCAACCATCAGAGACCTGCCAATCCTGATTGCTCCACCACCATGCCGATGCCTGAGTGGAATATAATCCTCCCGCCATCAGCAATACTGACATCAGTCCAAGTTTACGCATATTATCCACATTCCTGTGTGTTTATTAATGAGTGTTTTGTTGATGACTACAAGCAGCATCAGAATAGCCATAAACAGATGTTGAAACTTATACTGGTATCGCGTCATGACAGTTTCATATTTTTGAAATTGCCTGAAAAAGGTATGAAAGACATGACGGCTGGCTGGTATAACCAGAATAAAAAAAGCCACCGTATATAACGGTGGCAAAAGCACGGACTCCCGATCCGATGAGTTAAAATCAGCTGGCTTGGCGGCGATAGATCTCGACCAGTTCGGTGGCCAGTTCGCGGCACAGAATGGAGGTCATCAGGTGATCCTGGGCATGTACCATGACCAGTGTCATCTTGGTCTTGCCTTCGCCCTCATCGGCTTCAATCAGTTTGGTTTGTACGGCATGGGCAGCCTTCCCCGCGTCGGTGGCCTGGAGCAGCAAGGCATCCGCTTCGCTGAACTGGCCAGCACGAGCCTGACGCAGGGCTTCGAAACAGAGACTGCGAGATTGGCCGGCATTGACGATGATGCCCATGACTGCTTCTTCAAGATCCATCATTTATGACTCCTTAAAATCCATTATTACGAGAGACGTTGGCGAACCATTCACCACTTTTCTTGACGGTGCGCTGCTGGCTTTCCAAATCAAGGCTGATGAATCCATAACGGTTCTTGTAGGCATTCATCCAGGACCAGTTGTCAATAAAGGTCCACAGGTGATAACCACGGCAATTACTTCCTTCGGCAATGGCGGTATGAATCCACTGGAGGTGGCCGCGAATGAAGTCGATACGATAATCGTCTTTTACCTGACCATCTTCACCAATAAATCTGTGCTCCCCTTCGACACCCATACCATTTTCGGAGATATAGCTTGGGATATTTCCATAGTTGTCGCGCAGGTTGATCAATATGTCATAAATACCGCGCTCATATATTTCCCAGCCGCGATAAGGGTTCATTTTGCGGCCTGGCATCTCGTAATTCTCGAAGAACCAGTCAGGCAGGAAAGGGGAGTCCGGATTGATGGCCGTCATGCGTGCCTTCACTCGCCGCGGCTGGTAGTAGTTGATGCCGAGCAGATCGATCTTGCCGGCGGCCAGCAGTTCGCAGTCGCCGCTTTGCACCACGGGCATCTGATCGTGCTCGCGCAGGATATCGATCAGCTCCTGGGGATAAACCCCCTTCACCGCAGGATCGAGGAAGGCGCGGTTGAAGAACAGGTCGGCAATGAACGAGGCCTTCAAGTCTGCCGGGTTTGAAGAGCGCGGATAGGAGGGGGTCAGGTTCAGGACGATGCCGATCTGGCCGGGCAGGGAGAGTGTGCGATAACGCTTCACCGCCAGACTGTGGGCCAGCATCATGTGATAGGCCACCTGGGCTGCCCGTTTGAAGTCCATCTGGTTCGGGTAATGGAAGTCATACAGATACCCTCCTTCCACTACCACAACGGGTTCATTGAAGGTCATCCAGCAGGCAACGCGATCACCGAACAGTTTGAAGCAGAGCGCTGCGTACTCGGCATAAGCCGCCACGGTTTCGCGGCTCTCCCAGCCCCCCTGCTCCTGCCAGTACATCGGCATGTCGAAGTGGAACAGGCCGATGAAGGGTTTGATCCCCTTGGCCAGTAGCTCATCGATAACCTTGTTGTAGAAGTCGACGGCCTCCTGATTGACGGTGTGGCCATCCGGCAGCAACCGGGCCCAGGAGATGGATGTGCGGAAGCTGTTGTGGCCAATCTGTTCCATCAATGCGATGTCTTCACGATAACGATCGTAGAAGGTGGAGGTGTTGGCCGGGCCAACCTGACCGTGGAAACGGTGTGGCTCCGTCTCGAACCAGTGATCCCAGATGGTCGGTGCCTTGCCGCCCACATTGGCAGCTCCTTCCGATTGTGCGGCCGACGAGGCGCTACCCCACCAGAAGCCTTCGGGGAATGTATATTGCATTGCAGTTTCCTCTTGATGACCGGCGTGCAGGCGGCGTGGCGCCCGCACGCCTGGCGCTTACGCCTGACTCTGAATCGGTGTGATTGTGTCTGCTTTTTCTGATCTGGCGGCTTCTTCCGCTTCAGCCGTCTCGGCTTCCTGCTTGAGCAGGGTGCGTTCGTAAGCCCGCACGAAGGGGTAATACATCAGGGCGGAGATCCCCATGCAGATGAAGCACATGATGACCGGACTGAAGGCCCAGTTGGTCGCCCAGGAGGCGCCGATGGGGGCCGGTGTGGTCCATGCGGTCAGCATCACGACCTTCTCAACCAGACCCAGATCCACCGCGAACCAGGCCAGGATGGCGTTGATCACCGGCACCAGAATGAAGGGCAGGAAGAAGACCGGGTTCATGATGATGGGAGCACCAAACAGGATCGGCTCGTTGATGTTGAAGAACCCGGGGACCACGCCCATTCGCCCTATGGTGCGCAGGTGCACGGCGCGGCTGCGCATCAGCAGGAATGCCAGTGGCAAGGTGGAGCCCACGCCGCCGATAAAGAGGAAGTGATCCCAGAAACCGGGCAGGAAGGTGTGGGGAATGGCTTGCCCGGCGGCCAATGCGGCCTGGTTGCTCGCCAGGTTTGCCATCCAGAAGGGGTTCATGATGCCGGTGACGATCATGGTGCCGTGGATGCCGGCAAACCAGAGGATCTGGCACAACAGCACCGCCAGCAAGACGGCAGGCAGGCTGTCGGAAGCCGCCACCAGCGGTTTGAGCATGGACATGATCGCCTCGGGCAGGATCATGCCAGTGGTTTCCTGCAGCAGCATGTTGAAGGGGTGCAGGGTCAGGATAATCGCCAGGACCGGGATCAGCACCTCGAAGGAGCGCGCCACTCCCATCGGCACCTGCTCGGGCAGACGGATGGTGATGTTGTTGCGCTTGAGCCAGGCGTAGACCTCGGTCGAATAGATGGCACAAATGAGAGCGGTAAAGATGCCCTGACCGGAGAAATACTGGGTGGAGATGGTGCCGTCTTTATATTGCGCCGCCACCAGCATGAACGACATCAGCGACAGCAGGCCCGTGGTGATGGGGTCCAGGGAGTACTGCTTGGCCAGGCTGGATGCGACGCCCACCGAGATGAAGACCGTCATCAGCCCCATGCTCATGTTGAAGGGCAACATGAGTTCGGCACGATAGGTGTTGGAAAAATCGAGCCAGGCTCTGGCAAAGCCCCAGGTGGTTTCGCTGGAGATGGGTGGGAAAATGAAGACCAGCATGAAGCTGCCGACGATCATGAACGGCAGTGCGGCAATAAAACCGTCACGGATGGCCAGAACATAGCGTTGCTGGCCCAGTTTTCCTGCCAATGGGCCGATCCGTTGTTCGATCAACTTGACCAGCATCCCATAGAGTGAACTCATAGTGTGTGTCCTTCCTTGTGAGCACGCTTAACCAATCAGGGAGAGGGCGTAGTCCAGCACCTTGTCGCCGCGCTGCATGCCGTAATCCATCATGTCGATAGGTTGTACCTTGATGCCGTGAGCCGCCGCCTTGGCTTGCAACTCCGGTTGCATGTACTTGATCTGCGGTCCCAGCAAGACCACCTGGTAATGGGGCATCTGGTCATCGAACTCCGATGCGCCAAAAGCCTTGATCTCGGCAGCCAGGCCCCGTTTTTCGGCTTCTACCAGCATTTTTTTCACCAGCAGGCTGGTGGACATCCCGGCAGAGCAGCACAACATGATTTTTTTCATGATCATTCCTCAGTTATTAAGCTGGGCTCACTATAGATCGATGCAACAAAGTGGGAAATCGATTTCACGAATAGGGTTTTGTAATTGTGATCGCGATCACTTGATGGATATTCGATATAAGGTCGATAAAATAAAATATCGTTATTTATCAATTAATTGCAATTGTTTTTATGATGTGGTTTACGCCATGTTTGTTCGACTTGGTATTTTGAAATATCGATTTCAAGTCTGTCGTGGTTTTCATGCTACCCCTCCCCCCTGCATGATGCAGGGGGCGCTTTCGGCATGGTGCCGATCCGGCGCCCATGCCAGCAACCCCGGATAACCGAGCCCATCGCCGTGCTCCCTCACCCCCTGGTGGCAGGGGGTCATGGTGGCGGCTAAGGGGCTCTGTACAGTGTCTTGCTCAGATGGCGGGCTCAGCCTGGGGTTGCCTTGTGGTTCTCGCTGAGGGTCACGAAACCCGATTCAGGAGCCGGGTATCCTGCTTTCCCGCCTTCTTCGCGCGGGGCACTGTAGAAGAGGCGGGGAGCGGGTGATGCCCAGATGGCGTCAGCAGATCTGATGGCAAATGAGGGATCAAGTGGATGCGCAAATAAGGTGGCCAAGAGACGGACATGTAAAGGCAGGGTTGCGAAGGTGCGGTCAGATGCAATGAAATGATCGATAAGAGAGGGTTCTGCTGCCGTCAGCCTCTGAATGATGACGGAAAAGGGAAACGGAAAACGTAAAGTGGAGGGCGGCGACCGGTGCGGGAGCTGTCCTGGGCAAGGTCGGCAGGAGAGTAAAACAATGCTCCGTCACGGGGACGGAGCATTGGAAGGGTGATCAGCGGGTCAATCCACCTTCATCCAGTACGCTGACCGTCCAGAAGAAGGGGGCATTCCAGTTGACGGTGACCTCGTTCAGCGTCCAGGCACCAATCTCATCTTTCCAGCAGGTCTGGCCGGTACACTTGCCCTTGAGGGTGGAGGCAACGGGATCGCTGAAGTTGATGGAGTTCGGTCCGCCCGAGAGTACACCTGGCGGAACCAGGGGAGACGCGGGGTCGATGGGGTGAGCCCAGAACCTGTGGTGCGGATTCTTCAGCGGACGGCTGCCGTAGCCCGACACATAGGACTGATCGAGGGGGTTGCGGCCGAGCACATAGTCCATGGCATCGGACATGGCCTGCAGGTATTTGCGCTCTCCCGTGAAGTCATGGGCCAACCCGAGGAAGATGCTGCGGTTCATCAGGTTGGAGTTGGAGCCCCAGGGGTATTCGGTCGCCTGATAGGGGATAAGGTAACCCTCCGTCGCCACGCTCTTCTGGTAGCCGTCAGCTGCGGCGATGATAGCGGCGCGTGCCTTCTCCACTTCCTGTTTGCCCAGTTTGTTGGGCACCATGGCCAGCGTGATGGTCCCTGCGCTGCTGAGATCCTGCCAGTAGAGATCACCACTTGCGCTGCGATCCCCCTTGGGGGCGGCCAGATAGAGAGGGGACTGCTGGACGGCCTGCTTGTACTCGGCTTTGCCGGTGGTGGCAAACAGCTCGGCGGCAGCCCAGTAGAATTCGTCCTTCAGGTTGGTGTCATCATAGGGACCGGATCCCACAAAGTTGTCATAGGCATAGACGTCCGGATGGCGGTTGGCCGCCTTCCAGGCTCGTTCCGCTGCCTGCAGGCTGCGCTGTGCGAAGGCCGGATCCAGCTCTTTCCATACGCGAGCAGACTGGGCGGCGGTGGCCGCCAGGTTCAGAGTCGCAGCCGTGCTGGGGTGGCTCAGGAAACGGGGTTGTGGATCCTTGTGGGGCGGGAGCGGCATCCCGGTCCAGGCTTCGTCGGCGACCTTGTGGAAGACCATGCCGGAGGCATCGATCTCGGTCAGTTTCAGGCTGTCGAGCTGCTTGGACTGATCGCCTACCGGCACCCAGGCCTTCTTGCCTTCGGGCACCTGCATGGCGAGGAAGAACTCCATCATCCAGCGGGACTCGTCCAGCAGATCGTTGTAGCCGTTGTGCTGTTCCGGGATCTTGACCTTGCCGTCGGCAAAGGCGCTCTTGTCACCCTCTTTCGCCAGCTGCTCCCGTTCATAAAGGTTCATCAAGGTCCATACCGAGATCCCCCCGTTGACCACGTACTTGCCCTGATCGCCAGCGTCGTACCAGCCGCCGGTCACATCCAGCGTGAAGTCACAGCCAGGCCACTGGTTGCCCTTGGCGTCCTGCTTGTTGAAGCAGGTTACGTTCTCGGGCTTGTGTCCTGCCGGGCGAGCAAGGTCGGGGCGCTGGACATATTTGGCTTCGATGTCGATGCCGCTACGCTGCTGATAGAAGAAGGAGAGGGCATCGAATTTCATGGTGTGATAGATGTCATCGCCGATGCTGAACGGATGACTCTTCTGGCCGGCGACCTCCAGTACCAGGCCGGTGCCCGGGGTGGTGACCTGACTGAAGTCGGCAATCTGCACGTTCTCGCCGGATGCGGCATTCAGGCCAAAGGGCGTGGTCTTGCCTTCCGCGATGGTCTCACCCTGGGCATTGCGCAGGGTCCAGGGGAGCGCGTCCTTGCTGTCGGTGGCGATGGTCGCCCGTTTCAGAGCCTTGCTCAGATAGCCGACCTGGTTGACGCGCACGCTGCCCAGCTCCGATTTCTTGATCAAGGAGGGGCCCGATAGTGTGGCTTCACCGATACAGACAGTGGTCGGTGTCTGGGTGCCCATCTGAAGTTGGAACTGGGTCTTCTCGTCAGTGGCAGAAGGTGTGAACTGGATATCGAACGGTTTGGGCGTGCTGCCGAGGGCGAGGTCCTGCACCATGTAGTTGGTGTAGGGGGCGCCATCATGCTGGATCAGGGCCTTGACGTTGATGTCGCTCTTGGCCATGGCAGTGAAATGGAGTTTGTAGGTTTGCCCCTGCACCAGGCCGAGATTGGACTGACCCAGGATGACATCCCAGGGATTGGAGCCCGACTCGGTGAAGGTGATACAGCCCATCTGGTTCTCGGCGTTCAGGGTCCCCCCGGCCGTCCACCATCCATCGGTTCCCTGGAAGCCCCCATTGGTCAGCAATTCACCCACAGGCCCGGCAGATGCCGAGGAGGTCGCTGAACCAGATGCTCCTGCGCTGGGCAGTGAGCAGCCATGCAAGCCAATGACGCAAGACATGGCAAGCGTCAGGGCACTAAGCCGAGATGTTTTCATTGTTACCCCTTTGATCACAGACGGAAATAATGGCGTCGATTTTCGCACTCACGCAGAAAATGACCGAGTCATCCTGCGGCCCGCATTTCACTGTCAAGATTCACACACAATCCTTGAGTGGAAATCGATTTCACGATTCAGGTAACAGTAAATTTTTTGGCAGATCAAGTTTGCTTTTATGAAATGTGATGGAGACGGCAAATTTTCGTTTATTGATATATTCATGCACTTGAATTGAATTCCATTGAATCCTTTCAACATTCCTCTGACTCCCGAGCCGTTTGGCCATATCGGTGTCGTTCCAGACAGCTCATGCGGCAAATCAATGTGATCGATTGCATTTAAATTATTGTTTTAATTTTATTTTGTTGATTTTTCTGACATGAGTCTACCCGTTCTCTCTGTTCCTTCCTGGGTATTCTGCTGATGAGGCACGCCCCCGAGTTTGTGAGTTGCATCACTATTTTCTCTTTCAGCGGGATCTTTGTCATGGCATGACAAAGATACTGCTGGAATGACGAAGAGATTTCTGTTTACCATTTAATATTCTTGCAATCGATTTCAGATTTGACTGTTTTTCAAGACGACTCGCCATGAACGATGAGTCCAGGCGATGAACGAGAACATCCGGAGAGTCATAAGGAAAATGCGTAAAACTACAGGTCTCACCAGGTCTATGACCTGCCTATTCGTGGGGTGCGGCATCTGGAGTGCCGGGATGGCGGATGAGTTGTCGACCATGCCCTATTTTTCCACCTGGCCGCAGATCCACAGCGCCATTGCCAGGGACGAGGGGATGGAGCGCCAGATCCAGGCTCTGCTTTCCCGGATGACCCTGGAGGAGAAGGTTGGCCAGATGATCCAGCCCGACTTTCGTGAAGTGACACCTGAGGAGGTGACGCGCTACAAGATTGGCTCCGTCCTCAACGGGGGAGGGGGCTGGCCCGGCAACAACAAACACGCGTCGGCCCAGGACTGGGCACACCAGGCCGACACCTATTGGCAGGCGGCGGAAGCGGGCTTTGAGGGCAGGGGGTATCGCATCCCCTTCATGTGGGCGACCGATGCGGTGCACGGCCACAACAACGTCTTCGCGGCGACCCTGTTCCCGCACAATATCGGCCTGGGGGCGGCGCGGGATCCGGATCTCATCTACCGTATCGGCCAGGTGACGGCGCGGGAAGTGGCCGCCACCGGGCTGGATTGGACCTTCGCCCCGACGGTGGCGGTGCCCAGGGATGATCGCTGGGGCCGGACCTATGAGGGCTATTCCGAAGATCCCGCCATCGTCTATCACTATGCCGGCGAGATGGTGCGTGGCCTGCAAGGTTCCGCGACGGATCTGCGCGGCCAGCGCCATGTCATCTCGAACGTGAAACACTTCGTGGGGGACGGCGGCACCCTGAACGGGGTCGACCGGGGTCAGAACTTCTATTCGGAAGAGGACCTGCGCAACCTGCACGCGGTGGGCTACTTCTCGGGGCTGGATGCCGGTGCCCAGGTGGTCATGGCTTCGTTCAACAGCTGGCACAACGAGCTCAACCGCGACGTGCTGCCAGAAGACGGGGTGGAGTACAACGGCAAGCTGCACGGCAGCCGCTATCTGCTGACCGACGTGCTCAAGGGCAAGATGGGCTTTGATGGCCTTGTCGTCTCTGATTGGAACGGTCACAGCGAGATCGCCGGTTGCACCATGGGGAGCTGCCTGCCTGCGGTGCTGGCCGGGGTCGACATCTTCATGGTCACGGCGCGCAAGGACTGGATGGAGTTTCGCCAGAGCCTGCTCGATGGCGTGGCGAGCCGGCAGATCCCGATAAGCCGGATCGACGATGCCGTGACGCGTATCCTGCGGGTCAAGATGCGGGCCGGGCTGTGGGAGAAACCCATGCCGTCGGCCCGTGAGCTGGCGGGCAAGCAGGGTGAACTTGGTGCCGTGACGCACAAGGCGCTGGCCCGGGAGGCGGTACGCAAGTCGCTGGTGCTGCTCAAGAACGAGGGCAGGATCCTGCCCCTGAGCCGGCAGAGCCGGGTGCTGGTGGCTGGGAGCGCCGCCAACGATCTGGGCAAGCAGGTGGGGGGCTGGAGCCTGACCTGGCAAGGCAGCGAGAACGGGCGCGGTGATTTCCCCGGTGCCCAGAGCGTGCTGGATGCGGTGACCGCCACCGTCGGTGCGGATCATGTGCAGGTGAGCACGGGATCCGGTGAGTTTGCGGGAGCCAAGCCCGATGTCGCCATCCTGGTCATGGGGGAGGATCCCTATGCCGAGTGGTTCGGCGACATTCCTGACAACAAGACCCTTGCCTATGGGGATCTCAAGAGCAGCTATCACGAGGACCTGTTGACCCTCAAGCGGCTGAAGGCGGCCGGCATCCCCGTGGTGACCGTGCTTTTCTCCGGACGTCCGCTCTACGTCAATGAGGAGCTCAATCTCTCTTCCGCCTTTGTCGCCGCCTGGCTGCCGGGCACCGAGGGGGAGGGGATCACCGATCTGCTGTTCAGGGATGCCAAGGGCAAGGTGGCCCATGACTTCCAGGGACGCCTCTCCTTCTCGTGGCCCTTCAGCAAGTGCGCCACCACCATCAATCGCACGCCCACCCATATCCCGGGCTGGCAGCGTCCAGCCTTCGAGCAGGATCCAGCGGGTGAGTACGCACCGCTCTTCCCCTATGGCTACGGGCTCAGCTACGGCAAGCCTTCCCCTGTGGCGGCCCGGGTCAGCAACCTCAATACCCTGACCCTGGATAAACGCACCTTCGGCTGCAACGAGAGCGACCCCGCCAAACTGAGCGCTGCTGACAAGGTGCTCGAGCTGTTCGGGCCAAAGGCGGGTGAAGAACACCGTCTGCGCATGGGGGATGCCAGCAACTGGACGGGGACTGAAGTCTCCGGCAACAGCGTGACCGAGATGACCTTCATCAAGGTTCAGCCCATCGACTACCTGCGCCAGCAGGATGCGCGAGCGGTCACCTTCCTCGGGGCGGACAAGCCGGGTGTCGACTCCGGGGCCACGATCCAGTTGCAGACCACCCAGGTCAAGGGGGCGGATCGTCGCACCTACCTGAAGGGCGAGAGCGAGCTGCAGGTGACGCTGCGGGTGCAGCAGGCGCCAGCGGGGGACATGACGCTGGGGCTGCAGTGTGGCTGGCCCTGCGGCAAGTCCATCGAGATTGCTCCGGCCTTGCGCCAGTTGCCCCCGCAGAAGTGGGTGACCCTGAGTCTGCCCCTGCGCTGCCTCGAAGAGGGCATGGACTTCGCGAAGGTCAATACCCCCTTCATCCTGGGCACCAGTGGACAGGCGCGTATCGACATGGCGACCGTACGCTGGGTACCGGCTTCTCTGCTGGGGGCCTCAGGGGAAGTGGTCAGGCTCGATTGCCAGGGCAGGTTGAGTCGATAAGCCGTCAGCCAGATGCACCAGGATGCCTGTCGGGCTCCTGGTGCCTTGATAACCGGCTCCGCACCGATGCGGAGGGAGAGGTGGGAGAGAAGGATGTCGATCGTACAGCGGATCAGATTGGGCTTTACGCTGCTGCTGGTCCTGTTGCTATTGCTCGGGGCCATCAGTTACCTGAAAACGACCTCCATTCACGGTCGTTTCCAGCAGGTGACCGAAGAGGCGACGCCTCAGGCCCTGACCGCCAGCCGGCTGCGCGCCGCGTTGCTGATGGCTGACAGGGACAGCCTGGCGCATCTCGCCATCCGGGAGACGTCGGCGTTCCCCGAGTCCCGTCAGCGTGTTGCCCATGACAAGGTCCGCTATGAGCAGCACATCAAGGCATTCGCGGCCCTGACACTCGATACCGAGAGTGAGCGGCAACTCGCCCGGGTCACCGACCAGGCCCCCCGGCTGTTTACCATCTCTGAGCAGTTGATGAGCCTGCACGAAGAGTCGGTCGAGCTGGAGCGGGTGCTCGCACGGATGCGAAACGAGCTGCTGCACCTGGACGACAACTACCGTTCGGCGGCGGACCTGCTGGTGCGTTACACGGCGGGGCGGCGCTCTTTGCAGAACAAGGCGGAGCTCATCACCAGCGGTATTGCACGGGATCTCAAGCTGATCCTGCGTGCCGACGGCAACACGGATCTGGTGGCGCTACAGGGGGTGCTGGCCAAAGACATCGACATTGCGAACCAGCGTCTGGAGCGGATTGTTGTCCCCGATGACGTCAAGGCCAGGTTCACCCGCCATGTGGCGCGCATTCCCCAGCTGGTATTTGGCGACAAGGGGCTGATTGCCACCCTGATGCGCCGTCAGCAAATCAGCCAGCAACTCCATGGCTTGCGTGAACAGCAGGAGGCGCAGAGCCAGCAACTGGGGGAGGTCCTGGACAGGCTTATCGCCATCAGCAACCAGAGCATGCAGGAGGACAGGCTGAGTGCCGACGTCGCGGTTGACAGCGCCCGCACCTGGATCGTGATGGTGGCCCTGTGTTCCGTGCTCATCGCCCTCATAGTTGCCTGGAGTACGGCCCGCAGCATCCAGGTGCCGCTGGGGCGGATCAATCGGGTTCTCGGTCTGATGGCACAAGGGGACATGACGCTGCGGGTTCGCTACCCCGCCAGGAACGAGCTTGGTGAGGTCGCGAACTCCATCGACCAGCTGGCCCACCACACCAAGACGCTTCTGATGGAGGTCCAGACCGGCTCTGAGTACCTGGTGAGCGAGACGCGCAAGACCGCGGAGATCGGCGAGCAGGTGATGTCGCAGGTGCAGGCGCAGAAGGCCCAGACCGATCAGGTGGCGGCCGCCATCTTCGAGCTGGAGACCAGTGCGACCGAAGTGGCGCGCTCGAGCGATCATGTTCGTCGGGAGGTGGGGGAGGCCAATGACGAGAGCCGGCGCGGACGTCATCTGATGCAGGCCAATCGGGATGGCATCGAGCAACTGGCGACCGACATCGCCGGGGCCATGGCGATCACCCGCAAGCTCGAAGGCTACAGCAGCAACATTGGCAACATTCTCGAGGTGATCCGTGGCATGGCTGAACAGACCAACCTGCTGGCCCTCAATGCGGCCATCGAAGCGGCCCGTGCCGGGGAGGCCGGGCGGGGCTTTGCGGTGGTGGCCGAGGAGGTGCGGGCGCTGGCTACCCGTTCACAAGGGGCGACCCAGGAGATCCAGGTGATGATCGACAACCTGCAGGGATGCGCCCGCGATGTGGCGAGCGTGATGGCCCAGAGCCATGAGCAGACCCAGCAGAGTGTGCAGCAGACCCGGGATGTCGAGAGTGCCCTGGCGGGGATCGCCTCGCGCATGGAGGCCATCAAGGATATTGCGGATCACATGGCTTATGCCGCAGCGGAGCAGATTTCGGTGAGTCAGGGAGTGGCCCAGCACGTGGCGGCCATCGCAGACGTGGCTCACGAGACCGAGCAGGCGTCCCGGGTATCGGCGAGCAGTGGTGAGGTGTTGTCGGGGCTGGCCAGCCAGCAGCAGAGTCTGGTGGCCCGTTTCAAGGTGTAGGAGAGAGGCGATGTGGAAATCTGTGAGTGCCCTGCTGGTCTGGGGGCTGAGTACGGCGGCGGTATCCCAGGAGCTGGTGCTGGAAACCTGGCGCGTGGATGACGAGGCGCTCTGGAAGGAGCAGTTTCTGCCCCGTTTTCAGGCGATCCATCCCGAGATCACCCTTAAGCTGCATTCGCAGCGCTCGGCGGATTATGATCGGGAGCTTGCCGAGCGGCTGGCGGCGGGGAAGGCAGGGGATCTCATCACTTGCCGTCCTTATGATCAGTCCCTGCGGCTGTTCCAGCAGGGGCATCTGCTGGATCTGACGGACCTGCCCGGGATGGAGAACTTCCCGAGCTTTGCCAAGGCCGCCTGGCAGACCGACTCCGGGGCCCAGACCTTCTGCCTGCCCATTGCCTCCGTGATCCAGGGTTTCTACTTCAATGTCGATATCTTCAACGCCCTTGGGCTGACACCGCCGCGAACCCGTGCCGACTTCTTCGCCGTGCTGGAGAAGGTGAAGCAGGATGGCCGCTATCTGCCGCTGGCACTGGCGGCTCACGACAGCTGGGTGGTCTCCGAGCTTGGTTATCAGAATATCGGTCCCAATTACTGGCATGGGGAAGATGGCCGCCTGGCGCTGATCAACGGTCAGGCGCGAGTGACCGATGCCCCTTATGTGGCGGCGTTTCGTGAGCTGGCGAGCTGGCGGCCCTACATAGGGGACCATCCGGCCGATGCCACCGAAGCACAGGCGGTGGATGCCTTTGCCGCGGGCAAGGCCGCCATGATAGTGGCGGGCTCCTGGTCGCTGGCCCAGTTCACCGGCAAGGTCAATTTTGGTGCCTTCCCGCCCCCCGTCGCGCGGGAGGGGGACACCTGCTATTTCACCGATCACACCGACATGGGGATCGGCATCAATGCCGCCAGCCCGAACAAGGAGGCCGCCCTGAAACTGGTGGAGTGGATGGCTAGCGCCGACTTTGCCGAGCGTTTCTCCAATTCGGTGCCCGGCTTTTTCTCCCTCTCCAATCACTTCTTCGAGCTCAAGGATCCGGTGGCGAGCACCATGATGGGCTGGCGGGATACCTGCGATTCCACCTTGCGTCTGGGGGCGCAGTTCCTCACCCGGGGTGAGCCATTGCTTACCACAGAGCTTGCGGAGGTGTCGCAATCCGTGGTGCTCGGCACCATGAAGCCGGAAGCGGCTGCCGCGCGCATCCAGCAGGGGTTGGCAAGCTGGTATCCCCCCCAGAAGGCGGCCACGAGAAGAGCCAGTCTGTGTGAAGCGGACGAGCCTCTCCCCACGCTGGCAACCAGCGCGGCCACCGGGACGGAATCCCCCTTCGCAGCGCCTTGACGGTGGCCACGCTCCCGCAGGGATCTGCACACTCCCCAAGGCGCCTTCAGGCGCCTTGTTTCATTCAGGTCGACCGGGTCCATCGGGTTGCCATTGCCAGGCTTTGGCTGGTGTCATGGGGCCAGGCCGGATTGGGGGCCGGCAGAAGAGGGACGCCAGGTTGTGTGTGGTCTCTGTGCTATGTCAGAGAGCCAAGGTGGAAGTCGCGGCAGGGACTCGTCGCTCGCTGGACAGGTGGCTGACAAAAGAAAAACGGCCCGAAGGCCGCTTTGCGCTGATGCTGTGCAGGGATCTGATGCTGCGCAGGGAACTGCCCCGGTCTGTGTTCACCCCTTGTAGGGCAGTGTGGTATCACGCACCACAATGCTCAATTCGGGCAGTTCGTCCGAGTTCAGCTCCGTGTTCTCAATCAAACCCAACAGAGTCTTGACCATCTTGACTCCCATCTCGTAGATGGGCTGGCGCACCGTGGTCAATGGCGGGTTGGAAAAGGTGGAGAAGGGCAGGTCGTCAAAACCGATGAGAGAGACATCCTCAGGCACCCGCAAGCCGCACTGCTTGAGCCCCAGAATGGCCCCGTAACAGGTCTGATCGTTGGCGCAGAAGATGGCGGAGAATTTCCGGCCGCTCTCCACCAGCTTCTTGACGGCATTGAGCCCGCCGACCTCGGCGAAATCCCCCTGGATGACCAGGGAGGGGTCATATTCGATACCTGCGCTCACTAGGGCTTGGCGATAGCCATGATGACGCTCGATGGCATCGTTATGATCCGGTAAACCGACGATATGGGCGATGTCACGATGACCCAGATCCAATAAATAGCGAGTCGCCATGTAGCCACCCAGCCGGTTATTGATGCTGAAGGAGTGTACCCGCTCGGTCATGATATTGTGACCTGTGGCCACAATCGGTATTTGCTGGGAAAACTCGAGCAGTGTTTGCTGATTGACGTGGCCGGTCAAAATAATAAGGCCATCAACCCGCCGGGCCACCAGCAGGCGCAACCGCTCAACTTCTTCTTCCGCATTCCAGTGACCACTGACAATCAGCGGCACATACTCCATGCCCTGAAGAGTGTGTTCAACACCCCGCAACATTTCGTTGGAAAATGGACTCTCCACATGTTGGGTCAAAACACCCAGAGTCATGGACTGACCCGTTTTCAAATATTGCGCCATCAGGTTGGGACGAAAATTCAATTCCTGAATGGCATCTTCCACCGCCTGACGTTTATCTGCGGCCACTTTGGCCGAGCCGTTCAATATCCGGGATACAGTGCTTGCCGAGACACCGGCTCGGCGGGCGATATCATAGACAGTGGCTTTTTTCTCCTGAGCTGACTTCGACATCCCCCCTCCGTACTCGACTGTGAAAACCCCTGGTCATGGCCAGTGTTATATGAATATCTTCTTAATAAATCAGCAAGTTAGGATACCCGTTTCCCCTGGTGGTGACAAGCGATGATGCGCCTTGCCAGGGGAGGGAATGCTACTGCTGGGCGGCAAAAAAGACCTCTTTTGCCTTGGTAAAACCGGCTTGCTCGGCGGCTTTGACCCAGGCGAGCGCCTGCTCATAGTTTTTGCTCTGAACGGCAGTGCGAATATGCTGATAATAATCCAGTTCACCCAACGATTTATCTGGTGAGACCATCACGGGCGATATGGTTTTTGCGATCTGCGTCGCATTTGCAGCGGGCTCTGCGTCCAGCGTCAAATATAGGCGCCCGGTAGCAGAGTGAGGCACTTCCACATTGATGAGGCGGGCGACATCCGTGGTGCGATCATATTGCATGGCGCGCTGGAGATCGTCCGGGTTGAGCCGGGTACTGCCCTGCATGTCCTTCGCCGTGGAATAGATCACCATATAGGCGGCCCGAGCGCTGCCGATGGGGGCTGGAATGGTGAATTCCCCCTGAATGTTCTGCCCTGAAATTAACGAACGACCGTCATAACTGAATGTGGAACCGGGAATGGTTTGAACGGCGTTGTATTGCTCGTCCAGCAACAGGATGCTGGGCAGGAAGACGGTATAGTCGACCGGAATGGTTATTTTGACGCGAGTCGCCTGGCTGACTTCGGGCAGCGAGAAGGCCATTACATAGCTTTTGCCTGAATCAAATGCATAGACCTGGCTGTCGGTGCTCACATCGACCCAGCGGCTCTCCTGCCCGAGGGACTGGAAGCGAAGTTCCTTGAACGACTCGACCGCCACCTTGTTCGACAATTGTTCCCGACCTTGCTCAACCTGTTGCTGCAGGGCGGAGACTGCCGATCCTGGCGAATGCTCCGGGCCCATGCCGGCGCATCCGGCCATCAGCAGACTGACCAGGAAAGGCAGACACTGCTTCGTTCCCTTCATCGTGTTTCCTCGTATGCAATGCGGGTCCCCCAAGGGACCCGAGATTATAGTGCAGATAAGTATCGCGACCTAACCTACCACCACATGTCCGCCTGTACACCGACCAGGAAATCTTCCCGGTCTTCCTGCCAGGGGGTCTCGTTGTTGTGATCGACATAGGTCGTCAGAATGCGGATCTCCGGTGAGGGCCCCATGCCGGTATTGACGGTGAAGGTCGGCACTATGCTGACCTTGTGAGAGGTGCCACCCCGTTCGACGTTGTCGATGATCAGGTTGTTTTTCACATATCCGACTTCCGTCTGGATGGAGAAGAACTCATTGATCGGGAATACCGGGCGCAGAGATGCGGCATACCAGGAATCATGGCCACCCAGCTCGTAGTCGTTGTACTGGTAGGAGAGGGTCGGCAGCAGATGAATATTGGCGCCATACCAGCCACCCCAGAGGAAGAGGCGGTAGGATTGATCGCCTTCCATCACCTTGGACTGGTAGGGTTTATAGCCATCCGCCTTGTCCTGCAGTGTCTTCTGATACAGGGAGCCCTTGCGATACATGGCGGTATTGGTCAGGTTGGCACCCAGCAAGTCCCCTGAACCCAGCCCACGTCCTGCCTGGGCGATGAACTTGGAGAAGCCCCCCGGCATGAAGAAGAAGTCGTCGCGGGAATAGATGACGGTTCCTTCTGCCCCCTTGGTCGCATATTGCTTGTTGTCGCCGGTGAACTCGTTGCTGGGCATCTGCTTGAGTGCGATCTCCATGTCCCAGGCACCGTAGAGGGCGCTGGTGTGGAGGGTGTGCATGGTGGCTTCAGTGCCATTGGCGCGGTCGGAGTGGCTGGTGTCGTTGCTGTTGATATAGGCAAAGTCCCACTTGCCACCCGCCATCTCCATGGCTTTGATGCCGACGCCGGTTCCCGAGTAGTCCGTGTAGAAATAGTCGGTGGTCCAGATGTAGTTCTCGCGGTCGTAATAGCGCAGGCCACCCCACATGGTCCCGGTCGGGGTGATGCCACCCAGCTCCACATAGGTTTCTGACACACCGCTTTCGCGAGGCGCGGCACGGGTTTGCAGGCCATCGGCATCGGACTCCACCTTGAAGTGGATGTTGACCGACTTGTTGCTGCCCAGATCCCACAACTTGTTCAGCCCCGCTTCCCAGCTGTTGTCCAGCTCGGAGCCCAGGCGCCCCATGGTCTTGTCCATCTCATATTCGTACCCCGCCTTGGCGAAGTTGTCCTTGGCGTCAAACATCGAGCCGGCACGAATATAACCGTGGAAGCCAAAACTCTCGGCGGCATTCGATACTGCGGGCATTGCCAGCCCGCAACATGCCCCGACAAACAAGGCGAGTGACTTCAATTTCATCTTATTGCTCCAATCCGTAGAAAATAATTTTCAATCGATTTCTCGAAGATTCAATGCCTTGTCACTTGATCTGCTGGCAGGGCTGATTGCTGTCAAAGTCTGCCGGGATGGCTGTTTTCAGGGCCACGTTGGTGAAGGCGAAGCGCAGACCGGCCATGGAGTCCCAGGCCCCGCTCAGGTAGAGCGCCTTTTGCACCGAGCCTGTGTTGGCCGCCGGAATGAGAGAGGCGACCGGCAGGATGCAGCGGTACCAGGTGTCGTCATCGGGCACGATGTTGCTGTCCATGGTGAAGAAGGTGCCAAAGTCCGGGCCTGCGGTACCGTCCATGCGGATCTGGATGTTGGGGGAGTCACCGTAGCTGGAGACTTTCAGGTCGAGCAGCATGGCGCCGTCCTGATAGGCGGAGAGATCCCCATTGGCGCTGTCGGTCCCGAGGAAGGCGGCGCCATTGCCTGGCAGGTCCATGGTGATGACCTGGTTTTCATCGGTCAGGGTGCCGCCGAAGCTGGCTGCCGGGTAATCGGCGCTGCGGTCCAAGGCCTGGCTCTTGTCACCGGAGTAGTAGAGTGCGGCATCGGTGGCCACCAGCGCGGGGGCATTGTTGACGCCGGAGCCTGTGTCCGGATTGGTACCTGGATCGGTGCCAGGATCGGTTCCCGGGTCGGTGCCTGGGTCTGTGCCCGGGTCGGTAGCGCCGCCAGGCGCTTCACAGGTGACCGGGTCGACAACGGGCTTGGCCGAGGTGGTGAGCAGGTACTTGATGTTGGTGATTTCGTAGTTGAAGGCTTCTTTGGTGGCCAGGTGGAACGGTGTGCCCACAGTGGCGAGGTTGATGGCCGTGGCACCGGGGAAGGGCTTCATGCAGTTGATGGGCAGCGTGAGCGTTTCCCAGTCGCCGGAACCGGTCAGGGCGCTGGCAATGGGCAGGCTGCTGCGGTTGGGATACTCGTTGTCGATGGAGGCATTGAGCACTTCCGGCACCTTGCTCTTGGTCCGCAGCTGGAACTCGATGAAACCGGAGGCGTATTTGCTCAGGTTCAGAGGGGTGGCGGATTTGAGCATGAAGGTGCCATCTCCGTCACCGGCTACCTGCACATCGGCGGTGTCATCGGTACCGGCATTGTTGATGAGCACGGCGCTGATGCTGGTCATGGCGACGGGAGAAGCGGTGACCGGTTGCAAGCTCCAGTTGTCCTTCTCTGACTGGATGCTGGGGGTTGTACCCCCATTGGCACCGACCCCGAACAGGATCAGGGTGCTGTCGCCAGGGGGCGTGGTGCCACCGTTGTCGCCACCGTTATTACCACCGGTGTTGCCACTATTCGAGTCGATATTATCGGCCCCACCACACCCGCCAAGCAGGGCAGCGGCGATCAACGACGCCAAAAGTCCTTTTTTTGATGCATTCATACTGACCACTCCAATCAATGGGAAAAATATCCACCGCGATGAACCGTCAAGACTCAAACAGACACTATGCAATCGATGCCAAGACAAATCATGCTGGCTTCATTTTCTTGAAATCGATTTCCAATGCAATGCTTATCCCCTGTGATGATCAAAGTTTGTGTTTCAAATCACAGAAAACGTGTCCTGACGACCAGCTGATGGGATGTGCAAGAAAGAGTTATCCTTAAATGAAAAGAGTTTATGATGTTGTTTTTAATGGTTTATTTTATTTTTCTCTTGAGACTGACGATCAGAGGGAAAGTATCGGAGTAGATCTGCAATGTATCTGAGGTGATTGCGATGTGTCGATTTCTGAGCAACACTTAAATTGACTTCGATTTCATGGTGTATTGCATGAGAACCAGGGTGTCATCAACCTTGCGGGGCCTCTTCAGCGGTTCAAGCACCAGGAGTGTCCAGCCTTGACTGGTGATGGCAGACAGCATGCAGTCGATGAGGCCAAGGGAGTCGGTCGTCAGAGCGATGCTGAGGCCGGGTTCCTGCTGGGTCGGCACCAACCCGGGATGGTGCAAGCCCCCTGTGCCAGATAGCAGATTGCCATCTTGGAGAAGTCCAAGGATGCACCGGCGACGGAGGGCTGGTCACAAATCCTGGAGAGGTAACCCGCGATAAGGCGGTCCCCGCGGCATCGGTCATGAACCACAGGCCCGGCACCATGGCGCGCTCATCCTCTTCGAAGGAACGCAGAATGGTGCCAGGCATGCATTGCATATTCATCGCTTCCCCAGGGCCAGCAAACCCGCACAGCGGTCAGCATGATCGGTGCTGTGCTCGCCAGGCCTGAATGCGCGCCTGGGTGCCGATGACGAAGACAAAAAAGACCGGCACGAAGAAGATGGCCAGCAGGGTGCCGCTGATCATGCCGCCGAACACGCCGGTGCCGATGGCATGCTGGGTCTCCGCGCTGGCACCACTGGCGAGCATCAGCGGCACCACGCCGAGGGTGAAGGCGAGCGACGTCATCAGGATGGGGCGCAGACGCAGGCGTGCGGCGGTCACCGCAGCGTCAAGCAGCGAGCGCCCTTCGCCGTGCAACAGGCGGGCAAACTCCACGATGAGGATGGCGTTCTTGGCCGACAGGCCGATGATGGTGATCATGCCCACCTTGAAGAAGACGTCGTTGGGCATGCCGCGCAGCATCACCGCCGCCACGGCGCCGAGCAGGCCCAGGGGGACCACCAGCATCACGGAGAGCGGAATGGACCAGCTCTCGTAGAGCGCGGCCAGCACCAGGAAGACCACCAGCGCCGACAGCAGCATCAGCAGGGGGGCCTCGGCCGCCGACTGGCGCTCCTGCAGCGACTGTCCCGTCCAGGCCAGGGCGAAGCCTGGCGGCAATTGCGCCACCAGGCGATCCATTTCCGCCATCGCGGCGCCACTGGACACCCCGGGGGCGGCACTCCCGGAAAGACGCACGGCGGGGAAACCATCAAAACGCATCATCTGTTGCGGCGACTGGCGCCAGGTCGGCGTCACCACCTCCCGCAGGGGCACCATGCCGCCGCTGGCATTGCGCACCCGCAGGCCGAGTACGTCATCGAGCTGCATGCGCGCCGACGCGTCGGCCTGCAGGATGACCTGCTGCATGTGCCCGCCGTTGGGAAAGTCGTTGATGTAGAGCGATCCCATCGCCGCCGACAGGGTGCTGCTCACGCTGGTGAACGAGAGTCCCATGGCCTCGGCCTTCTGCCGGTTGATCTCGAGGTGAATGCTCTCGCCGGGGGGCAGGCTGTCGGGATAGACATCGCTCACCAGCTCGCTTTGGGCCGCCAGTGCCAGCAGTTGCGCCTGGGCGGCCTGCAGCGCGGCCTCTCCCTGGTTGGCCCTGTCTTGCAGGAAGAGCGTGAAACCCGAAGAGGTGCCCAGTTCGTCGATGGCGGGCGGCAACAGGCTCATCACAGTGCCTTCCTTGTTGTTGGCCATGGCGGCCTGTGCCAGCTCCGCCTCTTCGGTGGCCGTGGCACCATGACGCTGGTCCCACTCTTTGAGCATGGTGAAGGCCATGGCCGCATTGGGGCCGGCGCCGGAGAAGCTGAAGCCCTGTACCACCAGGTTGGTGTCGAGCGCCTCGCGAGAGGCCACATGGGCCTCGAACTCCTTGATGACGGCCAGGGTGCGCTCGCTGGTGGCGCCGGTCGGCAACTGGATGGAGGTCATGAAGTAGCCCTGATCCTCGTCCGGCAGGAAAGAGGAGGGCAGCTGGGTGGCCGCAATGGCCAGCACGGCGCAGAGGGCGGCGAAGGTGACCATCATGCGTCCGCTGCGCCCGACCAGCCGGGTGACCCGAACGCTGTAGCCTGCGGTGAGCCGCTCGACGCCCCGGTTGAAGGCGCCGAAGAAACCGCGCTTCTCATGGTGATCCGGGCTGACCGGACGCAGCAGGGTGGCGCAGAGCGCCGGCGTCAGGGTCAGGGCGAGGAAGGCGGAAATCAGGATCGACACCGCCATCGACAGGGTGAACTGCTGGTAGATGACCCCCACGGAGCCGCTGCCGAACGCCATGGGGATGAACACCGCCGTGAGCACCAGAGTGATGCCGATCACCGCCCCGGTGATCTCCTTCATGGCCCGCGATGTCGCCTCCCTGGGCGATAGCCCCTGGGTGGCCATCAGGCGCTCGACGTTCTCCACCACCACGATGGCGTCGTCGACGATGATGCCGATGGCCAGCACCATGCCGAACATGGTCAGGGAGTTGATGGAAAAGCCGGCCAGCAGCATCACCGCGAAGGTGCCGAGCAGGGCGATGGGGGCGACGATGGCCGGGATCAGGGTGTAGCGCAGGTTCTGCAGGAAGAGGAACATCACCAGGAACACCAGCACCATGGCTTCCAGCAGGGTGTGGATCACCTTGTCGATGGAGACCTTGACGAAGGGGGCCGAGTCAAAGGGGATCGAATAGGCCATGCCCGCCGGCAGGGTGGGGGCGAGCTGGGCAAGGCGAGTGCGCACCGCATCGGCGGTGCGCACGGCGTTGGCGCCGGGGGAGAGCTGGATGGCGGCGCTGGTGGCAGCCACCCCGTTCTCGCGGTTGGAAAAGGCGTAGGATTGCGCCCCCAGCTCGACCCGGGCCACGTCACCCAGCACCAGCTTGGCGCCATCACTACCGGCCCGCAGCACGATGGCGGCGAATGCCTCGGGAGTGGTCAGCTGCCCCTCTACCGTGAGGGGAACCGTCAGTCGCTGGCCAGGCAGGGCGGGTTCGTCGCCGAGGCGCCCCGGTGCAATCTGCACGTTCTGCTGCTCGATGGCCTGCGCCACCTCGCTGATGGTCAACCCGTAGGCGGCGAGCTTGCCCGGATCCACCCAGATGCGCATGGCCTGCTCGGCGCCGAACAGCTGCACTCGCCCCACCCCGTCGATGCGGCGTAGCTCCTGCACGATATTGCGCGCCATGTAGTTGTTCAGCACGACCTCATCGAAGCGGCCATCCGGTGAAGTCATGCCGACCATCATCAGAAAGCCGGACGAGGCGGACTCCACCTGCAGGCCGGTTTGCCGCACCGCCTGTGGCAAGCGAGGCTCGACCGCCTTGATGCGGTTTTGCACGTCCATCTGGGCCAGCTCCGGATCGGTGCCCGGCTTGAAGGTGGCGGTGATCTGCGCGCTGCCGGAGGCATCTACCGACGACTCGAAGTAGAGCAGGTTCTTCACCCCAGACAGCTCGCGCTCGATCAGGCTCACCACCGCATCGTTCAGGGTCTGCGGCGTGGCGCCCGGATAGGTGGCATAGAGGGTCACCGACACCGGCGCCACCGAGGGATAGCGGGAGATGGGCAGCTTGGGGATGGCGATGACCCCCGCCAGCACGATGAACAGGGCGATCACCCAGGCAAACACCGGGCGATGAATGAAAAACTGCGGCATGAAATGTCTCCGATTCAACGGTTACCGGCGTCAGCCTGCTGGCTGACGGCGGGGGATTGCCAGGGATGGGCAATGACTTGCGTCCCCGGGGTCAGGCGGTCGATCCCCTCGAGCACCACCCGCTGTCCGGCGTTGAGCCCGGACGCGATGCGGTACTGGCTATTCACCAGTTCAGCGGTGTTGACCGGAACCAGTTGTGCCTGCCCCTGGCCATCCACCACCCACACGCTGGTCTGGCCCGATGTGCGCACCACCGCCTGCTGAGGCACGCTCAGGGCGTTGGCATAGCGGGCACGGGGAATGCGCGCCTGTACGTAGAGGCCGGGCAAGAGCCGCCGCTCCGGGTTGTCCACCAGTACCCGCAGCAGTACGTCACCGGTCCCGGCATCCACCTCGATGCCGGAGAAGAGGATGTGCCCCTGCATGCCGAGCGGCTTGCCGTCGCTGCCGAGGATGTCCACCGCCAGTTCCGGTGCCGTCGAGCCAGCCTGCTGGCGCAGGGTGTCGAGCACAGAGGCCGGTTGACGCACATCGACGTAGACCTGATCGATCTGCTGGATCCTGGCCATGGGGGTGGCATCGGTGGGGGACACCAGGGCCCCTTCACTCACCAGCGCCTGATCGATGCGCCCGGCGATGGGGGCTTCCACGCTGGCAAATTGCAGGTTCAGCTGGTGCCGAGCCAGGGTCGCCCTGGCCTGGGCCACGTCGGCGGCCGCCTGATCACGCTGGGAGACGGCATCGTCATAGGTCTGGCGGCTGATGGCCTCGGTGCGCAGCAGCGGCACCAGACGGTCAATCTGGATGCGGGCACGGGCCAGCACGGCCTCCGCGCGCTGCAATGCGGCGGCGGCGCTGTCGACATCCGCCTTGAAGGGGGCCGGATTTATCTGGAAGAGCAGGGTGCCTGCGTTGATCTCGGCACCCTGCTCGAACAGGCGGCGCTGCACGATGCCGCTGATCTGGGCCCGAATTTCGGCGCTTCGCACCGCGGCTACCCGGGCGGGCAGATCCTCGCTGATGACCAGATCCTGACCTGCCAGCGTCATCACCGACACCTGAGGAAGGGCCGGCGCATCTTGCGCTTGCGTCGCCCCATCGCAACCTGCCAATCCGAATACGGCAATGACGGCGAGCAAAGCGCCCGCATACCGCTGTTTGACAAACATCATACTCACCTCGTTAAACCGCCTCCCGGGCATGGTGTTGCCGCGAGAGCACATCGAGCGGGCATTATGGAGAGGGGCTATTGCGAATGATTCGAGGCTTTGTGGAGAATCCATGGAGGCGGTGATAAAGTTCAAACCCACCATTTTCGAGGCCGACCATGTCGTATCTTCCTGCTTCCGCCAACCCGGCGGCCCAGTCACTGGTACTGATTGCAGAGGATGAAGCCGAGATAGCCGACATCCTCGCCGCTTACCTGCAACGCCACGGATTGCGCACCCTGCATGCCGCCGATGGCCGCGAAGCCCTGGCCATGCACCAGACATGCAAACCCGAGCTCCTGTTGCTGGATGTGCAGATGCCGCAGCTCGATGGCTGGCAGGTGCTCAGCGAGATCCGGGCCCGTGGCGACACGCCGGTGATCATGCTGACCGCTCTGGATCAGGACCTCGACAAGCTAATGGGGCTGCGCATGGGGGCGGATGACTATGTGGTCAAACCCTTCAACCCGGCCGAAGTGGTGGCTCGGGTACAGGCGGTGCTCAGACGCAGCCAGGCAGCAAAACAGGCCACGGCCCGGGTGCTGCGGGTCGGCCCCTTCCAGATCGATCTGGAGAGCCACGAGGCCAGCATTTGCCGCGATGAGGGGCAGCAGATGCTGGATCTGACCCTGACCGAGTTCAAGTTGCTCGCCTCCCTGATGCGGGCACCCAAGCGGGTGTTCAGCCGCGCCGAACTGCTGACCCACTGCCTGCCGGAGGGGGATACCCAGGAGCGCACGGTGGACAGCCACATCAGCAAGCTGCGCAAGAAGCTGGAGGCACAGGGCATCCAGGGGGTGCCCGCCAGTGTCTGGGGCGTCGGCTATCGCTTCGGGGGCGATGCGTGACATCGGCACCCGGCCTGCGCAGGCAAATCATCCGCTCCCTGGGGCTGATGGCACTCGGCATCATCTGCCTCGCGGTGATCGGCACCTATGTGTTCTACGCCATTGCCGTGACCTATGTGCCTGGCAGCATCTCCGAGAGCTGGATGCCCTCCAGGGTCGAGATGATCTGGATCGGCTCGACCATTCTTATTGCATTGGGGATGGCGCTGTACGTGGCGGTGCGCCTCTCTCGGCGCATCCTGACCCCGCTCAATTCGGTGGCGAACAGCCTGCGCGAGGTGGCAGAGGGCAAACTCGATGCGCGCGTGCCGCTGGATGAACAGGCGATCGGGGAGACGGCGCAACTGGTGCGGGACTTCAACACCATGGCCGAGCGACTGCAGAGCATGACCCGCGAGCGGGAGTTCTGGAATGCCGCCATCGCCCACGAGTTGCGCACCCCGGTGACCATCTTGCGTGGCCGCTTGCAGGGGCTGGCCGAAGGGGTATTTCCGCCAGAGCGTGCGCTCTTTGAAGGGTTGCTGCGTCAGGTGGAGGGATTGACCCACCTGATCGAAGATTTGCGGGTGCTCAGTCTCAACGACAGCGGCCACCTAGAGCTGCAACGAGAGGCGATCAGGCTGGCCGACGAGCTTGCCGTGGTGCTCGAGGCGTTTGCCACCCCTCTGGCTGCGAGCGGTTTCACCCTCAAACGGGAGCTCGATGCCGAACTCTGTGTCTGTTGCGATGCACTTCGCATCCGTCAGGCCCTGATGGCGCTGCTGGAAAATGCCCAGAAGCACGCGGTGCCGGGCATGCTGACCGTGCGCCTGCATCGTTCGGGCACCCAGTGCATCCTGAGCGTGGAAGACGAAGGGCCTGGCATCAGCGAGGAGGTCGCCGCCCATATCTTCGAGGCGTTTCGCCGGGGGGATCCGTCACGCTCACGCAAGAGTGGCGGCAGCGGGCTCGGGCTGGCCGTGGTCAAGGCGATTGCCGAGGCCCACGGCGGCAGTGCGGTCTGCCAACCCGGCGGGCGGGGCGGCACCCTGTTCCTGCTTTCATGGCCCCTCTTGCACCCTGACGGCAGGTCATGACCCCGCGTTGCCGCATCGGCTCGGGATGGGCGAGCCGAGGCGCGTGTGTTGACTGTGATCCAACAGCCCAAAAAAAGCCCATCTCATGGGGAGAGACGGGCTTTTTTTTATGGCTTGCAGGCAGCGCCCTCATGGGGCGCCGGGATCAATGCTCGGCCAGCAGGGGCTCTCCCTCCTGACGTTTGTCGTGGATGGCAAAGCGATCGACCAGGGTGGCACTGGCGTCGTTCAGGCCGATGACCGCCACCTCTTTCCCCTCGCGGCGGAACTTGATGACCACCTTGTCGAGGGCCGTGATGGCGGTGATGTCCCAGAAGTGGGCGTGCGTCAGGTCGATGACCACCTTCTCCACTTCCTCCCTGAAATCGAAACTGGCCAGGAACTGCTCGGCGCTGGCAAAGAAGACCTGGCCCCGCACCAGATAGGTACGCACGGCGCCGCTGCGCTCGCTGTCGCTCTTGACCAGCATGACGCGGGCAACCTTGTGGGCGAAGAAGAGAGAGGCGAGCAGCACCCCCACGAAGACCCCGAGTGCCAGGTTGTGGGTCGCGACCACCACGGCGACAGTGGTCACCATCACCAGGTTGGTGGAGAGGGGGTGGCTCTTCAGGTTGCGTACCGACTCCCAGGAAAACGTGCCGATGGAGACCATGATCATCACGGCCACCAGGGCGGCCATGGGGATCTGACGGATCCACTCATCCATGAAGACCACCATCAGGATGAGCAGGGTCCCCGCCATGCCTCCCAGCAGAGCGGCGCCTATGTTGGCGATCCCCTGACCCTTGCACTCGCGGTTGCGATCGCTTGGGGTGTCGGTCATCTCGTCGACGATGGCTGCCGTCATCATGGACTCGAGCAGTCCCACCACCGCCAGCCCCGCTGAATAGGGGAAGATGATGGCCAGGGTCTCCAGATTGAGGGGCACGTCGGGCCAGAGGAAGACCGGCAGGGTATCGGGCAGCTCGCCCATGTCGCCCACGGTACGGATGTCGATGCCCAGGGTGATGGCCACCGCCGTCAGGACGACGATGCACAGCAGGGGGGAGGGGAGCAGTTTGCCCACCACGGGAACGAGGGGGAACAGATAGATGATGCCAAGCCCGGCCGCGGTCATGACGTAGACCTGCCAGGTGACGTTGGTGAGTTCGGGCAGCTGGGCCATGAAGATAAGGATGGCCAGGGCGTTGACGAAGCCGGTCACCACGGAGCGGGAGACGAATCGCATCAGGCTGCCGAGCCTGAGGTAGCCCGCCGCTATCTGGAAGAGGCCGGTGAGCAGGGTGGCCGCCAGCAGATACTGCAGGCCATGTTCCCTGACCAGGGTCACCATCAGGAGCGCCATGGCGCCGGTGGCGGCGGAAATCATGCCGGGACGACCGCCGACGAAGGCGATGACCACGGCGATGCAGAAGGAGGCATAGAGGCCGACCTTGGGGTCGACGCCCGCAATGATGGAGAAGGCGATGGCCTCCGGGATCAGCGCCAGGGCGACGACGATACCCGACAGCAGATCGCCCCGTATGTTGGAGAACCACTCTTGTCTTGCACGTTCCAGCATGGGGATTTTCTCGCTCGTTGAGGGTCCATGGCCACAGGCCCGCAAATCAGGGGAAATGGCGGGGATCACAGGGTTGCATTGGCTGTTGGTGGCCGGGTAAACCGACCGGTCGGCATAACCGGAGTCAGGCGGCAGAGGCCGCACAGGGCAGGGTCAGGGCGGCGTGACGGCCACCCCAGAGCACATAACAGGCATAAGGGGCGCATGTTAACAGCCGGTGCCAGGCCGGGGAAGCCCGTAAAGGGCCAGAAACGGGGGACGGGACACAAAACGATCGGCCTGTCAGTGACCAAGGTCTCATCTGGAAAGTTTATTATCCCTTCCCCGTCGAGTGCTGTTATATGATTGCGATGTTTTTTGCAAAAACTCGTGATTTTAATGCAGTTAAGTTCTGGTTATTGGTATTTCGCTCTGCGTCATGCCCTCCATCCCGCCGAGAGCGAGCCCCCGAGGCTAGTGGCGGGCCCTGAGATCAGGGTTTCACGGGTTCCGTTTCTATTTGTTGGCACGTGATTCAGCTCCCATTGGGTTTCATGAAAAACAATGCCGACACCATTTGAAAACAATTCGACAACATGGATACAAGCTACGCGTTAGATCTCATCTCCCGGTTCGAACAGGCCGACGATGAGCACACCATAGTGGCGTTGCTGCGCCAGTTGACGACACAGGCGGGATTTGACTACTTCAGATTGGCCCTGATGTCTCCCAGCACCATACAGCGACCGGATGTCACCATCTTCAATGGTTGTCCTCAGGAGTGGGTTGACGCCTATACCCAGGCCAACTTCTTTGCCATCGATCCCGTCGTCCAGCGCGGCATGGAGCAGAGCACCCCCATCCTGTGGGCGGATCTCATGGTGCAGGGGGTCTGTGACGATGAGCGCCTTGCGGTGATGACGCTCGCGCAGCAGGCGGGATTGCGCGACGGCATTACGTTTCCCTGGCACGGAGCCAACGGTCATGTGGGCCTGCTCTCCCTGATCACCAGCACGCCTCGCACCAGAGCGCAGTGGCTTTCCGCGGTGCCTTTTCTCAGCTGGCTATCCATGCATATCTTCGAGGCGGTGGTGAGGGTCTGTCTGGTAGGGGAGTCCTCTCATGATGCCCTGAGCCTGCGCGAGCTGGAGGTATGCCGCTGGGCGGCGGAAGGGAAGCAGACGAGCGATATTGCGCAGATCCTGGGGATCACCCCGCGCACGGTGACCTTTCATCTGAACAATGTGGTCACCAAGCTGGGGGCCAGCAGCAAGTGCCAGGCGATCTCCTGGGCGCTGAAACAGGGGGTGGTGAGGTTGAATGTAGAGCTGGCCGCCGTCGCCAATGTGGATGAACAGTAGTGTTCCCGTCGGATTGGCGCAAAAAATTGCGCGCATACCAGAAGATTGAACTGCCAGTGCAATGACTGATGGTCAAACGTGTTGAAAAGTACAACTTATTGCGCCAAGCCTACTGCCTTGTGGGGGATTTTTTTATAACTGATTGAAATGTAATGGGTAAAAAGAGTGGCATGGACGCTGCTAACGGATTCGGGCGAGTGTCATAACCGTTCAACCATCAGGAGCAATTCCATGCCAACCCCATGTTATATCAGCATCGAAGGTAAAACCCAGGGCAACATCACCGCCGGTGCCTTCACCTCCGATTCCGTCGGCAACATCTTCGTGCAGGGCCACGAAGACGAGATGCTGGTACAAGAGTTCCAGCACGTCGTCACCGTGCCGACCGATCCGCAATCCGGTCAGCCGGCGGGTCAGCGCGTCCACAAGCCGTTCAAGTTCACCGTTGCCCTGAACAAGGCCGTGCCGCTGATGTACAACTCCCTGGCCTCCGGCGAGATGCTGCCGAAAGTGACCCTGAAGTGGTACCGCACCTCCGTCGAGGGCAAGCAGGAGCACTTCTTCAGCACTGTGCTGACCGATGCCACCATCGTTGACATCGACTGCCAGATGCCCCACTGCCAGGATCCGGCGAAGTCCGACTTCACCCAGCTGATCCAGGTCTCCATGGCCTACCGCAAGATCGATTGGGAGCACACCGTTGCCGGCACCTCTGGTGCGGATGACTGGCGCGCGCCGATCGAAGCGTAATTCCGAGCCCAAGGGCACTGCTTGCGGTGCCCTTTTATCGTCTCTGCAAGGACAACCTGCCCGGAGACCTTCTTTCCGGTTTTTCAACCCACGCATTTTTTCTTCTGTCCGTTTGCCTAGTGTGAGCGGGTGCAAGAAAAAATCCGAGTTTACGTCTTGCCGCACGCCGTCAAGGGCGTGCGGCAGCCATGGTGAAAGAAAAATCCAGGCGATGGCGAAGCTCTCACATGGCTTGATGTGCCCCACCTGATGGGGCCGCACGATATTTCAGGGGCGCGCAGCGATGGCAGACAGCACAGGATTACAATTTACCGTCAAGGTAGGGGCTCTGCCCGAGAGCACCTTCGTGGTGGCCGAATTTGCGCTGGATGAAGCGCTGAACCGGCCGTTCAATCTGCGCCTGGAGCTGGCGAGTGCCCAGCCCGACATCGACGTTGGCGCCGTGCTGGACCAGCCGTGCGAGCTGCTGGTGTGGTACAACGGCGAGCTGCAGCGCCGGGTGTGCGGGGTGGTCAGTGACTTCGCGCAAGGGGACTGCGGTTTTCGCCGCACCCGCTATCAGCTCATGGTGCAGCCGGCCCTGTGGCGACTCTCTTTGCGCCAGAATTCCCGCATCTTCCAGGCGCAGAAGCCCGATGAAATCCTCAGCATTCTTTTGCAAGAGCACGGCATCACCGACTATGCCTTTGCCCTCAAGAATGAGCACACCAAGCGGGAATACTGCGTTCAATATCGGGAGAGCGACCTCGATTTCGTGAACCGCCTCGCCGCCGAAGAGGGGATGTTCTACTTCCACGAGTTTGAAGTGGGCAAGCACCGCATCGTCTTTGCCGACGACGCGGCGGCATTGACTCAAGGCCCCGAGCTCTTCTTAAACCTCGGCAACCGCTCCCTGGAACAAGGGCCCTATGTGCGGCAGTTCCACTATCGGGAGGCTGTGCGCCCCTCGGATGTGGAGCTCAAAGACTACAGCTTCAAGACCCCGGCCTACGGCCTCTCCCACAAGAAGGTGGGGGCAGAGCTTGCGCATCAACGGAATACCTACCAGCACTTCGATTTCCCGGGCCGCTACAAAGCGGACCAGAGCGGCAAGGCGTTTGCCCAGCACCGGCTGGATGCCCTGCGCAATGATGCTGTGGCGGGCAGTGGCAAGTCGAATAGCGCAGCCCTTATGCCGGGGCAGAGCTTCTCGCTCACCGAACATCCCAACGGCAACCTCAACACCGACTGGCAAGTGGTGCGCATCCAGCACACCGGCTTGCAGCCCCAGGCGCTGGAGGAGGAGGGGGGGAGCGGCCCTACCGTCTATCACAACGAATTTGGCGTAGTGAAAGCCAGCACCACCTGGCGAGCGCGCATCGGCAGCCCGGAAGTCCCTCATAAGCCGATGGTGGATGGCCCGCAAATTGCCATGGTGGTGGGCCCCGACGGTGAGGAGATTTACTGCGACGAGCACGGCCGGGTGAAACTGCAATTCCCGTGGGATAGATATGGCAGCTCCAACGACCAGAGCTCCTGCTGGGTGCGGGTCTCGCAAGGCTGGGCTGGCGGTCAGTACGGCATGATGGCCATCCCGCGCATCGGCCACGAGGTCATCGTGAGTTTCCTGGAAGGGGACCCCGACCAGCCCATCGTGACCGGCCGCACCTTCCACGCCACCAACCGGCCGCCCTACGAGCTGCCTGCCAACAAGACCCGCACCGTGCTGCGCACCGAAACCCACCAGGGGGAGGGTTTCAACGAGCTGCGCTTTGAAGACCAGGCGGGGCAGGAAGAGATTTACATCCACGGTCAGAAAGACCTGAATGTGCTTATCGAAAACGATGCTGCCTGGCATATCAAGCACGACGAACACAGGGACATCGACAATGAGCGGGTGACCCGCATCAAGGCCAATGACCATCTCACCGTCAATGGAGAGAAACGCGATCACATCAAGGCCGACTATTCCCTGACCGTGGATGCCAGCCTGCACCAGAAGCTCGGCCAGTCCCTGCTGGTTGAGGCTGGAAGCGAGGTACATCACAAGGCGGGCATGAAGATAGTGATGGAGGCGGGTGCCGAGCTGACCCTCAAGGTGGGGGGGAGTTTTGTCAAAATCGACCCGAGCGGTGTCACCCTCTCGGGCGGCTCCATCAAGATGAACTCAGGCGGCAGCACGGGGTCTGGCTCTGGCTGGGGTGGCCAGATGCCGATCCAGCCCGGAGCGGTTGAGGTGGTGGCGCCACCTGTGCCTATGGATCCGGTGCGCCAAATTGCAACGCTCAAGTCTGCCGAACCTGTGTGTGAGATCTGTGAGCAACTGGCCAGACAGGAGGGTGGTGGCTGATGGCCATGGCTTTCGTCGCAGAGCGTCCCGACATCGAGCTGAACAGCGGTGAGCAACTCTATCTGTTGCTCGATGGGGCGCGCATTCCCGCGCTGGAGCGCGCGTTGTTCGAGCAGGACCCATCGCCTTCCTATCAGCCCGTTTACCTTCACGCCCCCTGGGACAGCTTGCGAGAAGTGAGCCCCTGTCTGGTCTGTGCAACGCCCAATCTGCTGGATTGGTTTATGCAAAACCGCGATGCATCATGGGGTTACCTGTTATCGTCCCCTCTTTCTCTGTTGCCGTTGGCCGAGCGACTGCGTGGGCTTATCGAGGTGGAGAGTCCCTATGGCAGCAGGATTTTGCTCAAGCTGGCCATGCCGGAGACCATGTGGCGGCTGTTTATGGATGATGAACCCTGGCTCTGGCAGGGGGTGGCTCAAGTCTGGATCCCGACCCGGCAGGGGGAGGAGCAGGTGTGGCAGCACAAGGTTGCCGCGCCTGGAATGGGGTCCCCCATGGGGGAACGTCTGCGACTTTCCGACGTGCAGTGGCGCCGTCTGGGAGAGGTGAGCTGGTTGCGCACCCTCGATGGGATAAGAGCACACATGCACACCTGGTTTGGGGCTCGCATGCTGACGCTGCAAGAACCCATGGCCTGGATTGCCCATTGGGCTGATTACGCCTATGCCCAGGGATTCGAGAGCGAGCGGGATCTGCTGCTGTTTTTCAATGTGATGGGGTATCTCGGCAGTGACTGGTTTGATGAAGATGAGCATCCCCGGATCAAGGCGTTGATTACCCAGCGTTCGCCCCAGACCCCTTCGCAACGTATCGAGCAGGCCGCCGAGCTTGCTGCCGCATTGAGCAACAAGGATCAAGACGCATGAGTACGCCCAATCAAGCCGCCCAGTGTGCAAACACGACTGACAGCAAGAGCCCGGCAGGAGTCTGTCCGCTCAAGAACAAGAAGATTGCCATCATCCCGGTGCGTTATGCCCTGGATGAGCCGTTCTCCCCGCCACAAAAGCAGCCTCACCCAGTCCCCGCCGGAGCAGGCTTTGTGGTGCCTCTCAAGTTGAAAGAGAGCGGTTATGCCTTGCGCCAACTGCGCGATGGCTGGCTCTATGTGTATGACGAAAAGACCAAGACATTTGATGAGTACGAGATAAAGGGAGCGACCTTCATCAGCCAGAGCAAGGGAAGCAAGGGGCATCTGCTCTACCCGGCGAGCCATACCCTCTCCCTCGCTTATTCTCCCCAGCGCTGGACGGGGCGCATCAAGAATGAGATGGAAAAGAGCGGCGGTTTGCGCACCACCTGGATGCGGCAGGTGAAACTGGGCAGTTTTGCCAGCACCATGAAGGCCCCTCATTGCGGTCTGCCAGATGTGCTCGACAAGGTTGCGGACCTGGGGATGTCCAACAAGGGATTTGTGCTCTCTTCTACCCCCCTTGCCAAGCCTGCCGAAGAGGACAAGCAGGGGATCAAGTTGCTGGCTCACAAACCGGCGAGTTCAGCGACTGCCTACAAGGCGGGCATACCGGATCCCAAGAGCGCCATGGTGGTCGCTCTGGAGGACCCGCTGGCCGACCTTGCCGACCTTTCCATGAAGGTCAATCAACTGCTCGCCAAGCGCGAAGCTCTGCTGGGGAAAGATGATGCCACCATCAAGGTCAACAGCCACAAGCTGATGATGGCGGAGGTCACGCGCAACCTGGCCAGGGTGCGGCTCGACGAGAAGGAGTTGCCCGCCTCCGTCAGGGGCAATGTCGCCAGGACCCAGGCCTTTGAAGAGGCGCTGGATGATTATCTTGGGGATCGCTACCTCGCCGACATGGAGAGCATGACGGCAGAGCCCGGGATGGTGCGGTTCAACTCCCCCATGGAGAAACGGGCTGATGAGAAGCTGAAAATCTTGCGGGAACAATATGGTTTCAACCCATCCCAAAAACAGGTTTCCCAATGGAAAGAGCGCGCCGCCTTCCAGGATGAGGTCAACTGGAGCGGGCTCAATGCCTTTATCAAGCAGTATCAGGTGCCACTCAATGAGCTGGAGCTGGCCCTGACGCGGGCTCATGAAGACCTGTTCAACGGTGTGACCCGCCTCAAGGCCGATCCGCTGCCCTTCGGTCTGGACAACAGAACGACCCAAGGACAAGCCTATCTGCAGACCCTGTTTGCCGAGGCCGGGCCGGTTCTCTCTCTTAGCTGCCGCACGGAGGAGAGGAAGAAAGCGCTGGAGAAGCTGCTGGGCGAAAAGAGCCGCGACAACTTGCTGGCGCTAGCCCCTTATGGCTTTGATGCCGCGTTGCACAAGGGATTGAGCGAGCTGACGGTAGACAATGCTTGGCTCAGCACCTCCTCTGGGGATATGACAGCCCTCTATGGCAGAACGGCTGATCTGGAGACGCTATTGGGGGACGAGAGATTCAAGCAAAAGTCCTGGTTCCAGACGATCGAAGCCGTCATTGAAGCCATGAAAATGGCTGGAAAGTCCATGGCCAAGGGGGCTCACGCCCAGATCATGGCGGCCATCTTGCCCCATGCCTGGAAGAACAGCCTGGCGGGCAACCTCAGACTGGTACTGCTGGAATCCCTGCTCGGCGACCAGCCGCTGCAGGTCAACCGAGACTATCGGATGCTCCACAACCGCTTCCAGCAGAAGGTCTGGATCATTGTGAAGGAGATGTCGGCCATCAGCTCCCCCCCTCCTGGGCGCAGCACCACGGTGAAGGCCATCAACGGTCAGCTAAAAACCTTGCAGCAACAGCTTGATACCCTGATTGCCAGCGAAATGCCCCTGCTGGTGAAACTGAAAGGCGATCTCTACCAGCAACAAGCCAGACAATATGTTGGTGACTATCTGGCGAGCGTACGTAGCGGCGTGAATCAACGCATCACGGCCATGAACGAGAGAATTCCCAATCTGGCGACCTTTGGCGGGCTGGTTGCCCTGCTCAACCTCTGGAATCTGACTGTGGTCATCGCAGGGACGGCGCAAAACGCCCAGTCCATCGGCCGGGAACGGGCCAATTTGCAGCTGGGCTCTGCCTTTGCCTGGACGGGCAATGCCATCGCCGCGCTCTATCAGGGGGCTGTCTGGGAGAAAATCAAGATATCAAGTGCCGGAGATAAGGCGCTGACTTTATTGTCAATAAAGACGGCAAAAGATGGGGAGCATGGCGTCCTAGTTAAAGCCTTCTCTCTACGGATGTTGGCATTTGCTGGCCTCGGTATGGCAGCAGCAGGGGCAGAGATGTGGGACACTTTGCAGGCAACTCATGATCCCCTAATTAGTGGTATGGAGAAGACCCTCTCACAGATGAAGATGGGCGTATTGGGCGGGCAGTTCTTTATTTTTTTTGCACAGATTGTGCAATTAGGTATCAATGGTTTACTGGGTTATTCATCCATCGGAGCCATCTGTGCAACTTGGATGGGCGTGGGGTTCTTTGTGTTGGGTGCGGCCTATCTGGTGTTGACTGTGCTGCTCAATATTTTTAAACGCTCGGATCTGGAGAAGTGGTTGTTGCAATCCACCTGGGGCAAGCAGCCTGCCAACTGGTCTGCCGAAGATGAGTTGGCTCGCTTTGAAATGCTGGTCAATAAACCAGGGGCCAGTTTGACTGTGGTACGCACCGCACCTCAGGGGGGGATGGATACCGGTCGTCCCCAGTGGCAGTTGCAACTCTCGCTCCCTGCGCACTTGCGAGGGCAGAGCATAGGGCTGAAGGTCATCGGCCAGCTAATTGCTCGCGCCGGTCAAATGGTACCGGTGCGCTCTAAGGAGGAGCTGGTGCGCTATCAAGCTGCGATGCAACCCAAGGTGATAGAGACTCTACGAGGGCGTTGGGATGATATGGTCTATACCCTGCCGCTGGGGATTGATACCAATTCGGCTATCAAACTGGAACTGGGCTATCTCGGGGGCATGATTCAGCGGGAGTTTATTTTCAAGGGCAGCAGTAGCAGTGGCGGCCCTGTCACATTGAATAGCAGCAGCGGCGATCTGGGTACCATGCCCGCGTTGGTGGTCGGCAAGTTGGGGAATAATTGATGGACAAGGTGAACGAGGCAATCGAGGTGAGCGAGCAGGAAACCCCATTTCATCTGTTACCGCAGGAAGAGCAACAGCGCATTATCGATGCCAATCAGAAGAGAGTGCGTGAGGCACCAACTCTCCATGAATGGGATATCAGGGTTCCCACGCCATTAGCCTGGATTATCATTATGATAACGAGCCTCTTTTCGATACTATTTCTTGGGGGGGGGGGGCTGTTATTGACTGCAGGTGAGGATTGGAGCGTTGTTTATATTATGTTGGGCGTTACTGCTGTAATGATACCTTATTTTCGTTATTTGGTGATGGCGGATAAAAATTACAAATACCGACTTACTACGGAAGGTCTAATTGTGACTTATCAGGATGCCATCCCGGAGATTGCATACACCGTAGTCCGTGGTCTTGCTTGGTTGGGTGTACTTGTATGTATTATGGCAGTAGCCATATTAGGGCCGCTATCCTTGGTCGGTGCTGGTGGCATGGCTATTTTTGCAATTTTCTTCACTGATTTCAAAAAGGAAGAGCATATAGAATATACATTGTTCAATAAAAATAAAACCAATGTGATTAAGGTTGTCAATAACGCAGCCTTCGTTCAATTCGAAACCATTCCGTTTGGTTATTCAGGCTTTGCAAATTTTTACTGCTATAAAAACGAATTGAAAAAAATATTGGCATCCTTGTTGCCAATATTAAATTGCCGGGAGTATAGGGAATTTAAAACTATATTGTCATTAAATATAGCTCCTCACAGTTCTCTGGATGTAGGCGTACCAAGAACACTGGATGAGCTAAAATAATCATTCTGAGAGACTTTCATGTTTATTGCTCTTGGCTCAACCTTAGCATCGGTCCTGTTACATTGGTTCGCCGCCATGGTGTTTTTGACGCTGGTAATCGGAAAGCAAGGGAATAAATAATGGAAAAGAAAAACGAAGTTATTGAGGGCAATGAGCAGGAGACTCCTTTCCATCAGCTACCGCAGGAAGAGCAACAACGCATAATCGATGCCAATCAGAAAAGGGTGCGTGAGGCACAAACTCTTCATGAATGGGATATCCGGGTGTCTACAGCATTTGCATGGCCAATGATATTAATAGTCGTTGGCTCTATGATGCTATTTGGAGGTGCAGCGGTATGGTTTGCTGGGGATAATGATTGGACTTTTGTTTATATGATGGTCGGAATGTCGATAGTGATGACGCTCTATTTACGTTACTTGGTGATGGCTGATAAAAACTACCATTATCGGCTGACGACAGAAGGCTTAATCACCACTTATCATGATGCCATTCCCGAAGTGGCCTACACCATAGTGCGTGGCTTGGCTTGGCTTGGGGTGGTGGTTTGCGTGATGGCGGTGGCTGTATTGGGACCGTTAGCACTGGTTGGTGCAGGTGGCATGGCGCTCTTTGCTGTTTTTTTTACTAACTTCGAAAAGAAAGTATCAGTTGAATACACGGTTTTTAATAAAGATAAAAAATATGTTGTGAAAGTTGTGAAAAATAGAAGCCTTATTCGCTTTGATATCATTCCATTCAGTTGGTTCGAGTTCTCTTATTTATATTGTAATGAAGGTGAACTATATAAAATCTTATCAAGCTTAATGAAAGAACTTGGGTGTAATGAATATAGAGAGTTTAAAAGCGAATTATCTCTTCGCAGAGCTCCCGTTGGTGTATTGGATGTTGGCACGCCAAGAAGGATGGATGAGATCAATAAGTAAATCCTTCGAGTAATACATTTGTCAGATGTGACAGTTATAGAGAAATTATTGGTGTCAAAAAAGTGGTGATTTCAATCAACTCTGGTGCAATCAGTCTATCGTAGATGATCTGGTTCCTTTTGAAATGCTGGTCAATAAGCCAGGGGGCAGTTTGACTGTGGTACGCACCGCACCTCAGGGGTGGATGGACACAGGTCGTTCCTAGTGACAGTTGGAACTCTCACTCCCTGCCCATTTACGAGGACAACCCATAGGGTTAAATGTCACTTTGCAACCACTTGCCAGTGCTGGCCAAATGATCTCCGCGCGCTCCAAACAGGAGCTGGACCGTTATCTGGCTGCAATGAAACCCAAGGTGATAGAGACGCTACGAGGGCGTTGGGATGATATGGTCTATTCCCTGCCGCTGGGTGTGGATACCAATTCGGCCATCAAGCTGGAACTGGGCTATCTCGGGGGCATGATTCAGCGGGAGTTTATTTTCAAGGGCAGCTGTAGCAGTAGCGGTCCTGTTACATTAAATGGCTACAACGGCGAACTAGACACAATGTCTACGTTGGTAGTTGGCAATAGGGAAAATAAATAATGGACAAGGTGAACGAGGCAATCGAGGTGGGTGAATCGCCCCTGGTTTTC
>NZ_CDBK01000109.1:581-791 GCF_000819785.1 Aeromonas caviae | reverse complement strand
GCAGATAAAAACTATCATTACCGTCTTACAACAGAAGGTGTTATTGTCACTTATCAGGATGTTATTCCAGAAGTAGCTTATACGATAGTCCGTGGTTCGGCTTGGCTTGGCGTGGTGGTCTGTGTATTTGCAGTGGCTGTATTGGGACCATTTTCTCTGGTGGGGGCTGGTGGGATGGCACTCCTTGCGATATTTTTCACTGACTTTAAA
>NZ_CDBK01000109.1:0-291 GCF_000819785.1 Aeromonas caviae | reverse complement strand
AGAGCATGAAACCATGTTTAAAAAAGATTGGGACTATACGTTAATCATCTCCAATAAAAAGAAAGCATTAAGGTTTGAATCAACGCCATTTAAGATTTCATATAGCGATAATTTATATTGTAAATCTGAAGATTTTGAAAAAGTTGTCGGTCTGATCAAAGAGCAGATTAGATGTGTCGATATAAAATATATAAAAGGCCATCCAATGACCTGACTTTTATAGTCTACCTGTCAGGTGAGGACCAGCTCCATGCCGTCTGAGCCTCCAAAGCAGAGCCCCCTTGCCACTGG
>NZ_CDBK01000108.1 GCF_000819785.1 Aeromonas caviae | reverse complement strand
CCCCCACATCGCCCTGCAGACCTTCACCTGGATGCTGGAGGGGGAGATCCTCCACCGGGACAGCCTGGGCAGCAAGCAGGTGATCCGTCCGGGGCAAGTGAACCTGATGACCGCAGGACGGGGCATCGCCCACACGGAGGAGTCGGTCCCGAACCAGCCCGATCTGCACGCCGCCCAGCTCTGGATAGCCCTGCCCGAGGCGGATCAACATACCCCGCCCCGCTTCGATCACTACCCGACGCTCCCCCGCTGGCAGCAAGGGGAGATCACCCTCACCCTGCTCATCGGCGAGCACGGCAGCCAGCGCGCCCCCACCCTGCACTTCTCCCCCATTCTGGGGCTGGATCTGCACGCCCCCGAGGGAGGCGAGATCACCCTCCCCCTGGACCTCGCCTTCGAGCACGGCCTCTTTCCCCTCGCGGGGGAGACCATCGTCGCAGGGGAGGCCCTGGCCCCGGAGCAGCTGCTCTACCTGCCCCTCGGCAACCGGGAGGTGGTGCTGACCCTGCGCCCGGGTGCCCGGCTGCTGCTCATCGGCGGCGAACCCCTGCCCAGACCGCTGCAGATCTGGTGGAACTTCGTGAGCGTCGACAAGGAGGCCATTCGCACCGCCGCCGCCGACTGGGAGAGCGGTCATCCGCGCTTTGGCGAGGTGACGGGTTACCAGGGGCCCCGTCTCAAGGCGCCGCCCCTGACCGGGCTCTGAGCCAGGGTCCAAAAACAAAAGAGCGCCCATGGCGCTCTTGTTGATTGGAATGAAGGCCCGTCAGGACCCCTCTTCCTGCTCCGCCTGCAACCTGGCCCGGCGGGCCATGGCCTCCTCCTGGGCACTCTCTATCTCGTACAGCACGCCATCCAGATCGATGGCCTCCCGGCTCTCTTCGAACAGGCCGGTGAGCTCGGTCTCGGGGCCCAGCTTGCCATCCTCGAACAAGGACCACATCTCCCGGGCATACCGGGTCTTGAGCAGCTCGGGGGCATACATGCCGTAGTAGTTGCGCATATTGTCGACATCCCGCTCCAGCATGGCCCTGGCCTGGTTGTTGGCGGCGGCATCCACCACCTGGGGCAGGTCGATGATGACGGGCCCCTCTTCGTCCACCAGCACGTTGAACTCCGAGAGATCCCCGTGAATGAGGCCAGCGCAGAGCATGCGCACCACGTAGCGGATCACCTTGCCATGATCCACCAGAGCCTGCTCACGGGTCAGGGCCACGTCGTTGAGACGGGGGGCGACGTTGCCGTCGGCGTCGGTGATGAGCTCCATCAGCAACACGCCATCGAGGCAGACATAGGGCCTGGGCACCCGCACCCCGGCCGCCGCCAGCTTGAACAGGGCATCCACCTCGGTGTTCTGCCACACCTCTTCGTGCTGCTTGCGACCGTACTTGGAGCCCTTCTCCATGGCGCGGGCATCGCGGCTGCTGCGTACCCGCCGCCCTTCCTGATAGACCACGGCCTGCTTGAAGCTGCGCTTTGACGCCTCTTTGTAGACCTTGGCGCAGCGGATCTCGTCGCCGCAGCGCACCACATAGACGTCGGCCTCTTTGCCGCTCATCAGCCGGCTGATGACATCGTCCACCAGGCCGTCATCAACCAGAGGTTGGATTCGATTTGGAATTTTCATGACCGCCCTTTTACCCTATTTGCACCTTGTTTGCACCTGTTTGCTGGTGGCCTGCCACCCCTGTCAGAAACGGCCCGCAAGGGGGCCGTGTCGATCAAGGTTCCGGTGGCAGCCCCTGGCGGATGCGGCGGATCCCCGCCTCGTAGAGACCGTCCTCGCCCTGATCGTGCTCCTGGGTTTCGAAGATCTTGAGAAACCACATGTACTGCTCGGGGAAGCGGCCAAGCTGCTGCTCCACCATGCGGTTCATCTGGTTGACGTCCGCCACCAGATCCGCGGTGGGATAAGGATCGAACGGCGCCTCGATCTCCAGCCGGTAGCACCCCTGATCCTCGTCGTAGCAGGCCAGAATGGGCACGGCGCGGGCACCGGTCAGCTTCACCAGCTTGGGCAGGGCCGGCAGGGTCGCCTTGGGGTGGTTGAAGAAGGGCACGAAGAGGCTCGCCTCCCGGCCGTGATCCTGATCCGGCAGATAGAAGAAGCTGTCGCCGCTGCGCAGGGCCTTGATGGCGGGCTTGATGCCGACGCTGCGCTCGTAGATACGCCCGCCCTTGCTGCGCTCGCGGTTGATGTACCAGTCGAACACCGCATCCTTGGGGCTTTTCATCATGGTGCACATCTTGATCCCCTGCAGGGGAAAGTAGCGGCCAATCATGTCCACCGCCCAGGTGTGGGGCACCACGAAGATCATGGGGCGACCGGCTGCCCGCTCCGCCTCCACGTGCTCCCAGCCGCTCACCTTGACGCGCCCCTTGAGGAAGTCGGGGCTGCGCCAGGTCAGCTCGCCAAAGCCCAGGAAGGTCTTGAGCCCCACCCGGATGGATTTCAGCAGCAGGGCCTGACGGCCCGCCTCGTCGAGATGGGGGAAGCAGATCTTGAGGTTGGTGTCGGCGATGTAGGCCTGCTTCCTGGAGACGCGCAGCAGCAGGGGGGCCAGGTAGTCGGCCAGCTTGTCCCGTGCCCTTGCCGGCACCCAGGCCAGCAGGGAGAGCAGGGCGACGGCCAGCCAGCTGCCCCACAGACGGGGGTGCAGCAGGCGCGGATGAAAAGAGGTATCAAACACCGGATCTTGTGCGGACATGGTCGCCATCGAATCATCAAAACAGACCGTCATTTTAGTGATCCTGACAACTTTTTCTACCCTGCCCTGCACAGCGCCCCCGCGCCAAGTCACTGATCAGACAAGTTAGAAATAAAAAGTGGCCCGCTTGGGGCCACATTTTTGCACCGGGTGAGCGCAAGGCTCAGGGGTGAGGAGCTAGGCCCCGGCGGATGCGCCGGATCCCCTCTTCGTAGAGGCCATCCGGCCCCACCTGATCCTCACGGGTGTCGAAGATCTTGAGGAACCACATGTACTGGCCCGGGTGGCGGCAGAGCTGGCGCTCCACGCTGTCGTTCATGCGGCAGGTATCCGCCATCAGATCCCCGCTCGGGTAGTCTGCGTAGGGAGCCTCGACCTCCAACCGGTAGCCGTGCGCCTGCTCGTCATAGCAGGCCAGCACCGGCAGGGCCCGGGCACCGGTCAGCTTCACCAGCCGTGGCAGGGCCGGCAACGTCGCCTTGGGGTGGTTGAAGAAGGGGGCGAACAGGCTCGCCTCCCGGCCGTGATCCTGATCCGGCAGATAGAAGAAGCTCAGACCGGATTTCACCGCCTTGATCACCGGCTTGATGCCGGCGCTGCGCTCATAGACGCGGCAGCCGTGCCGGACCCGCGCGCCGTTGATGTGCCAGTCGAACACCGGGTTGCGGGCGCTCTTCATCATGGTGCACATGGGCAGGCCCCGCTGGGCGAAGTAGTAGCCCGCCGCGTCGATGGGCCAGCTGTGGGGCACCACCAGGATCACCGGTCGGCCAGCGGCCTGCTCCTCCTCGATATGTTCCCAACCGCTGACCTGGATCCGCCCCATCACGTGGGCGGGGCTGCGCCAGGTGAACTCGCCAAAGCCCAGCAGGCTCTTGAGGCCGACCCGGATGGAGGTCATCAGGATGGCCTCCCGCTCGGCCTCGCTCTTCTCCTTGAAGCAGATGGCGAGGTTGGTCCTGGCGATGTAGATCTGCTTCTTCGAGATGGCGCATACCAGGGGCGTCAGAGCATCGGCCAGGCGATCCCGCCAGCGCGGGGGCACGAAGGCGAGCACACCGATGGCGCCGAGGGCGAGCCAGCTCAACCAGTAACGGGGGTGCAGCAGACGAGGCTGGAATCGGGCGTCAAACACGGGATCAGATGAGGACATGGGGCACGACAAAACAATGGGAAGATAAAGTGGCGCGCATCGTGACAGGTATTACCAGTTAACGCCAACTGAATGTCGCCTGTATGGGCAACTATTTAAGCCACTTCACGGATTGACAAAATTAATCTGCTTCATTTGATTCCCCTCTGTGTCACTGCATCACGAACGGCAGACCCCGCACGGGCGGGGTCGATGACAAGGGGGGATGAAAACCTTGTGCCTAGCGGCGTGCGGGCTGCCCCGGCAGGTCATCCTGCACCGCCGGCAGGAAGAACATCAGGTAACGCAGGGCCACGTAACCCACCACCAGGGTGGCCACCCCCAGCTCCAGATAGGCCAGCTGATGGAGCTGCTCGGCATAGCGGGCCGCCTGTGGCCACTGCGACAGCAGGTGACTCACCTTGAACAGGGCGGTGGCCCCGATCACCAGGGGGAAGGTGAAGGCGGCGTAACCCGGCGAGAACGGCAGGCGCAGCAGCTTGATGAAGGCCAGGTAGATGATGCCGGTCATCAGCACGGCGATCCCGAGCAGCACCGCCACCAGCAGCAGGGAGGGATCCTGGCTCACGGTGAGGTAGCCGGCCAGCGACAGGCTCGCCGGGGCGGCCAGGATGGCGATGGTGGGCTTGGCGGCATCCGGCACCTCGTGGCTGAAGATGAGGCGATAGAGCATCAGCGGCAGCATCAGGCCGTAGCAGGCCATGCCGAACCAGAGCAGGCCGGTGGCCAGGGATGCGAAGGGACCGCCCGGGTAGGCCACGTCAGCCACGATGATCCCCACCGGCGGCACGAACCAGCTCGGCACCATGTGATGGATTTCAAACGCTTTGGCCCTGTGCCAGACGAAAGTGGCGAGGAAGACGAGGTGGATGATGACCGCAAACAGCCAGAGCCCCTGCCCCAGGGTCGGGGCGAGCAGGCCGACCGCCTTGGAGACCACCATGGTCCCCATGGCGTAGGTGGGCACCACGCTGCCCACTACGGGATGGGCGAGATCCTGCCACAGCAGGCGCGGGTGGATCAGAAACTTGAAGGTCAGGACGAGGAGCAGCACGGCGGCGATGGCGGCCCCCAGCAGTTGCAGACGGCCATCGAACTGACCGGCATTTTCCCAGCACCAGCCGAGGCTGGCGATCCCCAGAGCCAGACCGGCCATGGGGGTCGGGGCGGCGGCCAGGGAGCGGCGGGTTCTTGCGATCATGGCGAATACCCTCTTGATGATGACGATGGGCATAGGATAAAGGGGGTCTATCGTTTACGATATCTAAATGAATTGAACTTAGCGTTTAGGAAAATCAAACGATATGAAGCTCACCCTGCAACAACTCAAGGTGTTTGCCACCATCGCCCGCCACGGTAACCTGGGGGGCGCGGCCAATGAACTCTGCCTGAGCAAGGGGGCCGTCTCCCAGTCGCTGCAGGAGCTGGAGCGCCAGCTCGCCACGCCCCTGTTCGACCGGGTGCACCCGAGGCTTCAGCTCAACAGCGAGGGGCGCCTGCTGCAACCGGCCGCCGAGGAGCTGCTGACCCGGATGCAGGAGATAGAGCAGCTCTTCAGCCCCGATGCCGAGCCGAGCGGCCAGCTGCACCTCGGGGCCAGCCAGACCATCGGCAACTACCTGCTGCCCGCCCTGCTGGCGGAGGGGGCCCAGGAGCTGGGGGCCGCCCCCAGGGTCACCATCGCCAACACCCACCTCCTGTGCCATGCCCTCGCCCACTTCGAACTGGATCTCGCCCTCATCGAGGGGGAGAACCACCACCCGGACCTGGTGAGCGAACCCTGGCTGGAGGACGAGATGCTCATCATCGCCGCCCCCGGTCACCCCCTGGCGGATCAGCTCGAGCTGCCCCTGCGCCGGCTTGCCGGGGAAACCTGGGTGCTGCGCGAGGCGCAATCCGGCAGCCGCGAGCAGTTCGAGCAGCAGCTCCAGCCCCACCTGCCCCGCTGGCAGGCGGGGATAGAGCTCAATACCCTGGAGGCGGTGATGCTGGCGGTGGAGAAGGGGCTCGGCATCTCCTTCATCTCCCGCCTCGCGGTGGCGGATCGACTGGCACAGGGGCGCCTGGTGGCCCTCACCCCGAGTCGCCGCTTCCCACGCCAGCTCTCCCTCGTCTGGCACAAGCAGAAGTTCCACTCCGCCGCCCTGCGCCGCTTCCTGGCCTTCTGCCGCGCCCAGACCCTGGCGTGAGAAGCCCTTCGGATACGACAAGGGCGCCATTGGCGCCCTTGTCGTTCAGCCGATGCTCTCCCCGGCCATCAGCCCTTCCCCGGCCTCAGCCGGCGAGTCCCCCTTCAATCCAGCCGAGCACCTGCCGGGTCACGGCCTGGGGCACCCAGGGGGAGTCCAGCAGCCGGTGGCGCAGGCAATCGGCGAAGTGATCCGCCTCGTGCTGCATGCCGCCCCCCTCCACCGGCAGATAGATGTCCGCCGGCCAGATGACGGGGGCAGGCCCCCCTTGCCAGCGAATGTGCTGGGGATTCCACCACTTGCCCTCGATGACCAGGCGCCACCCCTCCCCGGACAAGGACGCTTCCCGCTCGAGATCCTCGATGATGGAGGCCCCGAGTTCGGCCCGAAACGGCTCATCGAACGTGAAGCTGGCGGCGAGATCCACCTCCCCCGGAGCCCGCGTCAGCGTCACCTCGGGGGCGGGGCAGCCCAGCCCCAGCCGATGGCAGAGGGCGGCATGGAGCCAGAGGGGATAGACCCCCACGTCCCAGGCAGCGCCGCCATCCAGCGCCGGATCGAACAGCTTGCCCACCTTCGGCTGGGCCGAACCGAACGCCGCCCGCAGCTCGCGCGGCGGCGGCAGCAGGGGCAGGCGCTGCAACAGGGCGCGCATGGCGGGGAAGCACATTACCTTCATGGCCTCGAGCAGCAGCAGGCCCCGTGCGTGGGCGAGCGCCACCAGGGCGTCCCAATCCGCTACCCGGGTCACCGCCGGTTTCTCCACCAGTACGTGCTTGCCCGCCAGCAGCATCTGCCTCACCAGGCCCGCGTGCTCCGGGTGGATGACCGCCACATAGACGGCCTCCACCTCGGGGCTGGCGGCCAGGGCCTCATAGCTGCCATAGGCGTGGGGCAGCCCCAGATCCCGGGCGAACTCGTCCGCCCGTCCCTGGTCCCGGGCGGCGATGGCCACCACCTCGGCTCCCCTGGCGTGCCCGTTCACATCGCGGCAAAAACGCCGGGCGATGGCCCCCGCCCCGGCAATGCCAAAGCGCAGGGGCGCCCTTGTCTCGTCGTGCATCGTCTCTCCTTGCTACCCAATGGTGGACCCCGGCATCACGCCGGGCGCGGGCTCCCGGCCAGGCTGCGCAGCCAGCTTATCTCCTCGCCCCAGATGGACTCGTCGATGGTCTCGAGGATAAGCGGGATGCCGTCAAAACGGTCGTCGTTCATGATGTGGTGGAACACCGCCTCGCCGAGGTTGCCCTCCCGCAGGCTGTGGTGACGGTCGACCCGACTACCGAAGGTACACTTGGCGCCGTTGATATGCATCCCCTTGAGGTACTCGAACCCCACGATGCGGTCGAAGTCGGCAAACACCGCCTCGCACCCCTCGGGGGTACGCAGATCGTAACCGGCGGCGAAGGCGTGGCAGGTGTCAAAGCAGACGCCGACCCGACTCTTGTCCTCTACCCCGTCGATGAGGGTGGCCAGATGCTCGAACGACCAGCCGAGGTTGGTACCCTGGCCGGCGGTATTCTCGATCACCGCAGTCACCCCTTCGCTGCGCTCCAGCGCCCAGTTGATGGACTCGCTCACGAGCTTGAGGCTCACCGCCTCGGGGATCTGCTTGAGATGGCTGCCCGGGTGGAAGTTCAGGTAGCACAGCCCCAGTTGCTCGCAGCGCTTCATCTCGTCCAGAAACGCATCCCGGGACTTGGCGAGGGCGTCGGGGTCGGGATGACCCAGGTTGATGAGGTAGCTGTCGTGGGGCAGGATCTGCTCGGGGCGAAAGCCCTCCTTCTCGCAGGCGGCCTTGAAGGCGCGAATGCTGGCCTCGGAGAGGGGCGCCGCCTGCCACTGGCGCTGGTTTTTGGTAAACAGGGCGAAGGCGTTGGCCCCGATGGCTTTGGCCCGGGCGATGGTATTTTCCACCCCGCCCGCCGCACTGACGTGGGCTCCGATAAATTTCATCTCATCTCCTGTGCACTGTGACCGGGTGCCTGCCGCGCTGGCCACCGCACCCGTTGCCAGGGCGCCATTATGCCCAAGCCAACCCCTTGCGCCAAACCGGGATTGTCGATGGGGGCAATGGAAAAGGCGCCCGAAGGCGCCCAGGGACACTCTCTTCCCTGCCCTCGCCGGGCATTGCACTAGCCGGGAGTGAATTCCACCCGGTTGCGGCCCCGCCGTTTCGCGGCGTAGAGGGCATCATCCGCCCGCTTGAGAAGGGTGCTGAGGGCGCCGTCTTCAGGTGACGAGGATGAATACCCGATGCTCGCGGTCAGCCTGATGGACTCGCCCTCGTACTCGATCACCTGGGCCTCGATGAGGGCGCGAAGGCGGTCGAGCACCGAAAACGGGGGCTCGCTGTCACCCCCCGTCATGATCATGGCAAATTCCTCTCCCCCGATGCGGGCGAAGATATCCTCCTGCCTCATGTTGCCCTTGACGAGGCTGGCCACCGCCTTCAATGCATGATCCCCGGCGACATGACCATATCGGTCATTGAGACGTTTGAAATGGTCCAGATCCAGAATGGCGATGATAAAAGGGGTGTCCGTCAGCCTGGACAATATCAGCCGCCGTTCTCCCTCATTCATGAAGGCCCGGCGATTGGCGGTCTCCGTCAGATAATCCGTGCAGGCCTGCTGCTCCATGTCGACGATTTGAAGGTGCAGCTGGATATTGAGGGCCAGCCAGTTCGCCAGACATTGCAATACCATGGCGTGGTCGGCGGTGTAATAGCCCTTCTCGTGGTGGGCGACATTCAGGGTCCCGATACTGACCGTCCCCTGAATCATGGGGGCATCCATGCAGCAGCCCATGCCGTGCCGGGAGAGCATCTCGCAATCGAGATCCGCGGACTGGGCCAGGTCGTCGCATATTCTCAGCATGCCGGTCGAAAATACCCGGCCCACCATGGTCCCTTGAATGGGCACCAGAAAATCCATGGGAATGGCATTGTTGCCCATCACCGAATAGAGCGTCAGGGAGTCTTCATTTTCCTTGATGGTGATGCTGACCCGTTCGGCAGAAAAAAGATGGAATATCCACTTCGCCATCACGTTCAATACATCCTGAAGGGACGCGGCCCTGGTCAGGTCCTGAATAAAGGTGACCGGGATGGTGATTGTCTTGCCGGGCCCCAGGCTGGACAAAAAATCTGGATCAAATATTTTTTCGTTATTGTGATGGTGCATAGCTACCTCGCCCATTTTTATTATTGCCGCCCACGCTGTCCGATATGCCGGCCGCCAGGTGTCCAGATATTATTTGCCAGTGCCCCTCTCATGGGTGCCCCAGAGTATAACAACCGGGCTGGTTCTGAAATGCTCCTCATCTGTACCACATTCTCTCCCACCAGCAGCGCTGGCCAACAGGCGTGGCCATCACCACCGCCCCATGAAAAAGGCGCCCGAAGGCGCCTTGATGAGAGACAGAACATCCCTGTCCGTCAATAGGCCAGACCGGCCCCGTAGGGATAGAGCGGGCTTTGTGAGTCCTTGGCCACGTCCGGGGACTGGGCCAGCACCGCCTGCCAGCTGGAGGGCAGCTCGAAGGGGAGCTTGCCGCGTGCCTTCTGGGTGCCGCTCATGACATCGAACAGGGCCTGATCCAGGGCGCCGAAGTTGGCGAGCAGCACCCGGGCCGCCGGGGCCACCTCGGTCAGGATGGCGGGTCTGTCCAGATAGACGGAGAGCACCATGGGCACCCCGGCCTGCTCGATGGCCTGGATGGCCGCATAGTCATCCGCGCCGCGGTAGACCCCATCGTGGGCCGTCTCCTGCACCACTTGATCATTGCTGGCAAAACCGAGCTGGCCAAAGTGGATGCTGCCAAACGGGAAACGGGGATCCTGCTCGCCCGGGGCGTTGACCCGCACGATGGCAAGCTCCGCGTCGGCCAGGTTCGTCACCACCGTATAGCCGTTGGCCCTGGCCACCTCGGCGTTGACATTGTGCAGGTAGACCCGCTTGCCGTCCGCCTTCAGCGGCAGCAGGGCCCCCTCGTTCTTCAGCAGCACGTGGGACGCGGCCTGGGCGGCCTGGGCCTCTTGCTGGAACTCGGTCTTGCCCACCAGGGCCACCGCGGCCTCGGCATCCACATAGGGATTCTCGAAGAGCCCGAGGGCAAACTTCTGGGCCAGGATCCGCTCGGCCGAAGTGGTGATGGCCGCCTCGGTCACCAGACCGCTCTGCACCGCCGCCAGCAGGGGAGCCGGATCTTCCACGCCACCGAACTGATCCACCCCGGCGTCGATGGCCTTGGCATAACGCTCGGCCTTGGTGAGCTTCTCCACTCCCCAGGACATGCCAAAGGGCACGGTCCAGGGGCTCACTCCGGCATTGACTTCATCCTGGGTCAACCCCTGCTCGCAGCGGCTGTCACAGTCATTGACGATGCCCCAGTCGCTCAGCACCACGCCGTCAAACTTGAAGTGGCCCCGCAACAGATCCGTGATGATCTGGCGGTTGAAGCCAAACCCCACCTCCTCGACGGGCTGCCCATCCTGGGTCAGTCCCAGGGGCATGGCGTAATAGGGCATCACAGCGGCTACCCTGGCCTCGAAGGCGCCCTCGAAGGGCACCAGGTGGTAGGCGAACTGACCGCCGGGGTAGATCTGCTCCTTGCCCCAGGGGTTGTGGGCATCCAGCCCGTCCTTCTGGGGACCTGCCCCGGCGAAGTGCTTGACCACGGTGACCACGCTCTCCTTTCCTATCCCCTCGCTCCCCTGCTGGAAGCCCTCGATGTAGGCCTTGACCAGGGACTTGGCGAGCAGGTTGTCTTCCCCGAAGGTGCCGTTGATGCGCCCCCAGCGCGGCTCGGTCGCAAGATCCGCCTGGGGCGAGAGGGCCTCGTGGATGCCGACGGCCCGGTACTCCTGACGGGCGATATCGCCAAAGCGCTGCACCAGGGCGGCATCGCCGATGGCGGCCAGCCCCAGGGTTTCGGGCCACTGGGAGAAGGCCCCGGCACCGATGCTGGTGGCGTTGGGATCATGGGTGAAGTGGTTGCGGGGATCCGTGCTCACCGTCATGGGAATACCGAATCCCACCCCTTCCAGCAGGGCCTGCAGGGTGTTGTTGTCCGCGGCGATGGCCGCCGGATCACCGGCCATGCGGGTGATGAAGGTGTTGACCCCATCCTCGCGCAGCATCTTGTCCATGGCCGCGAGGTTCACCCGCCCCGCCCCGTCCAGCACCAGGGTGCCGTGCATCATCAACCCTGCCTTCTGGGCCAGGGTGAGCCTGCCCACCAGATCCCGGGCCCGCTCGGCGGCGCCGAGGCGCCAGTCCTCGTAGGGGGTCAGGGTGCCGCTGCCATCGAGATCCTTGAATTGCAGGCCGTCCTGCTCGATGAGGGTGACGGTGCGGTGGCCCAGAACCGGCTGCTCGGGCTTGGGGGTGGAGTCGTTGTCGTTGCACCCTGCCAGCAGCAGGGCCCCGATGGCGAGGGCGACACGGGTTCGGGAGAGCGAGTGGTGTTTCATTGTTGTTATCTTCCTTGTGTGTGTAGGAGTGGCCACTCTATGCAAAAGCGGCCCCTCTCACTTGCCCGTCGGGTGCAGGAAGTTGTCGGTTGGGAGCAGGATTGAAAAGTGTGAAAAGGGTTGCAGGGTTACCCTTGGTTACAAATCTGAAACATGAAAGCGGCGCTGGCTCACGGCAATCCGCCGCCGTTGGTCGATGATGGTGGGCCACCGCTGACAAGGATTTTTGCCGTGAAGACCGTCTCCAACCGGATTGCCCTGCACTGCCTCAACCACTGGCAGGCCCGCGGGCGGGATCCTGCTGCCCTCCTGCACCCCTGCGGTATCGCCCACGAAGAGCTGCTGCTCCCCCAGGGGCGGCTCGACACCGGGCGCCACTTCCGTCTGCTGGCCGGGGCAGCCCCCCACGTGGATCTGGCCCTCGACTGGACGCCCCCCGCCCTCCCCGGTCTCTTTGCCGACTTCATGTCGCTGGCGAGCCTGTGCTGCAACGCCGCCACCCTTCGCCAGGCCCTGCACTTCTTCCTCGCCTACCGCCCCCTTATCGGCGAGAGCGACGAGATCCGCCTGCAAGAAGAAGAGGGACAGGCCAGGATCAGCTACCACTCGGAGTCCGATCATCCGGACGTCATCGCCCTGAGCAGCCTGGCCAACCTCTGCCACCTCTATGCCCTGCTCCAGTTCTACCACCCGGGCCAGGGGCTGCTGGTGCTGCCCACCCCGGTACGCCCCAGACTGTGGCGTGAGCTGGCAGGCTGGCTGGAAGGGCGGTTGCAACAGGGGGCGGCCTTCGAGCTGCGCTTTCCCGCCGCCTTGCTCGATCTCGCCCACGGGCAGTGCAACCTGCCCCTGCAACCCCTGCTGCTCGGGGAGCTCGACCGGCAGATGGCCCAGCTTCGCCCAAGCAGCCGCTACCGGGACAGGGTGATGACACTCATTCGCCAGCAGCTGTGGCAAGAGAGCGCCGAGGCCTCCTCTCTGCTCGATGGGGTGTGCGAGCACCTCAAGCTGACCCGCTGGACCCTCAACCGCCATCTGCGGGAGGAAGGGTGCCACTTCTCGGGTCTGCTGGAGCGGGTGCGCCGGGAGGAAGCCTGTCGCCTGTTGCAGGATCCCGCCCTCCCCCTGCAGACCGTGGGGGAGCGCCTGGGTTTTGCCCGCCAGAGCAGCTTTACCCGCTTCTTTCGGGAGGCGTTTGCCCTCTCGCCGAGGGAATTTCGCTCAAGGCGCAGCCGCCTCTGAGGTGCCCCCGAGATGGGCGGCGAGCAACCCCGCCAGCCAGTGGATGAAGAGCTGGACCCTGGGGGCCAGTTGGCGGCGATGAGCATAGAGGGCGTGGATGGGGAGCGGCGGCGGCTGCCACTGGGGCAGGATGCTCACCAGCTCGCCCCCCGCGAGCAGGGATTCGACCCCCACCCGCGGCATCTGGATGATGCCGAGCCCCGCCAGCGCCGCCGCCAGGTAGGTCTCGCTGTCATTGACCATGAGGGCCCCCGCCATGGGCAGCAGGGCGCGGCGGCCATCTTCCGCCAGGTATTCAAAGCCGGGCTCGCTGCGCCCCTGCCCGGCACCAAACCCGGGACCATAGTGCACCAGCCGGTGGCCCGCCAGATCCCCAAGGGTGCGGGGCACCCCGTGGCGAGCCAGGTAGCCTGCGCTGGCACAGTTGATCTGGCGATAGTGACCAAGGGGCCTGGCCACCAGGCTGGAAGGCTCAAGCCCCCCGACCCGCACCACGCAGTCAAACCCCTCGCGCACCAGATCCACTCGCCTGTCCGTGCTGCTCAGCATCAGTTGCAAGGCGGGATGCTGCGCCAGAAAGTCCGGCAGGGCCGGGATCACCAGGTGGCGGGCCATCCGGCTTGGCATGTCGACCCGCAGTTGTCCCGAGATCTGCCCCCCCTGGCGAAACAGGCCGTCAAACTCCTCCATGTCCGCCAAAAGCTCCCGGCATCTGGCATAGCAGAGCTGGCCGTCCGTGGTGAGCTGCACCCGCCGCGTGGTACGCAGCAGGAGCCGGGTCCCCATGCGCTCCTCCAGCCGGCGGATGGCGGCAGAGAGGGTCGCCTTGGGGATGCCCGTCTGCTCGGCACAGCGGGTAAAACTCTCCAGCTCGGCAACCCGCACGAAGGCTCTCATCGCATCCAGTTGATCCATGGTCTGATTGTCTCGATAAACGGAACAGTGATTCTATTATCACGCTATTTATCCAGTTTAAAAGGAACAATACAGTGATCCGGTCGGCTCGTATCGAGCCTGTGTCCGCCACCCTGACAGGAGTCATACCATGACCAGACCCATCGCCCTCATCACCGGGGCCAGCCGCGGCCTTGGCAAGCACGGGGCCCTGGCCCTCGCCGCCAAAGGCGTCGACCTCATCATCACCTACCGCAGCCAGGCCGCAGAGGCGGAGGCGGTGGTGACCCAGGCCCGCGCCCTTGGCGTTCGGGCCCATGCCCTGGCACTGGACGTGGGCGAGAGCGCCACCTTCGCGGCCTTTGCAGAGGAGGTGACGCAACTGCTCGCCCGGGAGTGGCAGCGCACCCATTTCAACTTCCTGGTCAACAACGCCGGGATCGGCATTCATGCCAGCTTTGAGCAGACCACGGAGCAGCAGTTCGACACCCTGCTCAACATCCACCTCAAGGGGACCTTCTTCCTGACCCAGGCGCTCCTGCCCCTCCTGGCAGACGGCGGTCGCATCCTCAACCTCTCCACCGGCCTCACCCGCTTCGCCATGCCGGGTTATGCCGCCTACGCCGCCATGAAGGGGGGCGTCGAGGTGCTCACCCAGTATCTGGCCAAGGAGCTGGGCCCCAGGGGCATCGCGGTCAACGTGCTGGCCCCCGGCGCCATCGAGACCGATTTTGGCGGCGGCGTGGTGCGCGACAACAAGGGGGTCAACGACTTTCTCGCGAGCCAGACCGCCCTTGGCCGGGTGGGTCAGCCCGACGACATCGGTGGCGCCATCGCCGCCCTGCTCTCCGATGACTGCCGCTGGATCACCGCCCAGCGCATCGAAGCCTCGGGCGGCATGTTTATCTAGGCGGTCATGGTTGCCTGCTGCACAAACAAGGAAGGCCCCCTCCGACGAGGGGGCCTTCCGGCATTGGGCAGACGAGGGGCGGCGCACCGGGCCCGTTACAGGGTCTTGCCACCGCTTGCAATGACCTGGCTGTACCAGTGGAAGCTCTCTTTCTTGATGCGACGAAGAGACCCTCCCTGCTCGTCTCTGTCCACGTAGACAAAGCCGTAGCGCTTCTGGTAGCCGTTGAGCCAGCTCAGGATGTCGGTGAAGGACCAGGCGCAATATCCAATCAGCTCGACCCCGTCCTGCATCGCCTCCTGGCACGCCTTGAGGTGGCTGTGCAGATAGGCGATACGGTAGTCGTCGTTCACCTTGTCCCCGGCTTCCAGCTTGTCGAACTCCCCTAGGCCGTTCTCGGTGATCATCAGCGGCAAGGCGTAGCGGGAGGAGAGCCGGCGCAGGGCGATGCGCATCCCGGTGGGATCGATGGCCCAGTCCCAGTTGCTGGTCTCAAGGTGCGGATTGGGGGCCGTCTTGTAGAGGCCGGGAATGCCGCTGGAGGGCGTAGTGCCCTTCTTGCCCGTGGTGTTGATGCGCTGCATCGTCTGGCCGCCGAGGGGGTTGTCGGTGAAGGTCAGGGTGTAGTAGTAGTTGACCCCGATGTAGTCGGGGGTGCCTTCGCGCAAGAGCTCGAGATCGCCCGGCAGGATCTCCGGCGCCTCGCCGGTCTCCCGCAGATAGGCGAGTGCCGCCTGGGGGTAACGGCCGAAGCAGTAGGCATCCAGCCACCAGAGGTTGGTGAACTCCTCGGCATTCTCGAACGCCAGCATGTCGCTCGGGGCGCAGGAGGCCGGATAGGCGGGGGAGTATGCAAAGCTCGGCCCGATCAGGCCGTTTGGCACGTGCTGGCGAAACGCCTTGATGACCCGGGCATTGGCGAGAAACGCGATGTGGTTGGCGGCGAAGAAACGCTTTCTGTCCTGCACGGCGGGAGGATGGGTGCCCAGCTGGTAGGCGTTGGTCAGGTTGTAGTTCTGCTCGTTGAGCGACACCCAGTACTTCACCTTGCCGGCGAAGCGCTGATAGAGGGTCACGCAATAGCGCTCGAAGTCGTCGATGATGCGCCTGTCTTCCCAGCCGCCGTACTCATCCTGCAGGGCCTGGGGGAGATCCCAGTGATAGAGGGTCAGCACCGGCTCGATGCCATGGGCCAGCAGGGTGTCGATGAGCCTGTCGTAGAAGGCGAGCCCCGCCTCGTTCACCTCGCCACGCCCCGTCGGGTAGATGCGCGGCCAGCTCACCGAGAAGCGATAGGCCTTGAGCCCCATCTCGGCCATCAGCGCCACGTCCTCTTCCACCCTGTGGTAGTGATCCACCGCCACGTCTCCGTTGCTCCCTTCAAAGGTCTTGCCCGGCAGCTTGGTGAAGCTGTCCCATACCGAGGGGCCCTTGCCCTCCTCGTTCCAGGCCCCTTCCACCTGATAGGCGGCGGAGGCGGCGCCCCAGAGGAAACCGTTCGGGAAGTCATTGAACTTGTGATGATGCATCTGGTGTTGCTCCTTCTGCGCGGATGGCGGGGGCCATCCCGTGATACGTCGGCCCCGTACAGGGGCCCGAAATGAGTTGGCACCAGCATCCAACACTTCTAGAATTCCGTCCAATGACAAATATGACCACCTATCATTCCTATTTGGAATCAAGCGAGGCACCATGGAGTTGAGAGACCTGAAAGCCTTCGTCACCCTGGGGGAGGTATTGCACTTTGGTCAGGCGGCGGCGCGCCAGCACGTCACCCAGTCGGCCCTGAGCAAGCAGATCCGCCGGCTGGAGGCGGACCTTGGCGGCGAGCTGTTCGAGCGCAACGCCGGCAGCACCCGGCTGACGGTGCTTGGGCGCGCCCTTTACGCTGACGCCTGCACCCTGGTGGCCCAGAGCGAGCAGCTCGCCCGCAGCGCCCGCGACGTGCTGGCGGGCCACGCGGGTACTCTGCGCATCGGCTTCGGGGTCGCCACCAAGCTGCTGGTGCCCGCCGCCATCGCCCGCTTTCGGGCCAGCCGCCCCGGGGTCGCCATCGAGCTCAACGATCTCTCCACCCATCACCAGTTGCTGGCGCTGGCGGAGGGCCGGCTGGATCTCGGCTTCTGCCGCCTGCCCGCCCCCAAGGGCTGGCCGGTGCTGCCCGTGGTGCGCGCCCATTTCGTCGCCGTGCTGCCCGCAGGCTATCAGGGGGTGGCGGGGCTCGCCGATCTGCAGGAGAAGCCGCTAGCCATCCTGCGCCGGGACAAGGCCCCCTCTTTTTACGATCAGTTCATCCATTACCTCGCCCAGAGCGGCCTGCGCTTTCAGGACATCCAGTACGTGAACGACTTCGCCGCCGGCATCGCCACCGCGGCGGCCGGCATCGCCTGGACCCTGGTCCCCTCCTCCACCACCATTGAGCATCCCGATGTGCTGACCCTGCCCCTCGGGGAGGCCGACGCGAGCTGGATCATCGGGCTCATTCGCCCGCCGGGCAACGACAATCCCCTCGTCGCCCCCTTCTGGCAGACGGTGGCGGAGCTGGCGGATCCCGCCCTCACCGGCCTCATGACGGCAGGGAACGGGGCACCCACCCAGGACACCCCATGAAAGGGAACCATTCGAGAATCACATTAACGATGGCATTGGGCGGACACCCCCCTTAAAATTGCCGCACTGCCCCGACGCCACGACAAGGATCCGTTTCGTTCATGCACTCTCACTGGCTGCTGAGGTTTGATCTGCATCGCCTCATCCTTGCGCTGGCCGTCATCGGCGTGCTGGCAACCTTTGGCAACAGCTTTTACGCCATCTATCAGGCACAAAGACAACTGCTCATCGACAGCACCCTGGAGGCAAACCGGGTCTATGCCACCAAGCTCGCCGCCTCCACCGAGACCATGCTGCGCTCGGCCCAGGGACAGCTGGCCTATGGCGCGGCCCGGCTCGCCCCCTTGCTGCAAGGCAACGACCTTCATGGACTCGAGGAGGTGGCGGGCCAGTTGCGCCAGCAGACCAACACCTTCAACTCGGTGGCCATCGTGAACACCGATTCCGTCATCGTCGCCGTCTCTCCCGAGGCGTTGCATGTGAAAGGGGTCAAGCTCACCTCGGCCAATGCGAGCCGGACCCTGGCAAGCCAGCAGCCCCTCATCGCGGATCCCCTGGTCTCCCTCACTGGCAACTACCTCATCAGCCTCTCCCACCCCATCTTCTCGGCAGACAAGCGCTACCTCGGCTATGTTGCCGGCACCATCTATCTGGAGTCCGCCAGCGTGCTCTCCAGCCTGCTGGGGCAGCACTACTACCAGGATGGTTCTTATCTTTATGTGGTGGACCGCCAGCGCACCCTCATCTATCACCCGAACCCGGAGCGCATCGGCCAGAAGATTGGCAAGAACCGGGTGGTGGATGCGGTGCTCAAGGGACAGGATGGCGCGCAAAGCGTGCTCAACTCCCGGGGCAGCGAGATGCTGGCAGGCTTTGCCCCGGTGGCGGACGCAGGCTGGGGGATAGTGGCCCAGCGCCCCCGCAGCGCCACCCTGGCCGGCCTGGATGAACAGATGCTGGAGATCCTCAAGGGTATGATCCCGGTCACCCTCTTCATTCTTTTCGTCATCTGGCTCTCGGCCACCATCATCGCCAGACCCTTGCGGCAACTGGCCAACCGGGCCGGGCTCATGGATCAGCAGGGGGCCGCCACCAGCATCTCGGGGATCCGCGCCTGGTATTTCGAAGCGGCCCAGTTGAAGCAGGCCATCCTCAAGGGGCTGGGGCTGCTCAACACCAAGATCGACAAGCTTCACACCGACAGCCACACCGATCCCATGACGGGCCTGTTCAACCGCCGGGCCATGCAGCAGATGCTGGACGAGTACGAGGTCGACCGTCAGCCCCTGACGGTGATTGCCCTGGACATCGATCACTTCAAGGCCATCAACGACCGCTTCGGTCACGACGTGGGGGATGCCGTCATCGTCTCCCTCGCCACCCTGATGCAGCAGGATCTGCGTTCCGATGCCGCCTTGTGTCGAAGCGGCGGCGAGGAGTTCCTGCTGCTGCTGCCCGGGGTCTCCCTTGCACAGGCGCAGAAGATCGCCGAGCGCCTGCGTACCCGGGTGGCGAGCCACGACATGGAGGTAGCTGGCCACATCACCATCTCCCTCGGCGTCGCCCACTGGGGGGCGGATGCCACCAGCATCGCCGCCGTGCTCAAGGAGGCGGACAAGGCGCTCTATGATGCCAAGAGCCAGGGCCGAAACTGCGTGGTGGTGGCCCTGGGCTGATCGGCCCAGGCTTTGCCGGACACCGTTCGGCCATAAAAAAGGCTATGTCCCAAT
>NZ_CDBK01000107.1 GCF_000819785.1 Aeromonas caviae | reverse complement strand
ACATAATATACATTATGCGCGGTTGTGGCTTGGTCTATGGCGGGATGGGGTATCGGGGCTGGCTGATGCCGATAACTCTCTTTATCGGCATCATGGGGACAACGGCACCGGGCCGCGGCCCCCCGGCCGCTCAGCCCGCTATCGCGGGCCCGCGGCCCGGTGCCATTGTTCTTTTTAGATCAGCTTGAAAGATTGGTCAGGCTGGCAAGCTGCACAACGTTCTCGGGGATAACCGCCTTATCGGGTGACGTTGGTGCGCTGTAGATCCTCGGAGCACAGTTCACGGTAATTGCCCGGCCAGCGCGGTCAGTGACAACCGAATAGCAGTCGCCCAGGTAATCGACCTTGTAACCCATATTCACCAAGTCGTCAGAGTTAAACGCCAGTTCTTGATTGCCACGAACGCCGGAGAAAATCACCAGCCCTTCAAACCGCCCGGCATAGATAGCCCCGCTGGATCCAGTCACGAAAAGCTCTGTAACACGGAACGGCATCAAAAAAGGGTCAGCACCCCGGTCAGGAGCGGCGCCAGAAGAATGCGCATCAGAAACAGGCACGCCCACAGAACCAGCAGGCGCAGAACCACCTTGCGAAGAAGCCACATCAGCAGCTTCATGAGAAACCGGAACAGAGGGGCTAAAGAAGTGATAAAGGTTGTAAGCAAACCAGAGAAGAGATAACGGAAGGACGACAAATAAGACAACGCGAAGCTTGAGAGAGGAAAACGGGCCTTTTGACTGTCCTGATTTGGTAATGCTTCCAGTCTGCGTGGATTTATATAAACGGTGTACAGCCACAGGAACATGCCTTTTAAACGTGACACTCTTCTGCGTAGGAATTCCATTTTCAAGGGGGTTGTGCTCATAAATTCTAGGTTTCCTTTTAGAAAGAAAGAAGCTGTCTTTGCTGTTATAGGCAAAAGCTGTTTCGCAGCAGGCCCGCACGGGCCGAGGAATAGAGGTAATATCCGGCGTAGCAAGAACAACGTCCCAGTTATAATGACGGTGACGCATAAAAGACTCTTTGGGCGTGGTGGGATATATAATCCTCCCCTCCCCGTCAAAAACCACCCTCCCCGTGTCGTCCATATCACATTCTTCTAAATGGTCAGGGCGATATGAATCCAATCTCTCTTTGTAAAGTGATATGAAATCAGCGGGCAATATAGAGTCATAATATTCTATCGGCTGGAGGTTGTATTCTTCCTTGCCGCTGAATACATCACGGTCATATATATCTTGGCACTCGTCAATAAATACGAATGCACCAATTGGCATCCAATGATGCCAAACTCGCCAAAGCTTCTGATATTTTGGGTCTTGCGAGGACATTCTAAATAAGCGAGCTGTCTTAGGGAATTTCTCCCCCAAGAACTCCTCGATTTTATGAAGGGGATACATCCCCGCCACGTTCGTCACCACAAGCCGACCTTGCCTTAATGCAGGCAAAAGCCGATACCAAATAACAGAGGAGCTTTTATAAGAGCCGTTATGCCCGTGCTCAATGACGATTGCCATTTACCACCCCAAGAAGTTCAAGACAAAACGAGTAATGTAAGCATTAATGATTAAGTTAAGGCCGTTAACAAAGTTCATCTTTTCCAATGCCCACCTAACACCAGATGGAAGTTGTGACAACGATGAAAGAAGGTAGCCACTCAAATTAATGTCAGTGGTTATTTGCTTTGCAACCAAGTAAGCAAACTTTAGCATTTCAAGCTTTGCGGTAATAACGCAAAGCGTATAAAACTCAATGCCCCATGCAGTAAAGCGATGGAACAGGCCGGGGACCTCCTCCGTTATCGTATAATGAATGCCGTTAAGCCTATCCCCGACATAATCAAGAAAAGATGAATCGTCAGCCACTGCCAATGCAGGGAATAACATCAAGCACAAAATAATTAAGTTACGCATCACGCCTGCCCCCCATCAAAATACCAAAAGCAATTAACACTGCCAAAAACCATATGACTTGAGATGCACCGGATGAAAAAAATAACTCAATGTTAGATTTGCCGCTCAAGTCAACCTTAGCGCCATGAATATCGTGGTAGTCATTTTCGTAAGTTCCCGACACCTCAAGTTTTCCAGGTGAAAACACCCCCTTGATTTCGTCCATCTGGGCTTGAATCTCGACCTGCTTATCGGTGACTTGCTGCTTAACACCCGCAATGGCCACCTCACCAAACACGTCTGAAAGACCATTGCCGGGCACAGAACCAGAAGGCGAGAACGCACAAAGCGGCCCGGTGCAAGGCTTATCACCACCATCACCACCATCACCGCCCTGCCCTCCACCAGAATTTCCCCAGCCATTCTTTAAACCATCCTGGAGCATGTACTTAATGCCGTAAAGATTGTCATTCATCTGACTTAAATAGCCAGACTGGCTAGAAATATTGGAGTTAACCGAATTAACCGAACCTTGAAGGCTCCCAATAGCACCAAGCATACTCCCCATATTGGATGACATGGAGCTTGTATTGCCGCTAATGGAGCCAATGGTTGACATTAATGATTGCTGCATTGCTTTAAGTGAGGCTACATCACCTTTGATTGCAGATAAATCAACCGTAGAGACGGCACCACTACTTGAACCAGTTGAACCGTTCCCAACGATATCAGCAATATTCTTTAAGTTCAAAGTTGACGTCGCTAACAGAGACTCCATTCGCGACAAATATAAATTCGTACCAGAAGTGCTACCTGCTGTCTGCTTAATATAAGGCAGCGCATCATTTAAAATGTCATTTGTCTTATAGCTTTCCTGCAATTCTTTTAGTGCTGTATGGGTATTCGTATTTAACGAGTCGTACATTCTGGCGCTACGCCCATTAATATCGACAAGTTGCTTACCCAAGTTTTCATTTAATTTTGACAAAGTGGTGCTTACATGCTCATAACCTGAGTCGTTAAAAGACACCCACTTTTTACCATAGTCACTACCACTCCCACCATCACCACCATTGCCGCCATCACCATCACCATCACCGCCACTACCATCCAATTTACATTCAGTGCCATCGGTGAAATATGGTCCTTTACTATCAGCGTTAGGCAATTCGACACAAACCGAACTGCCAGCCCCACCACCGCAATAAGCAGTGCAGCCCCCAAGCATTGAACCTGAATAAGCGACACAAACAGGACTAGGAGACCCCATGGTAAAGGAGCCATAATTTACACCCGGAGCGCAGGCGGCATATACCAAGGAAGGAGAGAACAGCAGTAAATATAATGAACGCATGGCGGCACCAAATAAAAAAGGGGGCATAGCCCCCCTTTGATTTAGGAGGTGAACACCCCCGATAGAAAAGCCATCCCGAAAACTAACGCCCCGGTACAGGCCAAGGCGATAGCGAGGATCACTTACGCAGCCACCCGACAATCATGGCGACGCCAAAGCCGAGGGCGGCCATGGTGATGACACCAGCGGTCACCAGGGCATAGTTGGTCTGACCGGAAGTGAGAGCCGCTTTGATGGTGTCGGTCAGGGTTGCATCTACCGCGAACGCAGCGGGAGAGCTGAGAGCCACAGAACCAGCAACAACGATAACGCCGTACTTCTTAGCCTGCTTGAAAAAAGACATATATTACACTCCACTGTATTTAAAGTTATCGACTTAGTTTTCGAGCTATAAGCCCGGACACGTAGCCAGAAATAAACAAAAGGATTAGATAACCCGATATATTCACAAACTGGCCGCTATCGAAAACCAACAAATCAGCGAGGCCGGATATCTTGTCATAATCTGCCTGTGTCATCAGGATATAACCCGTACAGGGAGTTATATCGCTGATAACATACTGCGACCCATTTAAGACAAGACAGGAAGCCATTAGCTGAACTTCGCAGGTTTATCAGATTCTGGAAGTTTCCCGCCCTCACTGGCCTGCTTGATGGCCTCGGGAAGAGGAAGCTTTTTGCTGTTCGGTACGAAGCCCACCACGGTCGGCTTGGAACCCTTGAGGCTGAAAGAGAGCTGGAATTCAAACTCGGCATTGCCCGGTACCAGTTCGCCAGAGCGAACAGCGGCATGGATGGACTTAGCCAGCTTGTTACCGTCGGAGGTGTCGAGGGTGATCTTACCCAAGTCACACCCGGCGAACCCGTCGCGAACGTCGATAGCATCCTCGATAACGTGGATGTGAGCCCAGACGTTACCGCCGTCGCTTTCATCCATCTGGCCGTAACGAACGTTCACGAAGTTCACAGTTTGCTTCATACCTGACATTGAATTTCCCCTTGCTTGATGTTGCGGCCACGGGAATCGGTGGCCTTGTGAGCCCAGTACCAAAGGCGGTCTAACCGGGCCTTGGTGTGGGAGATTCGTTCACGGAGCTGGATGGCCTTGGCGATCATGTCCGGGGCTTGTTCGGCGTCGGCCAACTCCTCGCGCAGTACGTCGAGGATGATCGAGAGCTTGCGGTGCTCGGTCTCGGCATATGACCGGGCATCAAATTCAGGGGCTGATGTGGTGCCGAGGTAAGCAGCGAAATCGTCCAAAAGCTCCTCGTCAGAGCCGTACTTGGGCTGGTCGGGAACCGGGATTTCATACTTGTCGTGATACTGGAAGATGTCGCCCCGGATAAGCTCAAAGGAGCCATCGTCGAACACAGCCAGGTGAAGCTGCTCGTTATCACTGATGCGCAGGGGACGCCCTGAAATGAGGTGCTGCACGGATGCCTCGGCAGCGGAAAGATCCACATAGGATCCAACGGCTCGGGCTATAAGCTGCTCGCGGGACTGGCCGAACGACTGGACGAAGCCGCGCCCGAACTTGTCGCCGATACTGAGGATATCGCCCTGCTTGTCCAGCACGGTGCCCACGGGTTCAACGTAGTTCGCCGGGCGCTGGGCGGTGAAGTCCATCTTGATCAGGTGCAGGAGCTTGAGGGTCTGGCGCTTCTTCAAGTTCTGAAGCTGGGCTTTCGTCAGGCCGATGGCCATCAAGCAGTTCACAGCATCATAGAAGGTGCTGGAAGCGGTCAGGCGCTTGGTCTTATCCCACCCGTCCGTTGCCAGACTGCGATAGAACAACATCAAGCGGTCCGCACGGGCATAGCTCCATTTTTCGGTTGTGGAACCATCGTGATTTTTGAGCACCTTACAGCGCCCGTAATGCTTGCGCAGCTGCTCTTGTACCCGGCTGTTTTGAGTCAGGCTCACCTTGGTGGTGCCCAGTGCTGCGAACATCTCACTAAAGAGATCCCGCCATGCCCATTCACAGAAAGTCATGCCCTGATTGGCCGGGTCGCTCTCGAAGTGACCAACATACGTCAGGAACTGCCACACGTTGCGGGGGATCTTGTTCTTCTCAAACCACCGGGTCAGCGCCCTCCCCTCGAACCGGAGGCGGTTCGCGGCAAAGGTGTTCAGCTCTGGATCTTCCAGCTTCTTGATAACCGCATCATAGCGGCTGGTCTTCTCGGTGCGCTTAGCCCGTTGGAGCTGTTCAAGCTGGTGCTGCATTTCGTTGTGCTTGGCATAGACAACCAAAACACGGGTACGGCCAGCGTCCTGCTGATCCTGACTGCGCTTGTTGAAATAGATGGTGCTCTCATAGTCCGCCTCTTTGGCGGCCCGCAGGTGGCGGTGTGAGAGATTACCGATGGCAGAGAGGCAGTTCGCCAGCGTCTCGGCGTCAGGAAGTTGGATCGAGTTGGTGACGTCTACGCGGCGAATGTGGGCATTGCCCCAGTCGAGCATTTCAGCGACTCGGGGAAGGGCTCGAGAGAAAGCCGCGAGTAATTCGAGGATACCAGCAGCAGCATTGTCTGGCCCGTAGACGTTGTGACCTTGCAGCAGCTTAGCCGGTGATGCCTTGAGAGCAATGCAAGGCCAACTGCGCTTGAGATGGGCTTGATGGAGCTTGACCGCGATGTCAGTGAAGCTTGAAGGGAGAGACTCCCAAGGGTGGTAGAGATCATGGATGGCGCCCTCTCTGTCTATGGCGAAGTCAACACGTCTAGAGCCAAGGGTCAAACCACGGCGTCCGCACTCCTCCAGGTCAACCATCCCCACGATGTCAGCAGAGCCAGCGCCAATGCGCTGAGTGATACACCACTTATCGGCGAAGGGGATATGGATTTCCCAAAAGTCGTACATACCTGTGTGATTTCCCGGCGAGTATTTAACGCATGCGCGCATGTGATTGAAAAATCATACGGTGATCGCATGCGCCATGCAAGCATGGTGAACACAAAAAACTAGCATGCTGTAGACTTGTGATCAGGTAGTGAGGAATCAGTCAGGAGGCTCAGATGAGCAAACCACAGAGAGAAGACACCACGGTCAGAATCAACGGCCCACGCCGGATGAGGCTGGAGAGGAAGGCGATAGAGACGAGTTTCAAGTGCAGCTCAACGGTCAAGATGAGCGACATTGTGAACTGGTTGATCGATAACAGATTGGAAGAGGCGGCGAACGCCATCGAGAGAGAGAGGAAAGGAATAGCCAACTGATCCCCTCTCCCACCCCACCTTGATTTAACACGCCATATCAAACCTAACACACTAAAAAACAACAAGAATTAGCCCGAGTCCTAGTCCGGCTCCCGGAGTCCAAGCCACAGTTAGAGTACGTGGCTTGCTCCAACCCCACCCGGCCCCCTTCGGGGGCCAAGTTTCCCGCCTTACGTGAAAATTTTGACGTAGCGAAAAGCCCAGCCTTGAATCTGCTGCCCGCGAGCGGGCCCACCCTCTCCGTAGATGGACGAACGTCACCGGGCCGCAAAGACGGCTTAGCAGGAAGGGGGGGTTTCACAGCAGAGAGGCCCGCCGCTGATTAGCAGGTGGGGAGGCGGACGCCCCGGGGCATAGGTCCTCGGGACGCAAGCGCCCTGCGGCAGGGCGTTTATCATTGTTCGCGCAGCTCACAATAGGCGAGTAGCAGCAGGGGATCACATCGAGGGCGGGGAGTTGGAATGATAGCAGGCGGAACGGCTGCAGGGAGTTGGCCAAGGCCGAACGCGCGAGAAGGTGATAGCAAAAAGTCGCCCCGGGTTTATCCAGGGCGATGCGTTTTGCTACAGGTTATCGAAGTCTTGCCGAGCTGCCTTGTACCGTTGGACGACCTGCTGATACTCGGCAAACTCACGCCGCAGGGTCTCCAGTTCGGCCCTCTGACGCTCAACGGTCTGGCCTAACTGGACGAACGAGCCTGCCGCCACCATCACGGCCTTAGAAGCTGCGCTTTGTCCGGTGGCCTGCTTCAACTGCTCGACAACTTGATCCTCTTCCGGGGTGAGTCGCAGGGTAAGAATCATGCGCCCTCCCCCTTACGAGCCTTAGCGCGAGCTATGCGACGGGCGCGAGCACGAGATTCAGACCAGAAGCCGATACTTCCGACAGCAAGAACAAAGCCGACACCCAATAGAGGGGAGAGAACCAAACACACCATTACGTACTTGAAGGTGATGGAGAACCCAAACCAATGAGCAAAACACAGGGGGAATAGAAACATGCTGATAGAAGACAGGACGCACAAATCTCGAACGGTAATCATGCTTTGGCCCTTACATAGTCACGGATGATGCTTTTAACCTGCCCCACGGTCGCGGCAGCAGGCACAGGAAGATTGTCTTGCTCTACCTCGTCCAAGTAGACCAGCAATTGGTGATCGCCTTTGAACCAGAAGAACTCCAATTGACGTTCGACCCATGCAGCATCGAGAACGCCCGAACGGTAGTCAAAATTGATGGTCGGCTTGGACATTTGATATCACCCCCTTGACGGGCAACAGCGCCCCACTGATGAAATGATAGCAAAATAGAGTTGCCTGGTCCAGCTCGATGCGCTTTTTTGATAGCAAATAGTTGTCCAGGTAACGCGCCGGCGACGAGATTTTGATAGCAACCCACAGTCGCGCATAACACAGATTATGTTACGGGCGCTCTGGCGTTGCGACGATGCCAGCGAGCTGGCCCACGTAGCGGCCTTGTCGCGTCCCCCTGCCCCTTACAGGAGCTTGGCAGGGGGAAGACCCTCAACATAATGCTGAACGACATTATGCGCGGTATGGTCAGGCCCGCTCAGTGGAGACAGAAACACAGCCGCCGCAAGGGCTACCGCCGTGCCAGCTCCTTTTGAATACTTCGCCAGGATATCGTACCAAGCCTGTTTCAGCTCGGGATCGGTGGCCCTGACTGCCGCCATGCTTAACAGCACTTCGCTGACATCCAAGCCAGCTTCCTCAGCCATTCTTTTTGCAGTCGCATCAGTGAGTTGCGACTTTCCTTTGTTCACGGCTGAGATATACGAGGTGGTAAATCCCAGGTCTGCGGCGACTTCCTGGAATTGGCTGTACTTTTTGGCCCTCATGTAGGCCAGAAGCAGCGTTTTAGAGTCCATGTTTTTGTCTCCTGAGTGGTTAGACAATCCGTCCCATCATACCGATTTTGGCGAAAAACAGCTTGTTTCCATTCAACTCGCCACATGGTTGAATGAATCAACCAACCATTTGATTGCGTGACATATGACCCACTCTAGCCCACAAAACCAGGATCTGCCCGCGCTCATTGAGCGGAAGGTCTATTGGCAGGCAGAGCCGACTGGCGATTACTCCGCCTGCATCGCGGGTCAGGTCGAGATGTTCCGCGACCTGCATGAGCTGCGGGTCTATCTGTCGATGACGTACCCCGATACCGTGTTCGAACTGGTGGAAGTCACCGAGGACACCTGGCGCGGCTTCTATGACCAGGGAGTGTTTTTCGATGACTGGTCATAGCTCCGTGATGCCGATAAATGGGGTTATCGGCAACAAAACCCTGATCGACTATCTGTCCTTCACCTGGGCACCGACTGAGTTGATCCAGATGAAGGAGCTTGCCAAGCAAGGGGCGCTCTTGAAGGCTATCCCGCGCTTCGATACCAACGTGAAGGCCCTGCAAGCGGCCATTTCTGAACCCCCTGTCGAGGGGCTGCGTTATCTCTGGAAGCGTCCGGTTGGCTTCGCTCCCCTCACCCGTTTTGACAAGGTGACAGAACGCCTGTGCAGCAAGGCCGAACGGCTGGGGGTCTCCCCTACCCCAACGGTTGAATATGACAAGACCACTGAGCGGTTAAGCCTCCATGGGGTGCCTAAGTCCCCTGCCCCTGTCGTGACGCTATCCATGACCGAAATGATGGAGCGTGCTTTGCATTCCGGTTACAAGGCCCGTGCCGACATTCGTAAGGAGTTGAAGGCGGTCTGCACTGCCCTGCTCAAGTTCTCCGAGTTCGAGGTTGTCGAGGGTGCCAAGTATTGGGAAGCCTACAACGACTTGATCGACTGCTACGGCGTCCAGTTCCTGGATGCCCTCTGTTGCAACGAGCTGGAGCTTTGGTTAGAGGAGCTGAATACCCGCATCGGTGTCCCCATCCCCGAGCCACGCTTCACGATGCGCCCTCGCCGCTCTGGCCTGCACGGTTACGCCAATTCGGCTGACCTGCTGTGTGACGGCATCCCCTGCGGCCTGATTGGCTGGGGTGCGGCAAACCATGGTTGCATGGTGAGTTTTTCCGGTGTGGGTTGTGCCGCCCTGGATTTCCAGGCTTTGCATGATGTTATCTCTCACATTCCAGGCGTGCGCATCACACGGGTGGATCTCGCCTTGGATGACTACAGCGGCGAGCACATCACCTACCAGGGGGCCATTGCCGGCGCGGAAGCCGGCGAGTTCCATCCCCAGCGGGGCCGCGCTCCGTCCTGGATGAAGATTGAATCTGGCGAGTTCGTGATCACCGAGGTTGCCAAGGGCATCGCCAAGCGCTTTGGCATGGTGCCGACCAAGGGCTGCTCGTTCTACGTGGGCAGCCGCATCAACGGAAAGTGCGCCCGGGTATACGAAAAGGGCAAACAGATGCAGTCGGCAGAGTATCCGAATTGGGTACGCGCCGAAGGCGAGCTGCACAATAAGGACCGCATTATCCCGCTGGACGTCCTGGTAAACCCAGACCCCTATTTTGCGGGGATGTATCCGCAATTTGATAAATGGCTGGCTGCTATCCAGGAAGCGGAAATAAAGCCCGTCAGACTGACCACCTTTAAAAACAAGTTCAAAACGTCCAGGGATAACGCTGTATTTAATATGTCCCGCATGGCGGGTCGCCTTGTTAATTGGTTAGCGAACATCGAGGGGTTATCGCCTGAGAAGATTGTTAACCAATTAACTGCGCACCTGGAAGAAAGTGATATTCCGGCGCGATTAAGAATGCCGCTCCCTCCTGACTTGGACGAGCTGCCTGTATTTTCGACCTAACTAAGGTTCTTCAACGAGGTAATAACTATGTCTATTTTGTCCAGTGTGCTGGTCACTCGCGTGACCCATGGCTACGGTGTTTCCCGCAAGTCTGGCGCTCCGGTGCCTTACGACTTTGCCCAGGTCGAATATCTGGCTCCTGCAAACAACGTCAACAAGCCGGAGTGCAATATCAACTCCTGGGGTTATGAGGTTCGCCAGTTGTCCCTGCGCAATGATGCGTCGACTATCAAGGAAATGGCTGATTGCCCCAAGTTGGTGGCGATTGATCTTATTCTGGAAGCGGATCCCCAGAATCCGACCCGTAACGTTGTTGTCGGCTACCAAGCATCTAAAAAGCCTCTGTAAACAACCAGCGCCAACGAGGAGGAGGAGCGAGGGCGCGCAGCGACCGACGACGAGGGCGCAATAATGATTTGCCTAGATATTACCTCCGAAGGATATACCCGCCTTTCAGAGGGGGATTCTTGTAATTACGTGCTCCTGACTGTCCAGGAGCACACCAAACTCACCGATATCTCTAATTGGTTCCAATTCGATATATCGGTTGTGGGAATTGCCTTTAGCTCTGGGATCGTTATGTGGGCTTTGGGTTTAAAACTGGGCGCTATTGCCCGTGTCATTGTAGGTGCAAAAAGAGGATAAACGAGTATGCGTAACTATTTCCGTAATGGCTGTATCGCCCTGGTGGGCTCCGTAGCTGCTGTTGGTGCCAATGCTGCTGATGGTGGTATCGCTGCCGCTGCGGGTGCTGCCCTGGATGCTGCCCAGTCTGACGTCACCACTACCGCGCCCAAGGTGATGATGGTCGTGGCTACAGTCGTCGGGGTCGGTATCCTGATCGCGCTCATGCGTAAGGCTTAAACCGTGTCCCTGTTGATTGGGACGCTATGGTTTTTGTTCTTTGTCGAAGGCTGGAGAACATCGTTTTCGATATGACATAAGGCGGCTTCGGTCGCCTTTTTTATTGGGGGTCGCGTGAGATTGCTTTATCTGCTCTTCCTGGTGCCGCTGGGGGCGTTTGCGAGCTGTCCGGCAGGGCTCAATCTGCAAAATGTGCCTATAGGTACAGAAATGCCCTATTGCGTTAAATGGGAATCCTCCACTCTGGGCGGGTGCCAGGTCGTTTGCCCTGGAGTCTGTGTTGAGACCCCATCTACGGGCACCATGGGCCCCATACAGTCTAACGGTGTGGAATGTACCGTGGGCACTGGTACTGGTGGCGACGGTGGCGATACTGGGGGCAGTCCTGGCGGGGATGGTAGCCTTCCTGGTGATACCGATAATATTGCTGGTTGGCAGTATTTTAATCATTACGGTTATCAGACCGTGGGTTATACCCTTTCAAAGATTAATACTAATTTAGGTAAGCAGCTTGCGGAGATTGATTCTAGGCTTTCTGGTTTGAAGGATTATTCCAATCATATTTCTGGTAATACATTTAAGACCCAGCTCGAATTGTCTGACGTTAATGACAAGCTTGATCAGGCGCTAACTTATATACGGGAAACTCCTGGTCGAATAGAGGGGACTAATATTTATTTGTCTCGTATGGAGGCTGATTTTGATTTGGCTAATGCTCAGTTAAAGAAAATTGCTGATAGTATGGGTTCTTCTGGCGGTACAAGTGGTGCCGTTTCTACTGTTGATTTATCTGCAATCAAAGGTGATGTAGCTTCGCTGAAAGCAATGCAACAATCGGCCATGTCAACCCTTGGCTCTATTAGCGGCAATACAAGCTCCATGTCATCCAATATGGGGAGTATGCTTGGTGCTATTGGGAGCCTTCAAGGTTCGGTTAATTCGGTTAACTCCAATATTTCTAGTCAGTCAGGCTATTTAAGCCAGATGAATGACAATCTTTACGGCATTAAATACATGCTCCAAGATGGTTTAAAGAATGGCTGGGGAAATTCTGGTGGTGGTCAAGGTGGGTCTGGCGACTTTAATATTGATTATTCTCAGATGCCAGGTTCTTCATCAAATCCATTGCATGTGGCAAAGGCTGAATATGAATCACCGCTTTGCTCGGGTGATGCTAGCTGTGCTTTTGACTTGGAGCAGATAACGAAAGTATATGATGAACATAAGGAGGCTTTAAAAAGCCAGTATCTTTCTATTAAAAATGAAATGACCGATATGTTTAAATATCAGTTTTATGGCTCTGCCTCGGCTCCTAAGTGCTTCGATATGTTCTCCATGTTTGGAAAGTATTATCAAGTCTGCCCTGATTCCGATGGTTATTGGGAGTTTCTGGCGGCTTTGATGATGTTTATTTTCTACTTTACAGCATTCATTATTTTGACTAGAAGGTGATAGCGATGGAGTGGTTAGGAGATTTATTTAGTGGGTTGTTCCAGGACATATATAATCTTGCTGTCCAGGTAACGGCCTGGATTTCGGTAAAACTGGCTATTCAGTGGATTGAGTTCAAGATATTCTTGTTGGTGTTTTCATGGGATGTTGCCAGGGAAATTCTGATAAACCTGCAATTCAGTGATTTGATATCGTCCTCCTTTAATAGTCTCCCAGCATCTGTGCGGGATATTTTGCTCTATCTGCAATTTGACAAGGGCCTGTCCGTTATTACCCAGGCATTTGTGACGCGCTTTCTACTGAATATCTTCGGGTGGTGATCCATGTCCATCAAAATCCATCACGGTGCGCCAGGGTCTTATAAATCAAGCGGCGCTATTCACACCGATGTGATCCCGGCCATCAAGGCGGGTCGGTACATCATTACCAACGTGCGCGGCTTCTCTGTTGAGCGCTGTCGAGAGGTGTTGGGTAAGGATGTACCGGACAGCTTCGAGGTGCTTTATGTCGAGACAGAATCCCAGGAGGGCCGCGATCATCTGGCGCGGTTCTACCACTGGGCACCCAAGGGGGCATTCTTCCTGGTCGATGAGGTTCAGCGGGTATTCCCGCCTGCATGGCGTCAGAGTGACCTGGATAAACTCGATTATCCAGGTGGGCCGGATAAGGCGAAAGAGGATGGCCGACCCGAAACAATCGACGTGGCCTTTGATATGCACCGTCACCATAACTGGGATTTCGTATTAACAACCCCGAACATCAAAAAAGTGCATCAAGTTATCCGGGCTGCTGCGGAAACCGCAATTCGTCATACCAATATGGCGATATTGGGCCTAGGGGGGCGTTATAAGACCGTTCTCCACCTTTCCGATAACTCCGGTACGTCTCTTTCTGATGTCCTGCAAGCCAAGCCATTTAACAAGGTGCCCAAGTATGTTTTCAAACTTTATGACTCAACTACAACCGGTAAAGTCTCGGATACAATCGCGGGTAGCTCGATGCTCCGAGACCCTAAAATACTTTTTGTTCTGGTCGTTTGGGGACTCTGTATGTTCTTCGGTTTCATCAAGCCTGAATATATTGACTCGCCTGCTAAAGCCCCTGTGGTGGCTTCTGCGCCCGCTGATGCCGCTGTTTCGGTTCCTGGGCAAGTGGGTGCTGCGCCCGCTGCTAATGTACGTCCTAGTGGCGCTCCTGCTGCGGATGCTGCTGGCGTCTTTGCTGTAGGCCCGTTCGCTGGATACCGGATGATCATCAACTGCCATGTGCTTACCAAAAGTGATCGAGATGTCTACAACGTCGAATATTGCTTTGCCCTGCGCAAAGGTGACGACGAGCAAGCCATCTATGCCGAGGAGTGGCCGCAATTCTTCGTCGATTTGAAGCCCATGACGGCGTGTCATGCGGTTATCCAGTACCAGGGGCAGCCAGTGGACGTTTATTGCGACCCTGACGGGGATGCGCTGCGTAAGCGGGTCAATGGTGCGCTCTTTGCTGGTGCCAAGAATGACGGGGCGCCTAACGATGACTGGACATAAATACAGCTCTGGATCTAATGGGGGTTGCCGTGATTGGCATCATCGCTATCTGCATTGATATTGCCATCCTGATAGCTATAGGGAGCAATCCTAGCTATTCAGCCGAGGCTCGTTGGGCCTGTGTTGCCCTGGTAGCGCTGCTCTCGTTGCCTCCCCTGCTCTGGCTCTTTGGGGGCCACCTTATTGAGCTGGAGGTGAAGTGGCAGCACCACTGCCGGGCAAGACGCCGCGCTCGCTCTGCTGCCGCACGTCTAACATATCGTCACTGATGTTTGAATGGCGATCCATATGAGCTATGTTTATGCCTTCCATCCAGATAGGGATTAGCGAGGTGTAAATGGGACTACCAATAAAATGGTTTACGGTAAAGGTTATTCATACAGACCGTGTGCCGTTTGAACTGTTTGGTGAGCTTGAAAAAGGCAGTCTTTATATATCTGCTGGAGGGCGTTTTTGTGGACCAGGCGCAGCTGCATATATCCAAAATGAAAGCCTCGCCGCAGCCTATGTCAAAGCGTTAGCCCTACGTAGAAAAAAGACCGATCCACATTTTGATGCTCGCGTATGTGGAGTCGAATCGTCTAATGAACACTTTCGAGACTTCATTGCGAGGGACTCGCAGAAGATAAATGACAAACTGGCTCGTTGGGGAATCAAGGTCTGATATTGAGGGGCGCCAGCCCCTATAAGCCGCCCCCTGCTGCGGATGATGCCTCCAAGCGTCTCGCGGCGAAACACGCCCATCTTGCCCTGAGCCTGAGGCAACCCCCTTGCCTGCCAAACCAGTCTTTAATGCCCCAGTCAGAGCGACCAGCCGAAGGCTATGGGGCGCGTATGGTGACATCCTGGGCCTCCTGTCGCAGACAAGCTGCTCTCATGGTCTTGTGCCGTCTTGGTGATTGACTGCCCCAGGGGTCCGGCTTTCCCCTCTCCCCCCCCCCGTGTAGTAATACGGGGGGAATTCAACTCCAATCGCTTTCTTGATAAAGATTCTTGTGTACTGAATTTATTGTCAGTTTTAGGGTTGAACTCTGAGTTATGAGCCCCATATGCATATCGAGCATGTTGCTTATATGGTGAGGTGTTTATGTCTAGTTACAATGTTGGTGATATTGTCCGTTTGAAAAGTGGTGGCCCGATGATGACGGTCACTGGTCGGAATTTTGAGAACAACTGTATCTGTGCTTGGTTTGATAATACTAAGGAATTTAGCGCTGTTTACCCTGACGCAGCACTGTTCTCTAAAGCGGAAGTGAAAGCTGAAGATGAGCGCCTACAGCGCGAACATGATGAAGAAATGCGGCGTATTGGTGCCAGTTTGAATGGCTATTGAATCTTAAAGGGGCTCTCAGAGCCCCTTATCTCATAATCCTAATTTTTTCCGCCAATGGAATGCTTCTCTCTGCTTCTCTGACAGCTCTGCCTGGATGATGGCCAGCGCCTCGATCCTCCTCCTGTCGAACATGACGCCATTCGGTGCGATCAGGCAGTCATTCTTCATCCGCCATCCCTGCCACTCCTTGAAAATCGTGGGCAGCTCCCGCCCAGATGCCATACGCATAAGCCGTTTATAGACAGGTGGGATCTCTTTACCCTTATCCCAATTTGTGACCTGTCTCACAGAAACGAAACATAGATTTGCCGTCTCCTCTTCCGATAAACCGCATTCAAACCAACGAAAAATGAAGTTTTTGGTCAACTCTCGTTCCATCCAAGTAAATACCTGATAAACCAGCAAAATTGCGTGGGCTGGCTTATCGGCGGGCTTCACATGGGCATTTAACCAAACGCGACATTATGCGCAGTGTCGTGTTTTATGAGTCCCAAGGCATGGTCAATCAAGGATTGCCTTTAGGTCCAACATCTTGGTTATGAGTGCAGCTTTATTTGTTCACCACTAGTTATCAATCATATGTTCGGTCCTGGTCGAGCAAGTGGTCCAGCGGCTTGCGGCTGGCACTCTCGTGACGTTCCCGGTTGCCGGTGTGCAGGTACTTGGAGGTGGTGTCGATGCTGTCGTGTCCCGCATCGGCTTGTACGTGGGATAAAGGCCGGCCGTGCAGATTGATGTCATGGGTGATACCGGTGTGGCGAATGGAGTGCGGCGTCAGGGTTCGCATTTCAGCGGCATCCTGATCAAAACCGTCTTGTTCGGCAAGGCTTGCGGCCTGTTCAAATACCGCCATTACCAGGTCTCGTAGCTGGCGGATACCCAGATTGGCATTGAGTTCGCCTTGTTCGCGGCCATGGGCCGCCGCCTTGTGGCGTACGAACAGCGGTGTCTGCTCTCCGGGGGCCGGCAGTGGCGAAAGTCCAAGAAAGGTACGATAGCGAGCCAGGGCTTCGAGCAGAGCCTGAGAAACGGCCACGGTGCGACGTTTACCGCCTTTGCTGCGGGGAATGTCATAACCCCAGACGCCCGTTTTGGCGTCACGTCGAAACTGGCCCATGACGGGGCTGAAACCCGGCCTGGCCGCCACCTCGGAAATCCGCAGATAACAGGCATACATCAGACAGATGAGAAAGCGGCTGCGCTCATGTTGTGCCGGGCATTCGGCAGCGAGCTGTTCGGCGGCTTGCATCACATAGGACCATTGCAGCTCGGTGAAGGATTGCGCATCTTCACCAGCCTCCTGGGGGCCCGCACGTTTAACCCGCTGCAGCAGGAGAGCCGGATTGCGATCCATGTACTCCTCCTGGATGAGAAACTGGAAGAAGGCGGACAAAATGGCGAGTTTTGTCTTCATCGCCTGCTCACTCAGTCGATACGGCAGCTCCCGGCCCAGTTCCCGCTTGCCCAGAAACGGACGCCACAGGGGGTTTGGCAACCGTTCCCCCCACTCCTTGTCGAGCACGAACTGGGCGACGTTGCGATAGGCAATCAGTCCGGACGGTGGCGCCTGGCAATAGTCGAGATAGCGCATCATGATGCGCCTGGTGAGATCCCTGGGGCTGATGGCCACCTCGCAAAAACACCAGTGCAAAAAAGTGGTCAGCTCACTGCGATAGGTCTTGTAGTTGTTTTCGCTGTGGCGCTGCTCCAGCAGCCAGTCGACGGCCAGCTCATACACGATCCCCGCGTCGGGGACCTTGCCAAGACTCAGGGTGGCGAGGTATTGGTTGACCTGGGGATTGCCCGCCTCAAGGTGCTCCACGCTATCGAACAGCGGCATGGCGGGTGGAAGTGCTGGATGAGTCATGATGGTGTGTGATGTCGGTTGAATGTTTTGAACGGGGCCGCCCCCCTGATGCCGATAAATGGGGTTATCGGCATCAGGGCTTGCAGTGCGCCTTGGGGGCAACGACCTGAGGCATCTTGCTGTGATACCCCATGATAACGAGCAATCGGCATATTCAATGAATATGCAGTGTGGTTAGAAAGTTCTCGGGGAAAATAGTCGTGATAATGACTTAAGTTGCACTTTTCATGAATGAGAGAGCGGCTTCTACCTCACATCCCCTTCCCCGCCCTTTCGTCTCAAGCCACGCTCTTCAGGGGCTTCCCCTTTGGCAGTTCAGTATCCAGCTTGTCTTCTTTGGGGGGATTCCCCTGCCCTTTTCCACCGCGCAATACCTGCTGCAACTGATCCCGCTGCTCGGCCAGATAAAAGGCCAGACTCTCCTGCTGCTCCGGTGCAAGCGCGACCGGCGCACCCGCCAGCAGTGTCATCAGCTCATCGGCGGTGTCCAGCAGTCTGTCATAGGCATCCGCCTCTTTCTTGCTGGCAAAGGTCATCTTCTCCACTCCCCCACGTACCACAACATACTTGATCTCAACGGCCATCGCGGCGCCCTCCTGATGATAGTGATTGCAAGTATATGTACGTATATACAGTATTGCAAATACCCTCAGCATGTCGGCATGCATCGCCAGCCCCTGCTTGGCTGGCGGCGGCCAGTTCACAGCGGAAAACACATCTTTTCAAAGGGGGGTGTGCAGCGCGGCAAGACAGGGCAGGCGTTTTAAGGTAAATTTCATCAATTCCTTCAACAGGTTGAATCGTATGTCGGATCCGCACTCGGTGATTGTCTGTCCGGCCTGTGACTTGCTGATCGAACGCAAGTTGCTGCCGCTGCGCCGTCACGCCCATTGCCCCCGCTGTCATCAGCATCTCTATGGGCGCTATGCCTTTCGCCCTTCCCAGTTGATGGCGCTGACCATCACCGGATTCCTGTTGCTGCCTTCCGCGTTTTTTGAGCCTTTGATCTATCTTCGCCTGGCGGGCGTGAACTCGGACGCCAACCTGATCAAGGGAATTATGATGCTGTATGCCGAGAGCGAGCTCTGGGTGGCAACACTGGTGCTCTGGTGCGCCGTGCTGGCGCCGACAGGGCTGCTGCTCGGGATCTTTGCCCTCGCCTCCGGCCTGGCCAAGCGCTGGCATCTGCTGGCGTGGACCCTCAAAGCGGTCGAGGTATTTCGCCACTGGGCCATGCTGGAGGTGTACATCGTCAGCCTGCTGGTCGCCCTGTTCAAGCTTATCGACATCGCCGACGTGCGCCTGGGAGGCGGTCTGCTGAGCCTGGGTTGTCTGATGCTGCTCAACATGACGCTGCTGATCCTCTTTGATCCTGCCCCTTACTGGGAGCGGATTCCGCTGCAACATGCCTCCCGGGAGCCGGACCATGTCCCCGATCAGCGCCCGTGAACTGGGGCTTTGCCGCTGCCATACCTGTGGGTTGCTGGTGCGCCATCAACACGGCATGAGCTGCCCTCGTTGTCATACCCCCTTGCAGATGCGCATCCCCCATTCCCTCGCCTGGTCATGGGGCCTGCTGGCGCTGGCCACCTTCATGCTATTGCCTGCGAACCTGCTGCCCATCACCCACTTCTACAACAAGGGATTATTGCAGTCCGATACCATTTTCAGCGGTATCATAGCGCTCTATCGCAGCAAGATGTCCGGCATCGCCACCATAGTACTGACCGCGAGCATCATTGTGCCCATCGGCAAGATCCTGGGTCTTGGCTGGATCTGCTGGCAGTTGCAGCGCAGCAAGCCGGTGCGCCGCAAACGCCAGCTCGTCATGTACCGCATCATCGATTTCATCGGACGCTGGTCCATGCTGGACCTGTTCGTCATCTCGCTGATGGTGGCCCTGGTGGATCGCGGCGTGCTGCTCAACGTGCGTGCCGGCCCCGGGGCGACGGCATTCGCCGGCGTGGTGGTGCTCACCATGATGTCGGCCAGGATGCTCGATACCCGCCTGTTGTGGGACAAGGCGGCCCGTTAATGTTTTTTGTGTCGAACGTGCTGTGCATCACAGCCAATGTAAGGAGTCGGTATGGTCGGGGCTGAGCCCGTCATTGAGAAGCACCGCTGGTTATCCCCGGTCTGGTTGCTGCCCTTCATCGCCCTCTTGCTGGCAGGAGGCTTTCTCTACCAGCAGTGGACGAGCAGTGGTCAACTCATTCGCATCAACTTTGCCCAGGGCAACGGTATCTTGCCGGGCAAGACCCAGTTGCGCTATCAGGGGGTCGCCATCGGCGTGGTCCAGGAGCTGGAACTGGCACAGGATGGTCGCAAGATTGCGGTGCTGGCCAAGGTGGACAGCCGTGCCCGCTCCCTCATACGCAAGGGCTCCGACTTCTGGCTGGTGAGTCCGAAGGCGTCACTGACCGAGATCTCCGGCCTGGACACCCTGGTGTCCGGCAACTACATCAACCTGCAACCCGGACGGGAGAACAACCCGCTGGAGGATGAGTTCGATGCCCTGGATGGCCCTCCCCCCGGTTATCAGGCCCAAGGGCGCACCCTGCACCTGACAGCCGATTCTCTGGGGTCGGTGGGCATCGGCGCCAAGATCTATTTCCGCGGGCTGGAGGTGGGCAGTGTCATCAACACCCGTCTTGGGGAAGAGAACCAGAACGTGATCCTGGATCTGGTGATCGAGCCGCGCTTCGAGCACCTCGTCAAAGCGGATACCCGATTCTGGAACATCAGCGGCATCAAGGGCTCCTTCAGCCTGGCTGGCGTCAGCGTGGAGGCGGGCAGCCTCACTTCCATCCTGAGCGGTGGCATTGCGTTTGACTCCCCCAAGGATTCTCCCGTGGCGCAAAAGGGGGTCAACTTCATCCTCTACAAGGGGCTGGCCGAGGCCGCCCGGGGTGAGCGCATCACCATCCAGGCGGGGACTCTGCCCATCAAGGAAGGGATGCCCATCCTCTATGAGGGCATCGAGATTGGACGAGTCGACCCTATTCGCCTCACCGAACAGGGACGGAGCGTGACGGCCCTCATCAACCCCGAACAGGCGTTCCGGGTGACCGGCAAGAGTCGTCTGGTGTGGGAGACGGTCTCTCTCTCCCCTGCCGGGATCAAGCATGCGGATCGCCTGCTGGCCGGGCCCGCCATTCGTCTGGACTATGAACCCGGTAAACGGGTAAACACCATGACCCTGGAGAGCCAGGCACAGCGCGGCGGCATCAAGCTGACCCTGCAGGCAGAGGATCTCGCCGGTTTGAGCGAAGGGGCTCCGCTCTGGTTCAAGGGGTTGCAGATAGGTCAGCTCGGGGCACTGACCTTGGATGCCGGCGGCAATGCCAGTGTCGAGTTGCTGGTGAACGAGCGTTATCGCCATCTGCTGCAACGGGCTCGCTTCTATCGAGCCGCCCCCTTGCAGGTGGAGGCGGATCTCAGCGGTATCAAGGTGGAGACCAGCCCGGCCAGTGCCTGGTTGGCGGGGGGCATCAAGCTGGTTCAGGCTGCGAAGGGTGACAGGATTGACCGCCTCTACCCCAGCCAGGAGCTGGCCCTGCTTGGGAGCCGCCATGCCAAAGCGGTCAGCTGGACGCTGCGTGCCGCTCAGGCTGATGGGGTCGGTGTGGGCTCCCCCGTCTTCTACCTGGGACTGGAAGCGGGCAAGGTCAAGGCGCTGGATGCCGATGGTCGCGGGGTGGCCATCACCCTGGAGATCGATGCCATCTATGCTCCTTTGCTCAAGCAGCAACCCCAGTTCTGGAAGAAGGCCGCCATCGACGGCAAGATCCGGCTCGACGGCGTGCAGGTCAAGATGGGGAACCTCGCCACCCTGCTGCGTGGTGCCATTGAATTCGACAAGCTGGGGACAGGTCGCAGCAGTCATCAGCTCTTTGACAGCAAGGAGCAGGCAAGCTCCCAGGTGCGTACCCTCACGCTCACGGCGGATCACAACCCGGGTCTCGGGGTTGGCAGCCCCATCCGCTATCGCGGAGTGGACATCGGCAAAGTAGAGCAGGTGGAACTGGACCCGACCCTGGGCCAGGTAAGCTTCAAGGCCGAGCTGAATGAGCAATATGCCGCGCGTTTCCTGCAATCCGGGGCACGCTATGCCCTGGTGCAGGCCAAGGTCGGGCTGGGGGGGGTTGCCCACCTCGATACCCTGATCAAGGGGGCCTTTGTGGAGGCGACACCGGGCCGGGGGGCTGGCAAGGAGACCTTCCCCTTGAGCCAGAGTGGCCCCGCCGGTCTTGCCCTGACCCTCAAGAGCCCCTCCGTCGATGGCATCAGCGTGGGCAGCCCCCTGCTGTTTCGCAAGATGGTCGTGGGCAGCGTCACCGGCGTGACCCTGGCCCGGGATGGCAGTGAGGTACTGATCGATGTGAATGTGGATGGACAGTACGCCCATCTGATACGCGCCAACAGCCGTTTCTGGAATGTCTCCGGGGTCAAGGCCGATATCGGGCTGACCGGTGGCACCATCGAGGTCGAAACGGTGCAAAGCCTGCTGGCGGGCGGGATTGCCTTCAATACGCCGGAGCGGGAGATGGGCGCGACCGTCAAGGCGGGCCATCGTTATCCGCTTCATGCCAAGGCGGAAAAAGAGTGGCTGGAGTGGAGCCCTCGCATTTTGCCCTGAGTTATTCCCCTGCTCGTCAAAAACCGGCCTTGTGCCGGTTTTTTTATGGACTCATGGACTCCCCCATCAAGAAGGGCCGCGCACTGTGGTAAGATGTCGCCCCTCATTTTGGGTCAGCGAGATTGCGCCGTGCACGACAACACCTACCTCCCCGATCACTTCCTGCGTCACATTGCGGAGTTCATGCCATCCCATCTCTCCATGGAGGCATTCGTGGCGAGTTGCCGGCAGCCGTTGCGGCGCAGCATCCGGGTCAACACCCTCAAGATCCCGGTATCCGAGTTTGTCGCCCGCATGGTACCGCTTGGCTGGCAACTGGATCCCGTGCCCTGGTGTGAAGCCGGCTTCTGGCTCACCCGCAGCGATGAGAGCATTCCCCTTGGCAACACGGCCGAGCATCTGTGCGGCCTCTTCTACATCCAGGAAGCGAGCTCCATGTTGCCGGTGACGGCGCTCTTTGCCAGTGAGCAAACCAGAGGGGATGGCATGTTGCTGGACGCGGCCGCCGCCCCTGGCTCCAAGACTACCCAGATCGCGGCGCTGATGGAAAACCGCGGCATGCTGATCGCCAACGAGTTTTCCAGCAGCAGGTTGAAAGTGCTGAGCGCCAATATCCAGCGCTGCGGTGTGACCAACGTCGGCATGACCCATTTCGATGCCAAGGTCTTTGGCCAATGGCTGCCGGAAACCTTCGACGCCATCCTGCTCGACGCCCCCTGCTCCGGCGAGGGGACGGTGCGAAAAGATGAAGACGCGCTGCGCAACTGGAGCCTGGAGAGCATCGAGGAGATCGCCGCAGTGCAGCGTGGCCTGCTGGAGAGCGCTTTTCACGCCCTCAAACCCGGCGGCGTACTGGTCTACTCCACCTGCACCCTGAGCCTGCAAGAGAATCAGGCCGTCTGTCAGTCACTGCAAGAGAAGTTCGGCGATGCCTTCAGCTTTGACTCGTTGGCCGATCTCTTTCCGGGGGCGGAGAAAGCCTGTACGCCGGAGGGATACCTGCATGTGTGGCCCCAGATCTTCGACAGTGAGGGCTTTTTCGTCGCCCGGTTGCGCAAGCATCACTCCGTGCCCAACACCATGTTCAAACCGGGCAAGCTCGGCAAGTTCCCCTTCTCGCCGCTGCCAGAGAAAGAGGCCAGCCCCATGTTGCGGGAGATTGAAGGGAATTTTGGCATCGTGCCCCATGGCCAACTGTTTGGCCGCAATGACGAGATCTGGCTCTTCCCTCACGCCTTCGAGCAGGTACAGGGGAAGCTGCGTTTCGATCGCATCGGCATCAAGCTGGCTGAAACCTTCAAGAAGGGATATCGATTGACCCATGAATGGGCTCTGGCTTACGGCCATGAGGCGAGCAAGGGATGCGTCGAGCTGGATGCCGCCAATGCCCGTGAATTCATGATGGGACGAGATGTCTGGCCAGAGCAGGATGCCGGGAGTGGGGAAGTGATCGTTCGTTACCAGGGGCACCCGCTCGGCATGGGGAAATGGGTGGGGAGTCGCATCAAGAATGCCCTGCCCCGGGAGCTGGTACGGGACAACAACCTGTTCAATGCGTGAGAGTGGGGTCGCTCGAGCAAAAACAGCGCCTGTTCGAGTCTGAAAAACCCCCACTCTGGTTGAACTTTTATCCGGTTCTTGAAATGCCTAGAGCCTTGTCTAAGCTTAAGGCTATCCGCATACCAGTTAGCGCACGGCTCTGCAAGGAGCCAATTCCCCTATGCCAGGTACAAGGAATTCGTACCTGGCTTTTTTTGTCTTCTTTTTCAATCACACCGGCACGGCACGATAGCATCGTCTATTCGAGCATGTCTGCCGACTCGGGGACATCGCTCTGCTGCGCGTTGGTCGTTTGTTGCAGTTCGTGCTGATAGAGCAGGTCGATCGCCTGCTCGATGAGGGATGCCTGACTGTCTTCCAGATGCAGGCCGAGTTCATGCAGCCGCTCGGCGTGACGGTTGCTTATCCAGCACTGCAACCGGCTGTGGGTTTCCTGCTTGCGCTTCACGTGCTGGCGCTGCCGTTCGGCGTTCTCTTGAGCGGCGCTTTTCTTCAATTCCTGGCTATCGTGACCTTCCGACATGTCTATATCGTGAATGTTATCTCTCATTTTTCGTTGGCATCTTCTACGAAAGTAAATCGGATTACGACTCCCCCACCGTCATGATGTCTGTGGAGGACGGATTGAATATACCATCAGATCAACAGGATAGCATTTAACATAAAAAAAGCAGAGGCGCGGTTTTCTATAACAACCCATCCAGGGCGTGATCCGAGAACTTGTGGGCATCGTCGAAATATTCCTGCAAGGTGCGCATGTCCTTGTGTCGGGTCACCTCGATGATCTTGTTCATCGGCTTGCCCGCCGTCACCGCCGAGGTGATGAACCCCCGCCGCAAACTGTGGCCACTGACGTGGAGATCGTCGATGGCCTGGCCGGTTCGCCGCTTGATCATCAGGTTGATACCTTGCGGCCCCAGGGGGTCTGCCATCAGCTGTCCCCAGCGATTCATCCGGCGAAACAGGGGGCCCTCAGCAATCCGGCTTTTTTTCAGCCATTGTTGCAGTGCAGAGACCGGGCAATACCGGGTACCTGGAATGAGTGCTATCTCCGATTCATGGAGCTGATGTTTGCTTGGTTTGAGACGAAGGCGTATCCCCTGCCCCACAAACTGCACGTCATTCACCTCGATCCTGGCCGCTTCCGATCGGCGCAAGGCGCCACTGAACATCAGCAGCAACAGGGTGTAATCCCGAAGTCCCGCCAGGTTGCTGGTATCTATCTCGTCCAGCACGCAGGCCAATGGTTTCAGGGTCAGCGCCCCCGTTTTGCGTTTGCGGTTATCACCGAGCCGTACTATGCCCCGCATCATCTCCTTTATCTCCGCATGCTCGGTCGGCATGGGGTGGATCCCCTTCTGCTTGAAGGCATAGCGAATGCCGGCAAGCCGTCTTACCAGGGTGGCCGGTTTGCGAGGTTCCCCGTTGCGAAGCTCCCCCTTCCCTTCTTCCTTGTCGAGCCAGACCCAGTTGGCCAGGATGCCGTCGGCCTGATCCGCCAGAAAATTCATGATGTCGTGGTGTGTCGTCTGCAAGGGATCCAGCCCGTGAAGTTGGCACCAGGAGACAAAGATGCGGGTATCTGCCTGATAGGCATTGAGGGTGGAGTCGGCTTTGGCGCTGCGCAGGAAGCGTCTTGCCCGGCTGTTCAGCTGAGGATCGAAGACGCTCTGCAAGGATTGCTGAACTGGGTTTTGAAGGCGTGGGTAGTTCACTTAACTCTATGATTTAAAGCGGAGTTTCGGTGGATCTTACAGGATCATTCAGATCTATCAAGTATCGATAATGAATATTATCGATACTTAGGAAGAGTGCTTTTAACCCATTTCAGCTCCCTCATTTATTTCTCAAGTACCCTGTCATCTCTGCTCAGTTTTATCAGGATTGTGGATTTAATCTCATCAGTATCCACCGCAAAAAAAAAGTGAGAGATAACAACTTGGCATGATTGTTTTTGGATGAGTAATGATAGTGCTGATTGTCATAGTAAAACGCCCCGCATAGCGGGGCGTTGTCTGTTATCGCTTTGCCAACTTGAACAATTCGAAGAAATTGTGGCTGGTGGCCTCCGCCAATTCAGCGAGCGGTATCTGGCGAAGATCCGCGATAAATTGGGCGACGTCGCGAACAAAGGCCGGCTCGTTCTCCCTCCCCCGATGCGGAACCGGTGCCAGATAGGGAGAGTCGGTTTCAACCAGCAGTCGCTCCAGGGGCAACGCCTTGACCACGGCCTGTAGGGCTGAGGCGTTCTTGAAAGTGGCTATTCCCGAGATGGAAATATAGAACCCCATGGCCATCGCGGCCTCGGCCATTTCGAGGGACTCGGTGAAGCAGTGCAGCACTCCGCCCACCTGTTCGGCCCCCTCCTCTCGCATGATCCTCAAGGTGTCTTCCTGGGCATCCCGGGTGTGGATGATGAGCGGTTTGTTCAGTGCCCGGGCTACCCGGATATGTTCGCGGAAAGAGGCTTGCTGTACATCCTTGTTTTCCGGTGAATAGAAGTAGTCGAGCCCGGTTTCGCCGATGGCCACCACTCTCTCATCGGCCGCCTGAGTCAGCAGCAAGGCAGCATCCACCCCGGGATCCTGATTGAGCGGGTGAACACCGCAGGAGGCAAACACCTGGGGATGGGGGGCGATGGCCTCCATCATGGTCGGGAACTGGGCCTGGGTCACACTCACGCAGAGAAAATATCCCACGCTCTGCTGCGCCGCCTTGGCCAGCACATCGGCCATGTCGGTCTGCTTGGTGCCATAACTCAAGCGATCGAGATGGCAATGGGAATCAACGAGTAACATAGACAACCTTGTTTATAACCAGCGATTGAGCCAGTTCATCAAATGGATGGTGGGATTGGAAAGCTGTCCTGGCTGACAAGCCTCTTTCAGCACAACCAGCTGCTGTTCAGCTTCCAGGAGCCGTTCGCTGGAGTGTCTCTCAGCCAGTTGCTGGCTGAGTGATGCAAGATCTGGCATCGCCAGTTGATGATGACCGCAGCCAGCCTGAAGCTTGAGGGCATCGCACAGGAAGAGCTGCAACCAGTGCAGCCGGACCTGATTATCCTCGGCCAACTGGGCGCAGACATTCGCCGCACGGGTGGGGGCCGATGCCAGCGAGACAAATCCGTCGAGCAATGCCCGTCTGGCATCATCTTGCTGTGCTTCGATGTAGCTCAGCACCCGCAGCGGCGCACCCTGGCAGATCCGCACCTGGGCCTGGGTGGCCTGATGGCCCTGCTCGGCGAGCCAGGCAAGGGTCTCCCCCTCAGAGGGGAGCTGGCAGACATGCTTGTGACAACGGCTCAAGATGGTGGGGAGCAGGCGAGATACCCGGGATGCGATGAGCAGCAACAGACTGTCGCCAGCCGGCTCTTCCAGCGTCTTCAGCAAAGCATTGGCGGCAGACTCCGTCATGCGCTCCGCCTCCTGAATGATCACCACCTTGCCGCGACCGAGCTGGGACGTGCTCTGGAGACGGCTGCAAATCTCCCGGATGGCTTCGACACCTATGGTCTTGCCCTCGGGCCCCAGGGTGCCAAGATCCGGGTGATGCCCCTTCTCAAAAAGCTGGCAGGAGTGGCACTGACCGCAGGGCTCACCTCGTTGTGGATGCTGACACAGGTGCAGTCGCGCCAGTCGCTCTGCAAGCTGCTCCTTGCCAAGGCCGGGATCGCCTAGCAGCAACCAGGCGTGCCCGAGCCGTCCGGCCCGGGCCGTCTCGCTCAAGGCATGCCAATCCGGGATCAGCCAGGGATACATAGTCCCTCGCTTGCCAGATAATGCTCAAGGGCTGCCTCGATGGCGGCTTTGACTTGCGCCGGGGGCAATCCGGCATCGATGACCTGGATGGAATCATCGGCGGCCGCCAACTCGAGGTAACGCTGGCGGGTACGTTCAAAGAAGCCGATCTGCTCCAGCTCAATCCTGTCCAGCTCGCCGCGATGGCGGGCCCGCTGCAGGCCGATGGCAGGATCAATGTCGAGATAGAGCGTCAGATCCGGCTTGAAATCCCCGAGGACCGCCCGTTTGATGGCGCCGATGAGGTTCGCATCGATGCCGCGGCCACCCCCCTGATAGGCCTGGGAGGAAAGATCGTGGCGATCACCCACTACCCAGATGCCGTCTGCCAGGGCCGGCTTGATCCTGGTCTCCACCAGTTGCACCCGGGAGGCGTACATCAACAGCAGCTCAGCTTCGACGGTCAGGCGCTCGTCGTGCACTTCCTTGACGATGGCCCGCATGCGCTCCGCCAGCGGCGTGCCGCCCGGCTCCCGGGTGCACTCGATCCGCGCCACTCCGTGGGCTTGCAGATAGTCGGTCACATAGCGCACCGCAGAGCTCTTCCCTGCCCCTTCCAATCCTTCAATCACGATAAATTTAGACATTAGGGTTTCTTCAATATGTATTCACGCACCGCCCGATTGTGTTCATCGAGGGTCTTGGAGAAGTAGTGGGCACCGCCCCCCTTGGCAACGAAGTAGAGATAGTCTGTCGATTTGGGGTTGAGCGCCGCTTCGATGGAGGCCTTGCCCGGCATGGCGATAGGCGTCGGAGGCAGACCGTCGATCACATAGGTGTTGTAGGGGTTCACGTCGGTCAGATCGCTGCGGCGAATGTTGCCATCGTACCTGTCCTTCACCCCGTAGATGACGGTAGGGTCGGTCTGCAACTTCATGCCAAGGCGTAGACGGTTGACGAACACAGAGGCAATCTGGGCCCGTTCATCCGGTTGGCCCGTCTCTTTTTCGATGATGGAGGCCATGATGAGCGCCTCATAGGGTGTCTTGTAGGGCAGATTGGCCTGACGCTTCTCCCAGGAAGCCTCCAAGAACGTTTTCATGTCCTGATAGGCGCGGCGCAGGATGGAAAGATCGCTGGCATGAGTGGTATAGGCGTAGGTTTCCGGCAGGAACCACCCCTCCAGCTTGCCATTTTCGATGCCGAGTTCCTGAGCCAGTTCGGTTTCGCTCTGCTCCAGAGTCAGGCGCTCCAGATAGGGAGCGCTGGAAAGTTGCTTCAGCCAATCCTCAAAACGGGACCCTTCGACAAAGGTCAGGCTGAAGTGAAACTCCTTGCCGGAAGCAAAGAGAGAGAGAGTCTCCTTGAGCGGCGCCCCTTCCTTGATTTCATAGGTGCCGGACTTGATGGCCACCAGTTCGGGATGACCGCGCAACCAGAGACGCACCGCCCAGGGGCTGGTTTCCCCCTCCCCCAGTTCGGCAATCAGGCGCGCCGCATGGGCGCCTTTTTCGACGGTAAAGAGGCGGGTTGGCCCCTTGTTGGTGAGCGTCTCCACCTGTTGCCACTTGTGATACACGTACCCTCCGGCAACGGCGACAGAAAGTGCCGCCCCCGCGAGCAGGGTGTAAAGCCGATTAAACTTCAATGACCAAGCGCTCCTGTAAACGGCGGATCAATACCGGACTGGGATAGTGCATATCCCCGATGCTGGTGACCGGGACAATCCCCATCAGGGTATTGGTCAGCCAGACCTCTTCCGCCTGCCAGAGTGACTCCAATGGAGCCTCTACGACACGCAGTTCAATGCCCATCTGTTTAAGCATCGTCATCACGCGCTTGCGCATGATGCCATCGATCCCGGCGCGGGTGAGATCCGGTGTGAACACCGTCCTGCCACGACGCCAAAACAGATTGGCGCTGACCCCTTCTACCAGAAATCCCCGGCTGTTCAAGACTATACCTTCGACCCCGCCACGCGCAGCAAGTTCGCGCTTCAGCATCACTTGTTCGAGGCGCCCCAGCGTCTTGAGACCGGCGAGCATGGGACTGTCCCCAAGCTGCTGCTGGCATACCAGGGCATTGATACCGGTTTGCTGCCAATCATGATAATGCTCAGGATAAGGTGCCAAAGAGACGATGCGAGTGGGCGTGTCACAGCCTGCGCCGTCATATCCCCGCCCACCGGCGCCCCGGGTCAGCATTATCTTGACGACAGCCTGTGTCTGCCCAGAAGCAAGCTGCGCCGCCTCGTCGGCAAGCAGGTCCCAGGAGTGCTCGCCAAAACCAAGGCGGGCGTTGGCATGTTGCAACCGGGCCAGATGGTCCTGCCACCAGAGTACCTTCCCTTCCCTCACCAGCATGGTGGTGAAATGACCATCACCGTATGCCAGTCCACGATCCCTGGCTGACAGTGTTTCTGTGGGTATTCCATTAATCAGCAAGGGGATCCCTCCGATAAAAAAGGCCCGATACTACCGTATCGGGCCTTATCATTCGCCCAGAGCGAATTATACGCGTTTGAAGATCAGGGAGCCATTGGTGCCGCCAAAACCGAAGGAATTGGAGAGGGCATATTCGAAGCTACCGGCCTTGGCAACGTGCGGCACCAGATCTAGGTCGCACTCATCATCCGGGTTGTCCAGGTTGATGGTGGGAGGCACCATCTGGTCACGCAGAGAGAGCACGGTGATGATCGCCTCGATGGCGCCAGCCGCACCCAACAGGTGGCCTGTCATGGACTTGGTGGAGCTGACCATCAGGGCGCTGGCATGTTCACCAAACACCTTCTTCATGCCGCGCAGCTCTGCCACATCCCCAAGGGGGGTGGAGGTACCGTGGGCATTGATGTAACCGATCTGCTCGGGTGCAATGCCAGCATCCTTGATGGCGTTCTTCATGGCGCGTGCGCCACCATCGCCGTCCGAGGGAGGGGCCGTCATGTGATAGGCATCCCCGCTCATGCCAAAGCCGACCAGCTCGGCATAGATCTTGGCGCCGCGAGCCTTGGCATGTTCATACTCTTCCAGCACCAGTACGCCGGCACCGTCGCCCAGCACGAAACCGTCGCGATCCTTGTCCCAGGGGCGGCTCGCCTTCTGTGGTTCGTCATTGCGGGTGGAGAGCGCCTTGGCAGCGGCAAAGCCGCCCATGCCCATGGGGGTGGAGGCTTTCTCGGCACCACCGGCGACCATCACGTCCGCATCGCCATAGGCGATCATCCGGCCAGCCATGCCGATGGCATGGGTACCCGTGGTGCAGGCGGTAGTCACGGCGATGTTCGGTCCCTGCATGCCTTTCATGATGGAAAGATGACCGGACACCATATTGATGATGGTGGACGGAACGAAGAAGGGGCTCAGCTTGCGGGGGCCGCCATTGATGAGGCTGCTGTGGTTCTGCTCAATCAGACCCAGACCGCCGATACCAGAGCCGATGGCAACGCCTACCCGCTCCGCGTTCTCTTCGTTGATGATCAGGCCGGAATCTTCCAGGGCCTGAACACCCGCCGCCACGCCATACTGGATGAAGAGATCCATCTTGCGGGCTTCTTTGCGGTTGATGCCGAACTCTTCGGGGTCGAAATCCTTGACCAGGCCTGCGAAACGGGTTGCGAACTCGCTTGCATCAAAGTGGTCGATGAGGGAAATGCCGCTCTGCCCGTTGAGCAGGGCTTGCCAGCTGGATTCGGCAGTGTTGCCTACCGGGGAAAGCATCCCCAAGCCGGTCACCACGACTCTGCGTTTTGACACTGAGGTAGTCTCCGAGAGGTGTTTTGAAAGGGGTAAACATAAAAGAAGCGGCCCTTGGGCCGCTTCTTTCAGAACAGGAACTTATTCCTGATTAGCGGTGATGTAGTCGATAGCCGCTTGAACAGTGGTGATCTTCTCGGCTTCTTCATCAGGAATTTCGGTATCGAATTCTTCTTCCAGCGCCATTACCAGTTCAACGGTATCCAAAGAGTCAGCGCCCAGGTCGTCGACGAAGGAGGCAGCGTTCTTCACGTCTTCTTCTTTAACACCCAGTTGTTCGATGATGATTTTCTTTACGCGTTCTTCGATGTTGCTCATGACCTGAATTTTCCTTTAAAAATACGCTATTGCGTCTGGTTGGGGTAGTGTATTCAATTGACGTGAGTTTGCAAGTGACTTGCCGCTGGTCAAACCACGAAATGTGCCAAACTTCGGCGTATTATCGCAAATTTGAACAGAACTCACGACAAATTGATTACACCATGTACATCCCGCCATTAACATGCAGGGTTTCGCCGGTAATATAGGCGGCATCATCCGATGCCAAGAATACCACAGCGGCAGCAATTTCTTTCGGATCGCCCAAACGGGCGGCAGGCACCTGATTCATGATGCCGGCGCGCTGCTCTTCATTGAGCGCCTTGGTCATGTCGGTCTCGATGAAACCGGGAGCAACCGCATTCACCGTGATGCCACGGGATGCCACTTCACGGGCCAGCGACTTGGTAAAACCAACCAGACCGGCCTTGGCAGCAGCATAGTTGACCTGACCGGCGTTGCCCATGGTGCCGACCACGGAACCGATGCTGATGATGCGACCGTTACGCTTCTTCATCATGGCACGCAATACCGGCTTGCTCAGACGGTACAGGGAGGTGAGATTGGTGTCGATGATCTCGTTCCACTCGTCATCCTTCATCCGCATCAGCAGGTTGTCGCGGGTGATGCCGGCGTTGTTGATCAGGATGTCGATGTCGCCAAAACGCGCCTTGATGGCTGCGAAGACGGTTTCGATGGATTCCTGACTGGTCACGTTCAGTGCCATGCCGCAGCCTTGCTCACCCAGGTAAGCACTGATCGCTTCGGCGCCGCTCTCGCTGGTCGCGGTCCCCACGACTTTGGCGCCACGAGCAGCAAACGTCTCCGCAATCGCACGACCAATGCCACGGCTGGCGCCAGTGACCAACACAACCTTATCGGTAAAACTCATGACTTGCTCCTGTTTACTTGATCTGGGCCAGCGCCTGCTCGAACGAGGCGGCGTCGTTGGCGTGAATACCTTCCACTCGCGCATCGATACGCTTGGCCAAGCCGGTCAACACCTTGCCCGGACCCATCTCGATTTCGAGGGTTACACCGTCGTTTGCCATGCGCTCTACCGTTTCAGTCCAGCGAACCGGGCTGAACAGCTGACGCACCAGGGCTTGCTTGATGGCGGCCGGATCCTGCTCACAGGAAACGTCGACATTATTGATGACGGCGATGGCAGGAACCTTGATCTCGATCCCATCCAGGGCGGCGGCCAGTTTTTCTGCGGCCGGTTTCATCAGGGCGCAGTGGGAGGGCACGGAGACCGGCAGCGGCAGGGCACGCTTGGCACCTGACTCTTTCATCAGCACGTTGGCACGCTCGACCGCCTCTTTGTGGCCGGCGATGACCACCTGGCCCGGAGAGTTGAAGTTGACCGGAGAGACCACCTGCCCCTGGGCCGCTTTCTCACAGTTGGCAGCGATGCTTTCGTTGTCCAGACCGATGATGGCAGCCATGGCGCCAGTGCCTTCCGGTACGGCTTCCTGCATGGCCAGACCACGCAGCTCGACCAGTTTGACGGCATCGGCAAACGCCAGCGCGCCGCTGCACACCAGGGCGGAGTATTCCCCCAGGCTGTGGCCGGCCATCACGGCGGGGGTTGCCCCCCCCTGTTGCTGCCACAGGCGCCACAGCGCGACGGAGGCGGTCAACAGTGCAGGCTGGGTACGCCAGGTCTTGTTGAGATCCTCGGCCGGGCCTGCCATCACCAGGGCAAACAGGTCATAACCCAGCACCTGGCTCGCCTCGGCGAAGGTCTCTTTAATCACGGCGTGTTGCTCGGCCAGCTCGGCCAGCATGCCGACGCTCTGGGAGCCTTGTCCCGGGAAGGCAATGGCAAATCGGGTCATCATTGATTCCTTTAAGGTAAGACGAATTCGGTAAGCGGGCGCCCGAGGACCGGGCACCGCTCGGTATCAGAGGCGAACCAGCGCAGAGCCCCAGGCAAAACCGCCGCCGAAGGCTTCCAGCAGGACCAGTTGGCCGGGTTTGATGCGACCATCACGCACCCCTTCATCAAAGGCGATGGGCACGGAGGCCGCGGAGGTATTGCCATGACGATCCAGGGTCAGGATCACCTTGTCGAGCCCCATGCCGAGTTTCTTCGCGGTGGCATTGATAATGCGGAAGTTGGCTTGATGGGGCACCAGCCAGTCCAGCTCGCTCGGCTCGACGTTGGCCGCAGCCAGGGTTTCGGTCACGATCTCGCTAAGGCGTGTCACCGCCACCTTGAAGACATCGTTGCCCTTCATGTACATGTAGGCTTCGAGCTCGGCACCCGGCATGCCGCGACGGGGCTGCGGCAGTTTGAGCAGCTCGCCATAACGGCCATCCGCATGCAGATGGGTGGAGAGGATGCCAGGAGTGTCGCTGGCACCGATGACCACGGCCCCTGCCCCATCCCCGAACAGGATGATGGTGCCGCGATCCTCGGGATCGCACATGCGTGACAGCACGTCCGCACCGACAACCAGCACGTGGCGAGCAGCGCCGGATTTGACGAACTGATCGGCGATGGCGAGAGCATATGTAAAGCCGGCACAGGCGGCGGCTACGTCAAACGCCGGGATCCCCGGTACGTCAAGCAGCCCCTGCAGTTCACAGGCAGCAGCTGGGAAGGCATTCTCTGCGCTGGTGGTGGCCAGCACTATCATGTCCAGATCGGCGGCAGTCAGACCTGCCGCATCAAGCGCACGCAAGGCCGCCTGATGAGAAAGGGTCGCGACGGTTTCGTCGGCTCCGGCGATACGGCGTTCACGGATCCCGGTGCGTTCCACGATCCATTCGTCACTGGTTTCAACCATCTGTTCAAGATCGGCGTTGGTACGAACCGAACTCGGCAGATAACTGCCAGTACCCAGAATTTTGCTATGCATAGAGTTTTATAAATCCCTGTCGGAAAAGACAGATTCAAGGCGATCTGCAATTTGCAATGGAAGTTGATGTCTGGCTTCTTGTGCGGCCAGCAGAATCGCATGACACAGAGCGCGGCGCTCGGCCCGCCCATGGCTTTTTACCACAATGCCGCGCAATCCTAACAGACTCGCGCCATTATACTGGTCGGGGTTCAGGTAAGAGAAACGCCGTTTGAACATAAATCCGGCGAGTCGACCAAGAAAACTGCGTTTTTTACGCGGATATCCGGCCAGTTCAGCCATCATCCGCACCACCCCCTCCGCGGTCTTGAGCGCCACGTTGCCCACGAAACCGTCGCAGACGATCACGTCGCACTCGCCGCTGAAGATCCTGTCCCCCTCAATGAAACCGACAAAATTCAGGGCGGAGCATTGGCGCAGCAACTCGGCGCTGTGGCGCACCAGGTCGTTGCCCTTGATCTCCTCCTCCCCCACGTTGAGCAGTGCCACTCTGGGTGACGGTATCCCCTCGACCTTCTCTGCAACCACAGCGCCCATCACGGCAAATTGCAGCAAGGTGTCGGCATCGCAGCTCACGTTCGCACCCAGATCCAGCATCACGGTCCGTTTTCCACCCAATGTGGGCAGCGCCTTGATGAGGGCTGGCCGGTCAACACCGGGCAAGGATTTGAGCACGCACTTGGCCATGGCCATCAAGGCACCAGTGTTGCCTGCACTGACACAGGCATCGGCCACGCCGCTCTTGACCAGATCCAGGGTCACGCGCATGGAGGAGTCTTTCAGGGTACGCAGCGCCACGATAGGCTTTTCGCCCATGCCCACGACCTGGGAGGCATGCACGAGACGAACGCGAGGGTGATTGAGCAGGCCATATTGCTGCAGAAGAGGGGCGGTCTGGTGTTGATCACCGACCAGAACAAGTTTTAGCTGGGGTAGAAGAGACAGTGCCTGCACGGCGGCAGGCACTGTTTCCGAGGGGCCGATATCTCCCCCCATTATGTCTAGCGCGACAGTTTGCGTAGACAAAGGCAATCCTTAAGCGATTACCTTTTTACCGCGGTAGAAACCATCGGCAGTCACGTGGTGACGACGATGAATTTCGCCACTGGTCTGATCAACAGTCAGGGCAGCGGTGGTCAGCGCATCGTGGGAACGACGCATGCCACGCTTGGCGCGGGTTTTACGGTTCTGTTGTACGGCCATGGTAGGCTAACTCCTAAAATTCACTTACGTTTGAGCGCTTCAAGAACTGCAAAGGGATTCGGCCGCTCATCAGCAGGTTCGATTTCACCCCAGGTCATCTCCATGTTTCCTCTGGGACACACATCCACCGGATGCATGGCTACCTGAGGCAACGAGAGGATGAGTTCATCCTCCAGGATTTGATGAAGATCTATCTCGCCGTTTTCGTCCAATTCAATGGGCTCATAAGCTTCCGGCAGTTCTTCCTCGTTTGTTCTTTCGAACAGCGGAGTGTAAATAAAACTAGCTTCACAAAGGTGTTCAAATGTCTCACCACAACGCTGGCAAACCAGGTCGACCTTGGCATGGGCAGTGCCTTTCATAACGGTCAACTTCTGGACATCTTTGCCAAAGTGCAGTGTGACATCCACATCACTTCGCAAGCCTTCGGTTGATTCCTCCAGCCTGGGCATCTGCGACTTTTCCACTATCCCGACATAATCGAGTAGCTTCAAGGCATTACGGACTGGATCAACCTTAACGGGCAACTTCACCTTTTGCATAGGGCGCGAATATTATAGGTCCAACAAGGGATAGTCAAAGGAAAAAGTCCTTACCGCCGATGATTTTACCTTCACAGGCCCCTGCAAGAGGAACTTGTGCTCATCGGTGGCCGATTATGCCATATCGTGCAGGATCTGGCACAGGATCCTGTTCCCCTCCCCTGTCTGCCCACCGGATGTGCTCCTTGGTGTCTCATCAGGTGGCAGAACAGCGCGGGTCGCTCCCCAGCAGGCCTGGTGTCGCAGCCACTCTGGGCTCGGCTTCCATCAGTCGGCGTATGGCTTTGAAACTGCCCACGGCAGCCTTGATGGCAATGGGATTGACCAGCCAGCCCGGCAAGTTGTTGCCCGGGTTGGTATAGGTTTCGAGCCGAACGAGTGTGCTGCCATCCCGTTGGGGGAGCGCCTCCCACCGTCCGGCGCTTTCCTGGATCCGGAACAGCCCTGCATGCAATGGCAGGGCATTCGGCTCTGCCCACACCTCGAGAGTCAGGCTGCAATCAATGCGTCGACTCAGATGGGAGCGGGTGATGAGCTCCCTGTCTTGCACCGGCCAGGGAGATGCCAGGCGGGTATAGACCAGATCATCGTCGGGACCCGATCTGGCCAGCACCCTGACTTCACGGCTCTGGGGCAACCACTCTTCATGGCGCGCCGTGTTCCGCAGCACCGTGATCAGCGCGCCAGGATCGGCATTCACCCGCATCTCCAGACGTAAGGCCTGAAAAGAGGTCGGAGGATGTGGCTGGGTCCAGAGCATCACCCCCTCATCCCCCTGGCGAAGTTGCCATGTCCCTGCCCAGCTGGCGAAGGAGATCAGTGCCATGACCAAGGCCGCATATCGTGTCATCACGCTCAATTCCGATCTCTTGTGTTTGTGCTGTGGTTTCCTCAGCATGCATGCTTCCCGCTAATTAGGCGAGTCCCGCTGTAGACATCTCCTGTTTGCGTGGCCCCATCTGCACAGATAGAATCAACCAATTGATTTATAAATGGATATCATCAAAACATGCAGCCTTCCTTGATCCTCGCGTCCACCTCGTCCTACCGCAAGACCTTGCTGGAAAAACTCGGTCAGCCATTTCACTGTGCTGCGCCTCAAGTCGATGAGACGGCGCGACACGGGGAGACCGCAGAAGCTCTGGTCAGCAGATTGGCGTTTGCAAAGGCGAATGCCGTTGCCGCTGACCGTGATCAAGGATTGATCATCGGTTCAGATCAGGTGTGCGTCTGTGACGGGCAGATCCTCGGCAAACCCGGCACGGTGGAGAAGGCGGTCGAGCAGTTGCTGCGGGCACAAGGCAAGCGCGTCATCTTTTACACCGGGCTCTGTGTGATCAATGCTGCGAATGGCCATGCCGAGCAGCTCGTCGAGCCTTTCACCGTGCATTTTCGCTCGCTCGACGAAGCCGCCATCCGTCGCTATGTGGAGGCCGAACGTCCTCTGGATTGTGCCGGCAGCTTCAAATGCGAGGGAATGGGCATCGTCTTGTTCAAGGCGCTGGAGGGGCGCGATCCCAACGCCCTTGTCGGTCTTCCCCTGATAGGCTTGGTTGATCTCCTGGGTCGCCACGGCCTGGCTCTGCCATAACAAGAACTCTGCCATGAAAAACGGGAGCCTTGGCTCCCGTTTTTCATGGCTGTCAGCGTGGCAGCTTGGCGAGGAACGCCTCAAGCTCCGGTGACAATGGCGCTTCCACCTGCATCTCCCGCTCATCTACCGGATGAGTAAAGGTGAGCTTCCAGGCGTGCAGGAACAAACGCTTTAGCCCCTGCCCCCGCATTTTTTCATCAAACCCGGCCTCACCATATTTGTCATCGCAGGCGATGGGATGGCCGGCGTGCTGGGTGTGGACACGGATCTGGTGAGTACGGCCAGTGATGGGACTGCACTCGACCAGTGTGGCCTCGGCAAACTGACGGGCAATCCGGAACCGGGTCTCGGAAGGTTTGCCATCGCTGCTGACCCGCACCACCCGCTCGCCGGATTGCAGATCATTTTTGCGAAGTGGCGCATTGACCACCTTGACGTGGGGTTGCCACTGGCCGCGCACCAGCGCCAGATACTGCTTGCGCATGGTCTTGACCCGCAACTGCTCGTGCAGGCTGCGCAGGGCACTGCGCTTCTTGGCAACCAGCAGCACGCCGGAGGTGTCGCGATCCAGCCGGTGCACCAGTTCGAGGAAACGGGCTTCGGGGCGCAGAGCACGCAGCCCTTCGATGACGCCAAAACTGAGGCCGCTGCCGCCGTGCACTGCCATGCCGGACGGCTTGTTGAGCACTATCATGGCATCGTCTTCAAACAGGATCTGGCTCTCCAGACGCTGGATGCTGCCGAGGTTGGCAGAAGGCAACTCATTCTTCTCGGCCACACGCACGGGGGGCACCCGCACCTCGTCACCGGCACAAAGCTTGTATTCCGGTTTGATGCGCTTTTTGTTGACCCGCACCTCCCCTTTTCGAAGGATGCGATAAATCAGGCTCTTGGGGACGCCCTTTAACTGAGTCTTGAGAAAATTGTCGATGCGCTGCCCGTCATGCTCAGCTTCGATGGTGAGCAGCTGCACTTGTTGATGTATCTGTGTCATGGCGCGGATTTTAACACCGCTGACAGCCCTTGGCTCCATGCTTTGTTAAAAAATGGCGTCTTGCTATAAAAGTGGTTTAAATGGGATAATAAACAAGGTTTTGTCATTGTGTTCAAGCCTTGTACTAAGTGGCCAAAATGTATGCCACCCAATCCCGAAACACCGTGTATACAAGAACATGACGGTTCCCGGGTGCGAGGTACAACGCATGGAGAACACAAACAGAACCGACGTAAATTGTCTCCACATCGGTATCCTTAATTCACGCCCTCTCGAGAAGGCTGAACCAGAGTGCCCTTAGTTTGCGCCTCATGCATACCCCAACCGGGAGGTTGCCCCAGCATGCTGAAGACCCGAGGCCGGCGCCGGCAGGACCCAGTGGAGGAATCAAAATGACAAAATAATGAGAACTCAATGAAAAGAATGCTAATCAACGCGACTCAGGAAGAGGAGTTGCGCGTAGCGCTGGTTGACGGACAACAGCTCTACGATTTGGATATTGAAAGTCCGGGACACGAGCAGAAAAAAGCGAACATTTACAAGGGCAAAATCACCCGAGTAGAACCCAGTCTCGAAGCTGCTTTTGTTGACTATGGCGCCGAACGCCACGGTTTCCTGCCGTTAAAGGAAATCGCCCGCAATTACTTCCCCTCCGGTTACTCCTATCAGGGTCGTCCCAACATCAAAGAAGTGGTCCGCGAAGGCCAGGAAGTGATTGTCCAGATCGACAAGGAAGAGCGTGGTACCAAGGGTGCAGCCCTCACCACCTTCATCAGTCTGGCTGGCAGCTACTTGGTGCTGATGCCGAACAACCCCCGTGCCGGCGGCATCTCCCGTCGCATCGAGGGTGACGAGCGGACCGAGCTGAAGGAAGCCCTGAGCGGACTGACCGTACCGGACGGCATGGGCCTCATCGTGCGCACTGCCGGTGTGGGCAAGTCCCCGGAAGAGCTGGAGTGGGATCTGAACGTTCTGCTCAATCACTGGGACTCCATCCACAAGGCGTCACAACAACGTTCCGCTCCGGTGCTCATTCACCAGGAAAGCAACGTCATCGTGCGCGCCATCCGTGACTATCTGCGTCGCGATGTGGGCGAGATCCTGATCGACAACCCGGTTATCTTCGAACGCGCCAAGTCGCATATCGAGCTGGTCCGTCCCGATTTCCTCAATCGCGTGAAGCTGTACAAGGGCGATGTCGCTCTGTTCAACCACTTCCAGATCGAGAGCCAGATCGAATCGGCCTTCCAGCGCGAAGTGCGCCTGCCCTCCGGCGGCAGCATCGTCATCGACCCGACCGAAGCACTGACCTCCATCGATATCAACTCCTCCCGCGCCACCAAGGGCGGCGATATCGAAGAGACCGCCCTGCAGACCAACCTGGAAGCGGCCGACGAGATTGCCCGTCAATTGCGCCTGCGTGACCTGGGTGGCCTGATTGTCATCGACTTCATCGACATGACCCCGGTTCGCCATCAGCGCGAAGTGGAAAACCGTCTGCGTGAAGCGGTGCATCAGGATCGTGCCCGTATCCAGCTGGGCCGTATCTCCCGTTTCGGTCTGCTGGAGATGTCTCGCCAGCGTCTGCGTCCCTCCCTCAACGAGTCCAGCAGCCATATCTGCCCCCGTTGCCAGGGTCAGGGGGTCATCCGTGACAACGAATCCCTCGCCCTGTCCATCCTGCGTCTCATCGAAGAAGAGGCCATGAAGGACAACACCGAGCAGGTGCATGCCCAGGTGCCAGTCGATGTGGCCGCCTATCTGCTCAACGAGAAGCGTACCTCCATCGCCAATCTGGAACAGCGCAATGATGTACGTGTCTACATCATTCCGAACCAGCATCTGGAAACCCCGCACTACGAAGTGACCCGCATCCGTCAGAACGAGATCCCGGAAGCGGCCAGCTACGAGCTCAAAACCGAAATTGCCAAGCCGGTCTACCAGCCGCGCCAGGCTCAGGTAGTCGAGCGCGAACAGCCGCTGCTGCAAGGGTTTGCCCCGGCTCCCCAGCCGGTTGCGCCCGCCGCCCCGGCTCCTGTTGCGACTCCCGCTCCGGTTGCAGAACAAGTCGGCTTCTTTGGCAAGCTGGCCAAGGCCTTCTCCGGCCTGTTCGGTGCCTCCTCCGATGCGGCTCCGGCCGAGGTGAAGGCGCCTGCCGACAAACCGGCCGCCCAGCGCGAAGCTCGCAAAGATGACGGGCACCGTCACCAGCGCGATGAATCCCGCAGCCGTGGTCAACGTGGCCGTCGTGACGACAACCGCAGCAATCGCAACGCCGAGAGCGGTGACAAGCGTGAAGGTGCGGCAAACCGCGATGGCGCAGAGAACCGCAATCGTCGCCCGCGCAAAGAGCGTGAGCCGCGCCAGGAACGGGAACCCCGTGGTGACGTGCGCACCGAACAGCGCATGGAGCGTGAGCCTCGCGAACCCCGCCAGGAGCGCGAACCTCGTGCTCCGCGTCCTGCTCGTGAACCTCGCGCCCCCCGCGAACCCCGTGCCGAGGTGATCGTCGAGGCGGTTGATACCGTTGATACTGCGGTCGCCAGCGCTGAACCGCGTCAGGAGAAAGAGCAGAAAGTTGCTGAGCGCCGTGAACGTCGCCAACTGCGCAAGCAGATCCGTGTCGATGTCGCCGCGACCGACACCCCTGCCCTGCCGAGTGACGAGCACGTCGTCACCGATGTCGCCGACGTGCAAGCCGCCGCTGAGCAGCAAGAAGAGCAAGGCGAAGGTCAGCGTCGCTCCCGCCGTACTCCGCGCAATCAGCGTATCGAAGGGCAACGTCGCAAGCGCATCAACGAAGAGGCTCGTGGCCAGCGTGAAGACGAAGCACAAGGTGAAGTGCAGCTGACTACCGCGGCCCAGGCCGATGCGGCTCAGGTGAAGGTGGAAGAACCGGTTGTGCCTGTCATCACCATTCCGAGCGCAGAAGCGGTTGCAGCAGCCCTGCAGGCCTCCGCCGCTCTGACCGAGCACGTGGTGGCTGAAGCCGTTGCTGAGGAAGCGGCAGAGCAAGCACTGGCAGCCCAGGCTGTGGACGTGCCCTCCACTGACGAAGTTGAGCAGGCTGCGCAAGCAGACGCTGAACCCGTCGCCGAAGTGGCAGTTGTCGAACCCGAGATGGTCGAACCTATCGTCGACACCGCCTCTCATGACGAACCTGTAGCCGTGATCGACGCTGTCGAGCAGACCCAGCAAGTGGAGGCCATCCCAGAAGAGGTTGCACCGGTTGCTGAAGCGGCACCTGTCGTGATCGCTGAGGAGACGGCCACCGCCGAGGCGGAGGTCGTCGAGATGCCGGCTGCCGTGGTGCAAACCGAGCCAGCAACCAGCCCCGAAGTGAAGGTCAGCAAGGGTGCCGGTGTATTGGCCCGTGCCCGCAAGGCTTATGCCCCCATGGCAACGCCGGCTGCGGCTCCTGCCCCGACACCCCGTGAACCCGTGGAGTACGCTCCCCTGGTACGCAGCGAAGTCGTGACCTCCGGTCGCCACGGTGGCAGCACCGCTGCCAGCAACGTGGCAACCAGCCCGGCCGGTCGCCCCTGAGCAGACTCGTAGTCTGAATAAAGAGCCACACATTGTGTGGCTCTTTTTTTGTCTCTTTTTTGGGGCTGACATCTCCTTGCTCTCCCCCCTGCCTGTTCGATATCCGCCGCTTTCCCGATGTTCAGCGACCACACACACCCAGTCCAAACAAGACGTGAATAACACACCAGACAGAGGATTCATCTCTGTCAAAGCATCACGACATGCTCTGCTTTGTCGATAGTTGACGGCATATGATGCCATTGGCAAACAGTCTGGCAGCGTTCCCCTTTGGTAGCACAGTCGGTGTGTTCGTGGTGGCTGAGACAGCCCAGGTTGAACGCGAATGCCAGACATAGGGCAACCTGTGGCACTCTTCACCCTCATCATTTTTAGTGAGCATTGAACACCCTCCCTTCTGCTTTACGTGCAAGCATCGGCTTGTAACAAGGCATCACACAGACAGGTCCCCTCACTGTGCACAACGAGTGGTTTAGGGATGTAGAGAAGCAAAAGAGGTGATAGATAATGTCATTCAACATCTTGTCTGATGGCATACAGCTATTACTCATTGAACTATTGCCGTATGACGTGACATTCACCAGGCAACAAAAAAGGGCCCGAAGGCCCTTGTTTCATTTCCAATGACTGTCGCGCTTACCCGCCAAAGAGATGGTTGTTCAGCAGGAAGAGACCGCCGGAGAGCAGCATGGTGAGCGGCAACGTCAGCACCCAGGCCAGCAGAATGGTCTTGATGGTCTGGCTCTGCAGGCCGGATTTGTTGGCCACCATGGTCCCCGCCACCGCAGAGGAGAGAATGTGGGTGGTGGACACCGGCATCCCGGTCAGACTCGCAATCCCGATGGACGCGGCGGCCGTGATCTGGGCTGCAATGCCTTGGCTGTAGGTCATGCCGGAGGAACCGATCTTCTCCCCTACCGTGTAGACGATACGACGCCAGCCCACCATGGTGCCGCAACCGAGCGCCAGGGCGATGGACACGATGACCCAGGTCGGCGCATATTCGGCCGTTGCGGTCAGATCCTTGCGCCATTTGGCGAGATCGGTCAGCTCCTTGGCCGGCAGCGGCAACTTGGAGACCTTGCGGGCAGTGTCGTCGATGCACAGCAGCAGACGACGCACCTCGCGGCGATCTACCAGGTTCATCTCCTCGTAGGTGCGCACCTGGCCCAGACGCTTGTCGAGGGTAGCCATGGCCTGCAGGGCCTCCCCTGCCGCACAGTGACTCATCAGCTCTTCCTGGGCTTTGGCAGGCACACTGAAGTTCACCAGATGGGAAACCTGTTCCTGGTTACGCTGGTAGATCTCCATGATGCGCTGGTTGGCATCCTGGGTTCTGTCCAGATCATAGGAGCGGCTGTTCATGTCCAGCGCAAAATAGGCAGGCGCCATGCAGATCAGCACCAGCATCACCAGACCGATGCCTTTCTGACCATCGTTGGAGCCGTGCACGAAGCTCACCCCCATTGCGGAACAAATCAGAGTGACACGGGCCCAGAACGGTGGATGCTTCTTGCCGTCCACCAGCAGGCGCTCTTCCGGGGTCTTGTGGATCTTGCTGCCAAGCCATACGCGCTTCATGGCGAACAGCAGCAGGGCGGCAATGATGAAGCCCACGGTGGGAGAGATGATGAGAGAGAGCATGATGTCGATGGCTTTGCCGACGTTGATACCCTCTTTCAGGGGTTGATGGCTGATCAGGGCATAGGCGCCGCCTACCCCCAGGATGGAACCGATCAGGGTGTGGGAGCTGGATGCCGGAATACCGAAGTACCAGGTTCCCAGGTTCCAGACGATGGCCGAGAACAGCAGGGAGAACACCATGATCAGACCCTGGGTAGAGTCCATGCCAAGCAGCAGATCGATGGGCAGCAGGTGAACGATGGCGTAGGCCACCCCCAATCCCCCCAGCATGACCCCGGCGAAATTGAACAGACCGGAAGCCACCACCGCCATATGAGCCGGCATCGCCTTGGTATAGATAACCGTTGCTACCGCGTTGGCGGTATCGTGAAAGCCGTTGATGAATTCATAGGCCAGCACAAAAAAAACGGCCAATACCAAACCGATTGACCACCACAAACCCAAACCACTAAACATTTCAAACATAAAAACGAACCTGTTTATGAGTTGCGGCGGATTATGCCAGAAGGCTCGATGCGCCATACCCGTTGTTGAAATATTTCAGCAAAAAAAAAAAAGGGCATTCCGTCAGAAAATGTCTTAGGGCCTGTAGGAACGGGGCTTGTCGAGGATTAATTTAAGTCCATTCCATTGCTGTGGATAGGCGCCAATCAAAGCCCAAGCATCGCTCGATGTCCCGAAAAAGGCCGCTTTTCAACCCGCTCGGCACGTCCGTTTCCTTTTGTCAGATATAAAAGAGGGTGCCCTGGCACCCTCCTCGATAGACAAGCCGCACGGTGCGGGGGTCAATCCTGGTTGATCCGGCTGGCCACAGCCCCTTGCTGACTCTTGTATTTGGCATTTTCCCGTTTGTTGTACGGGCGAGCCGCGGTACCTGACAGCATCTCGAAGTTCAGGGCACCGATCTTCATCTTGGGACGCAGGGCCAGAGGCAACTTGCCGCCGTTGTAAAACTCCAGCACGATGCGACCGGACCAGCCCGGATCGATGCGGTGGGCGGTGACGTGTACCATGAGGCCGAGGCGCGCCAGGGAGGAGCGACCATCCAGCCAGCCGACGATATCGGCGGGCAAGGTAACCGATTCATAGGTCACCGCCAGCGCCAGCTGACCCGGGTGCAGATAGAAGGCTTCACCGTCCGGCACGTGGATCTCCTCGCTCATCACCCGCTCGATGGCATCGGCCATCTCGGCACTGGTACCGCCAAGGTCGATGTAAGGCGCGGTATGATCGCGAAACACCCGAAACTCGTTGCCCAGCAGCACATCGACGCTGACGCCGCTGATCCGCTCAACACCGGGCCGTGGCTCGATAACGATCTTGCCTTCATCCAGGTGCCGTTCGATATCGGTATCACAAAGACGCATTCTGCGACTCTCCTGACAAAAGATTCATTAAAAAAAGCCGGGCATCACCCGGCTTGTTTTCTCTCAACCAATCAACATATGGCGGATACGCGCCTTGAGCATGTCGATGGCGATGCGGTTCTTGCCGCCACGGGGCACGATCACGTCGGCATACTGCTTGGACGGGTCGATGAACTGCATGAACATGGGACGCACAGTCTTCTGATACTGCTTGAGCACGGAGTCCATGGTACGACCGCGCTCCTGCACATCGCGCACCAGACGGCGCAGCAAACAGATGTCGAGCGGGGTATCCATGAAGATGGAGGCGTCCATCAGTTCGCGCAGGCGGCTGTCGGTCAACAGCAGTATCCCTTCGAGGATGATGACACGGCGCGGTGCAAAGGTGGTGACCTCGCTCATGCGCGTGTGCTCGGTATAGGAGTACTGGGGGATGTTGACCGCCTCCCCTTGCGTCAGCTGGGTCAGATGCTGCACCAGCAGATCGTGATCCAGGGCATTGGGGTGGTCATAGTTGGTCTTGACCCGCTCTTCCATGGTCAGGTGGGTCTGATCACGGTAGTAGCAATCCTCGGTGATCACACCAATCTGACCCGCTCCCAGCTCGGCCACCAGCTCTTCATAGATGGTTTGGGCGATAAGACTCTTGCCGGACGCGGATGCACCAGCAATACCGATGATCACGCAGGAATGTTGAGTATCAGACATTGAAAATACCTAAAGAGAAGAGCACTGGGGATTGTTTAAACCGATCCATTATATGAAAAAGGGGTGGCCATGCCCACCCCAAATCCGTCCCCCTTGGCCGAACGCCGATTATTCGTCCAGCGCCACCGTGTAGAGCGGAGTCGCAATCGGTTTTGCGCTGAAATAGAGCTCGGCCCCTACCCGGCGAGCCAGTTTCAGGTAAGTCTGTGACAGCTCGCCATCCGGCGTACCGAACACGGTGGGGCAGCCGTCATCCATGTGCTGGCGAATGTCGATATGCAGCGGCAACTGACCAAGCAGCGCCACGTGATACTGCTCCGCCATCTTCTGGCCACCGCCGGTACCGAACAACGGCTCGTGATGCCCGCAGGCACTGCAGACGTGGTAACTCATGTTCTCGACGATGCCAAGCACAGGCACATTGACCTTGTTGAACATGGCGATCCCCTTGCGGGCATCTGCCAGCGCCACATCCTGGGGCGTCGTGACGATCACCGCCGCCGTGGTGGGCACCTGCTGGGCCAGCGTCAGCTGGATATCGCCGGTGCCCGGGGGCATGTCCACCACCAGGTAGTCCACCTCGCCCCAGCGGGTCTCGTGCAGGATCTGCCCGAGTGCCTTGCTCGCCATGGGACCGCGCCAGATGGTGGCATCCTGCTCGGCCACCAGATAACCGATGCTGTTGCTCTTGATGCCGCAGGCCATCACCGGCTCCATCAACTTGCCATCAAAGCTGACAGGGCGCTCCTTGAGGGTCCCCGTCATGGTCGGGATGGAGGGGCCATAGATGTCCGCATCCAGTAGGGCGACCCGCGCCCCCTCTTTTTGCAGCGCCAGCGCCAGGTTGACCGCGGTAGTGGACTTGCCCACCCCTCCCTTGCCGGAGGCAACCACCAGGATATTGCGGATCCCCTGCACCGCCGCCAGTTGCTGCGCGCGGGGCATGCTGGCCACGTCTATCTCCCCCGTCCAGTCGATGCGGGTCGCACCGGTTGCGCTGCGCAGCCGGGAATCGAACTCCTCTTTGATCTGTTCAAACAGGGACTGGCCGGCAAAGGGCAGCACCAGCGTAATAGCCAGGGTCTGTTCGTGCCGCTCGACGGTACGCACAAAACCGGCCGCGACCAGATCCTTGCCCCATCCTGCCGGCTTAAATTCGGCCAGGATCTGTTTTACTGAATCAATCACCATTAACTCCCCATTATGTTGTCGTTATGCTGAGGTGAACGGTTACCGCACATAAATCAGTGGCTTGCCGACGTCATCGTGATGCCGCCAGTCAGGGCACCGGGGGCCACAACCCTAGGCAGGCCGCCCCCAATTCGGGTAACATGCACGGCACTGTATCATCCCAACAGGCACATAAAGAACGTATTATGGCAACTGATCCTCGTAGAATGCTGGTAACCTGCGCCCTCCCCTATGCCAACGGCTCCATCCATCTCGGCCACATGCTGGAACACATCCAGGCCGATATCTGGGTTCGTTATCAGCGAATGCGTGGCCATCAGGTGCATTTCGTCTGTGCCGACGATGCCCACGGCACGCCTATCATGCTCAAGGCGCAGCAGATGGGGATCTCGCCGGAAGAGATGATTGCCGCCGTCTCCCAGGAGCACCAGGGGGATTTTGCCGGTTTCAACATCAGCTTCGACAACTACCACTCCACCCACAGCGACGAGAACCGCGAGCTGGCGGGCGTGATCTATGGCCGCCTCAAAGAGTCCGGCAAAATCAAGATCCGCACCATCTCCCAACTGTTTGATCCGGAAAAATCCATGTTCCTGCCGGATCGCTTCGTCAAGGGCACCTGCCCCAAGTGCAAGTCCCCCGATCAGTACGGTGACAACTGCGACGCTTGCGGCGCCACCTACAGCCCGACCGAGCTGATTGATCCGAAATCCGCCGTCTCCGGTGCGACCCCGGTGATGAAGGACTCAGAACACTACTTCTTCGACCTGCCTCAGTTCGAAGCCTGGCTCGCCGACTGGGTACGCGGCTCCGGCGCCATCCAGGAAGAGATGGCCAACAAGATGCAAGAGTGGTTCGAAAGCGGCCTGCAGCAGTGGGACATCACCCGTGACGCCCCCTACTTCGGCTTCGAAATTCCCGGTGCCCCCGGCAAGTACTTCTATGTCTGGCTGGACGCCCCCATCGGCTACATGGCGTCGTTCAAGAACCTGTGCAACAAGCGCGGCGACATCGACTTCGACAGCTACTGGAAAGCGGACTCCGACGCCGAGCTCTATCACTTCATCGGCAAGGACATCGCCTACTTCCACTGCCTGTTCTGGCCAGCCATGCTGGAAGGCGCGAACTTCCGCAAGCCGACCAAGGTCAACGTGCACGGCTATGTGACCGTCAACGGCGCCAAGATGTCCAAGTCCAAGGGCACCTTCATCAAGGCGTCCACCTATCTCAAGCACCTGGATCCGGAGTGCCTGCGTTACTACTACGCTGCCAAGCTCAACAGCCGCATCGACGATCTGGACTTGAACCTCGAAGACTTCGTCTCCCGCGTCAACGCCGACGTGGTCAACAAGCTGGTCAACCTGGCCTCTCGCAACGCCGGCTTTATCGCCAAGCGTTTTGACGGCAAGCTGGCCACCACCTGCGCCGAGCCCGCACTCTACGCCGAGTTTGCCAACGCCAGCGCCAGCATCGCCGAAGCCTATGAAGCGCGCGAATTCAGCCGCGCCATCCGCGAGATCATGGCCCTGGCCGACAAGGCCAACCGCTATGTGGACGACAAGGCTCCCTGGGTCATCGCCAAGCAGGAAGGGGCGGATGCCGAGCTGCAAGCCGTCTGCTCCGTCGGCATCAACCTGTTCCGCGTGCTGATGGCCTACTTGAAGCCCGTCATGCCGCAACTGGCCGAGCGCGCCGAAGTCTTCCTTGGCGAAACCCTGACCTGGGATGGCATCGCCGCCCCTCTGGTCGACCACGGCGTCGCCCCCTTCAAGGCGCTCTTCTCCCGCATCGAGTCCGCCAAGGTGGATGCCATGGTGGAAGCGTCCAAGGAAGATCTCGCCAAGGAGCAGAGCAAGAAACCGGCAGGCCCCCTGGTGGACGATCCCATCAGCGAGACCATCACCTACGACGACTTTGCCAAGATTGACCTGCGGGTGGCGCTGATCAAGAAAGCCGAAGCGGTGCCGGAAGCCGAGAAGCTGCTGAAGTTGCAGCTGGACATCGGCGGCGAAACCCGTCAGGTCTTTGCCGGTATCAAGTCCGCCTACAACCCGGAAGATCTGGAAGGCAAGCTGACCGTGATGGTGGCCAACCTGGCCCCGCGCAAGATGCGCTTTGGTATGTCTGAAGGCATGGTGCTGGCGGCAGGTCCGGGTGGCAAGGATCTCTGGATCCTCGAGCCCCAGGAAGGTGCCCAGCCGGGCATGCGCGTGAAGTAAGCGCTGCCGCAGCCGTTAGCAACGAGGGAGGCCTCTGGCCTCCCTTTTATTTTCTCTCTTTCCTCCTCTTCTCCTGCTGATTGCGCCGTTGTGTGCTTTTCCTCCCCCCTTGGGCGCTTGTTGCTCTCGATCAATTTACCTAGACTGGCGATTCACTTCGGGCCCATGGCCCCATTCATCAGGCAAGGAGCAAGCATGATCACCTTATACGGCACCCCCATCAGCCGTGCCCTGCGCGTATCCTGGTTACTGGAAGAGCTGAACGTGGCATGGCAGTTCCAGTTTCTCGACTTCGCCAAGGGCGAGAACCGCAGCGACTGGTTCTTGACCCTCAACCCGAGCGGCAAAATGCCGGTGCTCAAGGACGGGGAGTTCGTGTTGACCGAGTCCGCCGCCATCATGCAGTACCTGGCCGAGGTATATGGCCCGAACTGGCTGCCGGCCAGAGGGACCCAGGCCTCGGCGCTGCACGCCCAGTGGATCAGTTTCATCACCTGCGAGCTGGAGCAGCCATTGTGGACCATCGGCAAGCACCGCTTCGCCCTGCCCGAGGCCCAGCGCCTGCCGGCCATCTTCCCCACCGCCAAGTGGGAGTTCGACAAGGCAGCGGCCATCGCCGAATCCTGGGTACCCGAGCAGGGTTACCTGCTGGGTGAGCAGGTAACCATCGCGGATCTGCTCCTGGCTCATACCCTGATGTGGGCCACCCGCTTCGAGCAGAGCATTCCCCCCAAACTCGCCGCCTATCGGGATCGCCTGGCCAAACGCCCAGCCCTGCAAACGGTGCTCGCCAAGACCCAGGCCATCGCCGACGCCGCCCAGGCAGGCTGACCCGCAGACAAGAGATCATCAATGCAAACGGGAGCCCGCAAGGCTCCCGTTATTGTGTGCAGGCGATGACCCTTGCCGCCTCCTCAGTTGGTGTGAAAACCGCTCCCCTTGGGCGGTAGCGCCACCTCATATTCCATTCGGGTCACCTCGGCGGTACGCGGGCCGTGCTCAAGCCAGCCCAGCATCATCTGTACCTTCTGTTCGGGACCGGCAATCAGGATCTCCACCGAGCCATCTTCCAGGTTGTAGGCATGCCCCCGCAGCCCCAGTTGCAGCGCCCGCTCCCGGGTGAAGTAGCGAAACCCCACCCCCTGAACCTGACCCCACACCCGCACGACAAACGATTGCTCTCCCATTTATCACACCTTTCCCTTAAGTAATTTTTCCCCGGGGCGATAATGAGCGCGACACTCTCTTCCCCTTGCAGGACGCAATACCATTATGAAAGAAGTAAAGTTTCGGTGGGTTGACCGTTATCTCATTCACCTCACGATCAGCGAGAAATTTCTCATCACCTTCTGGTGCCCCCTGGTGTTCATCGCCTTCCTCACCTGGTATCTGCTGGCCGACGGCCATGATCAGGCGATGCAGCTCAGAGTGGATCAGCTAAAAGGGCGGGTCGAGACCACGGCCCAGCTGGTGAGCCAGCAGCCGACCCTTACCCTACCCGCGGATCTCGTGCTGACGCCTGGCGCCGCCACCGGACTTAGCCAGCAGGGAGACATCTATCGCTATGGTGCCAGCGCAGGTCAGGCGGGCGTCGTCTCCGGCACCCTGGATACGAGTCAGTACGCCCTCTGGGATGGCCAGGGCACCACGCTCACCATCATCGCGGTGCTGGCCGCCCTGCTGGCCCTCATCACCCACTATCTGATGACCTTTGTCTCGGGGGCCCTCTACTCCACCAACAAGGCGTTGCAGACGGTGGCGAACGGCGATCTCACCTTCCGGCTCAACTTCTTCCCGGTACGGGACGAGTTCTCCATTCTGGCGGGCAGCATCGACACCTTCACCGACCGCCAGCACAAGATAGTGCAACTGGTGGAAGAGTCCGCCGATGCCCTTACCCTAGCCGCAGACGAATTTCGCGAGCATGCCAGCGACGGCGAGCAGCTTGCCCGCGCCCAGCGCCAGCACATGGACTCCCTTGCCGCCGCCATGGAGCAGATGTCCGCCGCCATCCGGGAAGTGGCCCGCAACGCCAACGACACCCTGCTGCAAACCCGCCAGTCCAGCGACGAGGCGACTCACGGGGCACAGCGGGTGGCACGTACCATTACCGCCATCCGCACCCTGGCAGACGAGATTGGCAATGCATCGGGCGCGGTCGAGCGGCTGACTCACAACGCCAATCGCATCAACGAAGTGGTCAACGTCATCAACGCCATCTCCCAGCAAACCAACCTGCTGGCCCTCAACGCCGCCATCGAGGCGGCCCGCGCTGGTGAACAGGGACGCGGCTTTGCGGTGGTGGCCGACGAGGTGCGCACCCTCGCCAGCCGCACCCAGCAGGCCACGGTGGAAATCCAGCAGATGATCGAGGAGCTCCAGGCCGGGACCGGGGCGCTGAACGACATCATGGAGAAGACGGTGGGGCGCGCCGCCGACAGCCAGCAGCTCATCACCGAGGTGGGCATGGACATCGAGCGGCTCAGCAACCACAGCGATGCGGTGCTGGAGATGAGCACCCAGATCGCCACCTCCAGCGAAGAGCAGAGTTCGGTGGCCGAGGAGATCACCCGCAACCTCGACAAGGTGCGCCACGAGGCAAGCCGGGTGGAGGAGTCCGCCAGCGCGGCGGTCGCCGGCACCACCGGCCTCAAGGGAACCGCCAATGAACTCGGTCAGGCGCTCACCGGCCTGCGGATCTGACCCCCTCCGGCAGGCCATCGTCCAGATGGCCTGCCATGTCTGGGCCAAGTGCTGGGGACGCGCGAAACAGCCCGTCCGACCCTGACCGCGTGAGGATGCACGGATCCCGGTAGACGCGGCTTGCGTGCCTACCCTCACAGCCCCTACTATATGCCCCCTTCTTTTCTACCATCGGCAACTACCCATGAGCGCTTCCATCTATCTCGTCAAAGGCCGCGAAAAATCCCTGCTGCGTCGCCACCCCTGGATCTTCTCCAAGGGCATTGAGCGGGTGCAGGGCAACCCCGTTGACGGCGATACCGTCGAGATCTTCACCCATGACGGCAAATGGCTCGCCCGTGGCGCCTGGTCCGGCAGCTCCCAGATCCGTGCCCGGGTCTGGACCTTCGACAAGGATGAGAGCGTCGATCTCGACTTCTTCATCCGTCGCCTCAAATATGCGCAGGAGTCCCGCGACGGGCTCATCAAACGTCAGGGCCTCACCGGTTATCGCCTCTGCGCCGCCGAATCCGACGGCCTGCCGGGTCTGACCATCGACCGTTACGCCGACTTCCTGGTGTGCCAAATTCTCTCTGCCGGCGCCGAGTTCCAGCGCGAGCTGATCACGCAAGCCCTGCGTACCCTCTACCCCGAGTGCAGCATCTATGAGCGCTCCGACGTGGCCGTGCGCAAGAAGGAAGGGCTGAAGGAGCGCACCGGCGTCATCCATGGCGAGACCCCGACCGACCCCGTGGTCATCGAGGAGAACGGCGGCGTCAAGATCCTGGTCGATATTCGTAACGGTCACAAGACGGGTTTCTATCTGGATCAGCGGGATAACCGCCTTGCCGCAGCGAAATACACTGAAGGCAAGCGGGTGCTCAACTGCTTCTGCTACACCGGCGGTTTCGGGGTCTATGCCCTCCAGGGCGGTGCCAAGGAGGTGGTCAACGTCGATCTCTCCCAGAATGCGCTGGACATCGCCCGCCAGAACGCCGAACTGAACGGTCTCGATACCAGCAACACCCAGTTCGTGCGTCACGACGTCTTCAAGCTCTTGCGCGAATATCGCGAGAAGGGCGAGAAGTTCGATGTCATCGTGCTGGACCCGCCCAAGTTTGCCGAGAGCAAGGCCCAGCTGCTGGGCGCCTGCCGCGGCTACAAGGACATCAACATGCTGGCCTTCCAGCTGCTGGCGCCGGGTGGCGTGCTCTTGACCTACTCCTGCTCCGGCCTGATGGAGCAGAGCCTGTTCCAGAAGATAGTGGCCGATGCTGCCCTCGATGCCGGCCGTGATGCCCAGATCCTGGAGCTCCTCTCCCAGGCATCCGATCACCCCATCGGCACCGCCTATCCGGAAGGCTTCTACCTCAAGGGGCTGGTGGTGCGCGCCCGCTAAGCCGAGCAGACCATGCTGACCACCCCTTGTTCCCGGTGCCAGATCCGGGCCAGGCTGGGTTCTACTAGTCATCAAAAAGCCCGCGATCAAAGCGGGCTTTTTTTATGCGGCCGCCAAAGAGACAACCTCCCCCCGACTTTGCCACCAACAGCGATTGCTGCCCCCATCCCTCCTCTTCGACTGACGACTGCCATCCTCAATCAAGAGTTGCCGCATCGTTAACCCGATTCTCATCTCTCTTTCACTACACAACCCACCAACAGAGACATGCCCGGCTTTTTTTTATGCAAAAGCATGAAATATTACGCATCAACATTAAAAAATTCTCGGGGAAATATCAGCCATAAACGCATACCCACTCATCCGAATGAATATTGCTGTTTTTTCTCTGCTGTTGATAACGCCATATCCTGTCCGCCTCGAACATTGTCTGGGCGACAGTGCCCCGCCCACCACAAATCATCCCGCTCAATCACGCGCTGGCGCGCCCAGCGGGAAGTAGTGACGAAATGGCCTCGCCTCCTCCACCACCCGCACGATGGAGGGATGATTGAGCAGACGGGCGCGATAGGCACGCAGGTGGCCATAGCCAGCCGGGATCTCGTGGGCCCAGTCGGCGTAGAAGAGCGAGGGGGCGGCGGCGCAATCGGCCAGCGTGAAGTCTGCGCCGGCAATCCAGTGGCGTCCTTCCAGTCGCTGATCAAGCCAGGGGTAGATCTGATTGAGCATCTCACGGGCCTCCGCTACGCCATAGCGGTCGCGATCCGCGGCCGGGCGCAGCGCATCCAGCACCACTTTTTGCATCGGCGTCATCACATAGTTGTCGAAGACGCGATCCAGCATATGCACCTCCAGACCCGCATCGCCGGGCGGGATCAGGCTGACGGGACCCGGATGGTGCGCCTGCAGATGGGCGACGATGGTGCTGCTCTCGAGGATGCAGCGACCATCATCCAGCAACACCGGGAAGCGCTTGAGTGGCCAGAGGGCGGCAAGTTCGGCGTTCGCCGCCGGCTCTTCGAGGTTCCGGTATTCGAACAGGGTGGCATTCTCGTAGAGAGCGATCAGCACTTTCTGGCTGTAGGACGAAAAGGGGTGGGCATAGAGTTTCATGAGGATGTTCCTGACGCTCAGAGGGATGACTTCCCTAGTCTAGATCCCCTCTCTATTTTCGATGCGTCCCTATCCCATGCTGGTTTTGGGATGATAAACGCCCATTCATGACGGCAATCACACCCGTATGGCTCTCTTTTAGGTAAGGTGATCCCGCCTGTGGCCGCCAAGCCGGGGCCGCCGACTCATCAGGGTTGATGAGCGGCACCACAACAAAAATTGATGTCAGGCCAAGCTGAACATCATCAAGGATCCCGTCATGAATCAATCATTGCCGCTGTTGACGCCGCTGCGGGGCATCGCTGCCCTGATGGTGGTGCTGTTCCATGCCCGCTTGCTGCTCTTTCCCCAGTGGATGGAGTCGATCGCCGGCCACACCCGACTCATCGAGAACGGCTACCTCTGGGTCGATCTCTTCTTTATCTTGAGCGGGCTGGTGCTGGCCCATGTCTATGGAGAGGCCTTCGCCCGCACGCCCCGCACCATTGGTTATGGCCGCTTCCTCTGGCTGCGGCTGACCCGGGTGTATCCCCTCTACCTGGTGACCCTGCTGCTGCTGGTTGGCTGGGAGCTCTACAAGGCCCACCACGGGATTGGCTTCTACGCCGGCCCCCTGTTCAAGATGTGGGAGTGGGAGGGGATGCCTCCTTTTGGTTCCCCCTTCACCCCCGCCGAGGCACTGCCAAGCGCCTTCCTGCTGCTGCAGGTGGTAACGGATCACGGATTGACCTGGAACTTCGCCGCCTGGTCGCTCAGCGTGGAGTGGATTAGCTATCTGCTGTTTCCGCTGCTCATTCCGCTCGCCGTCACCCGCAGCCGCTGGAGCAACCTCGCCCCCTTGCTGGCCCTGACAGTGCTGGCCTTTATCGTGCACAGCCGGGGTACCCTGGATGTCACCAGCGGGGCACTGGCCATCGGGCGCGGGGTGAGTGAATTCGTGCTCGGCCTCTGGCTGCTGCCGAAGGTGAAGGCTGCCCGCCAGTGGCCCATGATGCAGCAAGATCTGCCGCTGCTGCTCGCCTTTTTGCTCCCCTTCGCACTGATGCAGTTCACCATGACGCCGTTGTTGACCCTGCTACTGATCAGCGCCTATGTATTGCTGATCTGGATTGCCGCTGCCCAGGGTGATCGCCAGAGCCCGCTGCTGCGCCTCCTGGACAACCACTTCACCAACTGGCTGGGGGATCTCTCCTACTCCATCTACCTGCTCCACGCCCTGGTGTTGCTCACCGGCTGCGAGCTTGTCCACTCTCTGGCGCCGGGGCTCACCGCGTGGTGGTACGCCCAGACCAACCCCTTGCTGGGGGTGCTGGCCACCCTGTTGATGCTCGCCGTGCTGATCGGGCTCTCGGCGCTGAGCTACACCCTGCTGGAGCGGCCGCTGCAACGGCGACTGCGCCGGCTAGGCAAGGCGCCCCAACCAGTGATGGAGCAAGCTGGCTAGTTTCCGTCGCCACATGCTGCCCCGATGCAAGACCGACACGCCGTCGGGGCGGCTCAAAGTGGGACTAGCCTGAGCAAGGCGAAGAGTACGGCTCTTTTTGAACCCGACAATCCCCTGCGCTTTGTGTGAATTCCCGTTCGAACCAGAGCGGCCATTTGTGGCATAATGGCCCGTCCTGTGGTCCTTGGCGGGGCTTCGCCGGCGCATCCTTGCCCTCCTCCTGTCCTGCCAGGCAGCCTGACATCACTGTGTTCACAGGCCGCCAGGGCCACCCTATTTTTGCGCGCACATTTGACGGCGCCGCAGCAGTTATTGGCACACACAAGTCTGCCCACACAAGGGGAAAGCATGTCTTCCATTCGTCTGACCCAATACAGCCACGGCGCTGGCTGTGGTTGCAAAATCTCCCCCAAGGTGCTCGACACCATCTTGAAGAGCCAGATCCCGGGCTTTGACGACCCCACCCTGGTGGTCGGCAACAGCAGCAAAGATGACGCCGCCGTGGTCGACATCGGCAACGGCCAGGGCATCGTCTCCACCACCGACTTCTTCATGCCCATCGTCGACGATCCCTTCACCTTCGGTCGCATCGCCGCCACCAATGCCATCAGCGACATCTATGCCATGGGCGGCAAGCCCATCGTCGCCATCGCCATCCTCGGCTGGCCCATCAACACGCTGGCGCCGGAAGTGGCCCAGCAGGTGATCGACGGCGGCCGCCAGGTGTGTCACGAGGCGGGTATCTCGCTCGCCGGTGGCCACAGCATCGACGCCCCCGAGCCCATCTTTGGTCTTGCGGTGACCGGTATCGTGCCACTCGACGCCATCAAGCAGAATGACACCGCCCAGGCGGGCGACACCCTCTATCTGACCAAACCCCTTGGCATCGGCATCCTCACCACCGCCCAGAAGAAGGGCAAGCTCAAGCCCGAGCATGAACAACTGGCCCCGGATGCCATGTGCACCCTCAACAAGATTGGCCAGCGCTTCGCCGCCCTCCCCGGCGTGCACGCCATGACCGACGTGACCGGTTTTGGACTGGCAGGCCACCTGCTGGAGATGTGCGAAGGTTCCGGCGTCAGTGCCCGTCTGGACTTCAAGGCGCTGCCGCTGCTGGACGAGGTGGATTATTACCTGAGTGAGGGCTGCGTACCGGGCGGTACCCTGCGCAACTTCGACTCCTATGGTGACAAGCTGGGCACCATGGATGATCGCACCCGCAACATCCTGTGCGACCCGCAGACCAGCGGCGGCCTGCTGGTAGCCGTCGGTAAAGAAAGTGAAGCCGAGCTCCTTGCCATTGCCGCACAGGCAGGGCTGACCCTCTCTCCCATCGGCCAGTTGCAGGCCCGCACCGGCAACCAGTTCATCGAGGTTGTCCAATGAGTGCCCTGCCACTGGCCACGGATTACGCCCGGATCTTTCTGGATGAGGTTCCACTCATCGATCTGCGCGCCCCCGTCGAGTTCAAGGAAGGGGCCTTTCCCACCGCCGTCAGCCTGCCGCTGATGACTGACGAGGAACGTGCCCGGGTCGGTACCTGTTACAAGCAGGAGGGACAGGCCGCAGCCATCACCCTGGGCCATCAACTGGTAGGTGGCGCGGTGCGCGCCGCGCGCATGGAAGGCTGGCTGGCCAGGTTGCGCCAGCAACCCGACGCCCTGCTCTACTGTTTTCGCGGCGGCCTGCGCTCGCAAACCGTACAACAGTGGCTGGCCGAGGCCGGCGTCACCCGCCCCCGGGTCGCGGGCGGCTACAAGGCGCTGCGCCACTTTCTCATCGACACCCAGGCGAAGGCCAGTGCAGAGTGCGACTGGACCGTGCTGACCGGCATGACCGGCTCCGGCAAGACCCACATGCTGGCGCACATCACCCAGGCGGTGGATCTGGAAGGGCACGCCCGTCACAGGGGGTCGTCGTTTGGCCAACTGCCGGGTGGGCAACCCGGCAACATCGACTTCGAAAATCGGCTTGCCATCGAGCTGCTTCAGCGTCGCAACCGGGGGGAGTCACAGTTTGTACTGGAAGACGAGAGCCGTCTCATCGGTCGCTGCGCCCTGCCACTCAACCTTTATGAGGCCATGTGCCGGGCTCCTCTGGTGGTGGTGGAGGTGCCGCAGGAGGCACGGGCCGAGCAGATCCGCACCGATTACGTGCAAGATCTCTGGCTGCGCTATCTGGAGTTCCATGGGCCAGATGCAGGCTGGCCGCTGTTTGCCGGCTACCTCACCGACGCCATGGCCAGGCTCAAGCGCCGACTCGGGGACAAGGATTATCGCGAACTCGATGGGTTGTTGCAGGCCGCCCTCAGGGAACAGGCCCAGAGCGGGGACACCCGCGCCCATCTGGTCTGGATCAGGCTGCTGCTGACTCGCTACTATGACCCCATGTACCGCTATCAGCTGGACAACAAGCGCGAGCGGATCCTGTTTCGTGGTGACAAGGAGGCCTGCCTCGCCTTCTTCGCCAAACGCCCCCCCCTTCAGACCCCTCAGGAGAGTCCCACATGTTGAAGTTCGAGGTGATCCCGGTCACCCAGTTCGCCCAGAATTGTTCTCTTATCTGGTGTGACGAGACCCGCCAGGCTGCCCTCGTCGATCCCGGCGGCGAGGCGGACAAGCTGCTGGCCGCCATTGCCAAACGGGGGCTGACCCTCACCCATATCCTGCTGACCCACGGCCATCTGGATCACGTGGGCGCCGCCGCCGAGCTGCGCGAGAGAACCGGTGTCGCCATTACCGGCCCCCACAAGGAGGATGCCTTCTGGCTCGATATCCTGCCCCAGCAGAGCCAGATGTTCGGCTTTGCCCATACTCCGGCCTTTACACCGGATAGCTGGCTCGAACAGGGTGACAAGGTACAGGTTGGCAAATGCGAGCTGGAGGTCTATTTCTGTCCGGGCCACACTCCGGGCCACATCGTACTGCTCTGCCAGGCAGAACGCCTCGCCTGGGTGGGGGATGTGCTCTTTGCCGGCAGCATAGGCCGCACCGATTTCCCGCGCGGGGATCACGGGACGCTGATCAAGTCGATTACCGAGACCCTGCTGCCGCTCGGGGATGAGATCGTCTTCATTCCGGGCCATGGCCCGAGCTCCACCTTTGGTCACGAACGGGCCAGCAATCCCTATCTGACCCAGCCCATCTGGTAATCCCCCCGCTCCTCGCGGGCATCCCATTGCGCCTTGAGGCGCAAGATCTCCGGCATGATCTCGAGAAAACGGGAGAGCAGCCGGGGATCGAAGTGCTGGCCGGAGCCATCGCGCATGGTGGCCAGCACCCGGTCCAGGGGCCAGGGCTCTTTGTAGGGACGACGCACGCTCAGGGCGTCAAAGACGTCGGCGATCGCCACGATCCGCGACGCCTCGGGGATCCCCTCGCCGATCTCGCCGGCGGGATAGCCCGAGCCGTCCCATTTCTCGTGGTGGTGCAGGGCAATCTCCGCCGCCATGCGAAAAATGGGGGCATCGGATCGCCTCAGGATCTCGTAACCGATACGCGGGTGACTTCGCATGATGACCCACTCCTCCTCGGTGAGGGGGCCAGGCTTCTTGAGGATGTGATCGGGGATACCAATCTTGCCCATGTCGTGCATGGGGGCCGCCAGCTCCAGCAGATCCGACTGCTCCGGGCTCCAGCCAGCCGCATCAGCCAGGGCCCGGGCGTATGCGGCCATGCGCCAGATATGCACCCCGGTGTCGGTGTCGTTGTAGTGGCCCGCCTCGCTCAGCATGACGATGGCGGTGCGATAGCTGCACTCAAGCTGATCGAGGCGCACCAGGGAGAGATGATTGCGCACCCGGGCACGCACCGTGCTCGGACAGACCGGCTTGTAGATATAATCCACTCCGCCCGCCTCGAACCCCTGGCTCTCGCTGTCTGCGTTGTCGCTCGCGGTGATAAAGAGCACCGGGATCCCGGCATGAGCCGGATCGGCCTTGAGCCGACGGCACACCTCGTAACCATCCATGTCGGGCATGCGCACGTCCAGCAGGATAAGTGCCGGCTCGTGACGCCCCACGGCGGCCAACCCCTCCTCTCCCCCTTTGGCAAAGAAGAGGTTGTACTCCTCTTTGAGGATTTGCCGCAGCAACCCGAGGTTGCTCGGCTCGTCGTCGATGATCAACACGCGCGGTCGACTCATGGCGCAGGTTCCTCCCGATCCTCCAGATAATCCTCCAGCTTGCGGGTGGCGAACGGGATATCGAACAGCTCCAGGGCTGCACTTATTTCGCTCACCAGCTCGCAAGGCAAGTGACTCCTTGCCTGGCTCAGCGCCGGCTCAATCAGATCCAGATCCTCGCTCACCAGGGCCTGATGCAGGGCGTGCAGGCAGACCTCCCGCGCTTCCCCCTGGGCCAGCGGGGAACTGACCGCGCCCGGCTCGCGCCCGGCATAGGTATCGATGGAGTGTTGTGCCCGCTCCAGGGCCTCGAGGAAGGGTGCGATGAGCTGGCTGGTGTCGCTCCCCTGCTCGATGGCCTCGTTCAACTCGGCACTGATACGCGCCACATCGGTGAGCGACAGGCTGCCCGCCACCCCCTTGATCTTGTGGGTCAGACTCGCGGCCGCATCGGTCTCGTGCTGGGCGATGTAACCCGGCAACACGGTACCGACCGTCATGTAGTCATCGCGAAAACGCCGCAGGTATTTGAGGTAGACAGAGGCTTCACCCCAGTTGCGCAGTCCGGTATCAATATCGATGCCGGCCACCGGCTCGTGGGGGAGTAGCTCGTCGTTCACGGTGAGCGGCAGGACAACGTCCGGCAGATAACGCAGCAAGGTCGCGATGAGCTGCTCCACATCGAGCGGCTTGGCGATGAAGTCGTTCATGCCAGAGGCCAATGCCGCCTCCCGCTGATCCTTGAATACCCCTGCGGTGAGAGCCAGCACGGGAGTCTCCTCCCGCCCCGGCAGCAGGCGCAGGCGACGGGTCGCCTCGTAGCCATCCATCACCGGCATCTGCACATCCATGAGCACCAGATCGATGCGCCGGGCCGGATCTGCCAGGCAGGCCAGGGCTCGCTCCCCGTCGATGGCGGTGATCACCTCGGCCCCCTCCCGTTGCAGCAAGCGGGTCGCCACCTCCAGGTTGATGTCGCTGTCATCCACCAGCAGTATGTGCACGCCCGGCAGGCGCAGACGGCGCTGACCACTCTCAAGGGGCTCCACATGCTCGCGCTTCTCGTGGATGAGACGCGCCACCGCATTGTAAAGACTGGAGCCGGTGACCGGTTTGTGCAGCACTAGATCCACTTGCTCCGAGCCGGGGCAGTGCATCAGTTCATCCTGGGAATAGGCGGTCGCCATGATGATGATGGGTGAACGCTCCTGCTGCTCGAAGGCGCGGCGAATGGCCAGGCAGGTCTCGAGCCCGTCCATCCCCGGCATGATCCAGTCGAGCAGGATCACGTCGAAACGCTCCCCCTGGCGCAGCAGATGGTGCAGCGCCTGCTCACCGGACTCCACCACCCGCGACTGCCATCCGAGGGAACCCACCGTCATCGACAGGGCGTCGCGGGTCACCTGATTGTCGTCGGCGATGAGCAGCGAGATGTGCTGCAGACGCTCGTTCAAGGCCTCGGGCCGCTCCACCTGCTCCAGCCGGACGCGGAACCAGAATTCGCTCCCCTTGCCAAGCTCGCTGGTGACGCCGATGTCCCCCCCCATCAGGTTCACCAGACGGCGACTGATGGTCAGACCAAGCCCGGTACCCCCGAAGCGGCGGCTGGTGGAGGAGTCTGCCTGGGAGAAGGCATTGAAAATGTTGGCCTGCTGCTCGGGGGGAATGCCGATCCCGGTGTCGCGCACCCGAAACAGCAAGGTGGCCATGCCGTCTTGCTCTGCTTCCAGCACGACCTTGACCTCCACCTCGCCGCGTTCGGTAAACTTGATGGCATTGCCGGTCAGGTTGAGCAACACCTGCTCGAGGCGCAGGGCGTCCCCAATCAGATGGGAAACCGGCTCGGGGGCACTGCTCACCACCAGTTCGAGGTGCTTCTGGCCAACGCAGGTGGACATGATGGCCGCCACGTGATCGAGCACCTCTTCCAGACTGAATGGCACCCGCTCAAGCTCGAGCCGACCCGACTCAATCTTGGAGAAATCAAGGATGTCGTTGATGATCCCGAGCAGCGCCTGCCCGGCCTGGTGGATTTTGCGCACCAGGGCATGCTGACCATCGTCGAGCCCTCCCTGTTCGAGCAGGTAGGTCAGCCCCATGATGGCGTTCATGGGGGTGCGGATCTCGTGGCTCATGTTGGCGATGAAATCACCTTTGACCTGTGCCAACCTGGCCGCTTCCTGCTGGGCCAGTTGCTCCTTGTGCCTGCTGCGCACCAGTGCAGCCACACCGGCACCAAACAACAGCAGCAGCACGGCGCTGGCGGCCAATATGATCCCCCAGATATGAGTGCGAATGGCCTGCAGCTCGCTGTGCGGCACCAGGGACGCGGCTTTCCAGATCAGCTGATCATGATTCTGTGCCGGGTACAGGGTGGTCCAGCTCCAGAGCCCGTCGGCAGACTCCATCTGGCCGTTTGATGCGTCCCAGAACGCCTGCCAGGCCTGGGGGGAAGTGTACTTCAGGGTGAGATCCGGGCGCTCGAGCATGAAGCCCCACTCCCGGGATGGGTCCGGGCTGCGCAGCCAGTATCCGTCCTGGTTGAACAGCATGGTGTGATCGGCTGCCTTGCCACTGCTGTCGGCAAACTCCTTGAGCATACGGGCAGCCTGGACGTTGATAAGCAGCAAACCAAGATCACGCCCCCCAAGGCGCAGACGCTTGGCAATGCGGATCATGGGGTTGAAGGGGCGATCGATCACCCCGTGTTCAACGTTGAGATCGAGCGGCGAGACGTAGACCCGCTCCCAGGGCAGCGCCATGGCATCACGAAAGTAGTAACGATCCCCCTTGTTCTGCAACTGGTCGTCCGCCACCCGCCACAGACGCTGACCCTGACGATCGATGCGCACTAGCTCCATGCCATCCGGGGCAAGCCAACGCACCTGGGCATAGTCGGGATTGCGGTTCATTAGGATGGTGAACTGGACGGCCAGGGTCTCACGGTCATTGCGACCCGCCGCTTCGAGCAGGATGGGTTCTTCCGACATGCTGCGCACATGGCGCAGTGGCACCGCCAGCTCGCCGTCAAGGCGGCCGCTGGCAAGCGCCAGGAAGGTGTTCTCATCGCTGCGAACGCGATAGAGCTCGCGCTCGATCAGTGCATTGCCAAGCAGATAACCACCCGCCAGGACCAGCAGCAGAATAGGTGAAAACAGCAGGATATATGTCCGTACGATTCCCTTCATAACGGTCAACATCGCCCCGAAAAATGGACTTGTCCGAGTACTTCTTGAACATCAGAGCACCACAACACGTGTCCTGCTGTCAATCATGCCTACAAGTAAAGACCAATAGTGCTGTTTGAGTATTTTATTTTCCCGGAAAAAATGCTGTAAAAACAAAGAGGCCACCCGATTGGGTGGCCTCTTCACAGGAAAGTTCGTTGTCAATTAGACACGAACGAAATCCAGGTGAACCAGCTTGTAGCGAACCGGGTGACGCTGGATAGCCTTCACGTTCACTTTGACTTCTTCACCGTTGATGACCAGGGTCAGCTCGGAGGAGTAGAACTCCGGCTTCTCTTGGGCCAGGATCAGTTTTTTGTGGTCCAGGGTAACGGACACGGCTTCTTTGCCTGCACCGTAAACGATGGCAGGAACCAGGTCAGCATGACGCAGGCGGCGGCTCGCACCTTTCCCCAGGTCAGAACGGACTTCAGCTTGGAATACGAAAGACATAGTGATTATCTCTTTTAAGATGAATGTATGGTGTTGACTGCGACCGGTCAGCACCTCGCAAAACGAGCGCGAATACTAGCACGGGCCCGGAGGGGATACAAGGAAAGAACCCGCGTCACTCCTCTTTGGCCAAGAGGCACTCCACCACGCCTCTCGCCATCCCCTAACGCCCCTGCTCCAGACGGGCAAACTGCTGCTGTCGCTGGGCCGGGCTCAGGGCATCGAATTGCGCCAGAGTCTGCGCTGTGGGGCAATAGAGGCGCAGCCCGGCCTGCACCCGGATTCCTTTGACCATCCTGTCACGATTTTCCTGTACCAGCGCCAGCAGATAGCTGTAAGTATCCGAACCGCCGGCCTCTTTTGACTGAAGCTGGCTTGCGATACGCCACAGGGTCTCTCCCGCCGCCACCTGATGACAAACCCGCGATGCCTCCCCTGCCGCCGTGGCGGAAAGAGTCAGGGTCGTCGGCTCAGGGGCAGACCCTGTGGCGGCCATGGGCTGCGCATCCCCCTGTCTTGCCAAAGCCTGGGTGGGGACTCCCTGCCCCCCCAGCCGTGCGAGCAAGGGCTCCTCCAGGGGCATCCGCGCTTTCCTATCCCGGGGCAGGGAGAACTCGGCGACAAAGGCGACTGCGCCCGGGACTTCGAACGAGGGGGCCGAGGAGGCGGTGTGCGGTACTGATTGGTGGGGAGCCATGCCATAGGCCATCTCATCGATGCGCTTTAGCCTGGCCAGGTAAGCCTTGGAGAGCTGGGCCTCCCCTTCGAACAGATCGAAGGGGGGCACCAGCCGGGCAGGAAAGAGGATCTGCCAGCGGCCGTTCTTCTTTCTCTGTTCAAGAGGGGGAAACTGATTGCCCCGCCAGGCCGCAAAAATGGGCGGCACGGGGCGCTGCACCGGATAGTACTCCGGGTTGAGCTGCACCCAGGTTTGTTCCGCAATGGGTTGATACCCGCTGATGTTGACCAGTGCCACCCCCAACCAGATCCCCAGCATATGACGGCCTCCCTTCCCTTTGGCGTCCCGTTGCTTTCACACTATGGCTCAGAAAACAGATAGATAGCAGCTTAGCACTGGGCAATGGCGCTCTGCACCCGTTTATCCGAGATGGGGTATGGCGTCCCCAGTTGCTGGGCGAAGAAGGAGACTCTCAGCTCCTCGATCATCCAGCGAATATTGGCCACCTCGGTGGGAATAAGCTGGGATTTGGGGATCTTGGCGAGCAGTGCCTTGTACTCCGACTCCACGCTGTGCACCTTGAGCATGTAGACCCGATCCCGGTTGGGATCGATGGCGAGCTTCTCGAGGCGCCGCTCGATGGCCCGCAGGTAGCGCAGCAAGTCAGGCAGCCGTTGCCAGCCGGTCTCGGTGACAAAGCCCTTGTGAATGAGGTTGCCGAGCTGCTGCTGGATGTCCGACATGGCAAAGGCAGTGTCGAGCTGCATCTTGCCCTTGAGCCGTTTCTTGATCTCATGGGAGAGGGTCAGCACGGCTTCCACCTGCTTGGCAACCTCCACCACCGCATCGTTGAGCTCGGCGCGGACATACTCCTTGAGCGCCTCAAAGCCGGCTTCGTCCCACGCCATGCCGCCGTGCTGCTCAATCAGCTTGTCACAGCCACAGGCGATGCAGTCGTCAATCAGCTCGGCCACCTTGCCAAACGGGTTGAAATAGAGCCCGAGCTTGGCCTTGTTGGGCAGCTTTTCCTGCAGGTACTTGATGGGAGATGGCACGTTGAGCAGCACCAGCCGACGCTGGCCAGCCCACATCAGCTGCTGCTGCACCACCGGACTCTCCACCAGCTGGATGGCGACCGAATCCTTCTGATCCACCAGGGCCGGATAGGCTTTCACCTCGAACCCACCGCGCTTCTGACTGTACTCCTGGGGCAGCTCGCCAAAGCTCCACAGGGTGAGGCCAGACTGCTCGATATCGTCGTCCGCCACTTGCGACAGGGTCTCCTGCACCTTGCCGCGCAGCGACTCTTTCAATGCCTCCAGATCCTTGCCTTCCGCCACCTTCTTGTGCTTGTCGTCCACCACCCGGAAGGTGAGTTTCAGGTGATCGGGCACCGCAGCCCAATCCCAGGATTCACGGGGCACGGTCACGCCAGTCATGCGGCGCAGCTGGCGCTCCATCTCGTCCAAGAGCGGCCCCTGCTCGGGGTTGATGCTGGCGAGCAGCGCATCGGCATAGTTGGGGGCCGGCACGAAGTTCTTGCGCATGGGCTTTGGCATCGACTTGATGAGGGCAACCAGCAGTTCGTGACGCAGGCCCGGGATCAGCCACTCGAACCCCTTCACCTCCACCTGGTTCAGGAGCGGCAGCGGGATATGCAGGGTGACGCCGTCCGCCGCCTCCCCCGGCTCAAACTGGTAGGTCAATTTCAGCTTGAGGCGCCCCTGCTGCCAGAAGTTGGGGTAGTCGAGATCGCTGATGTGGGCCGCATCCCCCTTCATCAACATCTCTTTTTCGAAGTTGAGCAGCTCGGGATCCCGCTTTTGCGCCTCTTTCCACCACTTGTCGAAGTGACGGGCGGAAATCACATCTTCCGGCAAACGGGCATCGTAGAAGCGGAACAAGTCCTCATCATCCACCAGAATGTCGCGCCGGCGGGACTTGTGCTCCAGCGCCTCTACCTCGGCCAGGAGCTTGCGGTTATCGCTGAAGAAACGGTGGCGGGTCTCGAAATCCCCCTCCACCAGCGCGCGGCGGATGAAGAGCTCGCGGCACAGCGCCGGATCGATGCGGCTGAAGTTGATGGTGCGCTCGTTGACCAAAGTCAGACCATAGAGGGTCACCTTCTCCTTGGCCATCACGGCACCGTTTTTCTTCGACCAGTGAGGGTCGCTGTGGTGCAGCTTGATGAGGTGCCCCGCCAGCGGCTCCACCCACTCCGGTTCAATCTTGGCGTTGATGCGGGCGTAGAGGCGCGAGGTCTCCACCAGCTCGGCGGCCATCACCCACTTGGGCGGCTTCTTGAACAGACCCGAGGCCGGGAAGAGGTGGAAGCGGCCATTGCGGGCCCCGAGGAATTCGGGCTTTTCCAGATCCTTGTTGCCGATATGGCTCAAAAGACCGGTCAAGAGCGCACAGTGCACCGTCTTGAAGTCTGCCGGTTCCTGGTTGGCCTTGAAGCCCAGCTCTTTGACCGTCTGGCGCAGTTGGAAGTGAATGTCCTGCCACTCGCGCACCCGCAGGTAGGAGAGAAACTCCTTCTGGCAAATGCGGCGAAACGGGTTGCTGCCAAGGAGATCCTGCTGCTCTTTCAGATAGTTCCAGAGGTTAACAAAAGCGAGGAAGTCGGAATCCTTGTCTTCAAAGCGTCTGTGCTGCTCGTCGGCGGCCTGCTTCTTCTCCATGGGCCGCTCGCGGGGATCCTGAATGCTGAGGGCGGCGGTGATCACCATCACCTCACTCAGGCAGCCGGTCTGCGCTGCGCTGATCACCATCTTGGCCAGACGCGGATCAAGGGGGATGCGCGAGAGCTGGCGACCGGTCTCGGTCAGCTGCAGCTTGGCTTCGCGATCGCCGGTGGCGGGCAGCTCGCGCACCGCCTCCAGCTCTTTCAAGAGGGTCAGACCGTCCTTGATATGGCGTGACTCAGGTGGCTCGACGAAGGGGAACGCCTCCATATTGCCAAGGCCGAGCGCCAGCATCTGCAGGATGACCGATGCCAGGTTGGTGCGCAGGATCTCGGGGTCGGTAAAGGCGGGACGGCTATTGAAATCCTCCTCCGAGTAGAGGCGGATACAGATACCATCCGCCACCCGACCGCAGCGCCCTTTACGCTGGTTGGCGCTGGCCTGGGAGACCGGCTCGATGGGCAGGCGCTGTACCTTGGTGCGCCAGGAGTAGCGGCTGATGCGGGCGGTGCCCGGATCGATGACGTAGCGAATGCCCGGCACCGTCAGCGAGGTCTCCGCCACGTTGGTGGCCAGCACGATGCGCCGCCCGGCATGTTGCTGGAACACCTTGTTCTGCTCGGCATTGGAGAGGCGGGCGTAGAGCGGCAGCACCTCGGTATCGCGCAGGTTGAGCTTGCGCAGAGCATCGGCGGTATCGCGGATCTCCCGCTCGCCGTTCATGAAGATGAGGATGTCACCCAGCCCTTCGCGTGCCAGCTCTTCCACCGCATCGAAGATCCCCTGCAGTTCGTCGCGCTCCTCCAGCCCTTCGCTTTTATCACTGACGAGCGGGCGGTAGCGCACCTCCACCGGGTAGGTGCGGCCAGAGACCTCGATCACCGGCGCCTTGTTGAAATGGCGGGAGAAACGTTGCGGGTCGATAGTGGCCGAGGTGATGATCACCTTGAGATCGGGGCGTTTGGGCAGCAGTTGCTTGAGATAGCCCAGGATGAAGTCGATGTTGAGGCTGCGCTCGTGGGCCTCATCGATGATGATGGTGTCGTACTGGGTGAGCATCCGGTCGTTCTGGATCTCCGCCAGCAGGATACCGTCGGTCATCAGCTTGATGTGGGTCTGCTCGCTCACCTGATCGGTAAAGCGCACCTTGTAACCCACGTAGTGGCCAAGCTCGGACTCCATCTCCTCGGCGATGCGGGCTGCGACGGTACGGGCCGCCAGACGGCGCGGCTGGGTGTGGCCGATGAAGCCCTTGACCCCACGCCCGAGCGCCAGACAGATCTTGGGGATCTGGGTGGTTTTGCCCGAACCGGTTTCGCCGGCGATGATCACCACTTGATGCTCTTCAATGGCTTTGGCGATCTCCCCCTGCTTCTGGCTGACTGGCAGATTGTCCGGATAGGTGACCTTGGGCACGCCCGCCAGACGGGACTGATAGCGCGCCTGTGCCACATCCAGGTCAGCGGCGATGGTCTCGAGCACGGCAGCCTGCTTGGCTTCCGGCAGCTTCTTGACCCCGTGCAGTCGACTGGAGAGACGGCGGGCGTCGAGATTCATGCAGGCGGTAAGACGGCGGCGCAGCGCCTCGATAGAGAGAGACAAGGTACGAATTCCTTAAAAGAGTGCCCATCAAGGGCCATATCGATAGCTGGGGGAGATCCTAAAGAGCGAGGCTGGGCGGTGCAAGCCTTAAAGCGCCGCGCCAGCACATCAAGCCGGAGGCGTCATGACCGTCACGGATGAAAAGAGCAGGCCGGAGCCTGCTCTTTGAAAACAACCAGACAACACCGTTTAGACTCTGGCCTGATGCACGAAACAGGTGCCAAGCTGGGCGTGGATGGCCTGCATCACATTGTGGCGGTTGATGACCCCGAGCAGGCGCCCCTCCTCCACCACAGGATAGATCTTGGGCTTTTGACCCATCATCATCTCCGCCAGATCCAGGATGCTGGTGTCGGGGCCGACTGCCAGCACCTCCTTGCGCATCACATCCCTGACCTGGGCCACCTGTTCACAGTGGTAGGCCTCCTTGAGCATGACGGCAATGCAATCCTGCTCGGAGACCCAGCCAATCAGATGTCCCTGGCTGTCCACTACGGGGCCGCCCAACTGATGACTGTTGAGAAATTTTTCCACCGCCGCCTGTACCATCATCTCTGCGCTGAAGGTGATGGGCTTGGTCTGCATGTAGTCCTTTGCTTTGAGTGATTCCATGACGCTTTCCCCCAACGAGCCTCCCGAGGGGAGGCAAGAGCCGGGCACTATGTCCGGCTCACTCCAAGCATAGTCCGCATGGATCAGGAGATGGATTGCAGCAAGAGCAAGAGCTCGTTCTGGCTGTGGCAGTCGGTCTTCTTGAACACCCCTTTCAGGGTGGAGCGCACAGTTTCCACCTTGACACCGCGCAGCTCCGCGATGTCGTTGCTGCTGTAACCCTTGCTCATCAGCACCAGCAGCTCCTTCTCGCCAATGGTGAGGGGATAGAGGCTGGCCAGCGCTTCGATGTCGGGGTTGAAGGCGTGCTCGGGGTCACGCAGCACCACTTCCACATAGCGTTCAAAGCGGCTGAGTCCGCTCATCAGGGTGCATTGGACCAGCAGCGGACGCAGGTTAGGCTGACGGGGAATGGACATATAGGCGCTGGCGCCGGGCAGCAAATAGGCAAAGCCATTGAGGATCTCCTTGAGCTGGCGTTGCTGCTCCTTATTCTGCAAAGAGAAAATGCCATTGATGGCCCGCAATTCCACATTTTCATCGGCGATACGGTTGAAGGCCACATTGGAATAATGAATATGCCCCTTGTCGTCTATGATGGCGCTGGGCTTATTATGGTTTTTCACCAGCTGTTGCAACTGATAGTTCTGGGTTTCCAGGGCCAGCAAGTTCCAATAATGCTGGCTCCAGGCCGCCAGTCCGGAATAGATTTCCGAGAGCGAGGTGAGGTCGCGACTGCTGAAATCATCTTGCGCTGCACCACGGTAACTGCACAGGCTGCTCAGCCCACGCCCTTTCACCAGGCAGACGCCGCCGGCGGCGAATTGGGCGCCGAAACTTGCCAGCAGGCCCACCGAGCTTGAAATGCTGTTGGCGCTGACGATCCCCTTGCACCCTTTATCCTGGTAATGGTTGAACCACACATCCTGGCGATGATGTTGCAGGTAAAACTGCTGCTGGGCCTCGGTCAGACCGCTGGAAAAAAGCTTTATTCCGTCGCTCTTGTCATCATCCCGCAATAAAAACAGGGATGAACTGCAGGAAACGTCGGCGCGAAATTGGTCCACGACGAGCTTAATGTCAGAATCATTAATACCGCACTCGTATAACTGGCTGATATAGGGCGATATCCTTTCTTTCTCTAATGCCTTCACACCCGAACTCCTAATTCTTATTTTTATTGAAGAGGCATCTTACTCTGCAATGGGATAGCCGAAAAGTAGTCAAATGAACAAAGGGTTTATGATTTATTCATAAATAGTCATGAATATAGGCCCATGAATGAATATGACCAGAAAGGGTAAATAGCCGCTCATGTTTTTCCTGGCGCTGGTCGCTTTCCTCCCTGTTTTGCCTCTTGATGCCTCACCACCCCGGCCCCTCTTCCCCCCAAGATCACGCTTTTCAACCTTGGGGTCATCTGCATCCACACCGACTCACATGTTGCATTTTGGTGACTTTGGTGTTTCCATTTTGAGCGCCGGACGATATTGTATATACAAATCATCCCCCTCAACGGAATTGAACCATGCGGATCACAAGGAGAGAAAATGGAACCTGAATACTCGCTCACTGCACCGGCAGGATCAGGGGCCGGCATCAAGCTGCTGCTGGCCAGCCTGCTTGGCATCGCCATCTTTTTTGTTCCCTTCGAGCTTGGCGGGCGCAGCACCATAGTGGTGGATCACCTGGCCGGCTTTCTGATTGCCCAGCGCCCCCTTGCCCTGACCATCATTCTCTTGCTCATCGCCTATGGCGCCATCACCCCCTTGCTGGATGGCCGCTGGCGCGCCCGTCCCATCGACAGGGTATTGAGCCTGTTCAAGCTGCTCGGACTGGCCCTGGCCATTTTGTATGTCACAGACTGGGGCCCTGCCTGGTTGATGACCCCGGATCGCCTCCCCTTCCTGTTCGATAAACTGGCCATGTCTGTGGGTCTCATCGTGCCTATCGGCGCCATGGCCCTGACCTTCCTGCTCGGTTTCGGCCTGCTGGAATTCATCGGGGTGCTGATGCAACCTGTGATGCGCCCCCTGTGGCGCACGCCGGGTCACTCCGCCATCGATGCCGTCGCCTCTTTCGTCGGCAGCTACTCGGTGGGCCTGCTCATCACCAACCGGGTCTTCCTCGCGGGCAAGTACACGGTGCGAGAAGCCGTCATCATCGCCACCGGCTTCTCCACCGTCTCGGCCGCCTTCATGATCATCGTGGCCAAGACCCTCAACCTGATGGGACACTGGAACTTCTACTTCTGGTCCACCCTGGTGATCACTTTCGTCATCACCGCCATCCTGGCGCGTGTTCCTCCCATCAGTCGCCTGGCTCACCATGGGGAGACCGACGAGCCGCTACCGGCTGGCATGAGCCGCTGGCAGGCGGCCCTCACCTGCGGCCTGACCCAGTCCCACCAGGCAGATCCCCTGCTGCGGCAATTGAAGGACAACCTCAGGGACGGTCTTCACATGGCCGCTGCCGTGGTGCCCACCATACTGTCCGTCGGTCTGCTGGGCCTGCTGCTGGCAAAGCACACTCCCCTGTTCGATCTGCTGGGCTGGCTGCTCTGGCCACTGACCTGGCTGCTGGATCTCGGCGAGCCGCTCGCCACCGCCAAGGCCCTCTCGGCCGGTCTGGCCGAGATGTTCCTGCCCGCCATCCTGCTCAAGGATGCCGACCTGCTGGTGCGCTATGTCGCGGCCGTGGTTTCGGTCAGCTCGGTGCTCTTCTTCTCTGCCTCCATCCCCTGCATTCTGGCCACCCGGATCCCGGTGAGCGTGGGACAGCTGGTGGTGATCTGGCTGCTGCGCACCCTGCTTGGCATCCTGCTGGCTGCCTTGTGCGGCAGGCTGGCGCTGGCCCTCGGCTGGCTCGGTTGACCAGGGCTCATAAAAAAGCAAAGCGCCATCAGGCGCTTTGTTTTTATCGGGATTGTCTCAGGGGGCGATGACGGCGAACCGGCCGCTGCTGAAATCATCTATCGCCTGATGGATCTCTGCCTCGCTGTTCATGACAAAGGGGCCATAACCCACGATGGGTTCATCGATGGGCTCGCCACTCAGCAGCAACAAGCTGGCCTCGCCCTCCGCCTCCAACATGAACTCCTCACCGTTGGGATCGAGCAGCACCAGTTGTGCTTCGCCCGCGCGCTCCTGACCGTTGATAATAAGAGAGCCCTTGAGCACCACCAAGGCGCTGTTCCATCCCGCTACCGCCGGCAGCACCACGCTGGCCCCGCCCTTGAGCCGCAGATCCCAGATGTTCATGGGCGAGAAGGTTCGGGCTGGCCCCTCTACCTCGCCTTGTTGCAACCCGGCATCGTTCCCGGCGATGATGCGCACCCGCACATCGCCCTCCTTGAGGCTCAGTTGTGGGATGGTGTCGTTGGTGATGCCCTGATAACCGGGCGTCGACATCTTGTGTTTGGCGGGCAGGTTGACCCACAGCTGCACCATGTCGAGGGTGCCACCACGACGGGTGAACCCCTGGGAGTGGAACTCGTCGTGCATGATGCCGGCGGCGGCCGTCATCCACTGCACGTCTCCCGGACCGATGATCCCCCCCTGGCCGGTCGAGTCGCGATGGGCGACCTCCCCTTCATAGACGATGGTGACCGTCTCGAAGCCACGGTGCGGGTGCTCCCCCACTCCCCTGGCATGATCGGCGGGCTCGAAATGTGCCGGGCCAGCCCTGTCCAGTAGCAGGAAGGGGCTCAAGGCGCGGCCATGGGTCTGATACGAGAACAGCGAGCGAACCGGGAATCCGTCGCCGACCCAGTGTTGTCGAGGGGCGCTGTAAATACCGATGACTCTTTTCATGATGCTCTCCTGGGTGATCGTCACGGGATGTGTCGTAGCTCGCATTGTGAGTCTGGAACGCTGCGTCCGGTAGACGTAAAATTGGCTATCAGCGTCCTATTTTGTGAACGATAACCCCATGCAACAGGATCTCAACGACCTCTATTTCTATGTCCAGGTGGTGGATCACGGGGGCTTTGCCCAGGCCGGCAGGGCCCTCGGCATGCCCAAATCCAGGCTCAGCCGCCGCATCGCCATGCTGGAGGAGCGACTCGGGGTGCGTCTTATCCAGCGTTCCACCCGCAGCTTCACCGTCACCGAACTCGGTCAGGCTTATTACACCCGTTGCCGGGCCATGCTGGTGGAAGCCGATGCGGCGCAGGATCTCATCGCCGCGACCCAGAGCGAGCCTTGCGGTCTGGTGCGCATCGCCTGCCCCATCGATCTGCTGCACGCCCACGTAGGGAGGATGCTGGTCTCGTTCGCCCTGGCCCATCCCAGCGTCAAGGTGCAGCTCGTCGGGGTCAACCGGGCGGTGGATCTGGTCGCGGAGGGGTTGGACATGGCGCTCAGGGTGCGACCACTGCCCCTGGAGGACAGCGATCTCGCCATGCGGGTGCTGGGTTATGCGACCCAGTGTCTGGTGGCAAGCCCGGCCCTTGTCACGTCACTCGGCATACCCCGGGCCCCCGCAGATCTGCTGTCATGGCCGAGCCTCGGTCACGGCGCCAGCCTGGAAGGCCATCACTGGACCCTGCTGGGCCCCAATGAGTCCAGGGTCAAACAGCACCACAGCCCCCGCTTTGCCACCACCGACATGCAGACATTGCGTCAGGGGGCGATCGACGGGCTCGGGGTCGTGCAACTGCCCACCATGATGATGGATGAGCCCCTGGCCGATGGCCGGCTGGTGCGTCTGCTCCCCGACTGGGCACCGCGCCAGGAGGTGATCCACGCGGTCTTCCCCTCACGCCGCGGTCTGCTGCCTGCCATCCGCGCCCTCATCGATCATCTGGTCGAGGGCTTCTCCCACCTGGGGCAGGCAAGTGCGCCGCACCCGCCATGATCTGTGCATGGCCGTTCCCGGGGGTGCCGACATGCAAAAGGCCAGAGCTTGGCTCTGGCCTTTTCATTTTTCCCCTTCCCAGAGGAGGGGAAACGGATACGGGCAGGATCCTCAGAAGGGCATTTTGAAGCCCGGGGGCAGTTGCATACCGCCGGTCAGCTCGCCCATCTTGGCCTTGTTCTGCTCTTCCACGCGGCGCACGGCGTCATTGACGGCGGCGGCGACCAGATCTTCCAGCATCTCCTTGTCATCTTCCATCAGGCTGGGATCGATCTCGATACGACGCACGCTGTGGCTGCCGGCCATGGTCACCTTGACCATGCCTGCGCCCGCCTCGCCGACCACTTCCATCTGGGCCAGCTGCTCTTGCATCTTCTGCATGCGCTCTTGCATCTGTTGGGCCTGTTTCATCAGGTTACCCATTCCACCTTTACCAAACATAGATCGTCTCTCGTCTTGAAATCCGGCATCCAGCGCCGGGCTGTGGGTTCATCTGCCCTAAGTGGGGGCAGCCAAAGGTCTTTTCAACCGGGGACAAACCCCGGCACGGTTTTTTCACCGCAATTCAGCGACTCAGGGGTTCGATGCTCTCGGGATGGAGCACGGCGCCGAAACGCTGCTGCAAGAATTGTACGTTGGGATCCGCCGCCAGATCCCGGCTCACCTGTTCACGCACCCCGAGATAGAGACGATGCTCTATCTCGAGCGGCGTCTCCCGCGCGGGATCCGAGCCCAGGGTCACATCGATGTGAACCGGGCCGCCCAGCTCGGGACCGATGATCTCGGCCAGATCGGCGCGGGCCTTGTCGCTCACCAGATGGCGCTGCTCGGGTTTGAGCAGCAGGGAGACCCGATTGCCTTCCCGGGTCATCACCGCGTTGATGGCCAGTTGACGCAGCCGACCACCCACCCCGGTGCGGGCGATAAGCTCGGCCCAGGCGTCCCCGCAATTGACCAGCAAGGACGAGGGGATCAGACGGGCGACCTCCCCCTCCTCCTCGGGCTGGGCGTCGCTCTCCAGGGCATCCCAGTCGATGGTCTCCATCAACGCAATGGCGGGCTGAGGCTCGCTGGCAGCCACTGGAGGTGCGGCAGGCACCATAGCGGCAACCACAGGTGCCGCCGCATCCGCGCTGCCGGCGTCAGCGCCCAGATCCCAGGGCGGCAGATCCTCCTGCGAAGGAGGTGCCATGGTGGCGGGAGCTGGCTGGGCGGAAGTCACTGCCCGCGTGGGCAACGGGGCACTGGCAAACCCCTCGTCAAACCCCTGATTCAGATACTCTTCGTAGTCACTGGCCCCCTCTTCATAGGCATCGAGAGGGGGCAGGTCGTCATACCCTGTTTGCAAGGCAGGTCCCTGCCCCGGCATCTCGGGCCGCGCCGCTGGTTGCACCTCGGTCTGGGGTGAAGTTGCGAAGGCAGGCATCGCAGGGGCCGGTTTGGTCGCGGCCACCGGTTTGACGGGAGTGACCCGGGCGGGCGCGGCGTTTGTACTCTGCTCGCCACGCAGGCGGCTTCGCAGCAGATTGCGCTTGCCAAGCAGGCTCTGCATGCTGGAGGTCGAAGAGATGGTGACGTCTTCCCCTTGGACCTCAACCTGCTGCATCTGCCCGGCGTCATCCGCCGCCAACGGCGCAGAGGCAGGCTCTGCAGGCGGACTGGTGGGCACCGCGGCCTCGTAACCCATCCGTTCGGCCTCGCGCAGCAGCTCATCCTGCTCGGCAAAGAGCGGATCCAGCACTGCGCCCTCTTCCGCCTTGGGTGCGGGGGCGACGTGCTCGGCCTCAAGGACCGATGCTGGCGCGGCGGGAGCCTGTGGTGCTGCACTGGCAGCCGGGGCCGGCTCAGCCCCCTGGGGCTTTCCCGGCAGGAGCGGCGCGCTTTCCCTCGCTGCCACCATCACGCCGGAGAGCCCTGTCATGAGAGGTTGGGCCGCCAGGTTGGCGGGATGGACCACCTCGCGCCGGGGCGAGAAGGCCAGCATCCGCAGACAGGTCATCTCCAGTGCGGTGCGCCCGTCAGGGGCCCAGGGCAGATCCTTGCGCCCCCCCAGCACGATTTGATAGCAGAGCTGTACCTCTTCCGGGCTCATGGCTCCGGCGAGCTGCAGCAAGGCATCGGCATCCGCCCCCTGCTCCTGCACGCTCGCAGGCAGCAGTTGCGCCATGGCCACCCGGTGGAGCAAGGCTTCCAGCTCGGCGTGAAGCTGATCGAAATCCGGCCCCAGGGTAGCAATCTCGGTGATCTTGGCCATGGTGGCCGGGGCATCCTGGCGCAGCACCGCCTCCAGCAACTGGTGCAGGTGGTGATGATCGAGGGTCCCCAGCATGGTGAGCACGCTCTCCAGGCGCACGCTGCCGTTGCCGTGGGCCAACGCCTGATCGGTGAGGCTCAGGGCATCGCGCATGCTGCCATCGGCCGCCTTGGCCAGGGCCAGCAGGGCGCGAGGCTCGAAGGGTTGTCCCTCCTGATCCAGCACCCATTCGAGCTGCCTGGCGATCTGGGTCTGCTCCAGGCTCTTGAGATGAAACTGCAGGCAGCGCGAGAGGATGGTGATAGGGAGCTTCTGCGGATCCGTGGTGGCCAGCAGGAATTTCACATAGGGGGGCGGCTCTTCCAGGGTTTTGAGCAGCGCATTGAAGCTGTGGCGCGACAGCATGTGCACTTCATCGATGAGGTACACCTTGAAACGACCACGGGCCGGACGGTACTGCACGTTGTCGAGCAGCTCTCGGGTGTCTTCCACCTTGGTGCGGGACGCGGCATCGATTTCCAGCAGATCGACGAAATTGCCCTGATCGATCTCGCGGCAGGTATCGCACACACCGCACGGATGGCTGCTGATCCCCTGTTCGCAGTTGAGGCTCTTGGCCAGAATGCGGGCGATGGTGGTCTTGCCCACCCCGCGGGTCCCGCTCAGCAGGTAGGCATGGTGAAGCCGTCCCTGATCCAGGGCATTGGTCAGGGCAGTCAGCACATGTTGCTGGCCGACCACTTGTTCAAACGTATGGGGGCGCCATTTGCGCGCCAAAACCTGATAGCTCATAGATCTCGATGCTGGGAAACGAGGCATTGAGGCTGGATGCTAACACAAATGGAGGGCTGGCTGTATGGGGGATGCGCCGCCTTGGGAGGGATCGCTTGAATTTCAAACCGGTGCCCGTTCAGGCACCGGTTTGCGGCAGAAAGCAGGGTGACGAGGCCTGCCGCGCGAAGGGGCGATTTACGCCCCCGCGAGTTCCACCAGAGAGACCACCTTGACGCCGGCGGCGGTCAGACGGGCATCACCGCCCAGGGACGGCAGGGAGATGATGAAGGCGGCATCCGCTACCTCACCGCCGGCGCGGCGGATGAGCTTGACGGTGGCATCGACGGTGCCGCCGGTGGCCAGCAGATCGTCCACCACCAGCACCTTGTCACCGGGCACGATGGCATCGGTGTGCAGTTGCAGAGTGTCGGTGCCGTACTCCAGGGCGTAGGACTCCTCGATGACGGCGCGGGGCAGCTTGCCCGGCTTGCGCACCGGCACGAACCCCAGCCCCATGGCGTAGGCAACCGGGGCGCCGAAGATGAAGCCACGGGCCTCGGTGCCGACAATCTTGGTGATGCCTTGATCACGGTAATGATCGGCCAGCAGATCGATGGTGGCCTTGAAGGCCTCGGCATTCTCGATCAGGCTGGTGATGTCGCGAAACAGAATGCCCGGCTTCGGATAGTCGGGAATGGTCTTGATGCTCGCTTCGATAAACTTCAGGGTTTCCGGATTCATTATTTGACCGCTTATTTTTTGAGCCCTGCCATGGCGGCGCACGGGGTCTCCGCCTGGGGGCAATAAAAAGGCCCGTCACGCAAAAATGACGAGCCGACTCCATAGCATTATTGCCGCGATAGCTTAGGGATTTCACTTCTTCATTGCAACCGGCTCCAGCACCGGCAGACGCATCAACCAGGTGAGCAGGATCACCATTATGACAACCAGCAGCCACCTCACCCAGGGCAACGGCACCACCAGCAGCGATACCGAGAACGAGATCAGGATGAAGATGATGGCGCGGCGTCTGGCATGACGGCGAATGCCGCGATACTGCTGCCAGTCGAGGATGGGGGGGCCAAACCAGGGATGCGCCAGCAACCAGCCATGAAAGCGGGGAGAGGAGCGCGCAAACAGCGCCGCCGCCAGCAACATGAAGGGGGTGGTCGGCAGCAGGGGCAGGACTATCCCGACTATCCCGGTGGCGAAGGCAAGCCAGCCCAGGGCCATCAGACACCAGCGTTTCATGGGTACTCCTCTGCATGTATCTCTGCCTTTAGCCTAACAGAGTTGGCCCGGAAGCTGACAGCCTGGCCCAGTCGGCGGCCGTCGATTGGGGCCATCGAGTGGGCAGACGGCTGACAATCCCGGCCATTGCCACTACAATCTGCGCTCTTTTTTCTCCCCTTGTCTTCGGAAGCAGCTATGCGCGTTATTTTGGCCCCCATGCAGGGGGTGCTGGATCACCTGATGCGGGAGGTCCTCACCTCCGTCAATGATTACGACCTCTGCGTCAGTGAATTCATCCGGGTGGTCGATCAACTGCTGCCCGCCAAGGTCTTCCATCGCCTTTGCCCCGAGCTGAAACAGGATGGCAAGACCCGTGCAGGGACCCCGGTACGGGTGCAACTGCTGGGACAGCATCCGGAGTGGCTGGCAGAAAATGCCATCCGGGCCATCGAGCTCGGCTCTCCCGGGGTCGATCTCAACTTCGGCTGCCCTGCCCCCACGGTCAACAAGAGCAAGGGGGGCGCCGTGCTGCTCAAGGAGCCCGAGACCGTCTATCGCATCGTCAAGGCGGTGCGGGAGGCCGTGCCTGCCCACCTGCCGGTGAGCGCCAAGATCCGCCTGGGATACGATGACAAGGATCTCTATCTGGACAACGCCCAGGCCGTCTATCAGGGGGGCGCCAACGAGCTGGCGGTGCATGCCCGCACCAAGCGCGAAGGCTACAAGGCGCCGGCCCACTGGGAGTACGTGGACGCCATCCGCCGCGCCCTGCCCATCCCCGTCACCGCCAACGGCGAGATCTGGAACCATGCCGATGCCCTGACCTGTGCCCGGGTGTCCGGTTGCGATGCCCTCATGGTGGGCCGGGGCGCCATCTCCCTGCCCAACCTGGCCAACGTGATGAAGATGGGGTGTGCCCACATGAGCTGGGCCGAGGTACTGCAATTGATGGTGACCTACACCGAGCAGGATCTGGCGAGCGACAAGGCCGACTACTACCCGAGCCGCATCAAGCAGTGGTTCTCCTACATAGTGCGGGAATACCCCCAGGCCGACGAGCTGTTTCGTCGCATCCGCACCATCAAGACCGCAGAGGAGATCCGCACCGCCCTCGAGCGCGAGTGCGCCTCACAGGCCTAGACTTGGCCGCCGCCCCGCGGCGCCCTATGATGAAGGCTCATTGACAGGAGGTCAGGATGCAGGGAGTGCCGGTCAACTTTACCCATCAGCACGACAGGGCCGATTTTCGCGCCCTGCCGGGGCAGCCTGCGACCGAGCTCTATCGCGCCCACATCCAGCACCACATCTTCGATCCCCATAGTCACGAGGGGTTTGGCCTCGGTGTCATCGAGTGCGGTGCCGAGCGCTTTCGCTATCGCGGCAGCCAGCTCCTGGCCGGTCCCGGCAGCCTGGTGCTGATGAACCCCGATGAGCTGCACACGGGCGAGTCAGCCTGCGAGCAGGGGTGGCGCTATCGCATGCTCTACCTGCCCGCCGATCGGCTCGAGGCCATCAGCGGCGAGCGCGACTGGTATTTCACCGATGCCGTGCGAAGCGATCCGCGCACTGCCCCCGTCCTGCAGGCGACCCTGGATGCCCTCTGGCACTGTGACAGCGAGCTCGCCGCCGACGGCCTGCTGCTAAGGGTGTGCGAGACCCTGCGCCCCCATGCCCGGGCCCTGGCGGCCCCGCGCGAAGCGGCCCACCCTCTGGGCCGCGCTATCGACTATATGCAGGCCTATTTCGCCCGCCCCATGACCCTGGCCGAGCTGGCCGGTGCAGTGAACCTCAGCCCCTACCACTTCCAGCGCAGCTTCAAGGCCCGCTTTCACGTCACCCCCCAGCAGATGTTGATGGCCATCCGCCTGCAGCGCGCCAAGGGGTGGCTGGCTGCCGGCCTGCCCGCAGCCGAGGTGGCCGCCGCCTGTGGTCTGGCCGATCAGTCCCACCTCAACCGTGCCTTCCTGCGCCGCTATGGCACCACCCCGGTCCGCTACCAGAAACAGGTGCAGGCTGGCCGCTAAAGCGCAATCTGGTTCAATACGCCCCCCTTCCCCCCTGCTAGGCTGGCCTCCTTCTTCTTTACCGGATATGAAACATGTTGATCGGAGTCCTGTTTGCCCTGCTGGCCGGCCTGATGTGGGGGCTCATCTTCGTCGCCCCCCTCTTGGTAGACGGCTATCCCCCCGCCCTGCTCGCGAGCGGCCGCTACCTCGCCTTCGGCCTCATCGTACTGCCGCTCGCCTGGCAGGCACGCAAACACCTGGCGGCCCTCTCGGCCAGCGACTGGCGAGAGGCCCTCGCCCTCACTCTGGTGGGGAACCTCCTCTACTACTTCTGCCTGTCGGGGGCCATCTTGCGCATCGGCTCGCCCCTGGCGGCCATGTTTATCGGCACCCTGCCGGTGGTGACGGCCCTGGCCGCCAACCGCCTCTATGGCGCACGGGACGGTCGCCTCTCCCGCACCCGGCTCTACCCGTCCCTGGTGCTGATGGGGGCCGGCCTCTGTCTGGTCAACAGCGCCGAGCTCACCTGGCACACCGAGGCGCGCACCGAACAACTGCTTGGGCTCGCCCTGGCGGTGGGCGCCGTGCTGTGCTGGACCTGGTATCCCCTGCGCAACGCCCGCTGGCTGCGCGAGCACCCGGGCCGCAGTCCGGCCGTCTGGGCCACCGCCCAGGGGCTGGTGACCCTGCCGGTGGCGCTCATTGCCTATCTCGGCAGCCTCGGCCATCTTGCCCTGAGCGCACCGGACTTTCCCCTGCCCTTCGGGCCGACGCCCCTGCGCTTCGTGCTGCTGATGGGGGCAGTGGGGCTCCTCTGCTCCTGGCTCGGCACCCTATGCTGGAACGAAGCGAGCCAGCGCCTGCCGACCGTGCTGGTCGGGCCGCTCATCGTTTTCGAGACTCTGGCGGGGCTCTTGTACGCCTTTATGCTGCGCGGGATCATGCCCCCCATGAGTACCCTGGTGGGTGTCGTCTGTCTGGTGGCGGGAGTGCTCTACGTCATCACCGGCAAGCCGCAGCACCTGCCGGAAAAACCCGTCAAAGCACGGTTAACTTGACTCATGTCATCTTGATAAACCGCGGGTTTCCCTATACTGGCCGAGTTTTATCACTCGTTTTTGGGGGCTGCTGTGTGTGAAGTGACGCAAGCCCGGTTGGCCGAATGGCATCAGCGCCTTCTGACCGACTGGGCGCAAACAAGAGAGGAGCTGATCCGTCAGCTCAAGGCCTGTCGACAAGATGACTGGGCACAGAAGGTGGAGCGCTGCGAGCGGGATCAACTGGTTGATCTGACCAGCCGTCTCGATCTGCCCGGGGTGGAACACAGCGTGGCACGCCTCAAGCGGCTCGACGCGGCGCTCTGCCAGATGGATCTGGGGCTCTATGGCTTCTGCTCCGATTGTGAGGAGCCGCTGCTCCCTGAACAGCTGGAACAGGATCCGACCCTGCAACGCTGCCCGCGCTGCGAGGCCCGCTACCGCAAGGGATTCCACGCTCACGAACTCTGATGGGGGCACCCTTTGTGCCCGCCATTTTCCTCCTCCACCCCTTCTCGCTTCCCATCATGACCAACCCTCTGGTGCGACGATCCCGGCAACCCCTGGGGGCAGCCGCACAGGCATGAAAAAGGGGAGTCATGGACTCCCCTTCTCGTACTGCGTACTCGTCACTGGGCCAGCAGGTGGCCTACCAGCTCATGACGCCACCCTTGCAGCAACATGGGCTTGTCCGCCCTGGCCCGCTCCTCGGCACTCATGCGCCAGCTCCAGGTGAAATACTGGTGGATGATCTTCTTGCTCGCCACCAGCTCCGGCGGAATGTTGCTGGCCTTGGCCTTCTCCTCCACCATGGCCTTGATGCGCTTGAGCTCGGCCTTGTACTGGGGAAAGTCCACCAGACGGCGGATGGGATCGGGCCAGCTCGCAGGGTCGCTCTGCTGGGCGGCGGCGACGATGTCCAGCATCCGCTTGCCGTGGATCTTGATCTCGATGGGCGAGAGGCCCAGCTCGTTGAGATCCCGAAGGGAAGCGGGACGACGCTCCGCCACCTTGAACAGGTGCAGCTCTTTCACCACGAAGTTGAGGGCGAGATCCCGGCGTACCGCTTCCTGCTGGCGCCAGGCGGCCAGCTCGCGCAGGATGGCCAGCTCACGGCGACCCAGTTGCCAGGCGTTGACGATCTCGAGGTAGGCTTGACGGGGATCGCTGCCCTGGGTCTTGCGGGCGGAGTGGTTCTGGCACTCCTGCTCGAACCAGGGGAACTTGCCGCTCTCGCTCAGTCTGGCCATCACCTTCTCGTAGAGGGGCATGAGGTAGAAGACATCCGCCGCGGCATATTCCAGCTGACGAGGGGTAAGGGGGCGCGCCAGCCAGTCGGTACGGGCCTGATCCTTCTCAAGCTCGACCCCGAGGAATTCGTTGACCAGGGCGCCAAACCCCACCGACACGCCATGACCCAGGAAGGCTGCCGCCAGCTGGGTATCGTGCATCTGGTTGGGCAGGTGACCCGCCTGATGCTGGATAAGTTCCAGATCCTCACCGGAGGCGTGCAGGATGGCAATCTGTCCGGCCCGACCGAGGCGTTGCCACAAACCGGAGAGATCCAGGGTCAGGGGATCGAGCAGGGCAAGCTGCTTGCCATCGTAGATCTGGAACAGACCGAGCTGGGGATAGTAGGTACGGGTGCGAACGAATTCGGTATCGATGGCCAGGGGAACGTCGGCCAGAGAAGCGAGATACTGATCCAGTTCGGCTTGCTGTGAAATGAGTTGATATTGCATCGTTGCCTGCACGTTGGTCGGATCCAGAAAGAAAAAACCGTGGATGTCCCACGGTTTTGCATAACGACAGCGCTGGACTGCAAAGCAGTGCATGCCGGTTACTGCTTGGCAATCTCCTCGTCGCGCAGCACGCGGCGCAGGATCTTGCCCACGTTGGTCTTGGGAAGTTCGTCGCGAAATTCTACCAGTTTCGGCACCTTATAGGCAGTCAGATGTTTGCGGCAGTGGGCAATTATCTCCTCTTCCGCCAGCTTTGCATCTTTCTTGACCACGAAGATCTTCACCTGCTCGCCGGACACCGGGTTGGGTACGCCGACGGCGGCCACCTCCAGCACCTTGGGATGCAGGGCTACCACGTCTTCTATCTCGTTCGGGTAGACGTTGAAGCCGGAGACCAGGATCATGTCCTTCTTGCGATCGACGATCTTGAAGAAACCCTGCTCGTCGCATACCGCGATGTCGCCGGTGCAGAGCCAGCCATCCTGCATCACCTCGGCGGTCGCCTCCGGGCGCTGCCAGTAGCCGGTCATCACCTGAGGACCGCGTACCTGCATCTCGCCGGGGGCACCCCGTTCGGTGACCTGGTTCCCCTCGTCATCCACCAGACGGATCTCGGTGGAGCAGACCGGCAGACCGATGGAGCCGTTGTAATCCACCAGATCATAGGGGCAGACGCTCACCAGGGGCGAGCACTCGGTCAGGCCATAGCCCTCCAGCAGCGGGGTGCCGGTCAGCCCCTTCCACTGCTCAGCCACCGCCCGTTGCACCGCCATGCCGCCACCGATGGTGAGCTTGAGCTTGGCAAAATCCATGCCCTTGAACTCGTCGTTGTTGACCAGGGCGTTGAACAGGGTGTTCACCCCGGTGATGCAGGTGAAAGGATACTTTTTGATCTCTTTGACAAAACCCGGGATGTCGCGGGGGTTGCTGATGAGCAGGTTGTAGCCCCCCAGACGCATGAACAGCAGGCAGTTCACCGTCAGGGCGAAGACGTGATAGAGCGGCAGCGCCGTGACCACGAACTCCTTGCCGCGCTCCAGCACAGGGCCATAGACACCGAGGCACTGCTCGACGTTGGCGATCATGTTGCGATGAGTCAGCATGGCCCCCTTGGAGAGGCCGGTGGTCCCGCCGGTGTATTGCAGGAAGGCGATGTCCTGGTTGCTGATCTCGGGTTTGATGTACTGCAGGTAGCGCCCCTTGGCGAGGGCCTGGCGCATGGTGCTGGCATGGGGCAGGTTGTACTTGGGCACCAGCTTCTTGACGTATTTGACCACGAAGTTGACCAGGGTCCCCTTGGCCAGCCCCAGGTTGTCTCCCATCCGGGTCAGGATCACATGCTTGACCGGGGTGTCATACACCACTTTTTCCAGGGTGTGGGCAAAGTTGGAGACGATGACGATGGCCTTGGCGCCGGAGTCTTTCAACTGATGCTCCAGCTCGCGCGGGGTATAGAGGGGGTTGACGTTCACCACCGTCATGCCGGCCCGCAGGATGCCGAATACCGCGATGGGGTATTGCAGCAGGTTCGGCATCATCACGGCCACCCTGTCCCCCTTGCCGAGCTTCAGCTCGTTTTGCAGGTAGGCGGCGAAGGCTCGGGACTGCTCCTCCAGCCGGCGGTAGGTAATGGTCTGCCCCATGTTGACGAAGGCGGGCTGATCGGCGAACTGGTTCACCGACTCTTCAAACATCTCGACCAGAGAGCCGTATTGGTCTGGATTGATCTCGGCGGGCACCCCTTCTGGATAACGCTTCAGCCAGACTCTTTCCACGAACTTCTCCTGCATAACTCGCACCTGTGCGCTCACTGTGTTGCCTCCGTCCCTGTCACATCCATTTCAATCAATTGTTTTAAGTTCATGCTCTAATGCCGCACATATTTACATAAGGCAACATCAATTAACAGTGAATTAACAACGGGAAATGTGAGGGAGAAAGCAAACCTGACATGATTCAAAGCCGCCGATCCTACCGGATTTGAGCGAAGTTTTCGATATAAACGGCGGTTTCTGATGAATTTTCCATATGAAAATGATGGCCTCCTGCCACTGTCACCCGTTCAATGTGGCCAAAGGCCGCCTCCCGCAACTGCCACTGTGCCAGGAGCCCGGGGAAGCCCTGCTCTCCCCGGATAAAGAGCACCGGACAGGCGATGGCCCGGATCAGGGCCTGGGCCTGCCCCTCGCTCATGCGCAGGGGGGAGAGATCGCGAAGACGGGGATCACTGCGCCAATACCAGCGCCCTGCCCGCGCCTCCAGCTGCCGCTCGCAGATAAGGCGTGCCGCACTCGAGGGAATGTCCGCCACCTTGCAGCGGGCAGCCACCGCCTCCTCGAGGGTGGCAAATCCACTGGTTGCACGCTCACGGGTACGAGTGCGGTTGAGGATGGCGCGGCGCAGCTGCCCCGGTACCTCCTCGTCGGGCTGGCTCAAGGGGCCGAGCCCCTCCAGCAGAATGAGCCGCTCGATTTGTTCGGGAAAAACGCCGGCATAGGCAGAGGCAATCAGCGCCCCCAGGGAGTGACCAAGCAGGATGAAACGCTGCCAGCCCGCGGCCTGGCTGATCTGGTAGAGATCATCCAGCCAGTCCACGAAGACATAGGGAGTCGACTTGTGATCGGAGTGACCATGGCCCGGCAGATCGACGCAGACCAGATGAAACGCCCCCAGCCAGGGGGCCAGAGGCAAAAAGCTGGCACCGTTGTCGAGCCAGCCATGGAGGGCCACCAGCAGCGGTCTGCCCTCCTGACCATTGTCCAGCAGGGCGATGTGCCGCCCGTCCGCCAGGCGCAGCCTGCGCTCCTGCAATGTCGCCGTCATCCGGGCTCCTCAGCGGCGCAGGGGCCGTCTGGGCCAGAAGGGATCATAGAAAGGATCGTAAAAGTAGGGATCCATGTAGCGGATCTCCACCTCCTTCACCGGTGGCCACAGCTTGCTCCCCGTCACCTTGAGTACCGAGAAGCGATACTTGTGCTCGCCAATCTGGCTGTCCACCGGCTTGTCGAGGGTGCCGAGCACCGTCAGGCTGCGACCCTTGGCATAGAGGGTCGGGTCGACAAACCCCTGCATGATGGCGAGAAAACGACCTGGGCTCTGCTCGGTCTGCTCCGGCACCCCGTTGGACTTGAGGGGCAGATAGACCACCTCGATGACACTCTGATCCGCCTTGTTGTGGACCGCCGAGATGACACCGCTCCAGCGGGCCGGCTTGCCTTCCATCCCCTGCAGAGCGGGTTGATAGGCCACCAGCTGATCCGCAGGCTCATAGGCAAGCTCTTTGGGCACCGTGCTGCAACCGCCCAGCAGCAGCCCCACCAATCCCAGCATGATCACGGATTTTCTCATTCGTATCTCCTTCATCATCCGACAAAGCAGCCCGGGACAGCCGCTGCCGTTTATTCGCGACCCGGCAGTTTCTTCCAGGTCACCTTGTCGCGCAGATAGACAGGGGTGGCCTGCTCTACCGGCACCGCCTCACCCGCAAACCAGGCCTGGCGTGCCAGAGGCAGCATGTCGGCGGCCGCCGGGAAACGCACCTGGCTTGGCATCAGCACATCTGCCAGGCCGCCCAGGGTCTCGCCATAGGTTTCAAAACCGGTGCCAACGCAGCTCACCGCGCCAGTCAGCTTGTCACGGGCCTGCACCAGTGCGGCTGGCTCGCTCACCACCTCCTCGCCCACCAGCGTCATCACTCCGTCCACCAAGGCGTAGTGGCCGAAATAGACCTCGTCCATGCGCGCATCGATGGCGGCAAGCACCTGCTCGGCCCCTTCCAGCTTATGGGCCCCCTGGGCCATGGCTGCCAGGGTGGAGACACCGATCATCGGCACGCCGGCACCAAAGGCGAGCCCCTGGGCCACGCTGATCCCGATCCGTACCCCGGTGAAGGAGCCAGGCCCACGGCCAAAAGCGATGGCGTCGAGCTCATCCAACGATAGACCGGCTTCATCCAACAGAGCCTGAACCATGGGCAGGATCTTGCGGGTATGGTCACGGGGCGCCTCTTCCCAGCGGGAGTAGAGGGTATCGCCCACCAAGAGGGCTGCGGAGCAGGCTTCGGTGGCGGTATCCACGGCCAGGATCTTCAACTCATCCATTCTTTTTATTCTCTTCACATCAGTCAGTTAAATCGTCAGCATGGCCAAGGCCTGCCGTCATGCATGACCGGGGGCAATCAGCCCCGGCGCGGCGGACTCACTCCCGTGGTCCGAAAAATTCTCCCAGGGTCGCCAGCTCCCGGGTCCGTGGAATGGCAGGCAGGCTCTTGATGAAGGTGGCGCCATAGGGCTTGTTTACCACCCGGGGATCACAAATAACCAGTACGCCGTGATCACTGCGATCACGGATGAGCCGCCCCACCCCCTGCTTGAGGGCAATCACCGCCTTGGGCAACTGCAGCTCGGCAAAGGGATCTCCCCCCTTGAGCTTGCAATCCTCCACCCGTGCCTTGAGCTGGGGATCGTCCGGGCTCGCAAAGGGCAGCTTGTCGATGATAACACAGGACAATGCCGCCCCCCGCACGTCTATCCCCTCCCAGAAACTGCTGGTGGCCACCAGCACGGCCCGACCGTTTTCCACGAAGGTCTTGAGCAGCCGCTGCTTGTTGTCTTCCCCTTGCAGCAGGACGGTGCGGCCGATTTCCCGGCGTAGCACCTCGGCCACCTGGCGCATCACCTGATGGCTGGTGCAGAGGAAGAAGCACCCCCCCGGCGTCTTGTTGATGAGGGGGATCATCAGGGTCGCCAGCTGCTCCCCGCGCCCGAAGGCATTGGGCTCTGGCAGGAAACGGGGTACGCACAGGCGCGCCTGCTCGGCGTAATCGAACGGACTGTCGAGAATGAGTTCGGCGCTGCCGGCCAGCCCCATCTCGGCGACGAAGTGGGCGAAGCGATTGTCCACCGTCAAGGTGGCCGAGGTGAAGACCCAGGCCACCTCGGGGCGCTGCACCTCGGCACCGAAGCGCTCGGCGACCGACAGCGGCGTCAGATTGAGGGTAAAGTGCAGACGCGAACAGTCATACCAGTAGGAGAAACCGGTCTGGTTGACCGCCAGCACCTCCCCAAGGCGAGTACGCAGCTCGCTGATGCGCTCGAAACAGTGATCCAGCTGCTCCCCTCGCCCGAGCGCCAGTTTCAGCACTTCATAACAGAGCCCGATGGCATCATTGAGGCGGGCCAGCGCCTGGGCCCAGAGGGATTGTCTCAGCAGATCCCGGGTGTTGCCGCGCCCCCCCTCCACGCCGAAGGCAAGGCGCAGATCCTGACTGGCAATGGCGAGCCTGTCCGCCGCCTTGCCAAGCTGGGCCATGTCATGAGCCTCTGCCCGGTAGGCGAGCTGGATATCCTGCGCCAAATCCTGGATGGTGCGACTGCCCACGGACTTGCCGAAGTAGTGGCTGGCGATCTCGGGCAGCTGGTGCGCCTCGTCGAAGACATAGACCTGCGCCTCGGGCACCAGCTCGCCAAAGCCGGTGTCTTTGACCGCCATGTCGGCGAAAAAGAGGTGGTGGTTGATCACCACCACCTGGGCGTCCATGGCACGGCGCCGGGCGATGACCAGGTGACAATCATCGTAATAGGGGCAGTCGCGACCCAGGCAGTTGTCGTTGGTGCTGGTGACGTGGGCAAGGATCTCGGCGTTCTCCTGTAGCCCCGGGATATCCCCCACATCGCCGTTGTCGGTAGCGGTCGACCAGGATTTGACCTTCACGAGATCGCTCAGGATCTCGGGCTTTTGCAGATGGGATTCACTCAACAGCCGGTTCATCCGCTCGATGCAGAGGTAATTGCTGCGCCCCTTGAGCAGTGCCACCGGCGGGGTGTAGTGAAGCGCCCCCGTGATGGTGGGCAGATCCCGATAGAAGAGCTGCTCTTGCAGGTTCTTGGACCCGGTGCTGATCACCACCCGCTTGCCGGATTCCAGCGCAGGCACCAGATAGGCATAGGTTTTGCCAGTGCCTGTTCCAGCCTCCACCAGCAAGCGGCCACCTTGCTTGATGGCACGGGACACCGCCTCGGCCATCTCCAGTTGCGGGGCACGGGCCTTGAAGCCGTCAATATGGCGGGCCAGGGGGCCGTCTGGCTTGAACAGGGTCTGGATGATGGTCAAAGGCATGTCCCGCTGCAAAAGCGGGCATTATGCCAAAAGCGCGGAAAAAGCGGGACTGATAATGCGTTCAGACGAAGAGATCAATCCGGTGGTCCGGATCCGGTTTGTGATCATCATCCTGCACCGCTGGTTGATCAGGCTTTGGCGGCTGCTCTCTCTGCTGGTGATGCTGGCCACCGCCGCCATTGTCGGTGCCTATCTTGCGCAGCTGATGTTTCTGGCTGATCTGGGTCACCTCCCGCTTGATGTCATCCGGGCTCGGTGTCGAGGGTGCGCGGGGCAGGATGGGAAATAACAGGTCCTGGCTGGGCATGATGTCGCCTCCTTTGGCATCTCATTGTCTAGTTATCGACCAGAAAACCGTTTTCTCAACTTTAATCGTCCTGATCACATTTTTCGGTTGCATTTTCTGTCAAGGCAGGTAGTTTAAATCGGGCGTCAACAACGGCATCTGATTTGTAAAGGATTGATTACATCATGAAGTTCACCAACCTGAAGACTCATCATCACCATCATCATCCCGAATAGTCTTTCAGGAGGTTGACTGCTGGAAGACACTTAACTGGTGACTTCCAAAAGGACCGCAAGATTCATGAACCCTCGGAAGCACATACTTCCGAGGGTTTTTTCGTTTTTGACTAGAAGGAAATCGAGCAATGGAAACACAACGTCTGCGCATCGCCATGCAAAAATCCGGTCGTCTGAGCCAGGATTCCCAGGCCCTCTTCAAGAGCTGCGGCCTCAAGATCAACCTGCGGGAACAGCGCCTCATCGCCCATGTCGAGAACATGCCCATCGACATTCTGCGAGTGCGTGATGACGACATCCCGGGTCTGGTGATGGAAGGGGTGGTCGATCTTGGCATCATCGGCGAGAACGTTCTCGAAGAGGTGCAGCTCATCCGCGCAGCCCAGGGGCAGCCCTTTGCGGTGAAGACCCTCAAGCAGCTCGACTTCGGCGGCTGCCGCCTCTCTCTGGCGGTGCCGGACGATGTCAACTACACAGGACCCGAGAGCCTTGCCGGCAAACGCATCGCCACCTCCTACCCCGGTCTGCTCAAGCGCTTCTTCGACGAGAAGGGCCTGGGCTTCAAGAGCGTTATGCTGGGCGGCTCGGTGGAAGTGGCCCCCCGCGCGGGTCTGGCCGATGCCATCTGCGATCTGGTCTCCACCGGCGCGACCCTGGAAGCCAACGGCCTGAAAGAGGTCGAGGTGATCTACCGCTCCAAGGCCGTCCTGGTGCAGGCTCCCAACCCTCTGAACGATGCCAAGCAGAAACTCATCGACAAGCTGCTGCCCCGCATCCAGGGGATGCAGCAGGCGCGCGAAAGCAAATACATCATGCTGCACGCCCCCAAAGACAAGCTCGATGCCATCACCGATCTGCTGCCGGGGGCGGAACGTCCCACCATCATGCAGCTCGCCGGTGACACCAACCAGGTGGCCCTGCACGTCGTCTCCAGCGAAACCCTGTTCTGGGAGACCATGGAACAGCTCAAGGCCCTGGGTGCCAGCTCCATCCTGGTGCTGCCCATTGAAAAGATGATGGAATAAGCCAAGAGAGATGGAATAAGGAAGACACATCATGCAGACCCTGATCTGGAAGACCCTCTCCCCCGCCCGGCAAGCCGAGGTCCTGACCCGGCCCGCCCTTGGCGACGAAGCCGACATCGGTACTGTGGTGCGAGACATCATTGCTGCGGTACGCAGCCGGGGCGATGAGGCCCTGCGCGAGCTGAGCCAGCGTTTCGAACGCGCGCCCCGCGAACAGCTTCGGGTGAGCGACGCGGAAGTGGATGCCGCCTGCGCTCGACTCGGTGATGATATCAAGGGCGCCATCGAGGCCGCCATCGCCAATATCCGTACCTTCCACGCCGCCCAGGTGCAGCCCGTCGTGCGCGTCGAGACCCAGCCAGGGGTACTGTGCGAGCTGCGCACCCAACCCATCAGCCGGGTCGGTCTCTATGTCCCGGGAGGCAGCGCGCCGCTCCCCTCCACCGTGATGATGCTGGCCATTCCGGCAAGTCTGGCCGGTTGCCGTGAGGTGGTGCTCTGCACCCCGTCTCCGGCGAGCGACGAGATCCTGTTTGCCGCCCGCGCCTGTGGCGTTCGCCAGGTGTTCGCCATCGGCGGCGCCCAGGCCATCGCGGCCATGGCCTATGGCACGCAGACCATCCCCAAGGTGGACAAGATCTTCGGCCCGGGCAACGCCTATGTGACCGAAGCCAAGGGCCAGGTTTCCCGGGACTGGCGGGGCGCCGCCATCGACATGCCAGCCGGCCCCTCCGAGGTGCTGGTGATCGCAGACGAGAGCGCCAACCCGGCCTTCGTGGCATCGGATCTGCTCTCCCAGGCCGAGCACGGCCCCGACAGCCAGGTGGTGCTGGTCACCACCTCCGCTTCCCTGGCCGATGCCATCGGCAGCGAGATCCAGGCGCAACTCGCCGAGCTCAGCCGCCGCGACATCGCCGAGCAAGCCCTGAAGGCAAGCCTGGTGATCCTCTGCGACAGCCTGGAGGAGGCCTGCACCATCTCCAACGCCTATGCCCCGGAACACCTCATCGTGCAGACCCGGGCCCCCCGGGATCTGCTGGACAAGCTCGAGAACGCGGGCTCCATCTTCCTTGGGGCATGGACACCGGAGTCAGTCGGTGATTACGCCAGCGGCACCAACCACACCCTGCCCACCTACGGCTATGCCCGCACCTGCTCGAGCCTGGGACTTGCCGACTATCAGCGCCGCTACACGGTTCAAGAGCTCACTGCAGACGGCATTCGCGGCCTTGGCCCCATCGTCCAGCGCATCGCCCAGGCCGAGGGACTCGATGCCCACAAGCATGCCGTCACCCTCAGGTTGAACGCCCTGGCCGCCGAGCCCCAACAAACAGCACAGCAGAAGGATTTGTCATGAGCATCGCCAATCTGGCCCGTCGCGTTGTACGGGCTCTCACTCCCTACCAGTCCGCGCGCCGCATCGGCGGCCAGGGCCACGTCTGGCTCAATGCCAATGAGGCCCCCCTGGCCTATCCCTTCACCGTCGAGGGGAGTCGCCTCAACCGCTATCCTGAGTGCCAGCCGGCCGAGGTGGTAAACGGCTATGCCGCCTACGCCGGGGTCAATCCGGATCAGGTGCTGGTAAGCCGCGGTGCCGACGAGGCCATAGAGCTCTTGATCCGCACCTTCTGCGAGGCAGGGGAAGATCAGATCCTCATCTGCCCCCCCACCTACGGCATGTACGCCATCAGCGCCGAGACCTGTGGCGTGGGGATTGTCGAGCAGCCATTGACCGCCAGCCGTCAGCCGGACTGGCCCGCCATCGCCGATCGCCTCTCTGACGTGAAGCTGGTGTTCCTCTGCTCCCCCAACAATCCCACCGGGGATCTGGTGGGCCGCAAGGGACTCGTCGCCCTGCTGGAGAAGGCCCGGGACCGCGCCATCATCATCGTGGACGAGGCCTACATCGAATTCTGCCCGGAGGCCTCCGTGGTGGACCTGCTCGCCCAATACCCGAACCTGGTGGTGACCCGCACCCTCTCCAAGGCCTTTGCCCTGGCGGGGATCCGCTGCGGCTTTACTTTGGGGGATCCCGAGGTGATTGCCATGCTGGCCAAGGTGATCGCGCCCTACCCCATTCCCGACCCCATCGCCCAGATTGCCGCCCAGGCGCTCTCTCCCATGGGGCTGGAACTGATGCAGGAGCGGGTGCTGGAACTCAACAAGCAAAAGGCGCTCATCAAGGCGGAGCTGCTTCGTCTGCCCTGCGTCAAGGAAGTGTTCGAGGACAAGGGCAACTTCGTGCTGGTGCGCTTCAAAGATGGCGCCGCCGTGTTCGTCGCCATGAAGGCCGCCGGCATCATCTTGCGTGATTTCTCCAGCAAGCCTGGCCTTGACAACAGCATCCGCATCACCATCGGCTATCAGGGCGAAATGGACGCCGTGCTCGCCGTGCTGCGTGACCTGCCCCCACCCTCTCTGTAAGACAAGCAAGGATGTAGCGATGAAAACCCCGTTTTTGTTTATCGACCGTGACGGCACCCTGATCGAGGAGCCGGTCACCGACAAGCAGGTGGACAGCCTTGCGAAGCTGCGCTTCGAGCCCATGGTGATACCTGTGCTGCGTGAGCTCCAGGCCGCCGGCTACGTGCTGGTGATGGTGACCAACCAGGATGGGCTCGGCACCGCCAGCCTGCCCCTTGAAAACTTCCAGCCGCCCCACGACCTGATGATGCACCTCTTCGAATCCCAGGGCGTCACCTGGGAGCAAGTGCTGATCTGCCCCCACTTCCCCACCGACGGTTGCAGCTGCCGCAAGCCTCACCTTGGGCTGGTGAAGGAGTATCTCGCCTCGGGCCGCATCGACTTTGCCAACTCCTTCGTGATTGGCGACAGACAGACCGACATCCAGCTTGCCGAGAACATGGGCATCCGCGGCATACGCTACCACCCGCAAGATCACGGCTGGACTGCCATTCGTGATCAGCTGCTCTCCAAGGGGCGCGTGGCCGAGGTGGAGCGCTACACCAAGGAGACCCGCATCCAGGTGGCAGTGGATCTCGACAAGAGCGGTGGCAACCAGATCGCCACCGGCATCGGCTTCTTCGATCACATGCTGGATCAGATAGCGACCCACGCGGGCTTTCGCCTCAAGCTCAAAGTGAGCGGCGATCTGCACATCGACGATCACCACACGGTGGAAGATGTGGGATTGGCGCTGGGTCAAGCCCTGCGCCAGGCCCTTGGCAACAAGCGCGGCATCGGCCGCTTCGGCTTCGTGCTGGCGATGGACGAGGTGCAGGCGGTGATCGACGGGCGTCCCCGCCAGGAGGCTGACAACACCTCGCTGACCGAGCTGGATGTGGCCACGGCGCTGGATCTGAGCGGCCGTCCCTACTTCGTGTTCGACTGCCCGAGCGGCTTTGGTCGCGACAGCGTGGGAGAGATGGCCACCGAGATGGTGCCCCACTTCTTCCGCTCCCTCTCTGACGCCATGGCCATCACCTTGCAGATGAAGGTGGGCAGCGGCAACACCCACCACCAGGTGGAGGCGCTGTTCAAAGGCTTTGGCCGCGCCCTGCGCCAGGCCATTCGCGTGGAAGGGAGCGAGCTTCCCTCCAGCAAGGGGGTGCTGTGATGGGGAAACAGAACCTGGTCATCATCGACACCGGCTGCGCCAACCTCGCCTCGGTGCGCATGGCGTTCGAGCGCCTCGGCGTGCAACCCAGGGTGAGCTGCAAGGCCGCCGACATCGAGCAGGCGGACAAGCTGATCCTGCCCGGCGTCGGCACCGCCATCGCCGCCATGAAGAACCTCAATGAACGGGAACTGGTGCCCCTCATTCGCGCCGCCAAGCAGCCGCTGCTCGGTTTTTGCCTCGGCATGCAGATGCTGGCACAGGCCTCGGAAGAGAACATGAGCGCCGATGGCAGCGAAGGAGCGCTCATCGACTGCCTCGGCATCGTGCCTGGCAGGATCCGCCTGATGGAGGTGGGCAACCTGCGCCTGCCCCACATGGGCTGGAACCAGATTGAACACGACGAGACCCACCCGCTACTCAAAGGCATCCCCAGCGGCAGCTACTTCTACTTTGTCCACTCCTATGCGCTGGAGGTGACCGACGCGACCCTGGCGACCTGCGACTACGGCCTGCCCTTTACCGCCATCGTCGGGCGGGACAACTTCTTTGGCGCCCAATTCCACCCGGAGCGATCCGGACCGGCCGGTGCCCGCCTACTGCAAAACTTTCTGGAGCTATGACAGGCATGATTATTCCCGCAATCGACCTCATCAACGGTCAGGTCGTGCGCCTCTACCAGGGCGACTACGGCCAGAAAACCGCCTACAGCGACAACCCGCAGGCCCGCTTCGATGACTATGTCAGCCAGGGGGCGGCGCAGCTGCACCTGGTTGATCTGGACGGCGCCAAGGATGCCAAGGCCCGCCAGTTGGCCCTCATCGCCCAGTTGCTGTCCGCCACCGAGGCACCGGTGCAGGTCGGCGGCGGCGTGCGCAGCGAACAGGACGTGGCCGACTTGCTGGCGGCCGGCGCCAGCCGGGTGGTGATCGGTTCCACCGCCGTCAAATCCCCGGATCTGGTGGCCAGCTGGATGGAGAAATATGGCCCCGAGCGCATCGTGCTGGCCCTGGATGTCAACATCGATGAACAGGGCAACCGCCACATCGCAGTGGCTGGCTGGCAGGAGAACAGCGGCATCTCCATCGAGGCGCTGATCGAGCGCTTCCTCCCTGCCGGACTCAGACACGTGCTCTGCACCGACATCAGCCGGGACGGTACCCTGGCGGGCACCAACGTCGAACTCTACCGGGATCTCTGTGCCCGCTACCCGAGCGTCGGCTTCCAGGCCTCCGGCGGTATCGGCGGTCTGGCGGATATCGAGGCGCTCAAGGGAACCGGCGTCAAGGGGATCATCCTCGGCCGTGCCCTACTGGAGGGCAAGTTTGACGTGGCAGAAGCCATTCGCTGCTGGGGTGACGGCCGCGCGGCGTGACGCGCCCCTTTCCGGCATCAGACAGCCTGCCCATCCGGGCAGGCCTCTTTCTCCCCGATGGGGGCGAACCTTATGATTTGGCAGCAATTGGCTCTATACTCGACCTCACAGGGATAGCGTCATGGAAGACATATGTTGACACCTCACAACGCCACCATCCTGATCGTCGACGACTCACCCGAAAATCTGATGGTACTGACCGAATTGCTTTCGCCTCATTACCGCGTGCTGGCTGCGCAGAGCGGGGAAAAATGCCTGCGCATCGTCAGCGCGGATCCAAAGCCTGACCTCATCCTGCTGGATGTGATGATGCCCGGCATGGATGGTTATGAAGTGCTCAGGCAATTGCGTCAGTCCCCGATCAGCAGCCGTATTCCCGTCGTTCTGCTCACCGCCCTCGCCGACCCCCAGAGCGAGGAGTTCGGCCTCTCCCTCGGCGCCGCTGATTACATCACCAAGCCCATCAAACCGGTGGTCGTTCAGGCCCGGGTGCGTACCCAGCTGGAGGCCAAGCAGGCCCGTGACGGTCTGCAAAACCAGAATGCGGCGCTGGAAGCCGAGGTCGCGCGGCGAATGGCGGAAAACGACCTGATCCAGCAGGTCTCCATCCGCGCTCTCGCCCATCTGGCGGAGATCCGCGACCCCGAAACCGGCAACCATATCCTGCGCACCCAGGGCTATGTGCGTCTGCTGGCCAGCGCCCTGGCTGATCACCCCCGTTTCGCCGATACCCTGACCCCGGGTTACATCGACCTGCTGAGCCGCTCCGCACCGCTTCATGATATCGGCAAGGTGGGCATTCCCGACCACATCCTGCTCAAGCCGGGCAAGCTGACCCCGGAGGAGTGGCAGATCATGCGCACCCACGCCAAGCTCGGCAGCGATGCCATTGAAGAGGCCGAACAGGACATGGAGCAGCCCCTGGCCTTCCTCACCCTGGCCAAGGAGATCGCCCACTGGCACCACGAGAAGTGGGATGGCAGCGGCTACCCGGACGGCTTGCAAGGGGACGCCATCCCCCTCTCGGCCCGCCTGATGGCACTGGCAGACGTGTTTGACGCCCTCATCTGCGCCAGGGTCTACAAGCCGGCCATGAGCTACGACGAGGCTCGCGCCCTCATCCTCTCCGGCAGCGGCCACCATTTCGATCCCGATGTCGTGACCGCCTTCGATCGCCATTTCGACGCGTTCGTCACCATTGCCGAACGCTACCAGGATGGCAGCGAGGCCGTGGATGGCTGAGGCTCCCCTGACCCGGGCACATGTGCTCAACGTCGTGCTCACCTATGCCGCCGTGGCAAGCCTGTGGATCCTGCTCTCCGACAAGGCGGTGGAGTGGTTGTTCAGCACCCCTGCCCAGTTCGCCATGGCAAGCACCATCAAGGGCTGGCTCTTCATCCTCATCACGGCCCTCATGCTCTATGCCATGCTGCGTCGTCGCATTGACACCACCGGCAGCACACCTGTCTTTACGCGGCGTCAATGGATCCCCTTCCTGTTGCTCAACGGGCTCATTCTGGCCCTGACCGCCATGGCCATCGCCCGCAACATCGAACTGGCACGCAACAAGGAGGTGGCTCGTCTCGAAGCCATCGCGGATCTCAAGAGCCAGCGCGTCACCGAGTGGCTCGGTACCCACGAGGAGGATATTCACCAGCTCATAAAGGGTCTGGGCAGTACTGATTTCTATCGTCCCGGACAAGCACCATCCTCACCCGAAGCGATCACGCCACCACTGGCAAGGCTGCTCGAATTCATCTCGGTACGCGGATTTCACGGTGCAGCCGTGTTCAATCCTGCCGGGCACCCCCTGTGGCATACTCCGGGTGGCGACACCATGAATGCCACGTTGCGTGACGCCCTGCCACGGCTCGAGCAGGGCAACGTCATGCGTCTTGGTCCCTATCTCGATGATCGCGGTCACGCCAGGCTGGACTTTCTGGTCAATCTGGAGGTCGCTGCAGGACCTGCCCCCGTGCTGGTGATGCAGATAAGCGCAAATCGCTGGCTCGATCAGATCCTGGGGGCCTGGCCCGTCCCAGACAGCAGCGGAGAAGCCATTCTGTTTCGCCAGCAGGGGGATCAGGTCCACTATCTGAGTAGCCTGCGCTATCGCCCGGAACCGGCTCTCACCCTGCACTATCCCGTCACCCACCCCACCCTGCTGGCAGCCCAGTATTTGCGGCTCGCCGAACGCGGCACGCCCCAGGTACTCTATGGCCAGGATTACCGGGGTAGCGAGGTCTTCGGGGTTGTCTATCCGGTCATGAACACGGACTGGTACCTGCTGGCCAAGATCGACAAGGCGGAACTCTACCAGGCCACCTTCAAGGAGAGCGTCTGGATCGGTCTCATCGGCCTGCTGGTGCTCTTTGTCACCAACGCCGGCATCATCCTGCTGCGCCAGCACACCCGGCTGCAGATGGCCGAACAGCTCCAGCACTCCCAGTCCCAGCGCCTGGAGGCGTTGCAACTGCTCTCCGCCATCGCCGACAGCTCGGAAGACGCCATCTTCGCTAAGAACAAGGAGGGCAGATACATCCTCTTCAACCGGGCCGCCAGCCAGTTTGTCGGCAAGCCGGTTGACGAGGTGCTGGACCAGGATGATCTGACGCTCTTCCCGCCGCAGCAGGCGCAGATGCTGATGGCATCCGGGCGCCAGGTCATAGAGCGCAACCGGGTGCAGACCGAGGAGGAGTACCTGACCCTGCCCGATGGCGAGCATGTGTTTCTCGCAACCAAAGGTCCCTTGCAAGACAGCGAGGGGCAGGTGATCGGGATCTTCGGCATCTCTCGGGACATCACGAACTTCAAACGGGCCGAGGCCGACTTGCGAGAGCGGGAGGGGCTGTTCCGTGCACTGGTGGAGCAATCCCTTGCCGGGATCTACATCATCCAGCAGGGTCGACTCTGCTACATCAACCCCTGTTTTGCCCGACTGTTTGGCTATGACACCCCGGGGGCGCTGATCGCCGTTGGCCAGTTACACGCCCTTGCCGCCCCCAAGGACAGCACCAGGGTCGCCGAGCTGGTGCGCGCGTGCGAGCAGGACGCGCGCGATATCCACACCCGCTTCAGTGCCCTGCATCAGCACGGGGAATCTCTGGAGGTCGAGCTGTACGGGCGGCGCGTCGACTACCTCGGCCAGCCCGCCATCATCGGCATTCTGCTCGATGTCACCGAACGGGAGCAGGTTGAGCAGGCCCTGACCCGCCAGGCCAGCGAGCTGCGCCAGCAGAACCATGAGCTGGAGCGGTTCAACAAGGTGATGGTGGACAGGGAACTCGCCATGCTGGCCCTCAAGCACCAGATCAACGGGCTCTCCCGTCAGCTCGGAGTGCCGCCCCCCTATCCCCAGGCCCCCATGCCACCGGAGGATCTCCCATGATGAGCTGGTCACCCCTGTGGCATGTGCGCCCCTCCACCCAGCGCTGGGGGATCTCCCTGCTGGCTGTGCTGCTGCCCGTTCTGATGTTGCAAATCCGGGTCCAGCTGCCCATCGCCTTTGGCGAGCGACCGCTGCTGGTTCTCTTCATGCTGCCCATCATCGTCTGCGCCCTGTTGGGGGGCTTGTTGCCAGGTCTGCTCTGCACCCTGATCACCGCCCTGGTCACCAGCTATTTCATGCTCCCCCCCATCTATTCACTGAGTGTCGAGGCTGGCCAGGATCTGGTGCAATGGTGCCTGCTCATCGCCAACGGTCTGCTCATCAGCGTGCTCAGTGCCGCCTTTCATCGCGCCCGGGCCAGAGAGGTCCTGCGCTGGCAGGAACTGATGAACACTCAGAACCAGTTGCAGCAGAGCGAGAACCGCTTCCAGGTCACCTTCGAACAGGCGGCGGTCGGCATCGCCCTGGTCTCCCCCGATGGACACTGGCTGCGTGTCAATCAGCGGCTGTGCCACATCCTGGGCTACCGGGCCGACGAACTCACCGAGATGACGTTCCAGCAGTTGACCCACCCGGACGATCTCTACCTCGATGAGGCCCATGTGGCCCGGGTGCTGGCGGGGACCATCCCCCACTACACCCTGGAGAAGCGCTACCTGCACAAGGGGGGCGAGATCATCTGGACCACCCTGACGGTGGCCCTGGTGCGCGACGCCGAAGGCAATCCCGACTACTTCATTTCCATCATCGAGGACAACCGGCAGAACAAGGAGACCGAGGAGGCGCTGCGCCGCAACGAAGCCATACTGCGCGAGTCCCAGCGTCTCGCCAAGATAGGGAACTGGCGCTGGCGCGTGGCCGATGACAGCCACTTCTGGTCACCGGAGATCTATCGCATCTATGGCCGGGATCCGGCCCTCCCCCCCGCCGTCTATCCCGAGGTCAGAAAATACTTCACCCAGGAGGGGTGGCACACGGTGGCCCAGGCCGTCGAGCGCTGCAGGATGGACGGGCAGCCCTACGAGTGCGATGCCGAAGTGATCACGGAGCAGGGGGAGACCGCCTGGGTCATTGCCCGCGGGGCGGCGCTCAGGGACAGGGATGGCACCATACTCGAGCTCTACGGCACCGTGCAGGACATCACGGAGCGCAAGCTCGCGGAGCAGCGCCTGCAACACAATCAGCAGATGGCGCTCGATACCCAGCGCCGTGCTCGCCTCGCAGCCCTGAACCTGATGGACGACGCCATCAGTGCACGGGTGCGCGCCGAAACCGTCAGCAGCGCCCTGCGCGAGAGCGAACAGCGCCTGCTGATGGCCCAGGAAGGAGCCCATGTCGGCATCTGGGAATGGGACATGGTCAGCAACCGTCTCTTCTTCTCGCCGGAATGCGCCCGCCTCTATGGCCGCAGTGCCGAGGTGCTCGGCGAGCTGGCCGCCTGGCAAGCCTGCCTGCATCCGGATGACAGGCCCCGCATCGAGCAGTTGCTGGCGGAGCGGGCGGTCAGCGGCGCCCCCGTCGAGCTGGAGTTCAGGATCCTGCTGCCAGATGGCGGAATCCGCTGGCTGGTGAGCAAAGGGAGCGTCTATCGGGACGCCCAGCAGCGGCCCGTGCGCCTCCTTGGCATCCATCTGGACATCACCCAGAGCAAGCTGGCCGAGCAGCAGTTGCGCCAGTTGTCCCTGGCCCTCGAACAGAGCCCTGACGGCGTCTTCATCACCGACACCCGGGCGCGCATCGAGTATGTCAACCCCGCCTTCCTCGCCGCCAGCGGTTACCAGCAGCACGAAGTGATAGGCCGGACCCCGTCCCTGCTGCGCTCTGGCCTCACCCCGGATGCCAGCTATGTTGCCCTGTGGGATGCCATCAACCACGGCCAGCGCTGGCATGGCGAATTCATCAACCAGCGCAAGGATGGCTCCCACTACCAGGTGCTGGCCACGGTGTCGCCGATCCGCCAGGAGAGCGGTGAAATCACCCACTACGTCACGGTCCAGGCCGACATCACCGAGAAGAAGCAGCTCGGCGAGGAGCTGGACCAGTATCGCTACCACCTGGAGGAGATGGTCAACGAGCGCACCCGGCAGCTGGCCCAGGCCCACCAGCGGGCCGAAAGCGCCAACCACGCCAAGAGCGCCTTCCTTGCCAACATGAGCCACGAGATCCGCACCCCCATGAACGCCATCCTGGGGCTCACCTATCTGCTCAAGCGCGACACCCGGGATCCCACCGACCTCGAACGGCTGACCAAGATAGACACTGCCGCCCAGCACCTGCTCAGCATCCTCAACGACATCCTGGATCTCTCCAAGATCGATGCGGGCAAGATGACGCTGGATCTGACCGATTTCTCCCTCACCGCCATGCTGGACAACGTCCGCGCCCTGATGAACGACCAGGCCAGGGCCAAGGGGCTCACCATAGTGACGGACATCGGCGATACCCCCGCCTGGGTGCATGGCGACATCACCCGCCTGCGCCAGGCCCTGCTCAACTATGCGACCAACGCCATCAAGTTCACCGAGCAGGGAACCGTCACCCTGCGCTTCAGGCTGGCCCGCCCCCTCACCACCGGCTACCTGCTGCGCTTCGAGGTGGAAGACACCGGCATCGGCATCACCCCTGCGCAGCGCGAGAAGCTGTTCCAGGCGTTCGAACAGGCGGATGTCTCCACCACTCGCAGATATGGCGGCACTGGCCTTGGCCTTGCAATCACCAGCCGGATCGCCGCCCTGATGGGGGGGGAGGTCGGAGTCACCAGCGAGCCTGGCCAAGGTAGCTGCTTCTGGTTTACCGCCAGGCTGTTCAAGGCAAAGGAGGACGCCCCTTCCCGGACCCCGTCCGAGCAGGGGAACGAACAGTCCTTCAGCTTCCCTCGCCACGCCCGAGTCCTGCTGGTGGAAGACAACGCCATCAACCGGGAAGTGGTGCTCGAGCTCCTGTGCCACAGCGGCCTCGTCATCGAGACGGCCGTCAACGGCCAGGAGGCCCTGGCCCGCGTCAGCCAGCACCCCTTCGACCTCATCCTGATGGACATACAGATGCCGGTGATGGATGGCTACAGCGCCACCCGCGCCATCCGGGCCCTGCCCGGCATGGACAGGTTGCCCATCCTGGCGCTCACCGCCAGCGCCTTCGAGGAGGACAGAAAGGCGAGCGCATCGGCCGGCATGAACGATTTCATTGCCAAGCCCGTCACCCCCGCCAAGCTGTTTGACGCCCTGCAGCGCTGGTTGCCCCAGGGCAAGGTCACCGAGCTTGCCCCGGACGACAGCACTCGCCATCCCGTGACAGGCCCCCTTGCCCGCTTGCAGGCACACCCGGGTCTGGATCTCGACCAGGGGCTGGCGGCCCTCAACGGCAATCAGGAGAAATACCTGGCCCTGCTTCGCTACTTCATCCATGAGCATGGCCAGGACATGGCCCGGCTGCACTGCCACTTGCAGGCCGGGGAGCACAGCGATGCAACTCGCATGGTCCACAGCCTGCGCGGCGTGGCGAGCACCCTGGGGGCACATGAGCTGTCGCGCCACTGCCTGGCCCTGGAGCAGGCCATCGCGGGCGGCGACACTGAGCCCACCGGACTCATGTCATCCATCGATGAGGAGATCGCCGCCCTTTGCGCTCTGCTCGGGGACGATCTCGCCGCCCCGACCACCGATCTGGTGCCCCTGGGAGATCAGTGGCGCCAGCAACTGCTGGCCCAGATGGAAGCCCTGCTGATACAAAGCGACACTGCCGTGATCCCCCTCTACGAGCAGTATGCCGGTCCCCTTCGCCTCATGCTGGGGTCTCGCAGTGACACCCTGACCAGGCAACTGAAGGCGTTTGATTTTGATGCTGCCCTGCTCACCCTGCGCCAGCATATGGCAACGGACGAGACCCACCCGGACGATCGGGCTCCCCTCCCCGAGGCGCCAGCCTGCCATCCGGGGCAGGTGAAGGGCGACAAAGGGTTGAATCACTGAATAAAGTCATGCATATAGTGGGGTGCCCAGAAGCGACGAGACGGTCTGCCAGGCCTGTCGTTTCCCCCGTCAGGGGCCCCCGTTCAAGGCATGCCAACCCTGTTCCCGTCCGCCGCCCGGGCCAACGCCGGCGGCAGAACGACGTTTCTTTAACCGTGCTTTACATGGAGCAATGAGCATGTTGTCAAAGCGTATTATCCCCTGTCTCGACGTCAAAGATGGCGTGGTGGTCAAGGGCGTGCAGTTTCGCAACCACGAGGTGATGGGCGGCATTGTCGACCTCGCCCGCCGCTACGCCGCCGAGGGCGCCGATGAGCTGGTCTTCTATGACATCACCGCCTCGAGCGACGAACGGGTAGTGGACAAGAGCTGGGTAAGCCGGGTGGCGGAAGTCATCGACATCCCCTTCTGCGTCGCCGGCGGCATCAAGAGCGTGGAGGATGCTCGCCAGATCCTGGAATTCGGTGCCGACAAGGTCTCCATCAACTCCCCCGCCCTGGCCGATCCCACCCTGATCACCCGGCTCGCCGAGCGCTTCGGCGTGCAGTGCGTGGTGGTGGGTATCGACTCCTACTTCGATGCCGCCCTCGGTCAATATCAGGTCAAACAGTTTACCGGCGACGAGAGCCGCACCCGCACCACCACCTGGACCACCCTGGAGTGGGTACAGGAAGTGCAGCGCCGGGGCGCGGGGGAGATAGTGCTCAACGTGATGAACCAGGACGGCATGCGTCAGGGGTACGACCTTGAGCAGCTCAAGCTGGTGCGCGCCGCGTGCAAGGTGCCCCTCATCGCCTCCGGCGGCGCCGGGGCCATGGCGCACTTTCGCGATGCCTTTACCCTGGCCGACGTGGACGGGGCGCTGGCCGCCTCCGTGTTCCACAAGGGCCTCATTCCCATTCCCGAATTGAAACGCTGGCTGAAAAACGAAGGAGTCGCCATCCGTGAATAATCAAGCAGTAGACAATGCATTGCCGCTGGCCGAGCGCCTGGACTGGGCCAAGTGTGAGGGCATGATCCCCGCCATCGTCCAGCATTCCCTCAGCGGCGAAGTGCTGATGCAGGGCTTCATGACCCGCGAGGCGCTGGAAAAGACCCAGACCACCGGCCAGGTCACCTTCTTCAGCCGCAGCAAGCAGCGCCTGTGGACCAAGGGCGAGAGCTCGGGCCATGTGCTCAAGCTCGTCGCCATCACCACCGACTGTGATCAGGACTCCCTGCTCATTGCCGCCGACCCGGTCGGCCCCACCTGCCATCTGGGCAACCCCTCCTGCTTCGACGGCCACCCCGTGCCGCCGCTCGGCTTCCTGGCCGAGCTCGAACAGATCCTGGCATCACGCAAAGGGGCCGATCCCGCCACCAGCTACACCGCCAGCCTCTATGGCAAAGGCACCAAGCGCATCGCCCAGAAGGTGGGTGAAGAGGGGGTGGAAGTGGCCCTGGCCGCCATGGCGAAAGACAGGGAAGAGCTCATCAACGAATCCGCTGACCTGCTCTACCACCTGACCGTCTTGCTGCAAAACGAAGGCTTGGGTTTGAAGGATGTGGTGCAGCGCCTGCATGAGCGCCACACCAAGTAATTATTGAATTCTGTTCAACAAAACGGGCCCTGTGGGCCCGTTTCATTTCATGATTGCCACCTCGCCGGGGGATGGCAGGCCCCGCGCCGCCCTCAGCCGATACGGGTCCAGAAGCTCATGTTGACCGAGTCATGGTCAAGCAGGGTCAGGTACTCCCCTGCCACGTCGTTGTGCAGCCACTGCTGGCAATAGGCTTCCACCAGCGACTGGCTGGGGGCCATCACCACGTCGGCATAGAGGCCGTCGGCGCCGCGCAGCAGGCAGTGCATGATGAGCCCGGATTGCTGGACAAGAAACTCGGACTCGACCCGCCGTGACAGGGCGAGCAAATCCGCCTCCGTCACCCCTTCCCTGAGCCTGAAGGTGGCAAATTCGACGCCCCCTGCCTGTTGCATGTCACCCTTGATGATCATCTCGTTTTCTCCGTTGTGGATGGTCTGGAAAACCCAGCATAACGAAGGGCTACTGACAGCCTTGTGTCAGTCCTGAATGACTTTTTCGGCGCCACTGCCCCCAGGGAGGAACGCGTCCGACTGGCGCAGGGCAAGATAATCGGCCAGAGTCGCGCCAGGTGGTGCCCCTTCTCCCGGTCGGCACGGCGCCAGGGTGTCGATGCGATCCACCCTGAAATCCCGGTAGGCCCGGCGCAGCGCACACCAGGCGCCGAGCGTCCAGCATCCGCCCCAGTAGAAGAGCCCGAGGGGAAAGAGCTGGCGTTCGGTCCTGCTGGCGCTGGCATCCCGGTAGCCAATGTGCAGCCAGTGACCGGCCGTGATGGCGTCGTGCAACCTGTCCCAGCGAGCGTATGCAGGGTGCGCCGTGGAATAGTCCGGCACCCGCACCACGGGGACGCGAGGTGCCCGAGCCTCCTTGGCGGGCAGGGCCGCCTCAATCTTGGCGAGCAGGGCGCGGGCCGGATCGGCCATCCCCTTGCCCGTCAGCACCGCCACCAGGTTCACCCCGGTGATGAGGGCCTCCAGCTCGGCCGCACTCAGTTGCAACGGGGCCATTTCGAACCCCTCGCTCAGCCGATAGCCCAGCCCGGCTTCCCCGTAAACCGGAATGCCCGCCAAAGAGAGATCGTCGATATAGCGGTAGATGGTGCGCTCCGACACACACAGGCGCGTCGCCAGCTCCCGGGCGGTCAGGGGTTGATGCGCCCGCAGCAGGTTGGTCAGTTGAAACAGTCGGTCCGATTTTCTCACAGGCATCCTCAGGCTCGCGGGACATGGCAGGCATGGTAAGCCGGGACGGGCTCAAAAGGCACGTCTTGTTGGCTGGCGACCGCTCCTGCTTCTTTGCATCGCGCAACACAAAACGGGCCCGCAGGCCCGTTGATGGCTCGGCGCCTTTGTCGTCACGCCAACTGCTTGCGCAGCATGAATTTCTGCACCTTGCCGGTGGAGGTCTTGGGCAGCGGGGTGAAGATGATGCGCTTGGGGGCCTTGAAGTGGGCCATCTGCTCGCGGCAGAACGCAATGAGCTCGGCCTGGGTGAGCTCGCGCCCCTCCTTGAGCTTGACGAAGGCGCAGGGCACCTCCCCCCAGGTCTCGTCCGGCATGGCGATCACCGCGGCTTCTTCCACATCGGGGTGGCGATAGAGCACGTCTTCCACCTCCAGGCTGGAGATGTTCTCCCCGCCGGAGATGATGATGTCCTTGGATCTGTCCTTGATCTCCACATAGCCGTCCGGGTGCCAGACCGCGAGATCCCCGCTTCGAAACCATCCCTGTGCCATCGCCTCCTCGCTCGCCGACGGGTTCTTGAGGTAGCCCTTCATGACGATGTTGCCCCGCAGCACTATCTCTCCCAGGGTCTTGCCATCCATGGGGACCGGCTCGCCGCTGACGGGGTTGATGACCCGCATCTCTCCTTGCAGGGGGGAGGCCACCCCCTGGCGCGCCTTGAGACGGGAGAGGGTGGTGGCATCCTGCCCCTGCCAGTGTCTTTGCGGCTCGCATACCACGCAGGGGCCATAGGTTTCGGTGAGGCCATAGACATGGGTCACGGCGATCCCCATCGCCTCCATGCCGGCGATCACGGTGGCGGGTGGCGCTGCCCCCGCCGTCATCGCCTTGACGGGGTGGTCGAGCCCCTGCTTGAGGACCGGATCGGCATTGTTGAGCATATTGAGCACGATGGGAGCGGCGCAGAAATGGCTCACCTTGTGCTCGCGCAGCGCCCCGTAGATGGCCGCCGCCTGCACGTGGCGCAAACAGACGCTCACCCCGGCGGTGGCCGCCAGGGTCCAGGGGAAGCACCAGCCGTTGCAGTGGAACATCGGCAGGGTCCAGAGGTAGACGGGGTGCTTGGGCAGCTCCCAGGAGAGGGCATTGTTGACCGCATTGAGGTGGGCGCCGCGATGGTGATAGACCACCCCCTTGGGGTTCCCCGTGGTGCCGGAGGTGTAGTTGAGGGAAATGGCCTGCCACTCGTCCGCCGGCAGCCAGCCGGGTTCGTCCCCGTCCCCCAGGGCGATGAACCCCTCGTAGTCGAGCTCGCCGACCAGCTCCCCTTCCCGGTAGAGGGGATCGTCGATGGCGATCACCAGGGGCTGGCTGTCAATGAGAGAGAGCGCCTTTCGCACCACGGCGCCGAACTCCCGGTCCACCAGCACCACCTTGCTCCGGGCGTGCTGGAAGATGAAGGCCATGGCGTCCGCATCGAGCCGGGTGTTGATGGTGTTGAGCACGGCGCCGCTCATGGGTACCCCGAAGTGCGCCTCGAACATGGCCGGCACATTGGGGGCGACGATGGAGACGGTGTCCCCCTCGCCAATGCCGCGACGGCGCAGGGCCGAGGCGAGCTGGCGGCAACGGCGTTCGGTCTGGGCCCAGCTCTGGCGCAGGGGCCCGTGGATCAGCGCCGGATAGTCGGGATAGACCCGGGCGGCCCGCCCCAGAAAGCTCAAGGGGGTCAGCGCCTCGAAATTGGCGGGCGTCTTGCCAAGGCCGGCGTCGTACATGTTCTGCTCTGTCATCGGATCCTTCCTCACAGGGACACAAAACGGGGTGGCTCTCGCGGTTCACCACGACCGGCATTGCGCCCTGATGCGGGGCCAGGATGCCGGCTGGAACCGGATGAAAGGGTATCAAGGGGGCCAGATCCCAGGTATTAGCGAAACGTCTTAGGGCCCTCGGCCCTGCTCTCCCTGTCGCCAATCGCCGACGCTATTTTTGCGCGGTCACTTTTTGCGCAGTCAGCCCCTGTCGCGATCCCGTGGCCCTTGCCTTGAGCCTGCGGCGCAAAATGCGAAGAATGATCCCAAGCCCTCAACGGGTATGAGTACAAGGAGAAGAGTGATGAACAAATCCATGTTGGCAGGTGTCGGGATCGGTGTAGCCTCTGCGCTGGCATTGTCGGCGGTCGCCAGCGGATCCCTGTTTTCATCAGAGCCCCAGTTTGCCGAGGTGCTGGCCAGCAAGCCGGTGACCGAGACCATCAAGACGCCGCGTCAGGAGTGCCGCAACGTCACCCTGACCCACCGCAAGCCGGTGCAGGACGAGCACAAGATCCTGGGTACCGTGGTTGGCGCGGCCCTGGGCGGCGTGGTCGGCCACCAGTTTGGCGGTGGCAGCGGCAAGAAGGTGGCCACCGCCGCCGGTGCCGTGGCAGGGGGTTATGCCGGGAATCAGGTGCAGGGCAACATGCAGGCGGGTGATACCTACACCACCACGGAGCAGCGCTGCAAGACGGTGCAGGAGAGCAGCACCCGCACCATCGGCTATGACGTCACCTACCGCCTCGCCGGCCAGGAAGGGGTGGTACGCATGGAGAAGCAACCCGGCCCCACCATTCCGGTCAAGGATGGCAAGCTGGTACTGAGCAACGCGCAGGGTTGATACTCCGTTAGGAGCGCCCTGCCATGAAGAAGGCCCACCATGACGGTGGGCCTTTTTCATCTTCGCAACCCAATTTGTCTGCAACAGGTCTTCCCAACAAAAGTGTTCTCAACAGAAAGGGGCCCGCAGGCCCCTTTCTTGTTGCTCAATCATCCTCAGTGGCGACCGAAGGACCACCAGGACTTGTCGTTGTCCAGAATGTCGACCCGGGTCTGCTGCAGGGTGCCGGGCTGGCCCCCTTCCACCCGATCGAGGCTCACCCTGAACTGCTCGGTGGGCTCCACAAACCAGTCATCGATGATCAGCACCTTGACCGACTTGCTGCCCCCCTCGCCCGCGGCCCAGCTCACTGTCTGCCCGAACCAGGGCAGGAAATCCAGTCCCCAGCGCGCCGTGACCCCGTCAAGGGCCACCCGGGCACGGGCCGGCTTGCTGAGATCGCCGCTGCGCACCAGGGGGATCTCGGCAAACCACTGCCCCTCGTTCACCGTGATACTGGCCTGAGCCAGCGAGATGGTGGACGGCGCCAGCTTGTCCTTGATGGTCACCAGGGTCTGGTGCTGATCCCCCAGGGTCGCGCCGCTCGCATCAAACAGCTCCAGGGTAAAGGTCTCGTCCCCCTCGTGCAGGGTGTCGCTCTTCACCGGAATGCTGATGGTCTGGGGCTCGCTCTGCCCGTCCGCCCAGTGCAGGGTGCCGGTGAGGGGCGCCACGTCGCTTGCGTCCGCGCTGCCATGGACGATGCGATAACTCACGCTCGCCTCCCCATGGCTGCCATCGCGGCGCGCCACGCTCAAGACCAGGGTGTTGCCCTCCTCCACGCTCGCAGCGGCGCTCTCGAGGCTCAATACCCCGGCGGGCGGCAGCGGATACTGGATGGCCACCAGCACGGGATCGTGATCCGAGGCGCTGAAAGGCCCTTCGGATTTCGCCAGCTGGCCGCTGTACTTGCTGCCGTACTCGAAGAAGTTGCTCTCGGCGGAGTTGATGTGCCAATCCTCGATGCCGATCACCTTGGCCGCGAGACTCGGGTTTGCCAGGGCGTGATCCAGGTTGCCGAGCTCCCCTTCATAGCTGTAGGAGTAGGTGTCGGTGCCGTGGAAGCGGGTGTTGAGGTTGACAAGGCCATACCCCTTGCCCAGGGCGCTGCCGCTCTCCTCGAAGGGCTGACCCGCCAGAGTGGTGAAGGAGGCGCTCATGATCTGGCGCGATTGGGCGGCCGGATCATAGTCGGTCAGCACCCGGATGGGATCCTCCATGCCGTAGGCGTTCATGTCGCCGATAAGCAGCAGATCCCCGGCCAAATCCTTGAGCTGTTCCCCCAGCACCTTGGCGGCAGAGACCCGCAGCGCGTTGCAGTGGCCCTGGCCATCCAGCGGATCGGCGCTGGCGTAGTCGGGGTAATCCTCGAAGCAGGCGGAGCCCTTGGACTTGAGGTGGTTGACCACCAGGGTCAGGGGCGCATCCCCCTTGGGCGAGCTGAAACGCTGCACCAGCGACTCGCGCATCCCCTGATTGATGGTCACCGGCTTGCCGCTGGCGTCCACCGCCTCGGCCTGCTGCACCGGCAGCGCGATAAGGCTGGCGGCCCCTTGCGGGCTCACGCTGGCGGGTCGGTAGATGAGACCCACCGTGATGGCGTCGGTGCCAATGGGCTTGCCATCCGGCGAGGCAATCCAGCGGTAGTGATCCGCCTCATCCGGCAGGGCCGCGTTCAAGGCCGCCACCAGGTTGGCAATGGCGGAGTTGTCGCCGTAGCCGTTGTTCTCGATCTCCATCAGCCCCACCACGTCGGCATTGAGGCGGGTGATGGCGCTGACGATCTTGGTGCGCTGCAGCTCGAATTCCGCCACCGTCAAGGCGCCCCGGTTGCTGCCGGTGGGGTTGGCATCCCCGCCCACCACCGTGGTGAAGAAGTTGAGCACGTTGAAGCTCGCGACCCGCAGATCCCCCGCCTCGGCAAGTTCGGGGGTTTCCACCCGATCCCAGCCGCTGTGATCAATCTGGCTAGCATCGATGCGGTTGCTGGCCACCAGCCTGAACAGGTTGTAGGAGTAACCAAGGGCCCCCTCCAGCCCGTTGAGCTTGTCGCCGATGCGCAGGTAACCGTCCTCGGCGTTGAAGCCGGGGAACCAGGGCAGCACACCGTCCGGCGCCTTGGCGTCGGTCTCCACCACCAGCTGGTTCTGCTGGTTGCGAAGGGCCCAGTCGCTCGCCTCCTGGCTCATGGCGGCAAATTTCTGGGTCGACTTGATGAGCGGCGCGCCATAAGAGAGCACCAGGTTGTTGCGCTTGCCGTCGTAATCAAAGCTGAAGTTGCGGGTCACCACCAGGCTGGAGCCGGGCACCAGCCGCACCTGCATCCCCTCGTGACGCTCCAGCAGCTGGCTCAGGCTCTCGCCCGCCACCGGCAGCAGATCCACCGCAGCCGGGATGGCCCCTTGCGGCCGGGTCACCACCAGCTCGTCTGCGTTGATCTGGGTCTGGTTGAAATACTCCTTCACCTTGCCAGACACACACACCTCGGCCCCCGGCACGACGGCAGCGTTGGCCTTGGTGGTGTAGACGAAGAGGCCGTCGGAGGTAGCCGCATCCCCGTCCCCCTGCTCGTCCTGAATGAAGAAGCCCTTGTAGAGGCCGCTCACTACCTGGGTCACCACGCCGCGGGTGGCGTAAGCCTGTTCCGATTCGAACTTGCCGGCCGGCACCAGCGGGCTGCTGCTGCCCGGGCCCTGAATGGCGGGCACGGGCACCAACTGATCCACCGGGCAGACGAAGGCGGGCGGCTGGGTGCCATCGCAGGGACCATCGCCACTGCAGCCCAGGCCACTGGCGTCATCTTTCGGGGCCGCCACGTATTCCTGCGCCGGATCGAAGGGGGCGATTGCATCGACCCGGCCGGTGGTGACGGTGGCCTTGCGGCGCAGGGTCATGTCCAGGGTCGAGACGTTGCCGGAGACCCAGGCCGTACCCGGATCCATCCCTACCTGGCCGAAGCTGTCGATTATCTCGCTGCCGCGATAGAGCACCAGGGCGTCGTCACCGTTGAACACCAGGTTGCCGCTGGTCTGGGTCGTCTTGGCCAGGATCTCGGCATTGGCAGAGGGGTTGGCCAGCACCAGACTGGCCCCAGGGGCGAGGGTGCCTTGCAGCGCCAGGCTGTTGGTGGGGGCATCGGTGATGGGTTTGCCGTTGGCGTAGAGGGCCAGCCGGTATTGGGAGAGATCGACGGGGTCCGAGCCGAGGTTGCTCAGCTCCAGCGCCTTGTTGTTGCCGGACCCTTCCAGGTATTCGGTGATGAGCAGTTGCGCCTGTGCCTGTCCAGCGAGGGCCAGCCCGACGGCCAGCGCCACCAGAGAGTGTCTTCCTGACATGGTCAGTTTCCTTTTTTATTTGCAGATCATGTTATTGGCGCCCCGCACAAGGCGGGCCGCAGCACCTTGGATGCAGCCATCAACGGGAGGCATGTCAGCCCCCGGCCGAAACTGCGCGCCCACTCTGCCCCGTCGGCGCCGGGGCCGCTGCGAGCTGGCTAACAATGACAACAAAATGTTGCGCCAAGGTGACGGGCAATACCCGAATGGGCAGTGTCTGCCATCGCTGCGCAGGAAGTTGTCGCCCCCCAGCCCCTGCTGGCGGCCTCTGTCAGGGAGCGACATCGGCGCCGGGGCAGACGGGGGAGCACTACGGCGGGCCTCTGCCCGGTACCATTTCGTGAGCAACCCCACTCACCCCACTCACAGACACTGGATCAAGGGCAAATCCATGGGTGCCATACCGGGCGCCACTCCCTTCGTGGCCCGAGAAGGCAGAAAACCGGGGGATGAGACTCTCTCCTGGTGCTCTTGTGGAACCGGTTCCAGTAATGACAGAAATAACAAGAGAGGGGATGACACAAACGTTTGTTGCTTTTGCGCTCGCGAATGGCAATAGTTCTCACTTTCTTTTTTGACCGTCTCTATTCTCGAGGTGCTACTAGATGTTTCGTCACCCCCTGGCAAAGTTGCTGCTGCTCGGCCAGCTCGTCCTGGTGAGCTGGATGGCGCAGGCCGCCCCCCCCGTTGAAGTGGAAGATGTGATGGGCCGCAAGGTCTCCCTCAGCCTTCCGGCAAACCGTATCGTGCTCGGTTTCTATCCCGAAGATTACCTGGCGGTGGCCGGTGAAGGCGGGGCCGAACGCCTGGTGGGCATGTCCCTGGGCTGGTTCATGAAGTCCCGTCCCGCCATCTGGTCGCTCTACGTGGCCAGCCAGCCACAACTGGCCAAGGTCCCCGACCTTGGCAACGTGCAGGATCAGAGTTTCTCCATCGAGAAGACCCTGGCGGTCAAGCCCGACCTGGTGATCCTGGCGAAGTGGCAATATGAGGCCCTGGCCGCCGACCTGCCACGCCTTGAGCAGGCAGGGATCCCGGTGGTGGTCATCGACTACAACGCCCAGACCCTGGCACAGCACATGGCGAGCACCCTGCTGCTTGGCAAGCTGACCGACCAGGAGGCCCGCGCCCGGAAGATGGCCGACGAGTACAAGGCCAAGATTGACACCATCACCTCCCGCATTGCCGCCGCGAAGCGCACGCCGCCCCGGGTCTACATCGAGCTGGGTGACAAGGGCCCGGCCGAGTACAGCTACACCTATGGCAAGGACATGTGGGGCGCCATGGCCCTGCTGGCCGGTGGCGACAACGTGGCCGCCCCCTTCGTCGATCGCTGGGGCCCCATCCACCCGGAACAACTGCTGGCGAGCAAGCCCGAGGTGATCCTGATGGCGGGCTACGAGAGCGTGAGCAGTGCTGTCGCCATGCAGGTGGGCCAGGATGTGTCGGCAGAGACCGTGCGCCAGCGTCTGCAAGGCTTTGCCGCCCGTCCGGGCTGGAGCGAGCTGCCTGCGGTGAAGCAGGGTCGCCTCTACGCGGTCTATCACGGCGCCACCCGCAGCATCATGGATGCCGCCCTCATCGAGTTCATGGCCAAGGCCCTCTATCCGGATCTCTTCCAGGATCTCGATCCCCTGGCCACCTATCAGGCGTTCTATCAGCACTACCTGCCCATCCGTCCCCAGGGCACCTTCATGCTGGGCATCAAGCAGGATGACGCAAGCTAACCCCGGCAATTCGGGTATGGCCCACCTCGGCCACGCCCTCTTCAGCAACCCTCTTGGATTGTGTGGGCGCCTCTTGCGGCGCCCGTTTCAGGATTGACATCATGAATGATTTGGCTGCCCTGCAGCAGACCCTCGCCCGGCAGCGGCAACGGGAGCGCCGTCGCTGGCACTGGCTCCTGCTGCTCGCCCTGGTCCTGTGCATTACCCTGGTGCTCGACATCGCCACCGGCCCCTCCCTGCTGGCCCTGCACGACGTGATCGATGCCCTGGTTTCCCCCGCCCAGGCCGATCCCATGACCCGCACCATCGTCCACGACATGCGCCTGCCCATCGCCCTCATGGCCCTGGTGGTCGGAGCCTCCCTCGGCCTTGGTGGCGTGCAGATGCAGACCCTGCTGGACAACCCCCTCGCCAGCCCCTATACCCTCGGGCTCGCGGCGGCGGCGGGCCTTGGCGCGGCGCTGGCCCTCTACACCGGCGGCCTCGGACTTCCTCCCCTGGTGGCCATCCCGGCCGGTGCCTTCATTGTGTGCATGTTTGCCGCCTGCCTGCTGTTTGGTCTGGCCATGATGCGCCATGTCAGCAGCCAGACCCTGATCCTGGCGGGCATCGCCCTGCTGTTCCTGTTCCAGTCCCTGCTCTCCCTGCTGCAGTTCCTCTCCTCCCCCGAGCTCAACCAGCAGATCCTGTTCTGGCTGTTTGGCAGCCTGATGCGCACCACCTGGGACTCCCTGATCATCACCGCCGTCGTCACCCTGATCTGCACCCTGCTCATCTACCGGGATGCCTGGGCCCTCACCAGCCTGCGCCTCGGGGAAGCCCGCGCCCGCAGCCTCGGGGTCAACGTCGACAGACTGCGCATGAAGACCCTGGTGCTGGTCGCCCTGCTCACCGCCACCGCCACCAGCTTCGTCGGCGTGATCGGCTTCGTCGGCCTGGTGGCCCCCCATATCGCCCGCATGCTGGTGGGGGAAGATCAGCGCTTTTTGATCCCCCTCTCCGCCCTGTGCGGCGCCTGCATGCTCTCGGCGGCCTCGGTGCTCTCCAAGTCCATCATTCCGGGGGCCCTCTTCCCCATCGGCATCGTCACCGCGCTCATTGGCGTGCCCTTCTTCATCTGGTTGATCCTCGGCAGGGGGCGTAAACGTGCTTGAAATATCCCGACTCTCCCTCTCCCTCGGCCAGCAGACCTTGCTGCGGGATCTCAGCCTCACCCTGCATCCGGGTCAGGTCCATGTGATCATCGGCCCGAACGGGACCGGCAAGACCTCCTTGATGCGCACCCTCTTTGGTGAACTGACCCCGGACAGTGGCGACATTCGCCTCGGGGACCAGAGTGCCCGCCAGATGACGCAGGCCAGGTGGCGCCAGCAGTTTGGCTACATGCCCCAGAACATCCAGCTGGAGCTGGATCTCAGCGTCATCGAGGTGGTGGTGCTGGGGCGCCTCGACAGCCTCTCCATGCGCCTCGCGGACGAGGACATCCTGGCTGCCGGCCGGGCCCTGCAGGCGCTCGGCATCGCCCATCTGGCGGATCGCCCCCTCTACTCCCTGAGCGGCGGCCAGCGGCAGATGGTGCTCTTCGCCCAGGTGCTGCTGCGCGACCCCCGCATCATGATGCTGGACGAGCCGGTCAGCGCCCTGGACCTGCACCACCAGATGCAACTGATGGAGCACCTGTGCCAGCAGACCCGGGAGCAGCAGTGGATCACCCTGGTGGTGCTGCACGATCTCAACCTGGCCGCCCAGTTTGCCGATCAGCTGATCGTGCTGGCAGGGGGAGATCTGCAGGCCTTCGGCCCCCCCGCCCGGGTGCTCGACGCGGCCCTCATCGAGCGCCTCTACCAGGTGCCGGTGGAGATAAGCCACGATCAGCACGGCATCCCCTTCCTCAGAACCCTGCGAAAGACATCATGACACAGTACTGCGCCACCCCGGCGACCACCGCCCCACGCGCTGGCGGGAGGCGATCATGAACGGCGCCTCCTACTGGCGGGACTGGCAGGGCATGAGCCCGGCCGCCCGCCTGCTCATCACCAATGGGCTCGCCTTCAACCTCGGCTTTTACATGATGATGCCCTTCCTCGCCCAGCACATGGGCAGCGGGCTCGGCCTGGCCGGCTGGGCCTGCGGCCTCGTCATGGGGATGCGGGTCTTCAGCCAGCAGGGGCTCTTCCTGCTGGGCGGTACCCTTGGAGATCGCATCGGCTACCATCCCGCCATCGTCTGGGGCTGCCTGGTACGATCCTTGGGCTTCGTGCTGCTGGGCTGGGCCGAGTCCCTGCCCATCCTGCTGCTGGCCGCCGCCCTCACCGGCTTTGCGGGGGCCCTGTTTACCCCCTGCGCCCAGGCCTACCTTGCCAGCGAATGCCACAACCCGAGCCAGCGTCAGCGCGCCTTCGCCCTGCACAATCTGGCCAGCGAGGCGGGCATGCTGCTCGGCCCCCTGGTCGGCCTCACCTTGACCCAGCAGAGCTATACCCTGACGGGGATCCTGGCGGCGAGCCTCTTCGCCCTGCTCGGAGTGCTGCAATACCGGGTGCTGCCCAAACGCCCGGTGAGCAACCAGAGCCCCCGTGGCGCCATCTTGCGCCAATGGGGGGAGATAGTGCGCCAGCGCCCCTTCATGGGGTTCACCCTGCTGGCAGGCAGCTACCAGATCCTGTTCCACCAGCTCTATCTCGCCCTCCCCGCCCATATCCAGAGCCTGCCGGACGCCACCCACCTGCTCGGCGGCGTCTTCACCCTCTCGGCGGTGATCGGTGTCGTGCTCCAGCTGCCGGCGTCGCGCCTGGTGGAGCGCCGCCTGGGGGTGCCGCTCGCCATGGGACTGGGGATAGGCATGATGGGCTTGAGCTACCTGGCCCTGCCCCTGCTGGCACCCTGGCCGACGGCAGGCGTGTTGACGCAGGTGGCCCTGCTTTCCTTGGGCTCCATCCTCTGCTTCCCACTCTTCGCCGCCCAGCTGCCCCGCTACGCTCCCCCTGAGCAGCTCGGCAGCTACTACGGCTTCTATGCCAGCGCTGGGGGCTGCATGGCGCTCTTTGGCAACCTGCTCATCGGCTTTATGCTGGGGGATGCGGGCAGCCGCCCCGCCACCGCCATCTGGTGGCTGCTGGCCATCGCCGGCCTGCTGGCGGGGTTTGGTCTCTATACCCAACTGCGCAAGGATGGCCAGGTTCAGCCTGCTCCCCATCAATAAACAGGGCGGCCAAGGCCGCCCTGTTTTATTCCCTTTTCTCCCCCTTCCACTCTCTGCCTTATCCGGCTAAACCGGCTTCAAGACCTTGTCAGATACGCGAGCAAGCTCGGCTGTACTCGATAAGCAAAACAACATCGGACATGCGCGATAGCGATAAAAAGGACGCCATCAGGCGTCCTTGAAAACAAAATCGGGTTAACTCCCCAGATGCAGTGCCAACCACACCGCAAGGGGGATCACCACCACAGAGAGCGCATTGCCGCCGAGCACGATGCTGGCCACCTTGTCGGGCTGGCACTGGTACTGCTCACTGAGGATATAATTGAGCACCGCCGGGGGCAGCGCCACCGACAGCATCAGGAGTGGTATCCAGTCAGGTTCGAGGGGCAGCAGCCAGACGGCGAGCCCCAGGGAGAGGCCCCCCGCCAGCAGGTAGAGCAGGTTGCACTTGATGGCCAGCCCCAGATGATCCAGCTCCCCTTCCATCAGCCGGATGCCTAAGGCAAACAGCATCAGGGGCACCGCTATCTGGCCGAGCAGGGCGGCGCTGGTCACCAGGTATTCCGGCAGCGGGATATGCAGGTTGGCCACCAGCAGCCCGGCGAAGGCGGCCCAGAGCACGGGGCTTCTCAGCCAGAGCCAGCGGGAGCTGCTGGCCGAGAGGATGAACATGCCCACCGAGAAGTGGAGCAGGTTGGAGAGCACAAAGAGGATGACGATGGCGCCGAGCTGCTGCTCGCCAAAGGCGAGCACCATCAGCGGAATGCCGAGGTTGCCGGTGTTGCGAAACATGGCGGGCAGGATCAGCGCGGCCCGCTCTATCTCCTTGAGTTTGAGCAGGGAGAGCAGCAAGCCGGGCAGCAGGATCACCAGGGCACCGGCCCCCACAAGGGGCAAGTGCGCCGCCAGATCCACGGGGTATTTCACCAGGGCCGAGAAGACCAGCGCCGGGGTAAAGAGCTCGATATTGGCCCGGTTGACATAACCCAGGGCCCCGCCCGGCCGCAGCCGTCCATAGAGGGCGCCAAGGCCCACCACCGCAAACACGGGAATGACGATATTGAGCAGGGCGCTGAACATGGGTATCCCGTTTACAGTTCGCGGGCCGGGCGTCCCATCAGCACCACGGGGTCCAGCGTCACCTCCTGGCTGCCGTTGCTGACCCAGAGCTGGCCGTCGGAGATGGTACAGGTGAGCTGCATGGTGCGCTCCACCATGGCCGCCAGGGGCAGGGTCTGGCTGTCGGAGAGTTCGATGACGCTCAGGTTGTCGTGCAGACCGAGCTTGCCCTGGTTCTGCTTCCACCAGACGCTGGTGCCACGGCCGCCATAGAGGTAGAGCACCACCTGGCGAGAGCGGTTGCATGCCTTCTTGAGGCGGCGCTCGTCCGGCTGACCCAGCTCAATCCAGAGTTCAATCTCGTCGGAGTAGTTCTTGCACCAGAGCTCGGGCTCGTCGTCGGCTGAGAGCCCCTTGGTGAACTCCAGCCGCTCGGCGGCATGCCAGGCGAAGGCCGCTAGGCGGATCATCATGCGCTCGTCGGTCTCGGAGGGGTGACGGGCCAGGGTGAGGGAGAAGTCCTGATAGAGATTGCGATCCATGTCAGACAAGCTGATCTGGGCCTTGAAGATGGTTGCCTTGAGCGCCATAGAAGTCGTGAATACCTGATAAAAGAGAAGGGGGCGGACATGCCGGGCGTCAGTGTAATCAAAATGGCCGCCGGGTTCGACCGTCTTGCGCTCCCTTTACCCCATCAGGGGCGGGCAAGTGCTTCAGAAGACACAAAAAACAAATGCCAGTCGTGAGACTGGCATTTGGCGGCATGAACGAGAGTGACTCACTTCTCGGCGGACTTGACCCCGAAGGCATTGAGCAGCAGGCAGCAGGTCACTGCCACTGCCACGAACCCGCTCAGGAAGATAAAGGGCATGGCCCCATACCCCAATACAGTCCAGATGGTGTGTTCAAGCAGACTCATAGTGTGTCCTTCATCCAGTGAAATGGGTGTCCCTTTCGTGACGGGGTCGCCCCCGTTCCTGATGAGACTATTTGACCTCAACCCGCGCCTGAGTCCTATGCCACCAAAGTAATAAATGGGGCACCAGTTTGCGCCAGATCAAGGTTTTACCCGTTTTTCTTCGCGTCCCCGCCCCAAACCGGAAAGGTATGCCCAACAAAAAGCGAGGCGACCTTGGGGTCGCCTCGCTCGATGTATGCCGTCGAGAGCCATCCGTAGAAGGTCTGC
>NZ_CDBK01000106.1 GCF_000819785.1 Aeromonas caviae | reverse complement strand
GTTGGCTTGAGTGAACAACTCACAGGGGAAGCCCTTCTTTCCGATGGTCAGGTGCAGGATGTCACCGCTGACGACGTGGTGAGCTGGCGCTCCAGCGACCCGGCCGTTGCCACCGTCAGCAACAGTGGCGCCGACAAAGGCAGGGTGACCGGTGTCTCCGCAGGAACCGTCACCATCACCGCCTCCGGCAAGGCCAATGGCCAGTCCTTCAGCGCGACTGCCGAGGTGACCATCACCCATACCGTCGTGACCCAGGTACAGATCACCCCCGCCGTTTCCTCTCTGCCCGTGGGTTTGAGTGAACAACTCACAGGGGAAGCCCTTCTGTCCAATGGCCAGGTGCTGGATGTCACCGCTGACGACGTGGTGAGCTGGCACTCCAGCGACCCGGCCGTCGCCACCATCAGCAGCAGTGGCGCCGACAAAGGCAGGGTGACCGGCGTGTCCCCAGGGACTGTCACCATCACAGCTTCCGGTGAGGCCAATGGCCAGCACTTCAGCGCCACCGCAGAGGTGACCATCACCCATGCCGTCGTGACCCGGGTACAGATCACCCCCGCCGTCTCCAGCCTGCCGGCAGGCTGG
>NZ_CDBK01000105.1:137897-138133 GCF_000819785.1 Aeromonas caviae | reverse complement strand
GCCCGCCTCCCCCGTGACCCACTGCCGCGCCCCCTGGTATCGCGCCACCACCTCGGGGCGGGGAAAGCTCCACTGGTTCATGAAGCCTGCGCTGTGCACCACGAAGGCAGGTTTCACCGCCGCCACGAAGGGGGCCGTGGAGGAGGTGCGACTGCCATGATGCGGGCTCACCAGCAGGGTGCTGGCCAGCCCCGCGCCCTCACCCTCCTCCAGCGCCAGTGCCAGCAGGCGGCGCT
>NZ_CDBK01000105.1:133081-137668 GCF_000819785.1 Aeromonas caviae | reverse complement strand
CAGTGCCAGCAGGCGGCGCTCCGCCTGCCGCTCGATGTCACCGCTCAGCAGCAGCCGATGACGCCCGTCGTCCAGCTGCACCACGCAACTGTCGTTGTTGCGCCCCGCCCCGGCTGCCAGGGGCCAGAGCACCCGCACATCCAGTCCCTGCCAATGCCACTGCTGACCTCGGCGGCAGGCCTGGGTAGCCGGTGTAAAGGGGAAGGAGGAGAGCTCCCGGCGCACCGCCATGCTCTGCAGCAGAGCCTGCCGGTTGCCCGCGTGATCCCTGTCTCTGTGGCTGATGATCAGGGTGTCGATCACCCGGATGCCGAGCCGGTTGAGCAGGGGCAGGATGGCCGCATCCGCCATGTTGTAGCCCCCGGGGTAGCGATCCCCGGTATCAAACAGGATGGCCCGATCCCCCCGGGTGACGAGCACCGAGAGCCCCTGCCCCACGTCCAGCACCCGCACCTGCCAGGCAGCGGGAGCAGGCCAGAGGGCGAGCAGCAGGGCCGCCGCCACCGGTCCCCCCAGGGCGCGCCCTCCCGGCAGGTGCCATCCCGTCCACAGCAGGATCAGCAGGGCGCTGGCGGGCATCAGCCAGCCGGGCACCGGCCACCAGAGCTGCAGGCGATCCGCCAGCTGCGTGAGCCCCCACAGCACCCACTCCAGGCCGAAGGCGGAGACCCAGAGCAGGCCGTGGGCCAGCAACGTGGAGAGGGGCGCCACCAGCACGCCGACGAGCGCCAGGGGAATGATGACAAGGCAGAACAGCGGCAGTGCCAGCAGATTGAGCAGAAACGCCAGGGGCGCCATCCCCTCGAACAGCAGCAGTTGCAGGGGCAGCAATCCGAGCAGCAGCAGAAGTTGCAGCCGCACCAGGCCGGGGCGATCGTGCAACAGGCTCGCCAGCAACAGCAGGGCCACCGCCAGAAAAGAGAGCCAGAACCCCGCAGAATAGAGGGCGAAAGGGTCCCACAATGTCAGCACCACGAAGGCCCACAGCCAGATCCGGTGGCTCGGCCAGTCCCGCTTTAGCCAGCGCAGCAGGCTCCACACCAGCACCATGATGAGGGCACGCTCGGTGGCCACCGCAAACCCCGCCAGCCAGCTGTAGGTGGCCGCGAACAGGAGTGACACGCAGATAGCCCCGCGCAGCCCGAACAGCCGCCCGAGCCACCAGCCGAGCACCGCTACCAGGGCGATATGCTGGCCCGAGATGGCGATGATGTGGGTCAGGCCGCTGCCGCGAAAGAGCTCCCACTGGGCATCCGTGATCCCCCCCTGCTCCCCGAAGGTGAGGGCTGCCAGCAGGGGGGCCTGCGCCATCCCCTCCCAGGCGCGACTCGCCGCCGCCAGCCAGCGATCGCGCACACCCGGGGGCCCGGCATCCAGGGCGATGACCCGGCGCAGGTTGCCGGTGGCGGTGATCCCCTTGCCAAGGAGCAGGCGTCGCCCATCCATCCCCGCTTCGTTGGCCAGGCCATGGGCCGGCTTGAGGGAGGTCACCAGGGTGACGCGGCTGCCGGCAGGCAACGGCGGCAACACCTGATAGGCATTGACCCGCACCAGGGGTGGCACGATGAGGGGGCGATCGTCCAGGGTGTCGAGGCGCAGCAGCAGGCGCGCAAATTTATCCCCCTCTTTCTCTCTCGAAGACTCCGCACTTTGCACGTGTGCGGTTATGATGTGGCTCGTTTTTTTGCCAAGCTGATCCAGCCAGGCAAGCCGGTAGTGCAAATTCACCTGTATCCAGAGGATGCCGAGCAGCAGAAACAGCAGCCGCCAGCAACGACCACCGGCAAGGGGGAGCGCGAGCAGCAGCATCAGGCCACCCCATTCCCATGAAGGCAGCCATGGCCAAAGCAGTGAGGAGCTTGCCCCCAGGGCAAACGACAACAGACGCAGATCCATGGAGCAAGTATTTAGCAAGGTTCAGAACATGCCCAAACGAATCATACAGCGCTGGCTACCCGACCCGGCGACCCTCAAGGAACACAAACACTTGCGACTCTTTGGCAAGCTGCTGCTGGATGCCAATCTCTGGCATCTCAACCGGCGCTCCGCCGCCGGTGCCTGTGCGGTCGGCCTCTTCATGGCCTGGGTGCCCCTCCCCTGCCAGATGCTGCTGGCCGCTGGCGGCGCCATCGCCTGCCGGGTCAACCTGCCCCTCTCGGTGGCCCTGGTCTGGCTCTCCAACCCCCTGACCATGCCACCGCTGTTTTATGGCGCCTATCTGGTGGGCTGCCAGTTGCTGGGGCAACCCTCCCAGCACATCGAGATCACCTTCACCTGGGCCTGGCTGGTGTCGGTGTTCGAGACGGTGGCCCCGCCGCTCTTGCTGGGCTCCCTGGTGCTTGCCCTGCTGAGCGCCCTCGTCGGCTATCTCCTGGTTCGCGCGGGCTGGCGCCTGAGCACGGTGCGCCAGTGGCAAAAACGCAAAGTGGCGCGCCCATGCTGAATCGCTGGTTGGCCCGCTTCAAGATTGACCCCGATACCCTGCGCCAACAGAAGTGGTTCGCCCTCTTTGGCGAGCGACTGCTGACCCCCGCCCTCTGGCAAGGGGGAACGCGGGCCCTCTGTGGCGCCGTGGCGGCCGGGCTGTTCGCCAGCTGGGTCCCCATGCCCATGCACTCCCTGGTGGCCGTCGCCCTGGTGCTGGCGTTCAGCTTCAACCTGCCGCTGGCCCTCTTGGCGGTCTGGTTCAACAACCCGCTGACGCTCCCCTTCATGTACCTCTACGCCTATCGTACCGGTTGCCTGGTGCTGAACGAGACGCCAGCCCCCTTCCATCTCACCTGGTCCCTGCACTGGCTGGAGCAGGAGGCAGCCATCCTGGTGCCCCCCTTCCTGCTCGGCAGCCTGCTGCTGGCGGTGCTGAGCGCCGCCGCCGGCGCCTTGCTCACCCTGCTGCTGTTACAACTGGGCAAGCTGACCCGCCCCCGCTAGGTTGCCAGCACGCCGTCCTTGTCTCGGGCGGCGTGCCTTGCCATCGTCTGCCTCTGCCACCACACTCCTTGTAACCCGTTGTTTTTCGACCCCCATTCGAAACAAGGAGCCCACCATGGCCGAACCGCTCACGCTGGCCCATGCCAATGGCCACCCCCTCTCCCTGCTCCCCGCCATGGCCAATCGCCACGGCCTCATCACCGGGGCCACCGGCACCGGCAAGACAGTCACCCTGCAGGTGCTGGCGGAGGGGTTTTCCCGCCTCGGCGTGCCGGTCTTTCTGGCCGACGTGAAGGGGGATCTGAGCGGCCTGGGCGCCGCCGGTACCCCCTCTGCCAAGCTGGATGCCCGTCTGGCCCAGCTCGGCCTTCAGGCACCCGACTTTGCCGCCAGCCCCACCCTGTTCTGGGATCTCTTCGCCGAAGAGGGCCACCCGGTGCGGGCCACCGTCTCCGACATGGGGCCTCTGCTGCTTGCACGCCTGCTCGGCCTCAACGACACCCAAAGCGGGGTGCTGGAGCTGGTGTTCAAGGTGGCGGACGACGAGGGTTTGCTGCTGCTCGATCTGAAAGACCTACGGGCCATGGTGCAGTTTGCGGGGGAGCACGCCAAGACCCTCACCACCCGCTACGGCAATGTGTCGACCGCCTCCATCGGCGCCATTCTGCGCAACCTCCTCACCCTGGAGAGCGCGGGCGGCGATCACTTCTTCGGCGAGCCCATGCTGGACATCCAGGATCTGATGCAGACCGACGAGGCGGGCCACGGCCATATCAATGTGCTGGCCGCCGGCAAGCTCACCCAGTCCAGCCGCCTCTATGCCTGCTTCCTGCTCTGGCTGCTCTCCGAGCTGTTCGAACAGTTGCCCGAGGTGGGGGATCCGGAAAAGCCCGTGCTGGTGTTCTTCTTCGACGAGGCTCACCTGCTGTTCAAGGATGCGCCCAGGGCACTGCTGGAGAAAATTGAGCTGGTGGTGCGCCTCATCCGCTCCAAGGGGGTGGGCGTCTATTTCGTGACCCAGAGCCCGGCCGATATCCCCGACAGCGTGCTGGGGCAGCTTGGCAACCGGGTGCAGCACGCCCTGCGCGCCTTCACCCCGAGCGATCAGAAGGCGGTACGCATCGCCGCCAACACCCTGCGGGCCAACCCTGCCTTCGACGCCGCCGGAGCCATCACTGAACTGGGGGTCGGGGAAGCGCTCATCTCCCTGCTCGACGAGAAGGGGCGGCCCAGCGTGGTGGAGCGCGCCTTCATCGCGCCCCCGGCCAGCCGCATCGGCCCCCTGAGCGCGGCCGAGCGCCAGACGCTTATTCAGGGCTCATTGCTCTACGGCAGATACGACACCCAGGAGGACAGGGAGTCCGCGTTCGAGCGGCTTCAGGAGGCATCGCCCGCCGCCGGTGACGAGACTGCTTCCCCACAGACCGACCAGGGCGGCGGTCTGCTGGATGCCTTGAATGGCATCCTGTTCGGTCGCACCGGCCCCCGTGGTGGCCAGCATGACGGGGTGGTGCAGACCGCCGCCAAGAGCGTGGCCCGCACCCTCGGCAACGAGGTGGGACGCCAGCTGATGCGCGGGGTGCTCGGCTCCCTGCTGGGGAGCAGCAAGCGGCGCCGCTGATGCCGGAAAATGAAAAAGCCCGCCGATACGGCGGG
>NZ_CDBK01000105.1:909-132906 GCF_000819785.1 Aeromonas caviae | reverse complement strand
CCCGCCGATACGGCGGGCTTTTTATTGCTGAAGCAAGGCGCTTGGCGCAGATGCTTCTCTCTTACAACACCTTGGCGATGGCGTCGCAGAGGGGATCAATGTTGGCGCGGGTGATGCCTGCCACGCTGATCCGGCCGGAGCCGACGATATAGATGGCGAATTCGCTCTTGAGGCGCTCCACCTGATCCTTGGAGAGACCGGAGAAGGAGAACATGCCGTTCTGTTCGCGGATGAAGCTGAAATCCTGGTTCACCCCCCGCTCGGCCAGCTTCTCCACCAGCAGCTCGCGCATCTCGCGAATGCGCACCCGCATGGCGGCCACTTCTTCCACCCACTCCGCATAGAGGGCCGGGTCGCTCACCACGGTGGTGACAACGGCGGCGCCGTGTGACGGCGGGTTGGAGTAGTTGGCACGAATGACGGTCTTCACCTGGGTGAAGGCGACGTCGGCCACCGCCTTGGTCGCGCAGACCAGGGTGAAGGCCCCGACCCGCTCGTTGTAGAGGCCGAAGTTCTTGGAGAAGGAGCTCGCCACCAGCAGCTCGTCGTGGCACTCGGCGAAGATGCGAAGGCCTTCGGCATCCTCTTCGATACCCCGGGCAAAGCCCTGATAGGCGAAGTCAAAGAGCGGCAGCCAGCCGGCGGCGGCACTCTGCCTGGCCAGGGCGCGCCACTGCTCGGTGGTGGGGTCGATACCGGTCGGGTTGTGGCAACAGCCGTGCAGCAGCACCAGATCCCCCGCCTGCGCGTCAGACAGGGAGGCCTGCATGGCGGCGAAGTCGAGCCCCTTGGTGGCGGCGTCGTAGTACTTGTACCACTTGACGGTCAAACCGGCCGCCTGGAACACGCTGACGTGGTTCGCCCAGGTGGGATCGGAGATCCAGATGGTCTTGGCGAGATTGTTGCGTACCACGAACTCGGCGGCGATACGCAGGGCACCGGTACCGCCCGGCGCCTGCGCCGTCTTGGCGCGGCCGCTGGTCACCAGGGCGGCATCACGGCCGAACAGCAGTTGCTGCACGATGCGGCCGTATTCGATATTGCCTTCGATACCGAGGTAGTTCTTGGTCTTCTCGTCGGTCAAGAGCTTCTGCTCGGCTTGCTTGACGCAGTGAAGGATAGGAGTGGCACCGGTCTCATCCTTGTAGATACCGACCCCCAGATTGATCTTGTGGCTGCGAGTGTCGGCACGGAAGGCTTCGGTCAGGCCCAGGATCGGATCCGCTGGGGCGGCAACAACCTTTTCAAACATGGTATTCCCTGTAGTCCGTTGAGTTCGTTGGCTGGCAAAGTAGGTTGGCAAACAAAAGCGCCCGTCCAGGGAGCGCTTCGTCAGCTCTTTATACCACTGCCTTCCATAGGGGAAAACCGCTTTCTCGGCGCCGCCTCAACCAATCCCGTGCCAATCCGGTGCCAGGGCACACACCTCGACCGACAGACCCCGATTCGACTCCACCAGATCATTGCACTGTGCCAGCAGCGCACGGGGGATACGGCTCGGCTCCCAGGGCCGGCCATCCCCCAGGGGAGCCCCGTAGGCCGCCTTGATGGGCACCAGATCCCGGGGCAGCCACCAGCTCGCCGGTCTCCCCAACCGCTGGGCCAATGCCAGTACTCTGTCGACCCCGGCCGGATCCAGGGCAGTGAGGTGGCTCCAGAGGGTCTGGGGCGGCAAGGCGGCGATCAGGGGCTCCAGCGTGCCGGGATCCTCGGCGGGATACCAGACCAGCAGGGCGTCGGCGGGCAGTGGCAACTCGGCGAAGGCGCCGACGGCATCGGTCGTGATCACCCGCTGTATCTCCCCCTCTCCCCAGAGGATCTTGCCAAGCTGCGCCAGGGTGCGGGCTGGCAGCGCCACCTCCCCCAGGGTCTGGAGCCAGGGAGCGGCATCCAGCAGGGTGCCGCCGCTGAGAAACAGGCTGAACGGCCGTGTGGCCCGCAGACGAAGGGGCAGATCGCTGCACAGCCGGATCCCCTTGTCTTCGAAGTCGATCTGCTCGATGGGGCTGAAATGACCCTCCCCCTTGCGATACAGGGCCGCCAGCACCCGCTCGTTGACCCTCTCCCCCAGTTGCCAACCGTGGGATTGCAGCCACTCCTCGGGTTCCGGCGGGGCACTGGCCATCTTCGCCAGCATCAGCTCCCGAGTCAGATAGCGGTGCCCGGCAGGGGTGAGCTCATAGTGATGATTGCCAAGGGCCAGCAGCAACTGGTTGTCCCGAAGCATGCCGATGAGCGGCTGCCATTGACGACCGCGAACAGCCTGGGGGCCGCCGCTCAGCAACTGCTGTGCCAGCGCGCGCCACTCGGGGTGGGTGAAATCGATCAAAGGCATCCTTCCCTGTCGGCCAATCTGCTTCAACAAATTGAATAATCTAGCGATTTACCAGAGGAGAACCAAGGGGGCAAGGAAGACAACGTGATATGGCGCAGGGCCAGAGGACGAAAAGTAGTGAAGGGGCCAAAAAACAGAACGGCCAAGCAAGCTTGGCCGTTCATCAACTAAATCAGCGCAGAGGCTAGATTAGAAGTTGTATTGCAGGGCAACAGTGAACTCGTCGTCCTTGTCGTTGATACCCTGGATTTTGTACTCGGTGTACGCCTTGAACTTGGAAGTGAAGTTGTACTGCACGCCCAGCAGGGTTTCGTCGACGATGTCTTGATAGGAAGAACCGGCGGAGTTGGACAGTACCTTGCCTTCGGCGAAGTTGTAACCGGCCAGGAAGGTCCAGGCGTCAACGTTGTAGGAAGCAGCCAGCTCGTAGCCACGGCCCTTGTCCTTGTTGCTGCCTTGGGTGGTGTTGTCGTAGCTCAGGTCACCCTGGGTGTACATACCGGCGAAGTAGAAACCGTTGATGGCGTAGTGTGCGCCCAGGGCCCACTCTTTCTTGTCGCCAGAAGCGCTGGAAGTGGTGCTTTCCAGGTCGGAGTAAGCGTAACCGGCGTTCAGGCCCAGACCGAAGTCGAAGTCGTAACCGGCAGCAGCGGCGTAGCCGTAGTTGCGCTTGGCGTTCGGGCCATAGATTGCGTCTTCTTTGATGCCTTGACCGACGTCAGTAACCTTGACGGCTACGTCATCGTTGGTCTGGTAGGACACTTTGCCCTTGAAGCCACCGAAGGTGTTGGAGTAGATGATCTGACCTTCTTGACGACCGTCGTAGAAGTTACCTACGTCACCCCATTCGTTGAAGATATCGGTCGGCTCCAGCACGTCGTAGAACGCGGTGTCGGTCTGGCCGAAGATGATCTTGCCGTACTGGGTACCGTCCAGGCCGACATAGATGTGACGGGAGTTGAACTTGTTGTCAGAGTTTTCGGCGGATACTTGCCACTCGGTCTTGGCGATACCGGACCAGGTGTTGTTCAGGCCGACTTTGCCGGACCAGCCCAGACGGGAGGAACCAACCAGTTCAGCGTCGGTGTCGTCGTGGTCTGCGTACATGTTGGCTTGTACACGGCCGTAGATGTCAAAGGAGGTGCCGTCTTTGTCGTAAACGACAGCAGCGTTGGCTGCGGATGCGAACAGAGCCGGGATAGCAATAGCCAGAATTGTCTTTTTCATAGTTTCCAATGCCTACTGTAATTAAACACTAAGTCCTTGTTATTCCCTGTGTTAGCGATGTTCTTTGCATCACTATGGCGCCGAGACTATCACCGGGTTTTCGAATCCGCAATGAAAAAACTTGGAACTTTTTATGAAAACCATAGTCACAGGGAAAAATTTGTGAGCTGAATCTCACAATGTTTGCCCCATCAGGGAAAACGTTTACAGCGATACTCTCTGCCTGAATCCCTCTTTTTTGGTGGTTTATTGCAACCCCCTGTTCCCTCATAACATATGTGCAAAGCCGGGGCTGACCCGACTGCTTCTCCCCTGCCTCGACCAGGGCCGCCTGTTGCGGGTATCCTGTTGCCATCCACACCGACACGGTCACACCTTCTTTATGCTATCGACTCGCCTCAAAGCCACCATCCGCAATACCTATCGCCAGATTGCCGATGGTTTACCCGGTTTTGTGCCGCGCAAGGAGCAGAATTTCCTGGTTGCCGAAATCGCCAAGACCCTGACGGGAGAATATGACAGGAGTCGCCGCATCCTGGTGGCCGAGGCAGGCACCGGCATCGGCAAGTCCCTCTCCTATGCCCAGGGGGCCATACCAGTGGCACGGCTGACCCAGAAGAAGCTGGTGATCTCCACCGCCACCGTGGCCCTGCAGGAGCAGCTCATCCACAAGGATCTCCCCTTTTATCACCGTCACAGCGAGCTGCCGTTTCGTTTCATGCTGGTCAAGGGGCGCCAGCGCTACTGCTGTGAGCACCTGCTGGAGCAGGCGGCAAACGGCAGCGAGATGGCCAATTTCGAACTCGACTTCGGCGCATTGAGCAAACACAAGCCATCGGATGCTGACAAAGCGTGCTACCAGGGGCTGTGGCAGGCCTACACAGAAGGCAAGTGGGACGGGGATCGGGACAACTGGCCCAAACCCATTCCGGACCCTTGCTGGGATCGCATCGCCGCCGACCGCCACACCTGCAACAAGGCCCTGAGCCACCATCAGCACTGCCCCTTCCATCGGGCCCGCAACGACATGGACGCGGCAGACGTGCTGGTGGTCAACCACGCCCTGCTGCTCTCCGACCTCACCATGGGGGGCGGCATCATATTGCCGCCGCCGGACGAGTGCATCTATGTGCTGGACGAAGCCCACCACCTGCCCACCATCGCCCGGGATCACGGCGCCGCCAGCGCCAGTATCAAGGGATCCCGCCGCTGGCTGGAAAAGCTGGTGCAAAGCGCGGGCAAGCTGGCCAGGACGCTGAACAAGGAGAGCCTCCTCGACCCCCAGCTCAAACTGCAGGATGCCCTGGCCTCTCTCCAGCCGGATCTCAAGGCCCTCGAGCAGTGGCTCGCCAGCAATGATCACCTCTTTGGCGGCGAGCCCCACCACAGATTCGCCGATGGGGTGCTGCCGGATCCCCTGCCCATGCTGGCGGAAAACCTCAAGGAGGCGAGCAAGAAGGCGTTGCGGGCGCTGGACAGAATGCAGGGGGCCATCGGCGAGGCGCTCAAGGATGGCGAAATCCGTCGCAAGGAGGCCGAGCCTCTGCTGGCGGAGAGCGGTTTTCACTTGCAACGGCTCGAGAGCTTCTGCGCCCTCTGGGAGATGCTGAGCCGCCATGTTCCCACCGGCAAGACCCCCCTTGCCCGCTGGATGGCCAGAAGCGAGGACGGGGACATCTGGTTGCACGCCTCCCCCATCGAGGTGGGGTATCTGCTGGAGGAGTGGCTCTGGTCCCGCTGTCTCGGGGCCGTGCTGGTGTCGGCGACCCTCACCGCCCTCTCCTCCTTCAGTTATTTTCGCCACCAGGTGGGGCTCAAGGAGCATGACGGCACCCGCTATCTGCGGCTGCGCTCCCCCTTCGACTACCACAAGGCCGAACTCTATCTGCCCAAGATGGCCCATGAGCCCAGTGCCCCCGCCTTCACCCAGGAATTGATCGATACCCTGCCCCGCCTGCTGGCAGGCAAGGAGGCCAGCCTGGTGCTCTTCTCCTCCTATCGCCAGATGAACGAGGTGGCGGTGGGGCTGCGAGCCAAGGGGATGTCGCTCCTGGTACAGGGGGAAGCGTCCCGCAGCGCCCTGCTCCTCTTGCACAAACAGAAGTGCGACGGCGGCCAGGCCAGCATCCTCTTTGGCACCGGCAGCTTCTCGGAAGGGCTGGATCTGCCCGGCCACTACCTCACCAACCTGGTGATCACCAAGCTCCCCTTCGCGGTGCCCAACTCCCCCGTGGAAGAGGCGACCGCCGAGTGGATAGAGCAGCGCGGTGGCAACCCCTTCCTGCAACTGACGGTGCCGGAAGCGTCGCGCAAGCTCATCCAGGCCTGTGGCCGCCTCATCCGAAAAGAGGCGGATCGGGGGCGGGTCACCATCCTGGACCGGCGCCTGCTGACCAAGCGCTACGGCAAGGGGCTGCTGGACGCCCTCCCCCCCTTCACCCGACGCATCGAGTGACACAGCTGACGCCCGCCATGTGCTCCCCTGTCCCTCATGTCAGGAGGGGGCAGAAAGATAGAAGAGCACGCTGCCCGCAGGACTCGGGGCAGCGGGATCCACACCGCGCACACCGGAAGGCGCCATAAACGGCTATTGCCGCTGTGGGGTAAACCTGTAAAAATGACCCCCTATTTTTCAGTGGGCAATTGCCTGACTGTTCAAGGAGATGAAATGAAACTGACTGTTCTGGTACCGGCCCTGGCTGGTCTGTTGTGGGCAGGTAGCGCCCTGGCCGCTAGCCAACTGGAAATTACGAATCCCTATGTCATCCAGCTGCTCGATGGCGAACCCGTCAACCCCCAGCTGCTCGATAAAGCCACCGTCTTCTCCCTGGAGCCCGGCAGGCACCAGGTCGTGGTCGCCTTCGAAGGCAACTACTCCAGCCGCAGTGAAACCAAGCTGGTCACCGCCGAGCCCCTGGTGATCAACTTCACCGCCGCCGACAACCAGCAACTCTTCCTCGACTTCAAGAAGCCCCGCAAGGAAGAAGAAGCCAAGCGTTTCGTCAAGGAACAGAACGTCGTTCTGAAAGACAAATCCACCGGCCAGGTTCTGAAATCCGAGCAGTTCGTCATGCCGACCGTGGGTGGCTTCCAGCTGACCCGTGACTATCAGCAGGAGCTGCTGAAGATGGGCAAGGCCTTCAACCAGCCCAAGACCGTTTCCGTCTCCACCGCCGCCGTGATGGCTGCCGCCAGCGCACCGGTGGAAGTGGCCCCGAGCAAGGCCATGAGCAACCCGGAAGCCCTGACCCAGCTGCAGAGCTGGTACAACAAGGCCGATGCGGAGACCCGCAAAGCCTTCCAGATCTGGGTGATCCAGCAGCAGTAAGGCGCATCGCACGCCTGCATCGAGGGGAGCCTGGCTCCCCTTTTTCATACCCGTTCATGGCCGATGCTTCATGTCACTGCGCATCTTCTATCACCCCCACTACTCCGCCCTGACGCTGCCCGAGCGTCACCGCTTCCCCCTGGCCAAGTACCAGGCGCTGTTTGAACGCCTCGTCGCCCTCGACTATCCGCTGGCACAGGCCGCCCCTGCCAGCCGTGAGCAGATAGAGAAGGTGCACGATGCGGCCTATGTACAGGCCGCCCTCGCCGGCACCCTCGATGAAGGGGCCATTCGCCGGCTCGGCTTTCCCTGGTCTTCCCTGCTGATTGAACGTACCCTGCACTCGGTCGGCGCCACCCTGGCCGCCAGCCGCCACGCCCTTGCGCAGGGCTGCGGACTGCAGATCTCCGGCGGCTACCACCACGCACACCGGGGGTTTGGCAGCGGCTTCTGCCTCTTCAACGATCTGGTGATCGCGGCACGAACATGCCTGGACGAGGGACTCTGCGAGCGGGTACTGATCGTGGATCTCGATGTCCATCAGGGAGATGGCAGCGCTGCCCTGTGCACGGGCAGCCGTGACATCATCACTCTCTCCCTGCACGGGGAACACAACTTCCCCCGCCACAAGCCGGCCTCCCATCTGGACTTTCCCCTGCCAAGCGGCATGGAGGACGACGCCTATCTCGAGACCCTGGACCAGGCCCTCGCCCTGGCTCATCGCCTCTACGCCCCCGACTTCATCCTCTATCAGGCCGGGGTGGATGTGCACCGGGACGACGAGCTGGGCTACCTCTCCCTGAGCGACTCAGGCGTGCGCCAGCGCGATGCCATGGTCTTTGACTCTGCGCTTCGCCACGGGCTGCCCATCACCGCCGTACCGGGAGGGGGTTACCGGCGAGACTGGCAGAAGTTGATCCCGCTGCACCTCTCGCTCTTTGAAGTAGCAAGGCACCGGTTTGGTTGAGCGGCACCACCCGGCCCATGATGAAAAAAGGCGACCCTTGGGTCGCCTCTTCTATATCCAGTGCGCAGGGATGATGACGCCGTCTGCCCTCAGGCATGGGCCATCGGCGTCGGGTGCTCGCCCATCTTGCGCAGCAGCATCAGCAGATAGACAAGGGAGACCCCGGCAATCACCATGAACAGCAGATGATCCGAGTAGTGCTGCATCAGGAGCGCGGTCAGGGTCGGCCCGAGCAGGCTGCCGATGGTGTAACTCAGCAGCAGCGCCTGGTTCATGGCCACCAGTTGATGCTGCTCCACCTTCTCGCAGGCCCAGGCCATGGCCACCGGATAGAGCGTGAAGCCCGCGGCCCCCAGAATGAACAGCGTCGGTCCCATGGCCGCGTTGCCGAGCATCGCCATGGCCCCCAGGATCACCACCAGCACCTGTACCCGCAGCACCGGCAGGCGCCCGAAACGATCCGCCAGACGCCCCACCGGCCATTGCCCCAGGATGCCGGCGCTCACCATCACCGCCATCCAGTAGCCGATGGCCCCGTCGCTCACCCCCTGGTGGTTCAGATAGAGCGGCATCAGACCATAAAGCACCCCCAGCACGATGCCGGAGAGGATGCAGCCGTTCACCCCCAGACGCGCCTGACGCAGGCGCAGCATCGGCCAGACCGGAGTCCTGGCCTGGTGGTTGCCTGACGGACTGGCGATGCGGGTGAACAAGAGCGGCAGCATGGCCGTCAACACCAGGGCAATCACCCAGGGCAGCACCGCCATCAGCGACGTCGGCACCTTGCTCACCAGCAGTTGCCCAAGCACGGTGCCCACGTAATAGACCATCATGTAGGCGGCCAGCAGGCGACCCCGATTGCGGGCGTTGCCGCTGCACATCAGCGCGCTCTCCACCACCACCCAGATCATGGCGCAGCCGACCCCGGCGATGAATCGCCAGGCGAGCCAGCTCCAGAACGCCAGGGTAATGCCGAGCCCGACGCAGCCTGCGGCAAAGAGCGCACTGGCCAGGTAGTAACTGCGATTGAAGCCGCAGCGGGCGATGAGTCTGCCCGCCAGCAGGGTTCCCAGCAGGTTGCCGGTGAAATAGGAGGAGCCGACCATGCCGACCTGCCAGGTGGGCAGATGCTCATGGGCGAGCCAGAGCGGCACCAGGGTATTCAATACCGCGATGGCCAGGGTCAGCAACAGCAGGCCACAGAGCAGGAGCAGCACCGGGCGGGAGTATGTGGTCATGGATAGAACCGTGGGGAGAGGCAAAATGCGAGCGCATCATGCCACCGCCTGTGCCTTTGTCAATCGGCACTGAGGCCGGGTCGCAAGGTTTTTCTGCCCACCGTGATGGCAACGCGGCACGGCCCTCCCCTGACGGGAGCCTCATCCCCTTGATTGGCCGGCACGTTGGTCATGATGAGGGGAAGCGGGCCGTTGAACATCGACCCTCACGCCAGAGGCCGAGGCCATGACAAGAAGAGGCGGCCCAGGGCCGCCTCTTCTTTCTATCAAGCACAACCTATTGTGCACAACGCCGGTCAGCGCTGACGCTTTTTGGCGTACTTGCGACGAGCCCGGGCCTGGCGCTCCTCTTCCCGCTCCGCCTTCTCCCTGGCTTTCTGCTCAGCCTCGGCCTGGGCTTCCACTATCTCGACGCTCACCATCTCTGGCGTCTCCAGAGAGATCCGCCCCAGCATGCCGGACCGGAATTCATTGACCAGGATTTCCGAGGCCTTGTGCAGATCCGCAAGCCCCCCCTTGCGCATGAAGCCGCGCTGACGGGCAATGAGATCCAGCAGCTCGATCTCGGTCTCCGGCAGCTCGCTCAGCTGGTAGCGTGCCTTGATGCGCTCCGGATAGGCCTTGATGAAGTAATCGGCGGCAAACATGGCGATGTCGGCGTAATCGAAGACGGTATCCTTGATGGCCGCCGTGATCGCCAGTCGATAACCGCAGGAGGGCGGGTTGAGCTTGGGCCACAGGAAGCCAGGGGTGTCCGTCAGGATGACGTGGTTGTCGAGCTTGATCCGCTGCTGGGACTTGGTCACCCCCGCCTCGTTGCCGGTCTTGGCGATGATGCGCCCCGCCAGGGTGTTGATCAGGGTGGACTTGCCCACGTTGGGGATGCCCATGATCATGGCGCGCACCCCGCGCAGCTCGAAGTTGCGCTCCGGCAGCATCTCGTGGCACAGGGTCAGCAGTTGCTTGATCTTCTCCGGCTCCTGCTGGGTCAGGGGCAGTGCCTTGATCCCCTTTTCCTGCTCCATGTGGGCCACCCACAGCTCGGTGATCTCGGGGTCGGCAAGGTCTGCCTTGTTGAGCACCTTGATCACCGGCGTCTCCCCGCGCAGCTCCGGCACCAGGGGGTTCTCGCTGGAGAAGGGGATGCGGGCGTCGAGCATCTCGATGATGACATCGACCTGGGGCATGACCTCTGCAATCTCTTTGCGGGCCTTGTGCATGTGGCCGGGGAACCAGTTGATGGACATATCCGTTACTCTCTCATTGGCATGCGGTCCCCTCTCGGGGCTGCGGGCGCTCGGGGTTGCGGGTGCGTGGTGATGCGCCAGACCGCTGGCACTCATCGCAAGGGGGCGCATTTTACCTGCTGCGGCCCCGATTTGACAGGCTATTCTGGCCGGGTGTTGTCACCCGGGTGGCCGGATGCCCGCCACGCCACCGGGAGGTGAGTGGCAAAACACAATCAACATAACCCATTGATATAAGATAACATTTACAAGGCGCTTTCACCGCATTGTCATCTCTCTTCACTAAAAGTGTCATCTGCCCCCTCTAGGCTGCGCTCAGGTTTCACAAGGAGCGAACCCCAATGAGAAAGATGGCAGGACTTGCAGTGATGATAGGCGCCGCCCTGGCCGCCGGCTGCAACTCCAACAACGACAGCAACACCCCGGAACCCAGCGCCAAGAACGTGATCTTCTTCCTCGGCGACGGCATGGGTCTCAACACCCTGACCGCCTCCCGGATCTATGGCGTCGGCGAAGAGGGCAGCCTCACCATCGACACCCTGCCGGAAACGGCCTTCATCAAGACCTTCTCCCACGATGCCCAGGTGACCGACTCGGCCCCCTCCATGGCGGCCTACATGACCGGGGTCAAGAGCAACAACGGCGTCATCAGCATGGACAGCGACGCCACCCAGGAGAGCGATTGCAGCCAGAGCGGCGGCAAAGCGGTGACCACCCTGCTGGAGCTGGCCAAGGCCGATGGCCGTGGCACCGGCGTGGTCACCACCACCCGGGTCACCCACGCCACCCCGGCCGCCACCTATGCCCATATCTGCAACCGGGATCTGGAGGCTGATATCGCCGTCCAGATGGTGCCGGGGGGCAGCGGTTACAACAGCGCCCTGAAGGAGGGGCTGGATGTGGTGCTCGGCGGCGGCAGCGGCTTCTTCCTGCCCAGCGCCGACAAGGGCAAGCGGACCGATGGCCGCAACCTCATCGACGAGATGAAGGCGAAGGGCTATCAGTTTGCCGCCACCCTGGACGAGCTGAACCAGGCCGATGCGAGCAAGCCGCTGCTGGGCCTGTTTGGCTCAAGCCACATGAAATATGACCTGGACCGGCCCGCCAGCGAGCCGTCACTGGCCCAGATGACCCTGGCTGCCATCAAGCAGCTCAAGGACAAAGAGAAGGGCTACTTCCTAATGGTGGAAGGGGGGCGTATCGACCACGCCCTGCACGACACCAACGCCAAGCGCGCCCTGCAGGATACCCTCGCCTTCGACAACGCCATCCTGGCCGCCATCAATGAAGTGAAGAAAACCGATCCCGAGCTGAAAAACACCCTGATCGTGGTCACCGCCGACCATGACCACACGCTAGTCCTGAATGGTTATGCCAAGCGCACCGGCAAGACCACCGCAGGCAATGCGGGCGTGCTCGGGCTGGTGAAGAACTACGAGACCGGCGAGCCGAGCAAGGATAGCGATGGCATGCCCTACACCATCATCGGCTTTGGCAACGGCTACAACCGGGTGGACGGCCCGCGCAGCAGCGTGGCGGCCCTCGACGACGCCACCGCCTCCGCCGACGACTATCACCAGGAGGTGGTGGTCAAGGTGGGCGAGATAGGCAACGAGACCCACGGCGGTACCGACGTTTTCCTCGGCGCCATCGGCCAGGGGGCGGAGCGCTTCCACGGCTCTCTCGACAACACCGCCGTGTTCGGCAAGATCAAGGCTGCGGCCAAGCTGTAAGGGATTATCAGGATGAACATCACCATGAAAAAGACGCTGGTCTGCACCGCCCTGCTCGGCACGCTTGGCGGCCTCTCCCAGGCGCACGCCGCCGATGCCAAGAACGTCATCCTCTTTATAGGTGACGGCATGGGCCCCACCGTGCTCACCGCCACCCGCCTGTTCAAGGTGGGGGAAGAGGGGGATCTCGAGATGATGAAACTGCCCCAGAGCGCGCGCATCAAGACCTTCTCCCACGATGCCCAGACCACGGACTCCGCCCCCTCCATGGCGGCCTACACCACCGGCGTCAAGATGAACAACGAGGTGATCGCCATGAGCAGCGACACCAGGGCCGTGGCACCGTCCAAGGATGCCAACGGCAACAAGGGCATCAACAACTGCACCAGCGACAACGGGAGCCCGGTGCCCACCCTTCTCGAGCTGGCCAAGGCAGCCGGCAAGTCGGTGGGTGCTGTCACGACCACGGAGCTCACCCATGCCACCCCGGCGGCCACCTATTCCCATATCTGCCACCGGGATGCGGCCTACGCCATCGCCGAGCAGGCGGTACCGGGCGGCGCCGGCTTCAACCAGGCGCTGGGGGATGGGGTCGATGTGCTGATGGGGGGCGGCGCCAACCACTGGACGCCCTACAGCGCCAGCAACAAGGGCGGCCGGGCCGACGGCCGGGATCTCACCGCCGAGCTGACCGCCCGGGGCTACCGCTATGTCACCACCAAGGATGAGCTCTCTGCCGTCAACTCGGGCAAGGTACTGGGGCTGTTCAGCACCAAGTCCCACCTCGACTACGAACTGGACCGCGTCGCCAAGGGGGCGGCCAGTACCCAGCCGTCCCTCTCCGAGATGACCGCCAAGGCGATCGATCTGCTCAGCCAGAACAGCCAGGGCTACTTCCTGATGGTGGAGGGGGGGCGTATCGACCACGCCCTGCACGCCACCAACGCCAAGCGATCCCTGACCGATGCGGTGGCGCTGGACGAGGCGGTCAAGACGGCCCTCGGCAAAGTGGATTTGAGCGATACCCTGATCGTGGTTACCGCCGACCACGACCACACCATGACCATCAACGGCTATTCAGCCAAGGGCAACAAGGTGCTGGATCTGGTCAAGAACGCCGATGGCTCGACCCAGAACGACGCGGACGGCAAGCCGTTCACTACTCTGGTATTCGGCAACGGCCCCAACCGCCAGGACCAGCGCCCCACCCTCACCAGCGATGAGGTGATGGCGGATGACTACCTGCAGGAGACCGGGGTCAAGCTCGGCTCCGAGACTCACGGCGGCGGCGATGTGATGCTGTTCGCGGGCGGCGCAGGCAGCAGCCAGTTCAAGGGCACCCTCGACAACACCCGGGTGTTCGGCAAGCTCAGGGAGGCCCTCGGCCTGTGATAAAGGTGCCCGGCACCGCGCCGGGCACCTTTTCCGTCGAGCGAGAGACGATGATGAAATATCTGCTTTCTTTATGGCTGCTGGGCAGCGCCCTCTCCTTCCCCCTCCTGGCCGACGAGGTGCCCGATCTGGCCGCCCGCATCCGCTACGTGGACAGGGTGACCGGCAGCGACGGCATCACCCGGGAGAGCCAGTGGCAGGAGAAGTGGCTGCGGGTCGGTGACCAGGTGTGGAGCCAGCGGCTCATTCCCGTTCCCCTGGCCCGTGCCTATCACGCCACCCATGATGCCCGCCCCGGCCACAAACACTTCACTCACCAGATGGCGGCACGCTGGGTCACCCGCAGCGAGGGAGACGCACTCCAGTTGCGCTACGCCGATGCCTGGCACAACCAGCTGGTGGAGGTGCCGCAGGAGGAGTACGGCCAGGTGGCCTTCAAGCCAGAGTGGGCGCGGATCCGCCACCTCATCAACCCTTCCCTGTTAGAGGGAATGACACCACTGGATGAGGCCGCCCCCGACCAGGCGAACTGGTATGAGACCCGCGAAGGTCGCCAGCGTACCCGCATCCTCTGGTCGAGCCGCTGGCAGTTGCCCCTGGTGGTGGAGTCGGCAAGCCTCGACGGTTATCGCAGCTACCGGATGGAGGTGACGCTCAAGCCGCTGCCAAAGACCCTCCCATGGCAGCAACTGGCAGGGTACCAGACCCTGGATCTGCGGGATTTCTTCGACTGATCCCCCCAGGCTGCAATCACCTGGCTGACATGGCGTAACGGGATGTTACACTCTCTGTACTCATCCCGGACCCGAACATCCATGCGCCTTGTTACTCTGCTTCTGCTGCTCTCCCCTCTGATCGTCTGCGCCTTTTCGGCCCGTGCCGTGGTCGTCGTGGCCGCAGACATTCCCCCCTATGTGATCCGCGCCCAGCAGGGTGCGCCGAGCGGCATGGCCATCGAGGTGCTGGAGGAGGCTGCCCGCCGCCTCGGGGAACCGCTCGAGATCGAGTTGATGCCGCTGGCTCGCGCCCTCAGCCAGGCCAGCCACCGCCCGGATGTCCTGTTATTGCCCCCGGCCCGAAATCCCCAGCGCGAACCACTGTTTCTCTGGATTGCCCCCCTGCTGGAGGAGGCCTTCGTGCTGGTCAGCCATCGCCGTCACCATCCAGCGCCGCTCTCCATGAAGACGCTGCCTGGCCTCACCGTTGGCGTGATGCGTGGCTCCCATAGCCAGAGCCTGATCCAGCCGCTGACAGGGGTGACCCGGGAGCTGGTCACCGAGGAGGTCAGCAACGCCAGCAAGCTGGCGCGCGGCCGCATCCAGGCCTGGGCGGTGGCCTGGAACACCGCCCGTTACAACCAGCAGCGGGCGGGTCTGCCGCTCCCGGATCTGGTGCGGGGCGAGACCTTGCAGCAGAGCACCCTCTACCTGGCCGCCAGCCCCCGCTTCTCCCGCAGCGAGGCGCTGCGCTGGCGCCGGGTCATTCAGGAAATGAGGGAGGATGGCAGTCTCGCGCGCATCCTGCACCAGTACGATTACCAGGCTCCCTGATGAGACAGTCAGTCCAATTGCCAAACCACCCCAGAATGGTTATGGTATCTCCATGAAAGCAATCATGATTTTTTCCAGTACGCTCACACCCCGCTGAGCCCCCGCCCTCGCCCCGCTGCGCGAGTCGCTCGGGGGCATCGCTTTTGCTGTCTGCTTTTTACCCTTGCACCGTTTTTTGTCGACCAGTCTGCCCGTCATCCTGGTCCCTTCAGTCATTGATAAGGAAATACCCTATGAAACAGCCTCATCTCGTCATCTCCAGCCTGGATCTGGATCGCATCGAACAGTTGCTTGGCAACCACCCCCAGCACCTTGCTCTGCAAGAGGAACTGGATCGCGCCGAGATCCGCGAACCCGCCGACATGCCGCCGGACGTGGTGACCATGAACAGCACGGTGCGCTTCAAGATGCAAAACAGCGGCAACGACTTCTGCCTGACGCTGGTCTATCCAAAGGATGTACAGGGGGACGAATCGAAGATCTCCGTGCTGGCGCCAGTGGGCAGCGCCCTGCTGGGGCTCAAGGTGGGTGACAGCATCGCCTGGCCGGGGCCGGCCGGTCGCACCATCCAGGTGGAGATCCTGGAAGTGGTCTATCAGCCGGAACGCGCGGGGGAGTTGCACCGCTGACAGGCTGCCAGGCGGCCACTCTGGTCTGATGCGACCAGGTGGCTGACTCGGTATGCCTTTGTCCGGTCGGAGCCGACGGCCACCGGCCGGGCATGACCTGACGGGGGATCAGGCCCCCTGACAGATCCGGTTCTTGCCCTCCCGCTTGGCCTGATAGAGAGCGCGATCTGCCTGGCTGAACAGGGTGTCAAAGTGCCATTCGCGGGCGCTGGGCGCCCACCCCAGGCTGGCCGTCACCCGGACCCCCTTCAGCCCCAGCGTTTCTATCCCCTGACGGATCTGCTCGCAGCGCGCTTGCTGGGCCAGGGGGTCCCGCTCGGGCAACAGCAGCACAAACTCTTCCCCGCCGAAGCGGCTGGCCACCAGATCCCGCTGGCCGGCAAGATAGCGACCCACCGCCTCCAGCACCCTGTCCCCGGTCTCGTGACCGTGGCGATCATTGATCTGCTTGAAGTCGTCGAGATCCAGCACCACCAGCGCCCCCTGCCTTGCCATCGTCACGCAGTGATCCATGAAGCCACGCCGGTTCAGGAGGCCGGTCAGGGGATCCTGGCTGGCCTGTCGACGCAGGGCCAGGGCCCGGTACTGGGTACAGAGCAGCAGCACCCCGAAGGTCGACAGATAGTTGCCCATCAGCATGGAGAGGAAGGGGAGCACATTGACCGCATGCTGATCCATCAGGACACGCACCTCGCCGCCGAGCAGGGCCCCCATGCGCACCAGATTGAAACCGTAGAGCAGGATGTTGACCACGGTGAACACCAGCACAGCGGGCAGATAGTCAGGGTAGCCATGGCGCCATATGAGCCAGACAATCACCGCCCCCACCATCATGTAGCTCAGGCAGGCCAGCAGCACCCGGGGGGCCATCTTGTCGTTGAAGATGACGCTCCAGCAGAGGATCAGCAGGTAGACCAGCATGAAGAGGGTGAATGCCCGCCAGTTTGGCGGCTCCCCGAAGAAGCGCTGGATGGCGAGTGGCATCAGGGCGAGGCAGAAGGTGATGAGCAGGTTGGCCAGCCAGATCCCCGCGATATGGGGGGCAAATGCCTGCATGAAGAAGAGCGATTGCGCCGCGAGGGCACAGAGGCTGGACCACCACCAGAGCCCGAGACCGGGTATTTCCCTGTGGGTCCACCAGATGATGGAGAGGGTGATGAATCCCAGGCTGTAGCCCCCGAGGGCCATCAACATCAGGGTAAATACGTCCAGATTGAGCAGAATTGAGGCGTCCATTCCCGAACCTTCCAATGGAGATGGCTGAGTATATGGGAAGCCCATGACAAGACACAGAGGGAGCCTATGGGCCGGGCAAAAATATTTGCCCGGCTCGCACGCCCCATTCCCCGTGAAGCGTGCCGGACAACGCCCTGTCTGTGCCCGGATTTTCCACCGAGACGGCCGCCGGATATTTTGCACTTGAACCGGCGCCATTAGATAGATATGTTGTTTTCATGTGGTTTTATGAGTCACCACGAGGGATAAAAGTCTCCATAACTTATTGAGTCTTCTGGCACAAACAGGTTTTGGTACATTTTTCATCCAACGAACCATTCATAGAATCTCATATGGGGCTTTTGCCCCGACCAAGACAATAATCCTGTCTTGCCTGCTGCCGGATGCAGCAGTCTCTTGTGCCATGGAGTCGCACGGGAGCAGGTTCAAGGCCGACCACATTTACGACAGAGACGTCATTTATGATCAAAAAACTCATTCTCTCTACCCTGCTGCTGTGCGGGCTGGCCAACGCCGCGCCCACTTCCACCCTGGATGCCGTGCTGGAGCGCGGTGTGCTGCGGGTCGGCTTCGATGCCGGCTATCAACCCTTCGAGATGACCAACAAGCAGGGCCAGTACATCGGCTTTGACGTGGATCTCGCCAAGATGGTCGCCAAGGAGATGGGCGTGAAGGTGGAGTTCGTCAACACCGCCTGGGACGGCATCATCCCCGCGCTCTTGACCGACAAGTTCGACGTCATCATGGGCGGCATGACCGTCACTCCCCAGCGCAACCTGCGCGTGAACTTTGCCGATCCCTACATCGTCGTCGGCCAGACCATCGTGCTTCGCAAGGACAAGGCGGGCGAAATCAAATCCTTCCAGGACCTCAACGATCCCAAATACAAGATCGCGGTCAAACTCGGCACCACCGGCGAGCAAGCGGTCAAGCGCATGATCCCCAAGGCCACCCTGCTGCAGTTTGAAACCCAGGATGACGCCAAGCTGGAAGTGATCAACGGCAAGGTGGATGCCTTCGTCTACGACCTGCCCTACAACGCCATTTTCGCGTCCCAGAACCAGGGCGCCGTGGTGCACCTCGACAAGCCGTTCACCTTCGAGCCGCTGGCCTGGGCCATCCGCAAGGGAGATCAGGACACCCTCAACTGGTTCAACAACTACCTGCGCCAGATCAAGGGCGACGGCAGCTACGACCGTCTCTACAAGAAGTGGTTTGAATCCACCGCCTGGCTGAACCAGCTCAAATAACCTCTCAAAGGGGCGGCATGCCGCCCCTTCACGCAGACTCCCCACACGATAACGACAAAAGAGGTTGTGACAGTGATCAACCCCAAACTCACAAGACAGATGGAAAAACAGCCCAATCAGCTGCTCTGGCACGGGATCTTCCTGCTGCTGGTGCTGGCCGCCATTTTCGGCATCTACAAGGCCGTGCAGGCAGTGGATTACACCTGGCGCTGGGAACGCATTCCCCAGTACATCGCCTATCAGGCAGAACAGAAACATTATGCCGAGTTTGACGGCACCGTGGTCGCGGACAAGGGACAGCTCTTCCTGCAAGACGATCTCGACCCCAGCCGCCGTCAGGCCATCGCACCCAAGGGCTCCCAGCTGGCTGAAGGGGATACCGTCTTCCTCGGCGATACCCTGGATGTGCAACTGAGCTGGACCGCCGGCCCCATCGCCTGGGGCGTCTGGGTCACGGTCAAGCTCTCCCTGGTGGCGGGCATCTTCGCCATCCTGCTTGGCACCCTGGCCGGGCTCGCCCGCCTCTCCCCCAATCCGGCCCTGCGCAACCTGGCCGTGACCTATGTGGAGCTCATCCGTGGCACCCCGTTGCTGGTGCAGATCTTCATCGTCTATTTCTTTATCGGCACCGTGCTGAACCTCGACCGATTCACCGCTGGTGTGGCGGCGCTCGCGGTCTTCACCGGCGCCTACGTGGCGGAAATCGTGCGCGCCGGCATCAGCTCCATTCACAAGGGGCAGATGGAAGCGGGCAGAAGCCTTGGCATGACCTCGGCCCAGACCATGCGCTACGTCATCCTGCCCCAGGCCTTCAAACGGGTGCTGCCACCGCTCGCGGGCCAGTTCATCAACCTCATCAAGGACTCCTCCCTGGTCTCCGTCATCTCCATCACGGATCTCACCAAGGCGGGACGCGAAGTGGTCAGCTCCACCTTCAGCCCGTTCGAGGTGTGGTTCACCGTGGCCCTGCTCTATCTTGTGCTGACCGGCACTCTCTCCTTCCTGGTGCGTCGTCTGGAGGTGAAATATGCGCGCAGCAACTGATCCCGTTATCAAGGCGCCATCGGTGTCGAAACGTTCTGCCATCACCGGCACTCCCTGCCCCTTGCCGGCGCGTCGTCTGGAGGTGAACTATGCGCGCTGCAACTGATCCCATCATCAAGGCGACCGGTGTAGAGAAGTTCTACGGCACCGAGGTGCACGCCCTGAAAAACGTCAGCACCCAGGTGGCCGAAGGGGAAGTGGTGGTGATCGTGGGGCCGAGCGGCTCGGGCAAGTCGACCTTCCTGCGCACCCTCAACCAGCTGGAGACCATCAACGATGGCAATATCGTGGTCGACGGCATCAGCCTCACCGAACCCGGGGATGTCAACAAGCTGCGGGAAGAGGTGGGCATGGTGTTCCAGTCCTTCAACCTCTTCCCTCACCTGACGGTGCTGGACAACATCACGCTGGCCCCCCAGAAGGTGAGAGGGCTCTCTCGCCAGGAGGCAGAGGAGCGGGCCAAGGCCCTGCTGCTCAAGGTCGGTCTCTCCAACAAGGCCCAGAGCTACCCCTCCCAGCTCTCCGGCGGCCAGCAGCAGCGGGTGGCCATCGCCCGGGCGCTCGCCATGCAGCCGCGCATCATGCTGTTTGACGAACCCACCAGCGCCCTCGACCCCGAAATGGTGGGAGAGGTGCTGGACGTCATGAAGGGGTTGGCCCGTGAAGGGATGACCATGGTGGTGGTGACCCACGAGATGGGCTTTGCCCGGGAAGTGGCGGACAGAGTGCTCTTCATGGAGAGCGGCGAGCTGCTGGTGGACGAGAAACCCGCCGACTTCTTCGACAATCCCCCCTCCCCACGCCTGCGCCAGTTCCTGAGCCAGGTGCTATAACCCGCGATGCACCAACACGAAGAGGGAGCCCATGGCTCCCTCTTCTATGCTTGCCTTCCCCCCAGATCATCTCCCTGGCGCATTGCTTGCCGCAGCCTTTTGCCATCGGGTTGTCACCACGCCAACGAGCAAGGATGTTAATGAAATTTTAAATTCATCCGGTATGCTGACACCCAACTGGTCCAACCGGATGGCTCACATGGATGTGCAACTGCTCCTGCTCTACCTCTCGCCCCTCTTTCTGGTGTTCATCGGCTGGGAGATGCTCTACCTGCGAAAACACGGCGCCGCCTATCCCACGGCGGGCTACCAGTGGAAGGATCTCTTCGCCAATGCCACCCTGGCACTGATGCATCAGGGGGGCGATGCCCTGGCCGCCATTGCCATCGCCTATCTCTATGACACCCTCTGGGGCTGGCGACTATTCGATATCGAGCTGAACCTGTGGAGCCTCTTGCTGCTCTTTCTGTTGCAGGATCTCTGCTACTGGCTGTTCCACTTCGCCAGTCACCATGTGCGCTGGCTCTGGGCCTCCCACGTGGTGCACCACAGCTCGGAGCGGCTCAACCTCTCCACCGCCTTTCGCCAGAGCCTGATGTATCCGGTCTCCGGCATGTGGCTGTTCTGGATCCCCATGATCCTCATCGGCTTCCCCCCCGAGGCGGTGGTGGCCACCGTGCTCTTGAGCCTGGGTTTTCAGTTCTTCGTCCACACCCAGGTGGTGGGCAAGCTCGGCTGGCTGGAGTGGGTTTTCAACACCCCCTCCCACCACAGGGTGCACCACGCCAGCAACGCCAGATACATCGATCGCAACTTCGCCGGCGTGCTCATCATCTGGGATCGGCTGTTTGGCACCTTCGTGGAAGAAGACTTGGGCGAGCCGTGCCGTTTCGGCATCACCAAGCCAATCCACAGCTTCAACCCCCTCACCCTCACCTTCCACGAGTGGCGCGACATGCTGCAAGAGGCCCGGGGCCTCCCCTGGCGGCAAAAGCTCGCCGTGCTGTTTGGCAAACCGGCGGGCCCCACCAGCGGTTGACCCACCGACCAAGATAAAAAAGAGCGCCCAGGGGCGCTCTTTTTCATGACAGGGACAACCCCCAGGTCAGACGTGAACGAAGGACCAGACGGCGGGGATCAGGCTCAGCAGCGTCACCCCGGCCAGCAGCCGTTCGCGACCGCTGAGCCGCTGTTCGGCGCCGAGCTGGCGACGGCTGTAGAGAAACAGCAGCAGACCCGGCCCGTAGAGCAGAAGCGACAGCAGCAGGTACTCCACCCCGGCGGCGTAGAGCAGCCAGAAACCATAACCGCTCGACACCAGCGCCACCACCTGCATCAGGCCGCGGCCCTGCCCCCCCTTGCCACTGAAGACCAGCTTGAGCAGGAAGAGGCCGATGAGCAGGTAGGGCACCAGGATCATGGAGGTGGAGATGAGCAGCAGGTTGGTGTACCCCTTGCCAAGCAACCACACCAGCAGCAAGCAGCCCTGCACGGTCAGGCTGGTGAGCCAGAGCGAGGCGATGGGGGTGCCGTTGCGGTTCTCGCGCCGGAAGATAGCCGGGAAGGCCCCGTGACGCGCCGCGCTGAACGGCACCTCGGCCGAGAAGAGGGTCCAACTCACGTAGGAGGCGAGCACCGACACGATGAGGCCGGCGCTGATGAGCAACTTGCCCCAGGAACCGGTCATCTGGGCCATCAATCCCGCCATGGAGGGGTTAGGCAGGGCCGCAAGCTCCGGGCGGCTCAATATTCCGAGCGCCAGCACCGAGATGAGCACATAGAGCAGCAGCGCCAGCACCACACCGAGCACGGTGGCGGTGCCCACGTCCCGCTTGTTTCTCGCCCGGGCCGAGAGCACCGCTGCCCCTTCGATGCCGGTGAAGACCCAGAGGGTGATGAGCATGGTGTTGCGCACCTGCTCGGAGACCGGTACCGCCAGGGTGCTGCCCTCCTGATCCGCCGCAAAGGTGACCGGATCGAACCAGTAGCAGGCGAACAGGATGAACAGCAGCAGCGGCAGGCTCTTGGCCAGGGTCGCCACTAGGTTGAACAGCGCCGCCTGCTGCACGCCGCGGGCCACCAGCAGGTGCACCGCCCAGAGGATGCAGGACTCGCCGACAAAAGCTGCCAATGTGTTGCCCTCGCCAAACCAGATCCGCTCCGGCGTGTCGACGAAGCTGCCCAGCGCAGCGAAGGCGATCACCAGATAACCCACCACGCCGATGGTGGCACAGAGCCAGTATCCCCAGGCGGAGAAGAACCCCACCAGCTCGCCAAAGCCGGCCCGGGCATAGCTGTAGATGCCGCCGTCGAGCTCGGGTTTGAGCCGCGACAGGTAAAGGAAGCTCATGGCCAGTGCCAGTATGCCGACCCCGGTGACGGCCCAGCCGATCAGCACGGCGCGGGCGCCCGCCACATCGGCCATGTTCTGGGGCAGGCTGAAGATGCCGGCCCCCACCATGGAGCTGAACACCAGCGCAGTGAGGGACCAGAGCCCGATCTTGCTCTCTTTCATGGGCGCTCCTTAACGCAGCCGGCTGGCCAGCGCCTCGATGTGTTCCGGGCCGATGCCGCAGCAGCCGCCGATGAGGTTTGCCCCGGCTCTGCGCCAGCGCTCGGCCCAGCCGAGGTAATCCAGCGGCCCCAGATCGCCGCGGATCTCGTCCAGACCATCATTGGCAGTCGCCTCCTTGGGCTGGGGCGGGAAGGCGTTGGCATAGGCGCCGAGGCGAACGTCGGTGCGCCCCTGAACCTGCAACGCGGCGACGGCCACCTTGAGCGCCCCTTCAATCACCTCGGGCTGGCAGCAGTTGAACAGGATGGCATCCACCCCGGCCGACGCCAACGCGGCCACGGCATCCGCCACCCGCTCGCCGGAGCGCAGGGTGGGCTCGCTGCCTGGCGCCTCGTCTTCCAGAGTAAAGGAGACCCAGAACGGCTTGCCGTCCTCGGGCAGCAGGGCCTTGAGGGCCAGGGGCTCGGCGATGAGGCTCATGGTCTCCGCCAGCCAGAGATCCACATGGGGTGACAGGGCACGGATAAGCGGTGTCGCCAGCTCGCTCACCCGCTCGGCTTGATAGAGGTCCGCACGATAGGAGCCAAAGAGCGGCGGCAAGGAACCGGCCACCTTGACGGCTCCCCCCTGTTCGTCGGCCACGCCTCGGGCCAGTTGCCCGGCCAGAGCCGCAAGTGCCTCCCCTTGGGCGGCAAAGCGTGCCTCGCCGATATGGAAGGGCACCAGGGCATAGCTGTTGGTGGTGATCACCCGGGCACCGCTCGTCGCATAGGCCTGGTGTACCTCGCGCACCGTCTCGGGCGCTTCCATCAACGCCAGTGCCGACCACTCCGGTTGACGGAACGGCGCACCACGCCGCGCCAGTTCACGACCCATACCGCCATCGAGTACCCACAAATCCTGCTTGTCCATCTCTGTCTCTCTGCGTCTCCCCGCCATGACGGGTGTTTATTGTGTGAAACCATATTAAGCCATCAAAACATCTAGACGGCTAGAAATCCCAAATATCATGACCCAAAGTAGAACAAGAGGCAATCGGGGGCTACGAACAAATCCGGGCAAGCTCAGGATGATGGCGGCAAAGGGAGGTCTCCCCGGCACAGGCATCACCTGGCCAGGCACTGAAACGACAAGAGGCCACCCCGGGGGGTGACCTCTTGTGAAACAGGGGATCAAGGCGGGCACAGCCGCCGATAACCAGGGGGCTCAGCGCCCGGCCAGCACCCGCTTGGTCTGCTTGACCCAGTCGGAGACCCGGCCCTGCTGGGGATAGCCCTGCCAGATCTGCTCCCACTGGGCGGGGCTGAGCGGACGGCCCAGCCGACGCTGCACCCCGGCATAGAGGTAGTCGTGGGCCGTGGTGCGTGCCTGGGCGGAGGTGAGGAACTTGGCCACCGGGTCGGTCAGGCGCACATCCCGCATGCCGAGCAGCGGGTAGTCGCTGTGCACCGCCGCCAGCATGGTCTCGCGCATGGCGGATTCGATGTAACCCCGGGCAAACAGGGCGGTGACCGATTCAAGCGACCCTTGATCCGGGCCGTGATACTCCTCGTCGAACACCGGGCTGGGCTCTGCCACGGCGCTTTGCACCACCGCATCGGGATCCTGCTGCGGGACCACCACGGCAGGCTCGGGGGTAACGGGTTTGGCAGGCGTCACCGGCTTGCGCGGTGCGCTCTGGCTGCAGGCACCCAGTGCCAGGGCGAGCGCCACACAGGCCAGCGCACGGGAATGAGTCTTCATCTTCATGATTGCTAACGAACTCCTTTAGGATTCCTGAGCGGGCTTCTCATTGCTCGCAGGTTCTACCCGGGTGACCAGCAACTGGTCAATCTTGTAACTGTCGATGTCCACCACTTCGAACTTGTAACCGGCATATTTGACCGAGTCGGTGCGCTTGGGGATCTTGCGCAGCATGTACATGATGAAACCGGCGATGGTCTCGTAGTTCTGGTTTTCCGGGAACTCCTCGATGTCGAAGGCGCGCATCACGTCGGAGATGGGGGTCACCCCGTCCACCAGCCAGGAGTTCTCGTCCCGCTGGACGATCTGCTCTTCCACCACGTGGGTGGCCCACTCCCCCATGACGGTGCTCATCAGGTCATTCATGGTGACGATGCCCACCACCAGGGCGTATTCGTTCATCACCACCGCAAAATCGCCGCGATGGTTCTTGAAGTACTCCATCGCCTCGTAGAGGTTGAGGGTGTCTGGAATGATGATGACGTTCTGCACCAGGGAGCCGCTGTTGAGATCGATGCTCTGGCCGCCGATGACGCGGATCAGCAGCTCCTTGGCATCCACGAACCCCTTGATGCTGTCGAGGTTGTGGTCGCACACCAGGAACTTGTTGTGGGGGTGCTCGGCGATCTTCGCCTTGATGCTCTCCTCCCCCTCTTGCAGGGTGAAGTAGATGAGGCTCTCCCGCGCCGTCATGGCGGAAGTGACACCCAAGGACTGGAGCTCGAACACGTTCTCGATGAGCTGGTGCTCCTCGCGCTGGATGACACCGGCTTCGGCACCTGCATCCATCACCGCATAAATATCGTCGGAGGTGATCTCGTCGTTGCGCACCATGGAGATGCGCATCAGCCGGAACAGGCCATTGGCCATGCCGTTGAACAGCCACACCAGCGGCATCAGCAAGGTGACGCACAGCATCATGGGACGCACCACCACCACGGCGATCCGCTCGGGCATGGTCATGGCAAGGCGCTTGGGCATCAGGTCCGCTATCAGGATGAACATGCCGGTGACGAAGACGAACGAGGCCGCGGAGCTAATCTGGCCGAGCCAGGGCCCCTGATAGAAGCCGGCAATCAGCTCTCTGATGGCGGGATTGAGGGCGGATTCCCCCAGGATACCGCCGAGGATGGCGACGGTATTGAGGCCTATCTGCACCACGGTAAAGAAGTTGCCCGGCTGGGCCTGCAATGCCAGCACCTTCTCGGCGTGGCGGTTGCCCTCGTCGGCCATCACCTGCAACTTGATCTTGCGGGAGGCGGCAAGGGAGATCTCGGAGAGTGAGAAGAACACGCTGCCGGCGACCAGCAGCATCAGAAAGAACAAACTATCGGCAAAACTCATGATTAACCTATTGCTACAGCCGCCTTAGCACAAGACGGCAAACTGGGCCCGGGAAACCGGACCGTGACTCCATCCGGGACTCACACAGGGGCCATATTCTAGCAGAAAAGCGCCCGCTGGGTGGCGTTATCTTGAACTGCCGTGCCATGCAATGAAAAAGGCGCTCAAAGCGCCTTTTTATTCAATCAGGGTTGGATTCCCATCGTGCAGCCGCGACGGAGTCTCCACTCAAGGCGCCCGATCAGCCCTTGCCCAGCAGGTCGCTCAGGTCATCGGCCTTGGTGTGGCGCACATCCTTGCCCTTGACGTAGTAGACGATGTACTCGCAGATGTGCTGGCAGCGATCACCGACCCGCTCGATGGCCCGTGCCGCCCACAAGACGTTCAGCACCTGCGGTATAGTGCGCGGATCTTCCATCATGTAGGTCATCAGCTCGCGGATGATGGACTCGTACTCCCGGTCCACCTTGTCATCTTCCTTGTAGACCGCCAGGGCGGCATCCAGATCCATGCGGGCGAAAGCGTCGAGCACGTCGTGGAGCATCTTGATGGTGCGACGCCCCATGTTCTCCAGCGACACCAGCGGTGGCTGGGGCTTGTTGGCGTTGTCGGTCAGCATGCGGGCAATCTTGTCCGCCACGTCGCCAATCCGCTCCAGATCCGTGATGGTCTTGATGATGGCCATCACCAGCCGCAGGTCGGACGCGGTGGGCTGACGCTTGGCGATGATGCGGGTGCACTCCTCGTCGATCGCCACTTCCATGGCGTTGACCTTGTGGTCGTTGGCCACGATCTTGCGCGCCGCATCCAGATCCTGGCCATGGATGGCGGCGATGGCGTCGGTGAGTTGCTTCTCCACCAGCCCCCCCATCACCAGTACCTGATTGCGCACGCTCTCAAGCTCGGCATTGAACTGACCGGAGATGTGTTTGTTGAGGTTCATATTGTCCATACCAGTAATCCTTGTTGCTCCGATTATGCCTTAGCCGTTGAACTGACTGCCAATCTGTTTGTTGATGCTCATCTTGCTCATCTTGCTCATCTCAATCAGCGGCATCCCTTAACCGTAACGACCGGTAATGTAGTCTTCGGTCTTCTTCTTGGCCGGGGTGGTGAAGATGGTGTTGGTATTCGAGTACTCGATGAGTTCCCCCATGTACATGAACGCGGTCTGATCCGAGACCCGCGCCGCCTGCTGCATGTTGTGGGTCACGATCACCACGGTGAACTGGCTCTTGAGCTCGTTGATGAGCTCCTCGATGGTGAGGGTGGAGATGGGGTCCAGCGCCGAGGTCGGTTCATCGAGCAACAGCACTTCCGGCTCGATGGCGATGGCACGGGCAATCACCAGACGCTGCTGCTGACCACCGGAGAGGCCGAAGGCGTTGTCGTGCAGACGATCCTTCACTTCCTCCCACAGGGCGGCACCGCGCAGGGAACGCTCGGCGGCCTCGTCCAGAGTACGGCGGTCATTGATGCCCTGCAGGCGCAGGCCGTAGACCACGTTCTCGTAGATGGACTTGGGGAAGGGGTTGGGGCGCTGGAACACCATGCCCACCTGGCGGCGCAGGGCGGAGACATCCACGCTCTTGTCGTAGATATTGTGGCCGTGCAGCTGGATCTCCCCCTCGATGCGGCAGATCTCCACCAGATCGTTCATCCGGTTGATGCAGCGCAGCAAAGTGGACTTGCCGCAACCGGACGGGCCGATGAAGGCGGTGACCTGACCCTTGGGGATCTTCATGTTGACGTTGAACAGCGCCTGCTTGTTGCCGTAGTACAGGTTGAGATCCTTCACCTCCAGCGCAGTCTGCTCCGGGGTCAGGTTGAGCAGGTCGGTGGCGGTGTGCGGGGCCGAACTCGGTGTTACGTTGATCATCTGTTTACCTCAAATTCTCTTGGTGGCAGCGGGCAAACGTCTTGCCCGCTGCCGGAATATCTGGTTGGCAGGGAAGGCCCCTGCCCGTCTCTGTAATGGCTGGATTAATGTTCCAGCGACCGGAATTTCTCGCGCAGGTGGTTACGAATACCGATCGCCGTCAGGTTGAGGCCGACGATCACCGTTACCAGCAGGAAGGAGGTGGCGTAGACCAGAGGACGCGCCGCCTCGACGTTCGGGCTCTGGAAGCCCACGTCATAGATGTGGAAGCCCAGGTGCATGAACTTGCGCTCCACGTGCAGGTACGGGAAGTTGCCGTCCATCGGCAACGTGGGAGCAAGCTTCACCACCCCCACCAGCATCAGCGGCGCCACCTCGCCCGCCGCACGGGCGATGGCCAGGATAAGGCCGGTCATGATGGCCGGGCTGGCCATGGGCAGCACGATGCGCCACAGGGTCTCGGCCTGGGTGGCACCCAGCGCCAGCGAACCCTGGCGAATGGTGCTCGGGATCCGGGCCAGCCCCTCTTCGGTGGAGACGATCACCACCGGCAGGGTCAGAATGGCCAGGGTCAGGGCTGACCAGATGACTCCGGGGGAACCGAAGGTCGGGCTCGGCAGCGCTTCCGGGTAGAAGAGGCGGTCGATGCTGCCCCCCAGGGTGTAGACGAAGAAGCCCAGACCAAACACGCCGTAGACGATGGAGGGCACCCCCGCCAGGTTGATCACCGCGATGCGGATGATCTTGGTCAGGCTGTTTTTGCCCGCGTACTCGTGCAGGTAGACCGCCGCCACCACCCCGAGCGGGGTCACGATGATGGCCATCAGGATCACCATGAAGACGGTGCCGAAGATGGCCGGGAAGACGCCGCCCTCGGTGTTCGCCTCCCGGGGGTCATCGGAGACGAACTTGCCAATCTGGTGGAACCAGTGACCCACCTTGGCCATCAGGCTCATGTCGTTGGGCCAGACTACATCCAGCACCCGGGACATGGGCATGGTCACCAGCTCGCCGCGCATGTCCTTGACGGTGATGCTGTCTCTGTCCGCCTGGGTACGCAGGGAGAAGAGCTCTTTCTCCAGCACCTGATAACGGTCGTTGAGCGCCTGACGCTCGCTCGCCAGCTCGGCTTTAAGCTGATCGGTCAGCTTGTCATCCAACTCGGCCTTGCGCTCTTTCAGGCGCAGGCGCTCCAGCTGATAGTTGATGCTGCCGATGGCCCCTTTTTGCAGGTCGTTGGCTTGGCTTGAGAGGCCGTTGGCACGGGCCAGCACCCGCTGCAAGGCGGGATGCAGATCCGTGGTCAGCTCCTGGCCATCTTCCTTCACCGAGGTGATGTAACCATAGAAGTTGCCGTTGGTGGCGCGTTCCACCATGGCGAGCTCCGCCGGCTGGGTGCGCGATTTGATATCGGTCTCCAGCACCCAGCGAAAATCGAGGTCGACGAACTCCCGGTTGCCGGTCTTGACCAGATAACGGGTGATCTCTTCGCGATCCTCCCCTTCCAGCGCCTGGCCTGCGGCGCGCAGGCGCTCCACCGGCACCAGCTCCCGGTCGTTGATCTCGCCAATCAGGACGCTCTTGTTGCCGCTTGCATCTTCAAGTTGCCACTCATAGATGGGATGGGGCCAGAAATAGACCAGACCACGCCAGCCAATCAGCAACAACAGACCCAGTACGGCCACCAGACTCAGGCTGACGGCGCCCCCCGTCATCCAGATCCAGGGGGCCCCCGATTTAAACCACTTACCCATTGTCGATTCCTTAGTCCTTACAGAGAGCTGTACTTTTCACGCAACCGCTGGCGGACGAATTCGGCCAGGGTATTGAACAAGAAGGTGAACACAAACAGCACGAAGGCGGCGAGGAAGAGCACCCGGTAGTGGGAGCTGCCCACTTCCGATTCCGGCATCTCCACCGCGATGTTCGCCGCCAGGGTCCGCAGCCCCTGGAACATGGAGAAGTCCATGATGGGGGTGTTGCCGGTGGCCATCAGCACGATCATGGTCTCGCCCACGGCGCGGCCAAGGCCCATCATCACCGCCGAGAAGATGCCCGGGCTCGCGGTGAGGATCACCACCCGGCTCAGGGTCTGCCACGGGGTCGCCCCCAGCGCAAGCGAGCCCTGGGTCAGGTGCTTGGGCACCGAGAAGACCGCGTCTTCGGCGATGGAGAAGATGGTGGGGATGACCGCAAAGCCCATGGCGATACCGACCACCAGGGAGTTGCGCTGGTCAAACTTGATGCCCATGTCGTGGGTCAGCCAGATGCGCGAATCACCGTGCATGAAGGCGTTCTCGATGATGGGGCTCAAGGCGAAGGCGCCCCATCCGATGAACAGCAGCACAGGGATAAGCAGGATGGCGTGCCAGCCTTCCGGCAGCCAGGTGCGGCCGCGCTCCGGCAGATAGTTCCACACCAGGGCGGTGAGCAGCATGCCCATGGGCAGCAGGATCAGCAGCAGGATCACCCCGGGCAGGGCCCCTTCGATGATGGGCGCGAGCCACAGACCCGCCAGGAAGCCGAGGATGACGGTCGGCAGCGCCGCCATGATCTCCACCGTCGGCTTGACGTATTTGCGCAGCCCCGCCGACATGAAGTAGGCGGTGTAGATGGCACCGGCGACACCCAGGGGCACCGCGAACACCATGGCATAGAAGGAGGCTTTCAAGGTACCGAACACCAGGGGCACCAGGCTCAGCTTGGCTTCGAAGTCGTTGCTGGCGGAGGTGGACTGCCACACGTACTGGGGCTCGGGATAGCCTTCATACCACACCTGTTGCCAGAGGGCAGACCAGGTTACCTCGGGGTGATCGTTCTCGACGTCAAAGACCTTGAAGTCATCCCCCTGCTGGGTCAACAGCAGGTTGTGGCGAGGAGAGATGGCAACAGCAGCCAGGTTGCCCCCGTCAACCTTCTCGCCAAGCAGCTTGGCTTCGCCGGTGGCATGGAAGAAGTTGATGGTGCCGTCGCTGCCTGCGCTGATGAAGCCCTTGCGAAAGTGCTCGGGGGTCAGCAGGGCGACCGGCGCGTCACTCTTGAAGTCACGGATCTGGGTGAACTGGCGCTTGCCATCCTTTGCCACCTCGAACCACTGGGAGATGACGCCGTTGTCGTTGCCCACCAGCAGGGAGGACGCACCGGAGAGCAGGGCCACCTGGGTCACGCTGGCATTGGGGGCGTTGATCTCCATGACATTGCGCAGGGAAATGTCGCTCAGGTTGTGGATGTCATAGACCGACAGGCGGTTGCCCTCGCGCACGAACAACAGGCGCAGGTTCGGGGTCAGCAGCATCTGGTCAACATGGCGTGGCAGGGACGGAATGGTGTAGGTCTGGTTGCTCCACTCGATTTCGCCGGAGAGGAAGTTCTCCTCGCCGCTCATCACCATCAGCACACCACGACCATCTTCGGTCACGGCCGCGGTCGCCATCTTGTCCTTGGTCGCCTCGAAGACCATGCGCGTCAGCGCCTTGCCCTGGGGATCGATCACCACGGGGGTCTCGCCGAAGGGATATTGCAGGCTGGGCTCAATGACGCGCACGTCATTGGGATAGGAGATCTTGAAATAGGGTTGCACCACCTGAGCCTTGCCGTCGGCAAACCCATAGGCGATGAGTTTCTGGCCCGGCGCAGGCGGCGCGACCGCCGTGATCTCGCCGTTCACCTGCGCCTCGCCAATCACCTGTCCGGTCTTGATCTTGCCATCCGGTTGCACGGCAAAGAATTTGACCTTCCCCTGGTCGCTGAAGCGGTAACCTATCTCGTTTTGCTCCTCGACCCCGAGCCAGGCGGTCTTGCCCTTGATGGGCAGGGTGAAGGAAGCGGTGCTCTCCATGCTGGCGCCATTGAAGATGGGCTTCACCACATAAAGCAGGTAGAAGAAGATAAGCAACAGCGCCACCAGCACCAGGGCTCCCCCTGTGGTGACGCCATATTTGGCCAATTTATCCTTGATCCGGCGTTTTCGACTGCCCGCCATGACCAGATTTAACGATTCCGATGACATGCAAGACCTCAATGTGAGCTAGGCTTGGCGGCATTATATGGCGGATGCATGACAGTTTTGTTACATCAACAGCGGCAAAGAGCGCAGGCTCCATCGGGGGGTGTGGCAGTTGGTATTCGGGGGGAAGCAGGCAGCCGGTCTGGCAGTGAAATAAAAGCAAACGGGGCCATCAGGCCCCGCTGTCATCTTGAGGAAGCGCCTCTTTCGCGGCGAGTCTGGCCGCCTTCTTCTCGGCGCGGCGCCGTTTGAAGAAATCCGACAGCTGGGCCGAGCAGGCGTCGGCGAGCACCTCCCCCGTCAGTGCCACCTGGTGGTTGTGGCGGGGATCCAGCAGGATGTCGAACACAGAGCCTGCCGCCCCCGTCTTCAAATCCCGGGCACCATAGACCACCCGCTTGACCCGGCTGTGGATGAGGGCGCCGGCACACATACAGCAGGGCTCCAGCGTCACATAGAGGGTAGTATCGAGCAGGCGATAGTTTTCAAGCTGCTTGCCCGCTTCCCGAAGCGCCATCACCTCGGCATGGGCGCAGGCGTCGTGCTCGCTGATGGAGCGATTCCACCCCTCTGCCACTATCTTGTCCCCCAACACCAGCACGGCGCCCACCGGGATCTCGCCTATCCCCTCTGCCCTGGCTGCCAGGGCCATGGCATGGCGCATCCAGCGTTCGTCCTCCTCGCGCTGGCTGATCTGTGCTGCAACTTCAGATGGTTTCACGCCCTGATCCTCTCGTCGATATGATGTCGGCTTGCCTGGCCCCTGCACGGCATCGGCCGCGCACTCCCGGATTGCTGCGTCCCGGCCCTGGGCACACCGGGCCCCTTCCGCCTCGCGCTGGCCGGTAGCCGGTAGCCCACGACAGAAGATGCTGTCAATGAAAGAGAGGCCAAAGGCCCCGGCGACATCGGAACGCCCCGAGTTGGGTGTGCCCGCCTAAGGGGGCGGCGATTATGCCAAAACTCCGGCCAGGGCCCAAGTTGCATCTTGGCTGAACAATAAAGAAGCAGTCGGCATCTCCCTGATAAAAAAGGAGTTGCGCCCGCCAAATCATCCGATTAGACTTCCTCCCCGTCAGCCGAGCTGACTCCGTCGGTGTGTAGCGCAGCCAGGTAGCGCATCTGCATGGGGTGTAGAGGGTCGGAGGTTCGAATCCTCTCACACCGACCAAATTCCCCGAGAATAGCCCAGTCAAACGACTGGGCTATTTTTTTGCCTGCACGCCCGACGCTTGCCTCTTTTCCCTCTCGCCTCCCCCGTTCATCAGGTCGCCGCTTTTTATTGGCATGAATTTTATACAGAACCACTTGAAGCTTTCATAAAGTGCCGCTAGGATACGCAACTTTTCCGCCGGCCATAAAAACAGGGAGGTGGACACTAGGGTGATGGAATCACCGACCGGCTTGCAATCAATGAGGCAAGCATCCATGACCCAAGCTGTTGACTCCCAGCCCGTTCAGCCCCTGATCTCCCCCACGCCCTCCGAGCTCGATTCCGCAGAGCACGGGTTTGGCAGTTCAGTGCACCTCGATGTGATCGATCTCGCCGCCCCGGATGAAGATTACTGAGACGAGCCCGTACCATAGTGCGGTTCAAGACGCCGGTTTTGCTGTCCGGCACCGCCCTTGACCCCGGCCAACAGACCGCCACCGCAAATAACGACAAAATGCTGGTTTTTCTTCAAAAATCAGTTTAATTGACCATCTTCTGCGCCCCAACCTCCCTCTCCTTCATGGACACGCCGTGATACAAACCTACGTTATTGCTCGTCATTTCCCTCTCTCCTGTTCGCCTTCGCCATTTTGACCCAATTTGACATTTTAGTTTTAAACATAAGTTCACTACCCGGTCACTTCATAGCCCTCATGCAGGCTGGATTGAACGAAGGCATTTCATACAGCTGTTTTTGCAAAGCTTGGAGTAATGTCGGGATTTGTTTTTGCATTTGTAATTTTATTACGTAATTAATTACATTTTTAACCCATCCCCTCTACCGAAATCCTCCCCCCTGCCGCCCCGGCAACCCAAGAGCATAACCATCTGCAAAGAGCTTTTGCACTAATCACATAAATCCATTTAAAACAGCACCTTAACTATCATCAAAAAACACCTGTTTTAAAAATCAAGTTGACGAATCCGCCATTCTTTTGCACCTTATGAATCGTGTTACCCCGCTGTTACGGGGAGTTTGAAAGAAAGGGATATAGACGTTAGTCGTAGTTAATAAATTCAAAATGTAACTTTTGGAGGAGTACCCACTATGTCGGCACCGGCCCAGACCATCAGCAGCACCCGCCTGCGCATTCAAGGCGAGATGCTTCCCGATTACGCGCAGATCCTGACGCCGGATGCGGTGGCCCTGGTGTCCGAACTGGTGGAACATTTCGCTCCCCAACGCAATGAGCTGCTGAAGCAGCGAGTCGCACGCCAGGCCCGTATCGATGGCGGCGAGTTGCCGGACTTCCTGCCAGAGACCGCCCATATTCGCGCTGGTGACTGGACGGTGCGCGGCATCCCCGCCGATCTGCAGGACCGCCGTGTGGAGATCACCGGCCCGGTCGAGCGCAAAATGGTGATCAATGCCCTCAACGCCAACGTCAAAGTCTTCATGGCCGACTTCGAGGACTCACTGGCCCCGGCCTGGAACAAGGTGATCGAGGGCCAGATCAACCTGCGCGATGCGGTCAACGGCACCATTGCCTACCAGAGCCCGGAGGGGAAGGCTTATACCTTGAATCCAAATCCGGCCGTGCTCATCTGCCGGGTTCGCGGTCTGCATCTGCCGGAGAAGCACGTCACCTTTGATGGTGCCCCCATTCCCGGCGGCCTGTTCGACTTCGCCCTCTATTTCCTGCACAACCACAAGGCGTTGCTGGCCAAGGGCTCCGGTCCCTACTTCTACGTACCCAAGCTGCAGAGCCATCTGGAAGGGCGCTGGTGGAGCGAGGTGTTCGCCTGGACCGAGGACAAATTCGGTCTGCCCCGCGGTACCATCAAGGCCACCGTACTCATCGAGACCCTGCCGGCGGTATTCGAGATGGACGAGCTGCTCTATCAGATGAAGGATCACATCGTTGCCCTCAACTGCGGTCGCTGGGACTACATCTTCAGCTATATCAAGACCTTGAAAAACCACCCGGATCGCGTCCTGCCGGATCGTCAGGTGGTGACCATGGACAAGCCGTTCCTCTCTGCCTACTCGCGACTCCTCATCAAGACCTGCCACAAGCGCGGCGCGCTGGCGATGGGGGGCATGGCTGCCTTTATTCCGGCCAAGGACGCGGCAGTCAACGAGCAGGTGTTTGCCAAGGTGCACGCGGACAAGCAGCGCGAGGCCGACAACGGCCACGATGGCACCTGGGTCGCCCACCCCGGTCTGGCCGATACCGCCATGGCGGTGTTCAACGCCACCATTCCGGCGGGTGCCCAGAACCAGATCGGCGTGCTGCGCGAGCAGGATGCCCCCATCACGGCCGCCGACCTGCTGGCCCCCTGTGAGGGCGAGCGCACCGAGGCGGGCATGCGCACCAATATCCGCGTCGCCCTGCAATATCTGGAAGCCTGGATCAACGGCAACGGCTGCGTGCCCATCTACGGACTGATGGAAGATGCCGCCACCGCCGAGATCTCCCGCACCTCCATCTGGCAGTGGATCCGCCACGGCAAGACCCTCTCCAACGGTCAGGCGGTGACCAAGGCGCTGTTCCGCCAGATGCTGGCCGAGGAGCAGGAGGTGGTCAGAGGCGAAGTGGGCGAGGCCCGCTGGCAATCGGGCCGTTTCGCCGAGGCGAGCGCCCTGATGGACGAGATCACCTGCGCCGACACACTCATCGATTTTCTGACGCTGCCCGGCTACGAGCGGCTGTGAGACCCGGGCCGGTAACGGCCCCCAAAACAAGTCAATGGAAACGTGAAATCAATGAAAGAGGGAACTGATATGGCACTGACCCGTGAGCAACAGATCCAGGCTATCGAGAAAGACTGGGCAGAAAACCCCCGCTGGAAAGGGATCAAGCGCGGCTACAGCGCCGAGGACGTGGTGAACCTGCGTGGCAGCCTGCAGCCGGCACACACTCTGGCCCAACGCGGCGCCGACAAACTGTGGGAGCTGATCCACGGCGGCGCCAAGAAAGGCTATGTAAACTGCCTCGGCGCCCTGACCGGCGGCCAGGCGGTGCAGCAGGCCAAGGCCGGCATCGAAGCCATCTATCTCTCCGGCTGGCAGGTGGCGGCGGACAACAACCTCTCCTCCACCATGTACCCGGATCAGTCCCTCTACCCGGCCAACTCCGTCCCCTCCGTGGTGGAGCGCATCAACAACTCCTTCGCCCGGGCCGACCAGATCCAGTGGGCCAACAAGGTTGGACCAGAGGACAAAGGCTTCATCGACTACTTCCTGCCCATCGTAGCGGATGCGGAAGCCGGTTTCGGCGGCGTGCTGAACGCCTTCGAACTGATGAAGGGGATGATTGAAGCGGGCGCCGCCGGCGTGCACTTCGAAGATCAGCTCGCGTCCGTGAAAAAGTGCGGCCACATGGGCGGCAAGGTACTGGTCCCGACCCAGGAAGCGGTGCAAAAGCTTGTCGCGGCTCGCCTCGCGGCAGATGTCTGCGGCACCACCACCTTGGTCATCGCCCGCACCGACGCCAACGCAGCGGATCTGCTGACCACGGATGCCGATCCCTACGATGCCGGCTTCCTGACCGGTGAGCGCACCAGTGAGGGCTTCTACAAGGTGCAGGCCGGCATCGAGCAGGCCATCTCCCGCGGCCTGGCCTACGCCCCTTACGCCGACATGGTGTGGTGCGAGACCGCCAAGCCCGATCTGGACGAGGCGCGAAAATTTGCCGAGGCCATCAAGGCCCAGTACCCGGACAAGATCCTGGCCTACAACTGTTCCCCGAGCTTCAACTGGAAGAAGAACCTGGACGATGCCACCATCGCCCGCTTCCAGCAGGAGCTCTCCGACATGGGCTACAAGTACCAGTTCATCACCCTGGCGGGTATCCACAACATGTGGTTCCACATGTACGAGCTGGCCTACCAGTACGCCCGTGGCGAGGGAATGAAGCACTATGTCGAGATGGTGCAGCAGCCGGAATTCGCCGCCGCCGAGCGGGGCTACACCTTCGTGGCACACCAGCAGGAAGTGGGTACCGGTTACTTCGACAAGGTGACCACCGTCATTCAGGGCGGCCAGTCGTCGGTGACCGCGCTGACCGGCTCGACCGAAGAAGATCAGTTCCACTGATAGCTGTGTAATGCTCGCAAACAAACCCCGGCCAAGTCCCGGGGTTTGTCGTTATGGGGCTTAGAACCTCTCCCAGTAGGCGTAATCGTTGAAGGCAGTTTGAACACGGACAGCGCGCAGAAACCGGAGCGTACTGTAGTACGTGAGGATTTCGAGCACTGCCCAGGTTCAAAATGGCGAATAAGATAGCCTAATGGGATAGGTTTTCAGAGCTCGAGGATCTCTTTGACGAAAGGGATGGTCAGCTTGCGCTTGGCACGGAAGGAGGCGTTGTCGAGACGATTGAGGGTGGCAAGCAGGGTGCGCATGTCGCGGGAGAGGCGGTTGAGCAGGAAACGGCCCACGTCGATGGGCAGCTTGAAACCCCGCAGCTCGGCGCGCAGTTGCAGGGCGCTGAGTTTGCCCTCGTCGTCCAGCTCGTCGAGGTGGAAGCTCACTCCCCAGTCGAGACGGGACGCGAGATCCGGCAGTTGCAGCCCCAGCTTGCGTGGCGCGCTGCAGCCGGTAACGATGAGCGTCCCCTCCCCCTTCTCCTTCCAGCGATTGTAGAAGTCGAACAGGGCCCGCTCCCACAGGGCGTTGCCGGCGATCGCCTCCAGGCTGTCAAGACAGACCAGGGGCAGGCTCTCCAAAGCATCGAGCATGCTGGGGTCGAGCTGTTCGAACTGATCGAGGGAGAGATAGGCCGCCGCCGCGTCGCGGGCGTTGACCTCGGCACAGGTAGCATGGAGCAGATGGGAGCGGCCCGACCCCTTGGCTCCCCAGAAATAGAGGAAGGGCGAGCCCTGACCGATGGCCGCATTCTTGAGGGCGGTGATCAGATGGGCGTTGTTGCCGGGATAAAAACTGACGAAGGTTTCATCATCCGGTAGTTGTACGGCTAAAGACAGTTGGGCCGGTTGCTTCACTCGTTGGGCTTTGACTGTGATATTTGCGGGCAAGTGTATCACCAGCGGGGCAGATAGAGAACCGCCCGGACCATGCCGGGCGGTCAGGATCCTTCCCCGGGATCAGGGCTGCGACCATTGATAGCGCAGGCCGCTCTCGTTGTCTTCCACCTGATGCAGGCGGCTCTCAAGTTGCAACCCCCTCACCAGCTCGGCCTTGTCCCCCTGCAGCGAGAGGTTGAAGGTCACCTTGTCCCCTTCCAACTTGCCGATGGCCACCTTGGTGACACTGGCCATCCCCTGCAGCAGCTTCTGGATCTGGATCATGCCATCGATATCGGACAGCCCCTCCACCACCAGGGTCTGGCTGGAAGCGACACCGGAGAGACGGGTACCGTACTGCTGCACCAGCCAACCGGCCAGGGCATCGGCAAAGCCCTTTGCCACCTCGGCCTGGGTACCTGAACCCGAGCCCTTGGTCAGCTCGGTCAGCTCTCCTGCCTGCGCCCCCGGCTTGGACCCATAAAGACCCCAGTCGATGCTCCAGGCCTCCCCCTCCGGGCTCAGTTTGCCGAGCACCACCATTTCAGCGCCGTAACGCTGGCTCGCCTTGAGCACGGGATCGGCAAAGCGGCCCCAGACATCGGTGGCATTGACCGCCATGTTGTCATCCAAGTCCATCAGCGGGAGACTGACCGGCAGCCCCATGGCCTGGGTCTGGGCACGCAGCGCCTCGGACCAGCCATCGCCGGACTGATCCGGCAGTATGCGCCGCTCCCCTTCGTCGACCACCAGCCAGATGGCGACCTGCGGCCGCACCGGGCCAAGCAGGGCAAACTTGCTCTGGCCAACCAGGGCGTTCACCTTGGCCACATTGAAATCCGCCTTGAGAAACTTGACCGAGCCGATGTCCTGATAGCTGTATTGCTGCACGTAATCCGCCGGCGCCGCCAGGGCCTTCACCACATCCGGCTGGGTGAGGATATCGCGCTTGCCCGTCACCTTGACGAGCACATCCCCCAGCGCCTGGGACTGGGCGGCCGTCATGTCGCCACTGGTGGGAGCCTTGCCCTGATAGAGGTCGGTTACCTGGGCGGCCGACACCACGAGTGGCAGACAGCAGCAGAGGAGAGTCGCTAAGCGTTTCAGCATAAAGAAGATTCTCGAAATGGGGGATGGTGCTTATGGTAGCGGCAAGGCGCGCATGGCAGCAAGCAAAGGGGGGAGAAACAGCGGAGCCGGCAGGGTGCCGGCTCCGTTTGCGCGCCTTGGGCGCGGCGATGGGGTGATGCTTATTTGGTGCCGAAGATCTTGTCGCCAGCATCCCCCAGACCCGGGACGATATAGCCTTTCTCGTTCAACCCCTGGTCGATGGAGGCACAGAACAGCTCCACGTCCGGGTGAGCGGCTTCCAGGGCCTTGATGCCTTCGGGGGCGGCAACCAGCACCAGCACCTTGATGGACTGGCAACCTTTCTTCTTGAGCAGATCGATGGTGGCGATCATGGAGCCGCCGGTGGCCAGCATGGGGTCGATGACCAGGGCCAGACGCTCTTCGATGTTGCTGACGATCTTCTCGAAGTAGGGGACAGGCTGCAGGGTCTCTTCATCGCGATAGATACCAACCACGCTGACGCGGGCGCTCGGCATGTGCTCCAGCACGCCATCCATCATGCCAAGACCGGCGCGCAGGATGGGCACGACGGTGACCTTCTTGCCCTTGATCTGGTCTACTTCCACAGGGCCGTTCCAGCCATCGATGGTCACTTTTTCGGTTTCGAAGTCAGAGGTCGCTTCGTAGGTCAACAAACTGCCCACCTCCTTGGCCAGTTCACGGAAACGCTTGGTGCTGATGTCGCCTTCGCGCATCAGGCCGATCTTGTGCTTGACCAGGGGGTGTTTGACTTCAACGACTTTCATTATTATCTCCTCTAACCGGCGCCAAAAAAATCGCGGAATCATACAACAAAAGCCACTGCTTGTAGAGCTTTTCGATTCAAAAACGCGCAAACGATTTTCTTTCTGGTTTTTCGTGCCCGCTGGTAGAATACGCCCCGAATTTTACCCTCCACTTCTTTATATGACGGGGAATACGCGTGACTGACAAAACCTCACTGAGCTACAAGGATGCTGGCGTAGATATCGATGCCGGCAATGCACTGGTTGAACGTATCAAGGGCGTGTCAAAACGCACTCGTCGTCCTGAAGTCCTTGGTGGTCTTGGCGGCTTTGGGGCCCTGTGTCAAATCCCTGCTGGCTACAAGGAACCGGTACTGGTCTCCGGTACCGACGGGGTGGGCACCAAGCTGCGTCTGGCCATCGACCTGAAGAAGCACGACACCGTGGGGATCGACTTGGTCGCCATGTGCGTCAATGACCTCATCGTGCAGGGCGCCGAGCCCCTCTTCTTCCTCGACTACTATGCCACCGGCAAACTGGACGTGGACACTGCCGCTGCCGTGGTCACCGGCATCGGCGCCGGCTGCGAACAGTCCGGCTGTGCTCTGGTCGGCGGTGAAACTGCCGAAATGCCTGGCATGTATGAAGGGGAAGATTACGACATCGCCGGTTTCTGCGTCGGCGTGGTGGAAAAGAGCGAGATCATCGACGGCAGCAAAGTTGGCGAAGGGGATGCCCTGATCGCCCTGGCCGCCAGCGGTCCCCACTCCAACGGCTTCTCCCTCATTCGCAAGATCCTGGAAGTCTCCAAGGCCGACGTGCAGCAGCCGCTGGGTGATACCACCCTGGCCAACGCCCTGCTGGAGCCGACCCGCATCTACGTGAAGCCCGTGCTCAAGCTCATCAAGGAGTGCGAGATCCACGCCCTGTCCCACATCACCGGCGGCGGCTTCTGGGAGAACATCCCGCGCGTGCTGCCCGCCAACACCCAGGCGGTCATCGACGAGCAGAGCTGGCAGTGGCCGGCGGTGTTCAGCTGGCTGCAACAGGCAGGCAACGTCACCCGCCACGAGATGTATCGCACCTTCAACTGCGGCGTCGGCATGATCATCGCCCTGCCGGCGGATCAGCTGGACAAGGCGCTGGCCCTGCTCAAGGCCGAAGGCGAGAACGCTTGGCACATCGGCCACATCGCCAAGGCGGCCGATGGTGAGGAGCAGGTCATCATTCAATGAATGATCGGATCAACGGCCAGATGACCTCCCCTATGAAACGCATCCTCGTCCTCATCTCAGGCAGCGGCAGCAACCTGCAGGCCATCCTCGACGGCTGTGCCGGCGGCAAGATTGCCGGTCAGGTGGTCGGCGTCATCAGCAACAAGGCTGATGCCTATGGCCTGGTGCGTGCCAGGGAAGCCGGGGTGGCAACCGCCATCCTGGCCCAGCAGCAGTTCGCCAGCCGGGAGGAGTATGATGCCGCCCTGCTGGCCCTGATGGCGGATTATCAGCCGGATCTGGTGGTGCTGGCCGGCTTTATGCGGATCCTGAGCGCCGACCTCGTGCGTCACTTCGCCGGGAGGATGATCAACATCCACCCCTCGTTGCTGCCGAAATACCAGGGTCTGCACACCCACCAGCGCGCCATCGAGGCCGGTGATGACGAGCACGGCGCCAGCGTCCACTTCGTCACCGAAGAGCTCGACGGCGGCCCGGTGATCCTCCAGGCACGGGTCCCCATCTTCGAAGGGGACAGTGCCGACGAGGTCGCCGCCCGAGTCCAGGTACAGGAACACAGCATCTACCCCCTGGTGGTGCAGTGGTTCTGTGAAGGGCGCTTGCAGATGCGAGAAGGGTCTGCCTTCCTCGATGGCAAGCAGCTTGGCCTGGCAGGCTATGCCAGCGAGTAACCGCTAGCAGCAGTAAGACACAACAAGGGAGGCTCAGGCCTCCCTTGTCATTTCCATCGACCAGCGCAATGGCTGTCATCACGTCCGATGACGCCGCTGCGCGGCTAATCGGCCCTACACCGGATTGTCGATATCGATAAAGGTCACCTCCAACCCGTGTACGGTGGCGAGCCACTCTCCCAGCGCCTTGACGCCGTAACGTTCGGTGGCGTGGTGGCCTGCGGCGTAGAAGTGCATGCCCATCTCCCGGGCGGTGTGAATGGTCTGCTCGGAGGCTTCGCCGGAGATGAAGGCATCGATGCCCTGCTCCGCCGCCTGGCTGATGTAGCTCTGACCACCGCCGGTGCACCAGGCCACGGAGCGGATGAGCTCGGGACCACTGTCACCACAATGAAGCGGCTCGCGACCGAGACGCTCGGCAATCAGCTTGGCAAAATCGCTGCCGCTCATGGGCTCCTCCAGCTTGCCCACCATGGCGACGCTCTTGCTGTTCCAGGGTTCGAGGCCGCGACGCACCTTGATGCCAAGCAGCCTGGCAAGCTGGGCGTTGTTCCCCACCTCGGGGTGCACGTCCAGCGGCAGGTGGTAGGCAAACAGGTTGATGTCGTGGGTCAGCAGGGTCTTGAGACGACGCTGCTTCATGCCGGTGATCTGGGCCGGCTCGCCGCTCCAGAAGTAGCCGTGATGGACCAGGATGGCGTCAGCATCGGCGGCCACGGCGGCATCGATGAGGGCCTGGCTGGCGGTGACGCCGGTCACCACCTTGCGAATGCGCTCGCGCCCCTCCACCTGCAGGCCGTTGGGGCAGTAATCCTTGATGGCATGGGGTTCGAGCAGGTGGTTGAGCAGGCTTTCCAGTTTACGATGAGAGATCATGGGGGTCTCCTAGCTGGGCTCCCCACGTACTGTGCGGGGAGCCGGATTCCGATCGTCAGGGCCCATGATAATCGAGCCGGACCGGCAAGGCCATGCGCCTGTCAGGCCTAGGCGGGCAGCTCGATGCCGGCGTCACGCATCTGGGCCAGCTTGTAGCGCAGGGTGCGCGGGCTGATGCCGAGCTTGTCGGCCACCGCTTTGCGACTGCCGTTGCACTCCTGCAGGGTGTCCAGAATGATCTGGTGCTCCTGCTGCTTGAGTTCGCCGCCGAGCCCCTCCCCTGACAGCCGCTCGAGCGGGCGCACCAGGGTCTCGTCCGTCTCCTCCAGGATCAGGTGCTCACAGTCGATGAGGCCATCTGGACAGAGGATCAAGGCGCGCTGAACCACGTTGTCGAGCTCGCGCACGTTGCCGGGCCAGGGGTGAACCATCAGACGCTCTCGGGCGTCCTCTGCGAGCTGCGGCGTCGGCAGCCCCATCTGGCTGGCATGCAGCGCCAGCAGATGCTCCGCCAGGGGAAGAATGTCCCCCGGGCGCTCCCAGAGCGCCGTCCAGCGCAGGGGGAAGACGTTGAGGCGGTAGTAGAGATCTTCGCGGAACTGCCCGTCCTGCACCGCTTTTTTCAGATCCCGGTTGCTGGTGGCAATGACCCGCACATCGAGGGGGATCATCTTGCGGCTGCCGAGCCGCTCCACCTCTTTCTCCTGCAAGACCCGCAGCAGCTTGGCCTGCAGCCCCAGATCCATCTCGGTGATTTCGTCGAGCAGCAGGGTTCCTCCCTGAGCCTGCTCGAACTTGCCAGGGCACCCCTGCACCGCACCGGTAAAAGCGCCCTTCTCGTAGCCAAACAGGGTCGCTTCCAGCATGTTCTCCGGAATGGCGGCGCAGTTGATGGCGACGAAGGCCTGCTCTGCCCGGCTGGAGTGGTCGTGAATGTAGCGAGCCAGCACCTCCTTGCCCGTCCCGCTCGGTCCGGTCACCATGACGGTGGCTTCGCTTCTGGCCACCCGGGTCGCCAGCTGGAACAGCTCCGCAGTCCTGGGGTCCCCGTACACCACGGCCCGTTTCTCCACCTTCTGGGCCGGCACATAACGGCTGACCTGGTTGAGCAGCACCTCGGGGGAGAAGGGCTTGGCCAGATAGTCGATCGCCCCCTCGCGCATGGCGCGCACCGCCCCGTCGATGTTGGCGTAGGCAGTCATCAGGAGCACAGGCACCTGGGGATATTGCTGGCGGATGTTGGCGAGCAGAGTCAGACCATCCATGCCCCCCATCTGGATGTCGGAGATCACCATGTCAAAGCGCTGACGGGACAGGGCAAGCAGGGCCCGCTCGCCGCTGTCCACCTCGCGGCACTCATAGCCACCGAGCAGCAGGGTATCCACCAGCGCCTCGCGCAGGCCGTTGTCATCTTCCACCACCAGAATGCGAGCCTGGGTCATGCCACACCTCCTACAACCAACATGGCCTTGTCGAGATTCATCTTCACCGGCGCTCCGGCTTTTGCGCGCCTCATGCCACGCCCCCCAACTGAACCTGTTGCTGATGCAGGGGGAAGGACAGGGTAAAACAGGTGCCCTCGCCAGGGACCGAGGCCACGCTTACCTCCCCCTGATGGGCTCGTACCACCGACTGCACCACCGCAAGACCGAGGCCCGTGCCCTGGGATCGGGTGGTAAAGAAGGGTTCGAAGATCTGGTTAAGCAGGGAGGGGGCCATTCCCTTGCCGTTGTCGATGACCCGCATCTCTACCCGGTTGCCGCTGCGCACAGCGCTCACCAGGAGCGAATCGGCGCCGGCCTGCCGGGCATTGGCGATAAGGTTGTTGATGGCCCCCGCCAGGGCACTGCTGTTGGCAAGCAGACAGAGATCAGGCTCAGGGGCCTCCAGATGCAAGACGCAGCCCTGCTGCTGGCAGAAGGCTTCGGCCCCCGCCTGCACTTCCGCCAGCAAGCCCTGCACCGAGAGGGGTGCCACCACCTGGTTGTCGCCATTGCGGGCAAACAGCAGGATGTCGTTGATCTGTTTTTCCAGGTCTTGCAACCTGGCCATCAATTTTTGCTGGAACTGGCTGCGGGATTCAGGCTTGAGGGTGCGGTTGGCCAGGTTGGCCGCATAGAGCATGGCGGCGGAGAGCGGGGTGCGGATCTGGTGCGCCAGAGAAGCCGCCATGTTGCCAAGGGCGGAGAGGCGCTTCATGTGGTTGACCCTGTCCTGCAACTGGCGGGTCTCGGTCAAGTCGGTAATGAACACCAGTTGGCCGGGCTGATCCGGCAGCGGCTGGGTCGACAGCTGGACCCGACGGCCGTCTCGCAAGGAGATCTCGTGACCGTCATCCTCACGGGGTTCGAAGCAGCGGGCGATGATCTGGCGCCAGGAGAGGCCCTCCAGTGGCTCCCCCAGCAGCGCCAGGGCGGCAGGGTTTGCGCGGGTGATCAGCCCCTCGCCATCGAGCAGCAGCACGCCGGTCGGCAGCGCCGTGAAGATGGCGTAAAGCTGACTCACTTCATGTGACTGGAGGGGGGCATCCTGCTGCAAGATTGTCATAAAGCTGACCTCAAACGGGCGATTGAGTCAGCTTATTCAATTTCCATGCCAGCAAAATAGACGTTATTTATCAATGTATTGGGTCAATGCGTCAAAGCATTGACCTCAATTGTCCTTGCTCATGCCGTACTTCTTCATCTTCTCCACCAGGGTGGTGCGGCGCATGCTGAGCAGGTCGGCGGCGCGGGCCACCACCCCGTCCTGGGACTCCAGGGCCTGGCGGATCAGCTCCACCTCGAGGTCGGCCAGCATCTCCTTGAGGTTGACTCCTTCCTGGGGCAACTGCATGGGCAGGGGCATGGCGATGCCGGGATCCAGCTCTGGTGGGGACTGAAACACGGCAGCCAAGGCGTCCCGCTCGTCCATCTCGGTGAGCCGTTCATCTCGTGGCTCGCAGGGCAGCAGGCGATAGCGGCCGGGCAGATCCGCCACATCGACGATCTGGTTCGGATAGAGGATGAGCAGGCGCTCGATGAGGTTGGACAGCTCGCGTACGTTGCCGGGCCAGGCGTACTGCATCAGGGACTCCATGGCGCGCTGGGTCAGACGGATGATCCCCTTGTGCTGTTCGGCATGGCGATTGAGCAGCTCCTGCAGCAGCAGCGGGATGTCGTCGGCCCGATCCCGCAGGGGGGGCGTCTCGATGGGGAACACATTGAGGCGGTAGTAGAGATCTTCGCGAAATGCCTGGGTGCGGATCATGGCTTCCAGATCCCGGTGGGTCGCCGCGATCACCCTCACATCGGCCTGGACGGCCTTGCCGCCCCCAACCCGGTCGAACTGGCGCTCCTGCAGCACCCGCAGCAACTTGACCTGCATCGGCAGCGGCATATCGCCGATTTCGTCGAGGAAGAGGGTGCCCCCCTGGGCCAGTTCGAAGCGGCCGCGCCGGGCGGCAATGGCACCGGTGAAGGCCCCCTTCTCGTGACCGAACAGCTCGCTCTCGAGCAGTTCAGCCGGAATGGCGCCGCAGTTGATGGGCACGAAGGGGCCCGCGCTTCGGGCGGACAGCTCGTGGATGGCGCGAGCCACCACCTCCTTGCCAGTCCCGGACTCACCGAGGATCAGTACGTTGGCGTCGGTCTCGGCCACCTGGCCGATGAGACGGCGCACCTCCTGAATGCCCCTCCCCTTGCCCACCAGCAGGCGCAGCAGGGTCTGACCCTTGTCGTGAGTCTGATGACGGGGATGCAGGGAGATGAAGGCCTGGCAGAAGTGCAGATGACGGGTGAGGGACTCATAGGTAAAGGGGGCCTCGGCCACCCCGATGAAGTTGCTGCAACCATGGCTCGCCGGCATCAGGGAGAGGAAGGGCAGACGAGGATGGGCGGCAAGCAGCTCACTCAGGGCGCGCTCGCGCAGTTCCCCGGCCAGAATCCCCTGCAAGGGCCCGGCAGTCTCGATGGCCACATCGAGATCGCTCTCCACCACCTCCTGCCAGGGGATCCCCATGAAGGAGAGCACAGTCCCCAGTTGCTGGCGCCGCACATCATCGGCATCAACAAGCAGCACACCCATAGCCATCCTATCCATATTTTCACACCTGACGCCAAGTTATTGTTTTTTAAGTGCTTATTAAAACCAATTTCGCACTGTGTCATAAGGGGGACAAAGTGCCAAAATTCTGGCGGATTGTCAAAACTTGTCGCATCCTCCCGGACCCTGGCGGGACGGGGATCACGCTTCCAGCCAGATTGAGTATCGGATGAAAACCAGCGAAGGGAAAAGAATGACGCCGACAGGGGGCGGCGTCAGAGGAGGGATCAGTGCTTCACGCTCTCCTGGGGAGCGGCATAGCGGCACTCGGGAAACCGGCTGCAGGCGAGGAACAGGCGACCGGCGTGGGGACCCTTTCGTGCTTCCCGTGCCACCAGGGGCGCGGCACAGCGGGGGCAATGGGGGATCGTCTCCCGGGGCTCCTCCTCATCCGGATCGAGGAAGGGATTCTCCTCCATCAACACGGGCATTGCCTCTTCGGCCTGGGAGGGCGGCACCTGGGGCTCCCTGGCAACCCCCGGGTGTGACGTGCCCAGATCGACACCATCGAGCAGCAGCGGGCTGAAGGTCGGTTCGCGGCGCTCGCCGGGCAGCAGGTCATCCACCGGCGCCGTCGTTCTCGCCAGCAGGGGCAGCAGTTGCTCCCGCAACTCGTCGACCTGGTAGTGGCTGCTGGCCGGGATCTGCAACAGCGGCAGACCGGCGCCATCGCAGGCCGCCTTCAGGAAAAGATCCCGCGCCTTGCGCTTCTGGTGGCGGTGCCCCTCGTCATCCAGCTCCACGGCACACAGGAAAGAGAGATCCGCCGGGTGGCAGAGCAGAAAATCGAAGTGCTTCTCCCCTATCTTGCCGAGCGCCTGCTGGCGCTTGCCCTTGCCAAGGTGCGCCTCGGGCGTCAGCACATAGGAGGCTCGTACCTTGGCAAAGACACGGGCCTTGTCCCCCACCGCCTGATCCAGCACCCCGAAGAAGGTGCGCTCCGCTGGGCTCATCAAGGTTTCCTGCAGATCATAGGGCTCGGCTTTGCCCCCTTTCTCCCTGCGCCAGACGATCACCAGCAGGAGCAACCCCAGCAACACGGCTCCCGATACGACAAGGCTATTCATACACGCACATCCCGTTTACAAGACAAATTCAGTTCACACCAGAGGAAGGGGCACACTCTACCACGGGGAAAGCGACTCAGGCAGCGCAGAAATCAAGCCCGTCCCGGCATTCACGTTTTTTCACTGAATTTGCGCAAGGCGGGCTTCATATGGCCTGTCACAGCAGGCACAATGCTAGAGCCCATGGACGTTCTGGCGCACTCCCCGTCACCGCCAGGCGTCAACGGACCCCACGCAGCCCCATTCAAGGAGAGCAGGATGCAAAAGCAATTGGTCGTCACCGTGATCGGCGCAGACAAACCCGGGATCGTCGAGAGCCTGGCCGATACCATCACCCGGCAGCAGGGCAACTGGCTGGCCAGCTCCATGAGCGAGCTGGCGGGGCAATTTGCCGGCATTTTGCACGTCGCCGTGCCTGACGAGCATTACCGCAGCCTGTGCGAGGCCCTGGTGATGCTGCCTGGCCTCACCGTGAGCTTCGCCGAAGGGCAGCTCAGCCCGCAACCGGCCCATCAGGTGATGCTGAGCGTCACCGGCAACGACAGACCGGGCATCGTCCATGAAGTGGCCAGCATCCTGCGCCAACTCAACATTAACGTCGCCGACCTCACCACAGGTTGCGAACCTGCGCCCCACTCAGGCGCCCCCCTCTTCTATGCCCACGCTCTGGTGGCCCTGCCGCCGCAGCTCGAACTGGACGATCTCGTCACGGCCCTGGAGTCCCTCTCCGACGACCTCGTCGTCGACATCGATCAGGATCTGAGCGAATAGTGTCGCCTGTCATAAATTTGTCATGGTTTGACGCCATAACTTCCGCGCAGACGCAACCAGAGCAAAGAGGCACCAGATGAGCACCGACAAGCAGTATGAAGAGAAAGAGCTTAGCTGGCTCTCATTCAATGAACGGGTGTTGCAAGAGGCGATGGACAAGACGGTACCCCTCATCGAGCGGGTCCGCTTCCTCGGGATTTTCTCCTCCAATCAGGACGAGTTCTTCAAGGTACGGGTGTCGGACGTCAAGCGCCGCATCCTCATCAACGAAGTCCACGGCGGCGACGACGAGGCCAAGGTGCTGCTGCGCGCCATCCAGCAGAAGGTGATGGCGCTCGGCGAGGCGTTCGACAACACCTACAAGGAGCTGCTGATCGCGCTGGCCCGCCACAACATCTTCCTGGTGAACGAAAGCCAGCTCTCTGAGTCCATCCAGCAGTGGCTGCGGATCTTCTTCCGGGAAAAGGTGCTGCGCCACATCATCCCCATCCTCCTCAACAAGGAGGTCAACCCGGTCAAGTTCCTGAAAGACGAGCACACCTATCTCGCCATCGAGATGAAGAAGAACGGCCAGGTGATCCAGTACGCCCTGGTGGAAGTGCCCACCGACGATCTGCCCCGCTTCTTCCAGCTACCGCCGGAGGGCACCCGTCGCAAGAAGCAGATCATCATCCTCGACAACGTTATCCGCTTCTGTCTGGACGAGATCTTCAAGGGCTTCTTCGACTACGACGAGATTGCCGCCTACGCGGTCAAGCTGACCCGGGATGCCGAATATGACCTCTCCGACCAGCTGGACTTGAGCCTGGTGGACAAGATGAGTGACGGCTTGAAACAGCGCCTCACTGCCATGCCGGTGCGCTTCGTCTACGAGCGGGAGATGCCGGCTGCCATGATAAGCTTCTTGAAGCTCAAGCTGCAGATCAGCTCCTACGACGCCATCATGCCCGGTGGGCGCTATCACAACTTCAAGGATTTCATCGGCTTCCCCAATGTGGGCCGGGATTATCTGGAAAACCCCAAGCTGCCGGCCCTGGACTGCCGCGACTTTGACGGCTTCGTCAACGCCTTCGACGCCATCGCCAAGCAGGACATCCTGCTCTACTACCCGTACCACAAGTTCCACCACTTCACCGAGCTGGTGCGCCAGGCGGCCTTCGACCCGGCGGTCAGCGCCATTCGCATCAACATCTACCGGGTGGCCAAGAAGTCGCGGATCATCCACTCCCTCATCGACGCCGCCAACAACGGCAAGAAGGTGACCGTGGTGGTGGAGCTGCGCGCCCGCTTCGACGAGGCGGCCAACATCGACTGGGCCAACATCCTGACCGACGCAGGCGTCAAGGTGGTGTTCGGGGTGCCCAGCCTCAAGATCCACTCCAAGCTCTGCCTCATAACCCGCCACGAGAACGGCGAGGCGGTGCGCTACGCCCATATCGGGACCGGCAACTTCAACGAGAAGACCGCCAAGATCTACACCGACTTCTCCCTGCTGACCCGCCATCCGGACATCACCGCCGAGGTGGAGAGCGTGTTCGAGTACATCGAGTACCCGTACCGGCGCTACAAGTTCAACCACCTGCTGGTCTCCCCCATCAACAGCCGCCGCCAGCTCTATCGCCTCATCGACAACGAGCTGACCAACGCCAAGGCGGGGCAACCCAGCGGTATCACCCTCAAGATCAACAACCTGGTGGACAGAGACCTCATCAACCGGCTCTATGCCGCCGGCCAGGCCGGGGTGCCCATCCAGATGATCATCCGGGGCATGTGCGCCCTGCGCCCGGGGGTGCCGGGTCTGAGCGACAACATCCGGGTCATCAGCATCATCGACCGTTTCCTCGAACATCCGCGGGTGATGGTGTTTCACAACAAGGGCAATCCCCAGCTCTATATCTCCAGTGCCGACTGGATGAGCCGCAACATCGACGGTCGCATCGAGGTGGGCACCCCCATCTATGACGAGCGGCTCAAGCAGCGCATCCTCGACATTCTCGAGCTACAACTGAGTGATACCTGCAAGGCGCGGGTGATCGATGCCGACCAGAAGAACGAGTACGTGAAGCGGGGCAACCGCCGCAAGGTCCGTTCCCAGGTGGCGATTTACGACTACCTCAAACGCATAGAGTCAAACCATGGACAATAGTCTGTACGCCGCTGTCGATCTGGGCTCGAACAGCTTCCACATGGTCATTGCCCGCCTCACCGAGGGGCGGATGCAGATCATCGATCGCATCAAGGAGCGAGTGCGCCTCGCCGAAGGGATGGATGAGCAGCGCCGCATGTCCCAGGAGGCCATGGCGCGCGGGCTGGACTGCCTCGCCCTGTTCGCCGAGCGGCTCACCAACATCAAGCCGGATCAGATCCGCATCGCCGGCACCTACACATTGCGCCGCGCCAGCAACGCCCGCGACTTCGTGCGCGAGGCGGCCAAGGTGCTCAACCACCCCATCGAGATCATCAGCGGCCAGGAAGAGGCCCGCCTCATCTATCAGGGGGTCGCTCATACCCAGCACATCGAGGGCCAGGTGCTGGTGGTGGACATCGGCGGCGGCAGCACCGAGCTCATCATCGGCGAAGGGTTTGAGCACAAGGCGCTCACCAGCCGCAAGATGGGCTGCGTGAGCTTCACCCAGAGCTTCTTTGGCAACGGCAAGCTCGGCGAGAAGGCCTTCAACGCCGCCGTGTTGGAAGCCCAGCATCAGCTCGCCCCCATCATCAACCAGTACCGCAAGCTGGGCTGGCAGAGCTGCCTCGGCAGCTCGGGCTCCATCCGCACCGTGCGCGACGTGTTGCAGGGGGAAGAGTGGACCGATGGTGCCATCACCCTGGCGGGACTCGAGCGGCTGAAGGAAGAGATGCTCAAGCACAAGCGGGTCGACCAGCTCAAGCTGGCGGGCCTCACCGAGGAGCGTCAGGGGGTGTTCGCCGCCGCGGTGGCCATCCTGCTCGGGCTCTTCACCTCCCTGCCCATCGAGCGAATGGAGTACTCCGACGGCGCCCTGCGCGAAGGGTTGCTCTACGAGTTCGAGGAGCGCCTGCAGCATCACGACATTCGCGAACGCACCGCGCTTGCACTCAGCACCCACTATCGCATCGACAAGCGCCAGGCCACCCGGGTGGAGAGCAGCGTCCTCTCCCTGTTCGACGCCCTGAGCGGCCCCTGGGAGATGCCGGAAGAGCCCTATCGCGCCATCCTCGGCTGGGCGGCGCGGTTGCACGAAATCGGCCTTGCCATCAACTACAGCGGCATCCACAAACACTCCGCCTACATCTTGCAAAACACCGACCTGCCCGGCTTCAACCAGGACGATCAGGCCTTGCTGGCGGCCCTGGTGCGCTTTCATCGCAAGGGGCTCAAGCTCTCCGAGCTGCCGGCCCTGCCCAACCACGACGAGCAGACGGTGCTGCGCTGCATCCGCATCCTGCGCCTCGCGGTGGCGGCCCACCACAGGCGTCAGGACAACCTGCTGCCCGAGTGGAACGTGCAGGCCGCCGGGGATCAGCTGGTGGTCACCCTGCCGCTCGACTGGTGCGACGAGAACAAGTTGCTGATGCAGAACCTGGAAAAGGAGCACCGCTACTGCCACGAGCAGGGCTGGCCCCTGCTGTTCCAGCTCGGGTGATCCGCTCCTCTGTGCAAAAAGGCAGCCGATGGCTGCCTTTTTTTGTCTCTTGTCTTTTCCTACTGCAGATCCGGCAGGATCAGCTTGGCTATCTCGAAGTAGATGATGAGGCCGGTACCGTCCACCAGGGTGGCGATGAAGGGGGCGGAGACCACCGCCGGGTCGATGCGAAAGCGACGCAGCACCATGGGGATCACCGAGGCGACAGTGGCGCTCCAGAGCACGATGGCGACGATGGTCAGGGTCACCACCATGCCGATCTCGGGCCCCACCCCCAGGCTCCAGGCCCGCACCCAGGCCGCCAGCGCAATGGCGGCCGAGATGAGCAGACCGGTGGAGATCTCCTTTTTCAGCACGGTGCCGAGGTTTTTCAGGCTCACCTCCCCCACCGCCATGGCACGCACTATGGTGGTGGTGATCTGGGTACCGCTGTTGCCACCGGTACCGATGAGGAGCGGGATGAAGAAGGCCAGGGCGATGGCTGCCTCCAGCTGCTCTTCAAAGGCCCGCAGCACGGTGCCTGTGTAGGCTTCCGCCACGAACAGGATCAGCAGCCAGCCCACCCGCTTGCGCCACAACTGCCAGGGGGTGGCCTGCAGATAGGGGGTATCCAGCGGCGAGGAGCCCCCTTGCAGCTCCGCATCCTCGGTGGACTCCAGCTCCAGAATGTCGGCGGCATCGTCCACGTGGAAGACCCCCACCAGACGACCCTGATCTTCCACCGGCAGGAGCGAGAGGTCGCGGTCAATGAGCAGGCGGGCCGCCAGCTCCTGATCCGCCCGGGCGTTGATGCGCACCGCCTCCCCCTCCATCAGCTCCCCCACCGGCAGCAGAGGATCGGCGATCAGCAACGACTTGAGGGAGACGCTGCCAAGGAGGCGCTGCTCGCCGTCAACCACATAGAGATGACCGAACAGCCTGGCCTGATCCCAGGCGCCGTGGATCAGCTGCTTGGCGCTTTCCACCGTCGCATCGGCCTCCACTGCCAGGTATTCGTGGCGCATGTTGGCCCCCACCGACTCGTTCGGCCAGGCCAGCAGGGACTGGAAGGCTTTACGGGCGGGGTCTGGCAGCCGGGCGAGCAGAGTCTTGCGATCGTGCTCGTCGAGCCTGCGCAGGATGGCCAGCAGGTCCCGACGGGCCAGGGTGCCCTGTAGTATCCCCACGATGCTGCCATGCAGCCTGAGCAGCAGATGGCCGGCACACTCCGCCGGGAGGGAGGCGAGCAAGGACGCCCCTTCCGGCATGGAGAGGGTATCGAAGATGCAGTTGAGCTCTTCCGGGCGCAGGGTCAGAAGCTGATCGGCACGGGCCACCGGATCCAGGTTGTGCGCCAGCCAGTTGCGCAGGGCAACCGGGTCGAGCAGTTGATGACGATTGAGCAGGGTGTGTGTTTTCTTCATCACAGATGTCCTCATGTGATTTCAGGCGAACCTGAACGCCTCCGGCACCTGGCCGGATGCAACGGCAAGAAAACAGCAATTTGATTGACGAGTAACAGGCAGGAAATGACGCCGTCCGGCGTGTTTTCATCCCCACGTACCAGCTTTAGCACTGCATAACGTATCCGGCATGCCGGAAGCCACTTGGGTTGACACCTTAATCCGATGAAAACTGTCCTGATCTTGGGCGTCTCTGGACGTCGTGAGATCAGTGGCCTGTGTTTATGCAGGAGCCTCGCCTAACGAGATGCTGCGAACATTGATTGCACGGCGCTACCGTGCGGGCGGCATCATCTGCCCAGGCGCAGGTCGAGTCAAGGCAAACGGGCCCCTGGCAACGGGTTGTTACAAATTGGCCGGACGGCGGGCCTTTCATGAAACGAGGCTCCCCCGTGCGTGGCACGGGGGAGCCTGCGGTCAACGGATGAACGTCAGCGGATATAGTCGAAGAGGGTCAGCTTGCTTATCTTGCTGAAGGCGAGCTGGGAGGCGCTCATGGCTGCATCCTCCTTGGAGAGGGCCGCGATCACCTCGTACATGTCCGCCTCGGACACCTTGGCCCGCGCCTGCTGGTTCAGGGTGCTGAGTCCGTCGTTGGAGCTCATCACCTGCTCCAGGCTGTTCATCCTTCCCCCCAGCTCCCCCAGTCCCCGGTCTATCTTGGTTCTGGCGTTGCTCATGTGGGTGGTGGCATCGGAGACCGCCAGCTGGAAATCGCTCTCGGACAGGGTCGGATCGCGCATGGCGGAGATGAAATCGGACATGCCATTGAGGATGTTGTCGTTTTTCGGGGTATCCAGCACGAAGTTCTGGGTCGCCGACCCCGCAGGGAGGTCGAGGGTGAGCGCCAGGCCGTTGAAGGGGATCTTGTTGCCCGCCACATAGTCGCCGCTTTGCAGCAGGGTGCCACCGCTGTCACGGATCTCGTAGGTGTCCGGCGGCCCGGCCAGGGTGCTGACCGCATACTGGTTGCTCGGCAGGGAAGCATCATAGTTGTTGCGATAGAAACTCTCGAAGTTCCCCTGATCCGCCACCGACACCTGGATGTTGCCACTGGCGGCGCTGGCGGTGCGCCGGGTCGCCACCATCTCGAACAGATCGAAACCGGAGTCGTTGGCCGGGATCTGCACCGTGGGAGAGACCTGGATGTTGCGCTGCCCCGTGTCCCCCTGGAACACATAGTTGCCGCTGGCATCCTTGACGAAGGGCTGGGTCTTGCTCTGATTGCCGCCGAAGATGTACTCCCCCTGGGAGTTCTTGCTGTTCATCAGGTCGAACATCTGCTTTTGCAGCCCCTCCAGTTCGCTCGCGATGGCGTTGCGCTCCTCGGAGCCCATGGCGGAGTTGTTCGCCTTCTGGATCAGGGTCTGGGCACTCAACATGGCGTTGTTGAGGGAGGTGAGCACCGTCTCCTCGTGGCCAAGGCTGTTCTCCAGCAGGCTGCCGTTGACGCCGTACTGCTTGAAGAGATCGATCTCCTTGGTCAGCGCCATCTTCTGGCTCATACCGGCCGGGTCCTCCCCGGAACGGGAGAATTTATCCCCCGTCATCAACTGGTTGTAGGCGGTGTTCTGGCGCTCGCTCACCTTGCTCATGGAGGCAAGATTGCGGTCATAGATCATGTTGGTGGTGATGCGCATGACTTACCTCACGGAGGAGAGCAGGGTGTCGAAGATGGTCTTGGCGGTATTCACTATCTGGGCCGAGGCCGCATAGGACTGCTGGAAGCGGATGAGGTTGGCCGCCTCCTCCTCCAGATTGACGCCGGAGACACTCTCGAAGATGGCGGTACTCTGGGTCAGCTTCGCCTCGTTGGCCTGCAACAGGGTCTTGGCCTGGCTGGTCTTGTTGCCAATGCCGCTCACCAGACCCGAGTAGGCATCGTTGAAGGTCATCTTGTCGTTGCTGGTGGCGGCGTTGTTGTTCTTGCGCACCAGCTCCTTGTTCTGCAGCTCCGCCAGCGCCAGGCCGTTGGCGTTGTCCGCAAAGCCGTCCTTGTTGTAGCTGAGCGTGAAGCTGTCGTTGGCCTCCACCTTGCCGGTGATGCTGAACTCATAGCCCGGGCTCTGGGTCGGATCGGCGTAGACCTTGGGCCCCCCCAGGGGGCTCTCGAGGGCGGCCATCAGGTTCTTTCCCTTGCTGGAGGCGGGGGCCACACCGAGCAGGTTGTTGTTCTTGTCATAGACCTCGTAGTTGCCGCTGCCGTCGATCTTGATGACCTGGGGGGCACTCGGGTCCAGAGTGTTGGTGCCAAAACCCGAGCCCGTGCCGGTGTTGTAGACACCGCCCAGCGTTATCTCGCCCGAGCCCAGGTTCTGGGATCCCTTGTCCGCCTTCAGGGGGGATGCCAGCGCGATATCCTCGGGACGGGTGATCGCCTGCTCCAGGTTGGCAGCCGCATTCCGGGTGGGTTGCAACAAGATCTTGTCACCCGCGACCGGAGTGCCGGAGAGATCGATTTCGATGCCGTGTCCCGCCACCTCGAAGGTGGCTGGCGGCGTGGTCCCCGTGGCGAGCGAGGTACGCTGCCCGCTGCCGTCGATGGCGAACACCTCGTAACCGGTGGCGCTGTTGAACCGCACCTCGTAGTCGAAGGTGGTCACCTCGCTCCCCTTGCCGGGGACGAAGTTGACGCTGGCCGCCCCGTTACCCTGGTTGCTGGCGTAGGGCAGCCCCTGGCTTCCCTTGAGGGTGAAGAGATCCCCCCCAAGCTCGTTGTCGAGATCCATCCCCAGCCGGTTCTGCTGGTTCATGGCATCCCCCAGGGCGACGGCCAGCTGCCCCAGCTCCCGCTTGGCGGGCTCCAGATCCCGGCGCGCGGTGAAGAGGCCACCGATGGCACCGCCAATATCCTGGTCGTTGATGCTGGCCTGGTTCTTGCCCAGGGTCAGCTGCAGGGAAGGCTCACGGGAATCCGGATCCCCCGGCACCACCTTGAACTGGGCCACGCCGCCATCGAGCACCAGGGAGTGCCCTGTGCTCATGTTGACCAGCATGCTGCCATTGGGCTGGGTCACGGTGCGGATCTCCATCTTCTCGGAGAGCTGGCGAATGGCCTCATCCCGCTGATCGAACAGCATCAGGTTCTCTTCAGGGGAGCCCTGGGTGCGGACGATGGCCTGGTTCAGATCGTTGATGCTGTTCAGCAGGCTGTTCACCCTGTCCGTCTCGTCCCCTATGGTGGCGTTGATGGTATCGGACTGCTTGTCGAGCTGGGCGGAGAGGGTATGGAATCTGTCCACCATGCCGCTCAGTTCACTCAGGGTCGTCTTGCGCCCCCCGATCTCGGACGGTGACTCGTTGGCGGTGTGGAAAGCCTTGAAGTAGGAGGTGATGGTGGTCCCCACGCTGTTGCTGGCATCACCAAGCAGGCTGTCGAGCCGGAACAGTTGATCGTAGCGGGTGTTGGCCGCCTGATAGGCGGACGTATCCCGGCGCACCTCGGCCTGGGCATAGGCGTTGATGATGCGCTCGCTCACCATGTCCCCCGTCCCCAATCCGACGGAATTGGTGTAGATCAGGGTGCGTTCACGTACATAGCCCTGGCTATTGACGTTCACTATGTTGTTGCTGGTGGTCTGCAGCAGTCGCTGCTGGGCCAACACACCCGAGGTCCCAATTCCAAGCAGATCGCTTGCCATAGCTTACAGCTCCATCTCTGTGTTCCTGTCTGCAATGTTGCCGGGCGTCGAGTAACCGGCGATGGCATCACTGCGCAACACTTGTTTAAGTTTCCTGGCGTACTGGGGATCGGTGGCATAACCGGCCTGCTGCAACGCCTCGAAGTAACGGTCCGGGCTGTCCACCTTGGCCAGAGCCCCCTTGTAGCGACTCCCAGAGGTCAGGAAATCCACGTAGTCGTTGAAGCTCTCTTCGAACGACTCGTAGGAGCGAAACGCCGCCTTCTGGCGCGAGGCCACCCCTTGCTCATATTCCAGGGTGCTCACCACCGCCTTGGGGCCTTCCCAACGCGGATCGGCCTTGATGCCGAACAGGTTGTGCGTCACGTTTCCGTCTGCATCCTTGATCACCCGCTTGCCCCAGCCACTCTCAAGGGCGGCCTGGGCCACCAGCACCGCCGGACTCAACCCCAGCTTGTCCGCCGCCTTCTTGGCCAGCGGCATCAGCCTGTCGACGAACTCTTCCGGGCTGTCAAACACCTTGGCGCTGCCATCCAGGGCCGAAGGCCTCTGGCTGCTGCCCATGGGCGGCACGGTGCGGTGGGGGCGTCTTGGCAGGGCCAGCGTACGTTCGGCCCCATTCAGCTCACCCTTCATTTCGTTATCAGCAAAATCTTTGCCAACTTTGGAGGCAGCAATCAGATCGTTGGAGGCACTGGGGGGTTGATAGGGCTTGTAGACCCGCTCGGTACGCTGGGGCAGCTTGAGTACCCGGCCATCCTGATGGGTGAAGGTCTGCTCGGGTGAGAGCTGCCTGGCCACCATCTCGGCAATGCCCAGCCCCCCCTTGCTCGACATGTCGGCAACCCGCTGCTCGTCCAGCATCCCTTCATAGAACTGGGTGTAGCTGCTGTTCATCGGGTTGCCCTCGGTGAGCACCGAGTTGGCCTGGCGCATCCCCTTGAACAGGGTCTGGGTGAAGATGGATTCGAACTGGCGGGCGGCCGCCATCAGGGCCCCTTGCTTCCCCTCCTTGCTCAGGCTCATCTGGCGCAGTTTGTCCAGGTTCTGGACGTCCTGCACCATGCCAATATTGATACCGCTCTGGGTGTCGAACTCTGCCATAACCTACCTCTTTGCCGCCCGTGGCAACCGCTTGCCGCTCACGAAATTACAGAATGACCAGTTGGCCCTGGATCGCGCCCGCCTGCTGCAGCGCCTCCAGGATCGCCATCAGATCCCCGGGGGCGACCCCCACCTGGTTCACCGCCCGCACCAGGTCGTCCAGGGTCGCGCCGGTATCAAGCTTGAACATCCGACCGGGATCCTGCTGCACGTTGATGGTGGAGTTGTTGGTGACCGCCGTCTGCCCGCCAGCGAGCGGATTGGGTTGGGAGACCTGCTGGTTCTCGGCGATGGTGACCGTCAGCCCACCGTGGCTGATGGCCGCCGGGCGCAGCTTGACCTCGCTGCCGATGACGATGGTCCCGGTGCGCGAATTCACGATGATCTTGGCGGACTCGCTCGCCGGGTCCACTTCCAGGTTCTCGATGGTGGAGAGGTAGGAGACCCGCTGGGCCGGATCCCGCGGTGCGAATACCTTGATGGAGGTGGCGTCCATCGCCTGGGCGGTGTTCGGACCCACCAGATCGTTGACCACGTCCGCCAGACGGCGGGCGGTGGTGAAGTCCGGCCGGTTCAGGTTGAAGGTGATGGTGTCGCCCTGGCTGAAGGAGTTGGGAACCTCCCGCTCCACGGTCGCCCCGTTGGCGATGCGCCCCACTGTGGGCGTGTTCACCACCACCTTGGAGCCGTCCGCCCCTTCGGCCCCGAGGCCACCGACCACCAGGCTGCCCTGGGCCACTGCATAGACGCGGCCATCCAGCCCTTTCAGGAAGGTCTGGAGCAGGGTGCCGCCACGCAGGCTCTTCGCCTCGCCGATGGCGGAGACGGTGACGTCTATGGTCTGGCCCGGCTTGGAGAAGGGGGGCAGATCCGCGTGGATGGCTACTGGTGCCACGTCCTTGATCTTGGGCTTGATGTTGTCAGGCACCTTGATGCCGAAGTTGTTGAGCATGGTCCTGAAGGTCTGCTCGGTGAAGGCGTTGTTCTTCTCCCCCGTGCCGGGCAGGCCCACCACCAGACCGTAACCGATCAGCTGGTTGCTGCGCACCCCTTCCACCGAGGCGAGGTCCTTGATGCGGGATGCGTGCGCCAGCCCGAAGGGCAGCAGGCAGCACAGCAGGGCAAGCAGACGGAATCGGTTCATGACATCTCCTAACAAAACCTTCCTGATCCGGGGCCCGTGAACGCCCCGGACTCTTGAGTCTTAAATGGGCCACCAGGGGCCGTTGAAGAAGCTGGTGAGCCAGCCCTGTTCCTGGGTGTTCGCCAGATCCCCGGTACCGCCGTAATAGATACGCGCATTGGCCACCCGCTGGGAGGAGACGCTGTTTTCCGAGCTCACGTCCTCCGGGCGCACCAGACCGGTGATGCGGATGTATTCGTTGCCATTGTTGAGCATGATCCACTTCTCGCCGCGCACCAGCAGGTTGCCGTTTGGCAGTACCTTGACCACGCTGACCGAGATGTTGCCCTGCAGGCTGTTGCTCTGATCCGCCTTGGCCTGCCCCTTGAAGGCACTGTTCTGGCCGATGGAGGCCGACAGATCGTAGGGCCCCGCCGTGACCGGCACGCCACCCAGGGTGACGGGGTCAAGCGCCAGCTTGTTGTCCTTGCCGCTCTGGGTGTTGGCCTTTTTCGACGCCGAGGTCGACTCCGCCAACTGGATGGTGATGATGTCACCCACCCGGTGCGCCTTGATGTCCGAGTAGATGCCGTTGACCTGCTCGGGCTGGAAGATGGCGCCGGTCGGGCGCACCGACACCGGCTCAGACTCCCCGTAGACGGGGGCGAAATCCGGGTCATCCGGTTTGGCGGTATTGGGGGTACTGGTACAACCCGCCAGCGTCAGCAGTCCCAGCATCCATATGGCTTTCATCATGACACTCCTTTCATCAGGTCCGCTGGGTCAGGAAGGACATCATGGAGTCGACGGCGGAGATGACCTTGGAGTTCATCTCGTAGACCCGCTGAGCCTGGATGAGATTCACCAGCTCCTCGGTCACGTTGACGTTGGAGGTCTCCAGCATCCCCTGCTTGATCACCCCCAGCCCGTCCGCGCCGGCAGTCCCCTGAATGGGGGCGCCGCTGGACTGGGTCTCGAGGAAGAGGTTCTCCCCCATGGGCTGCAGGCCGGTGGGGTTGACGAAGTCCGTGGTGTTGATCTGGCCCACCACCTGGGATTGGCCATCCCCCTTGAGCTGGACGGAGACCTGGCCATCCTCCCCCACGGTGACGCTCTGGGCGTTCTCGGGGATCTGGATCTCCGGTTGCAGCGGGTAACCGTTGCCCGGGGTGACGATGGTCCCCTCGTCGTTCAGGGTGAACTGGCCGTTACGGGTATAGGCGGCGCTGCCATCGGGCAGCTGGATTTCGAAGTAGCCGCGGCCGCTGATCATCAGATCAAGGGAGTTATCCGTGGTCTGGACGTTGCCCTGACTGTGGTTTTTCTGGGTGGCGACCACCTTGGCACCCGCCCCCAGCATCAGGCCGGAAGGGAGCTCGGTGTCCGCCGAGGAACGACCGCCAGGCTGGTTGATGTTCTGATACAGCAGATCCTCGAAGATGGCTCGCGCCTTCTTGTAGCCCACTGTGCTGGCGTTCGCCAGGTTGTTCGAGGTGACCGAGATGTTGGTCTGCTGGGCATCGAGGCCGGTCTTGCTGATCCAGAGTGCAGGATTCATGGGGTGCTCCTTGATTAGCTGATACGCAGCAGCTGGGTTTGTGCCTCGTCGTTCTCCTCGGCGGTCTTCATGATCTTGACCTGAGTTTCAAACTGACGTTGCAAGCGAATAAGGTTGGTCATCTCGTCGACCACGTTGACGTTGCTCCCCTCGAGGGAGCCGGCGATCAGGCCCACATCCGCAGACGCAGCCTCATTCTGGCCATCCTTGCGGCGAAACAGGCCGTCCTGGCCTTTCTCCACCGCATCTGCCGCCGGGTTGACCAGCTTGATACGCTGGAAATCTTCCGGCAGGTTGGCGGCTGCCCCCTCGGGACGGCCGCTGATGGTACCGTCACGATTGATCTCAATTTTCTCCATGGGCAGGGGCAGCACGATGGGCTGACCGGCATCATCCACCACATTCAGACCGGTGGAAGTCTGCAGATTGCCGGTGGCATTGAGCTGCAGGTTGCCCATGCGGGTATAGGCTTCCGCACCGTTGGGATCCTGCACCGCAATCCAGCCTGGCCCATCGACGGCAACGTCAAGATCCCGACCCGTGGTCATCAGCATGCCGTGCTGCAGGTTCTGGCCCGGCCGCTCGGTCATGGCGAACACCCGCGTGGGCAGCCCTTCGCCAAACGCCTGCATGCTGCGCGCCTGCTCGAAGTCAGACTTGAAGCCAATGGTGTTGGCGTTGGCAAGGTTGTTGCCACGAACAGCCAGGCTGTTCATGTTCTCCTTGGCCCCGGACATGGCGATGTAAAGCAGGTGATCCATGGGATCCTCCGTCAAACAGATGACTCTCACAGCTCAACTGCAAGTTGAATGCCAATAGAGATGACGAAGACGGAATGAAAGGAGGAAATGAGGCGGGACGGAAATGACAAGGGGCGCCGAAGCGCCCCTGCCAACTACCCGCCGTCTTAGCGGATCTGCAGTATGTTCTGCTGCAGGGAGCTGTTCACTTCCAGGGAACGGGAGTTCGCCTGGAAGTTGCGCTGGGCAGTGATGAGATCGACCAGCTCGGTGGTGAGGTCCACGTTGGACTGCTCCAGCGCCGACGACTTGATGGAGCCGAACGTGCCGGAGTTCGGGGTGCCGGGCAAGGCATCGCCAGAGAGCAGGGACTGGCGCCAGGAGGTGTCGCCGACCTGGGTGAGACCCTGGGCATTGGCAAACTTCGCCATGGCCACCATGGCCACCTTGACGGTGGTGGCGTTGCTGTAAGTGGCGGAGACAATGCCATCCGCCCCGATCTCCACCTTGGTCAGGCGACCGACGGTGGAGCCGTCCTGGGTCAGCTTGCTCACTTCAAAGGGGGAGGCGTACTGGGTCACGGTACCAAGCTTGAACTCAATCTCCTGGGTGCCATCGGCGCCATTGGTGATGATACCAGCCCCCGCCGCCCCCAGGGGTTCAGTCTTGATGACCGCCGGGGTGGTGGGTGTGACCATCTTGCCGGAGGCATCGAAGGTCACCCGGGCGCTCAGGGGGGCCTGACTCAGACCGGTCGCCATGGTGGTGGCCGTACCGCCTACGATGTCGATGGGCTTGTCCCCTTCATAGAGGTACATACGCCAGGCAGTCGGCACCGCCGCTTGGGTAGGATCGGCCGGATCCGCTTCCTTGGTGAAGTACTGGGTGATGGTGTGTGGCTCGCCCAGGGAGTCATAGACCACCACGGAGGTGGAGGAGGAGTAGGTGGTCGAGTCAGTGGGATCGAATTTGGAGGCATTGACATCCATCAGCGTTTTCGTGCTGGAAGGCAGGTTGAAACCAGCCTCGACCGTCGTGGTCTGCACCGGCTCACCGGCCTTGTCCGGGATCTGGATGGGCTTGGTGGCGTTGATGCTCACCGCCTTGGGGGTGCCATCAGAGTTGATCTCGTACCCTTGCAGATAACCGCCGGAGTTGCTGACCATGTAGCTGCTTTCATTGAGCTTGAAGGCGCCCGCACGGGTGTAGGTGCGATCCAGGTTGGTCAGGCCGTCCGAGGTCACGAAGAAGCCGTTGCCCTGGATGGCGAGATCCAGCGCGTTGTTGGTGAATTGCAGCGCGCCCTGGTGGAACTGCTGAGCCACAGCGCCAGTCGCCACCCCGTTGCCGACCTGGGTCTTGGCGTTGACGAAGATGGAGTTGGCATAGACGTCGGCAAACTCGGCACGGGACTCCTTGAAGCCGGTGGTATTGACGTTGGCAATGTTGTTCGCGGTGACGTTCAGGTCTTTTTGAGCCGCATTGATGCCGCTGAGGGCATTGTTGAATGACATGTCTTTCTCCTTAGATCACTGCGTTAGAGGACGAAGCCGACTGGGTGGTGGTCTTGCCGGTCGTCGCGCCAATTTCCAATACATCGGTCAGGTAGATGCCACCCAGTCCCTTGAGTTTGAGGGTGCTGGGGTTGGTGCTCGTTCCCAGGGTGACGCTCTCCACCTTGGCGTAAGTCAGGGCGGGGACGCTCTCCGACTTGCCGTCGACGGTGGCATGCGCCTCTATCGAATACTTGCCGCTCTTGGCCTCGTTGCCGGACTTGTCCTTGCCATCCCATTCGAAGGCCACGTTCCCCTTGTGGCTCCCTTCGATGGCGAACTCCCTGATGACCTGGCCGCTCTCGTCCTTCACCGTCACCTTGATGTTGCTGCCGCCATCGCCGGTGGCGATGACCCCCGTGAGGGTGCCCCCCTTCTCCACGTAACCCGTGTTGGACGGGATCAGCACGTTCTGCCCCACCAGCGCGGAGGCCTGCAGCGCCTGGCTGGAGGTCATCAGGCTGTTGAGGCTCTCCATCTGGGTGGAGAGACTGCTGATCCCCTGAGACGTCGACATCGAGGTCATCTGGGAAAGCATCTGGGCGTTGTCCACCGGTTTGAACGGATCCTGATAGGAGAGCTGCATGGTCAGCAGCTTCAGGAAGGACTCCTGATCCAGCTCCTTTTTCTGGGTACTGGTGTTGGCCGTACTGGTCTGGGCCGACGTCGTCCGGTTGACACCCAGCAGGCTGTCATAGGTATCTGCCACTTATGCTCCCCCCTCTAGGGCGTGCCCATTGGGCCGATTGTTGCCGCCTGGCAGGCGATCACGGGTCACTCTCATCCGGGTTCACCTCTGTCAGGACTTGCCCAGACCCAGGGTCTGCTGCAACATTTTCTTGGCCGCGTCGGCCACCTGGACGTTGGTCTGGTAGCTGCGCGACGCCGCTATCATGTCCGCCATCTCTTCCACCATGTTGACGTTCGGCTTGAAGATGAAGCCATCCTTGTCCGCCATGGGGTGATTCGGGTTGTACTCCTTGAGCAGGGGCGCATCACTCTCGACGATGCCCTTCACATCCACCCCGACCGAGGCCTGCTTGTCGGACATGGCCTGATCCAGCTGGGCGGCAAAGACTGGCCGCCTGGCGTGGTAAGTTTTTTCCACGCTGGAGCTGACACTGTCAGCGTTGGCCATGTTGCTCGCCACCGTGTTGAGGCGAACGGACTGCGCGCTCATGGCAGAGCCTGCAATGTCAAAGACCTTGAACAAACTCATCCTTGCTCTCCTTTCAGTGCCTTGAGCAGGCCGCTTATCTTGCTGTTCATGAATTCAAGGGAGGCCTGGTATTCGAGGCTGTTGCGCAGGAACTCGCTGCGCTCCTGCTGCACGTCCACCGTGTTGCCGTCACCGGTATCCGGTTGCAGGGGATTGCGGTACTGGGTCGTGCCCGGGGTATCCATCTGCAAGGCGAAGTGCTTCTCGCTGGTGGTGCTGAGCCCGAACCCTTGCTGGCCCTGGGCATCCTGCAACGCCTGTGAGAAGTCGATGTCACGGGCCTTGAAGCCCGGCGTGTCCGCATTGGCGATGTTGCTGGACAACACCTCGGCACGCTTGGCGCGCACGCTCAGCGTGTACTGATGAACACCGAATGCCTTGTCGAATGAAATTGCCATAGCACACCTCCTGCTTCATGAATATTTAGCAAGAGGTGTGCCAAGAGGGTATTGAGCGGGGTTATTTGACCTTGTAGACGATGCCGGGGTTGCAGCGGATCATCTCGAACTTGTCGGTGAGGCCGGCCAGAGACTCAGAGGCCCCCAGCATCAGGTAGCCGCCAGGATTGAGGCTGCTGGCGAACTGGTTGAGGATCTTGGATTTCACTTCGGGCGCAAAGTAGATGAGCACGTTGCGGCAGAAGATGATGTCAAACTTGCCGAGCAGGCTGTAGCTCTCCAGCAGGTTGAGGGGACGGAAGCTGGTCAATTTTCTGACACGCTCCACCACCCGCATCTTGTTGTCGCCACAGGGTTCGAAAAAGAGTCGCTTGCGCTCGGGGGAGAGCCCGCGAGCCAGCGCCAGGCTGTCGTAGACCCCCTCCTTGCACTGGTTGAGCATGGTGCTGGAGATATCGGTCCCCACTATCTGCACCCCGCCCGGCAAGGTACCCGGCCGCTTGACTTGCTGCTCCAGCGCCGTCATGGCGATGGAGTAGGGTTCCTGCCCGGATGAAGAGGCGGCAGACCATATCTTGATGGGACGACCGCTCTTGCCAAGCTCCGGGAAAATCTTGTCGCTCAGCAGCTGGAACGGATAGGTATCGCGAAACCACAGGGTCTCGTTGGTGGTCATGGCATCGACCACCGCCATCTTGAGCTCCCGCTCGCGCACGCTCATCGCCCGGGTGACCAGATCAGACAGACTCTCGATACCAAACTGAGTCATCAAGGGCGACAGGCGGCTCTTGACCAGATACTGTTTGTTGTCACCCAGCACTATGCCGCTCTGTTGCGCCAGAAAATTGCTGAATTGCCTGTATAAGTCGTCCGAAAGTGTCTTCATGCAGTTGTTCTTCTTGATTAGAGAGCGCCTTGTACGGCCTTGGCCAATTCATCCGGCTGGAATTTGGCAATGAAATTGTTCGCTCCGACTTTCTGCACCATGGCCTGATTGAACACCCCACTGAGGGAAGTGTGCAGGATAACATGCAAATCCTTGAGGTTGGGATTGTTGCGGATCTCGGCGGTGAAGGTATAACCGTCCATCTCCGGCATCTCGATGTCCGAAATGACCAGGGCTATCTGATCCTTGATGGGACCGTTCTTGGACATCTCCAGCAACATGTTGAGCGCTTCCCGTCCATCCTTGGCCAGCACGCACTGCACCCCGATAGCTTCCAGTGCCCGTTGAACCTGCTTGCGCGCAACCGAAGAGTCGTCCGCAACCAGCACGGGACGCCCGTGAGGATTGCGCTCCACGCTTGCTTCCACCAGTTCGGTGGACACCTCGGTGGAGACCGGCGAGATCTCGTTGAGAATGCGCTCCACGTCCAGGATCTCCACCAGCTCACCATCTACCTCGGTCACCGCCGTCATGTAGTTGATGCGACCTGCCCCTTTGGGTGGCGGCAGGATGGACTCCCAGTTCATGTTGATGATGCGCTCGACCGAGTGGACCAGGAACCCCTGAATGGAACGGTTGTACTCGGAGATGATGATGAAGCACTTGGAGAGGTCCTGGATGGGGCGTTTGCCCATCGCCATGCTGAGATCGATCACCGAGATGGTCTGGCCACGGATATGTGCCACGCCGCGAATGCAGGAGTTGAGCTTGGGCATGACGGTCAGAGGGGGACACTGCAGCACCTCGCGTACCTTGAATACGTTGATGCCAAATCTTTGACGTCCATTGAGACGAAACAACAGCAGCTCCAGCCTGTTTTGTCCCACTAGCTGGGTTCGCTGGTTGACCGAGTCCAGAATACTCGCCATAAACACTCCCTAAAAATGCTTGGCACTGATCGTGCATGTCATTATGCATGCACATTGGCTTGCATCAGATCATCGTTGTTTCAACAACCGAATAATTCTGGAGCAAGCATAGTTAACTACGGTGGTATACGTGAATAACTTATCGACCGGTAAGCAAAAATGATTAGTAGACTTTTCCTTATCTTACTGCCGTTTTGCAGTCTGTCTCACGCCATGGCGTCCGAGGTCACCGACTATCTGCAAGAACAGGCACAGGCGTTCGTGCTCGACCAGCTCGATATTCCCCTCGATGCACAGGCCGACGTCAAGGCCGGTACCATTGACGAGCGCCTCCCCCTCACGCGCTGCGAAGATGCCCTCACCATTTCCCTCCCCGCCAGGATGGAGATCCGTCGCAACACCACCGTCTACCTCAAGTGCGAGGGAGAGAAATCCTGGGATCTCTATCTACCGGTCCGGGTCAGCATCCAGAAACCCTATGTCACCGTCGCCGTCCCGGTTGCCAAGGGAGACATTCTGAGTGAACCCATGCTGACCCTGGCATACCAGGACCAGACCCTGATCCGTGGCGACTACCTTACCGACCCGACCGCCCTCATCGGGGTACGCAGCAAGCGTGAGCTCAAACCGGGCCAGCCAATCAGGCTGACCCAGGTATGCGTGGTCTGCAAGGGGGACCAGGTCACCCTGAGCGCCGAAAACAGCAGCATGCAGATCAAAACCATGGCCCGCGCCTTGCAAGATGGCAGCTTCGGAGACATGATCCGGCTTGTCAACACGCGCTCGGGCAGAACGGTGCAAGGCCAGGTCAGTGCAGTGGGCTCCGTGGTCGTGACATTCTGACACATGAATGCACTGCGCAATTTTTTTCTAAAGTTCTGACCGCCGTCACCGATATACAGGTAAGCGAACAGCAAAGCAGACGAAGGTAAACCTTATGGCTATCAACAATATCAACAACTTGGCTAACAACCGCCTGCAAAACAGCGGCAGCAGTCAAGGTGTAGCCACCAAGTCGGCGACCTCCAGCGAGAGCAGCCGTGCGACGACCGTCAAGAGCGACTCTGTCTCCTTGACCAGTGAGGCGCAGCAATTGCAACAGATGCAGAAGACCCTCAACACCGCCTCCACCGGTAACGAGAGCCGCGTCGAGAGCCTGAAGAAGGCCGTGGCCAGTGGGGAGTACAAGGTCAACAGCGAAGCCGTGGCCAGAAAGATGTTCAGCTTCGAAGCCGATCTGGATAAACGGTTGGGATGATGGACCTCCCTTCGCTGCTGCGCGCTCAGGACGACAACCTCTCCCAGATGCAAGGCTTGCTGGCAGAGGAGTTCGACCTCCTCAAGGCTCACCGGGCCCTTGCCTTGCCGGCACTCGCCGATCGCAAGCAGCAACTGCTGGTGGCCATCGAGACGCTGGACAAGACTCTGGCAGAGCTACCCGACCTGCAGCAACAGCTGGGCGCCTTCCCGACCCAATTGCAGGCCCTGCAAGCCAAGCTGGAAGCCTGTCAGGAGCAGAACAACCTCAATGGACGTCTGCTCGAACTCAGCATTGTCTCCAATCGCCGTCTCGCCAGCTTCCTCAGCAAGCTCAGAGACAGCAGCTCCCTGACCTATGACGCCAAAGGCAATACCCGCTCAGGCACCCGCTCTTTCGGGATCAAGGCCTGATCTCCTCTCCCCCTTCTGATTTTCTCTCCTTGTCAGCTCCTAGTCAGAGCACCAGCTGCATCAGGGTTTCTCCATCCTTGCAGGCATGGATGCTCATGCAGCCCTCGTCATAGCGCCCATAACTGGCCACCCACTCGCCCCTTGGAAAACAGATAGACCCCGGGTTCATCAGGAAAATCTCTCCCTCCTGGCGCAGCACAGGCACATGGGTATGACCGCTGATGAACAGGCTCCCTGCTGGCAGGGGCACGTTGCCGGGCTCATAGAGATGACCGTGGCTGACAAACCAGCGCCGCCCATCCACCAGCAGCTGGTTGTAGGGCGCCGTGATGGGGAAGTGGAGCAGCATCTGGTCCACCTCCGAATCACAATTGCCACGCACCGCCATGATGCGGGGGGCCAGCTCGTTGAGCCTTGCCGCCACGGCGGCAGGATCATACCCCGCCGGCACCGGATTGCGCGGCCCGTGATTGAGCAGATCCCCGAGCAGCAGATAGTGATCAGGCTGCCAGGGAGCGAGTTGCGCCAGCACCTGCTCGAGGGCAGTCAGACTGCCGTGCAGATCCGAGATAATGGCAATCTTCATTCCACACTCCTCATGGCTGGCTGAAATAGAGATCCTTGGTGGCGATGGCGCCCTTGAGGTTGCGGCTCGGCAAGCCGCGCAGTGCCGGGTCCACCAGTCGCATCTGGTTGTAGTGATAGACGGGGATGACGGGCACCTCCTCCATCAGCAGTTGCTCGGCCTGATGATAGATCCCGGACCGGGCGTTGGCATCCAGGGTCTCGGAGGCCTGCTGCAGCAGACCATCGAAGGCGGGGTTGCAGTAGCCGCTCTCGTTCTGGGGATCCTGACAGCGGAAACTGCCAAGCATGGACGACGGCTCGACATAATCACCAAACAAAAATGAACGAGCCAGCATGAAATCACCACTGTCCTTGGCGACCTGATAGGCATTCCACTCCATGTTGTTGAGAGAGACCTCGACCCCCAGCGGTTTCCACATGGCCGCCACCGCCAGGGCCAGCTTCTTGTGGTTCTCCGACGTGTTGTAGGTCAGCGTCAGCCTGAGGGGATGGGCGCTGTTGTAGCCCGCCTGGGTCAACAGCGCGGCGGCCCGGGCCAATCGGGTCGGCTGGTCTTCCCGGGAGAGGGGGATATCCAGCTCGTCATAACCCGGCATGGCGGGCAGCAGTGACCAGGCAGAGCGCTCCCCCTGGCCGCTCACCTTCTCGGTCAGCAGGTGGCGATCGATGGCCATGGAGAGCGCCTGGCGCACCCGCACATCCTGCAACTCGGGGCGATTGAGATTGAAGGTGTAAAGATAGGTGCCAAGCAGCGGCAGACCCCAGATCCGCTCCGGTGCCTCCTGCATGGTCTTCTGGTAGTACTCCAGCGCCACCTTGTTGGTGAGCTGGATCTCCCCCGCTTCGTAACGCAGCCGCTCCCCATGCTGGGAAGCGAGCGGCAGGTAGGTCACCCGCTGGATCCGGGTATGGGCGTCATCCCAGTACTGGGGGTTGCGTTCGGCTTCGATGCGCTCGTTCACCACCCAGCTCGCCAGCTTGTAGGGGCCATTGCTCACCATCTTGCCTGGCTGGGTCCACTGCTTGCCAAACTGGGCGATGACCCGCTCGTTGACCGGCACGAAGGGGCGCTGGCTGACCAGTTGCAGGAAATAGGGAACGGGGCGCTCCAGGGTCACTTTCAGGATCTGGTCGCTTTCTGCCTCCACCCCCAGGGCATCGAGGTCGAGCGCCCCGGCATAGATGGACTGGGCATTGTTGATGCCGGTCGCCAGCAGCAGGCCGGCGGAGGGGGAAGCCTGCGCCGGGTTCAGCAGCCGCCGCCAGGCGTAGACGAAATCCCGGGCGGTGAGGGGCTCGCCGTTGGACCATTTGAGCTGGGGACGCAGGAAGAAGCGCCACACCAGCCCATCCTCGCTGGTCTCCCAGCGCTGGGCCTGGGCGGGCACTATCTTGCCCTGACCATCCTCGCTCACCAGCCCCTCGAACAGGTCCACCAGCACCACCTCCCCCGGGAAACCGGAGCGGATCAGGGCCGGATCGAGGGACTCGGGTTCGGCGCCATTGCCCTTGACCAGGGTCTGCCTGTCCGACAGCACGGGCTGCTGCACCACGGTAGTGGCCTGAAGCGGCGGCACCGCCATCAACCCGAACAGCAAGGGAGAGAGCCAGCGGCGGGCTGGCCTGGCGGCGAAACGGTAAAACATGACATCAACCTCGTTCAATTCTTTTGACTGCAATGGGGGGAAGGCCGGCGGCGCGCCTGGAATCGAATGCATCATGCCGCGCTTGTTATCCCCGAAGACGACCCGTATTGTATCGGGCCTGCCCGATAGAGGGAGTCTTTCGGGCTATTTTTTTCAAGGTTTTATGACGACACGGCCGCCACGGGTGGGCGCAATCGCCAGAAGGCGCACTCCCCTGCCTCGTTGGCAATCGGCCCGGGGCGATGTGTCGCCTGCAAGTCCGGTTGTCGTCTACCGTTTCAGGGGTCTTTATGGGTTACGAATGGCTGGCGCTGGCTGCCGCCAGTTTATGGGCGATCGCCGCCCTCATCTCCGTCAAACCGGCTCGCCATCTGGGGGCCTTTGCCTACAGCCGCTGGCGGATGTTCCTGGTCAGCCTGATGCTGGCCAGCGCAAGTCTGGTGACGGGAGGCTGGCAGACCCTCACCGAGAGCGCCCTTCCCCTGCTGGCCCTCTCCGGCCTCATCGGCATCTTCGTCGGCGACACCGCCCTCTTTGCCTGCATGAACCGGCTCGGCCCCAGGCGCAGCGGTCTGCTCTTCTCCTGCCACGCCCTCTTCTCCGCCCTGCTTGGGCTCTGGCTCTTTGGCGAGCGGCTCGATGGTTGGCGCCTGCCAGGCGCCTTGCTGGTCCTGGCCGGGGTCATGCTCGCCATCCTGTTTGGTCGTCGTGGCGACAACCAGCAGAACGAATGGGAGCAGGTGCGCGGCCGCCTCGTGGTCGGCATAGCCCTTGGCCTCACCGCAGCCCTGTGCCAGAGCCTGGGAGCCATCATCGCCAAGCCGGTGATGATGAGCGGCACTGTGGACGCGGTGAGCGCTTCCGGCGTGCGCATGGCCAGCGCCCTCTTGGCACACTGCGTCTTGCGGGCACTGCGCCTGCCGCTCGCCATGCCGCACAACCCCATCAACCGGCAGGTGCTCGGCATGATAGGCATCAACGGATTTCTGGCGATGACGCTGGGAATGACCCTGATCCTGGTGGCCCTGCGTCAGGGAGATGTGGGCATGGTGGCCATCTTGTCTTCCACCACACCGGTCATTCTGCTGCCCTTGCTGTGGTGGCACTCGGGGATGCGTCCCTCGCTCCCCGCCTGGGCCGGAGCCCTGCTGGTCACCCTGGGCACGGCCCTGGTGCTGGGAATGGGGAACTGAGCTCCGTCTCTCCTGCAAGAAGGAAGGACCAACACGCCCATCGGCGGCACTGAGCCGCCGATGCTCACCCTTGCCGGACAGGGAGAGAGGCGATCGCGTCCCTAGAACAGGGCCACTTCCTCTTCGGTCAGCTCCCGGTATTCCCCCGGTGCCAGCTCATCGTCCAGAGCCAGATCGCCGATGCGTTCCCGATGCAGCCCGACCACCTTGTTGCCGATGGCGGCGAACATCCGCTTCACCTGGTGATACTTGCCCTCGTGGATGGTCAGGCGTGCTTCCCGCTCGTCAAGGATTTCCAGCTCCGCAGGGCGGGTCTTGTCGTTCTCGTTGCGCAGGTAGATACCGTCGGCAAAGAGCGAGATGGCCTCTTCACTCACGGGATCAGCCAGCCAGACGTGGTAGGTCTTCGCACACTCGTGCCGGGGCGACGTGATGCGATGGGACCACTGGCCGTCATCGGTGATCAGCACCAGCCCGGTGGTATCGAGATCGAGGCGCCCCACCACGTGCAGTTTACCCATGGCCGGCTCGTCGAGCAGGTGGAACACGGTGGCGTGATCCGGGTCCTCGTTGGAGCAGACATATCCTTCCGGCTTGTGCAGCATGAAGTAGCGATTCTGCAGGTTCAGGGTCAAGGTCACACCGTCAAACTCGATCTGGTGTTGCTCATTGATGTGAAAGGCGGGCTGCTTGACCAGCACGCCGTCTACCAGCACTTCCCCCTGACGGATCAGCTTGCCCGCCTGGGAACGGGTCAAATCGGAGCAATCGCAAAGAAATTTGTCGAGCCGCATGCAAAAACCTCGGAATCCATCATGATTGGGGGCGACATTATATCGGTCAGACCCGACAACACCAGTACTAAGCGACAGGGACTCAAGATGGCGCCTGACGCCATGATGTGCCAGTGATAGACTGCCGTCAGCAGACCGACATCACACATAATAATAAGCCCAGGATGTACCCATGAAGCCGACGAAGTCTCACCCCGTCATCCCCGTCAGCCAGCTAAAACCTGGCATGTACGTCATTGCCATTGCCAGCCAGACCGGCGCCATGGAGATTGCCCAGACCGGTATGGTGACCAACCCCCAGCAGGTGGAGGCGCTGATCCGGCGCGGCGTGCTGACGGTGCGGGTGGATCTTGCCCGCAGCAAGCTGCCGGGAGGGGGCTCGGCAAGCCCGGCGGATGTGGTGACAAACGGGGCGGGCTCCTCTCGTCAGATCGGCAGTGGTGAAGGGCGCGAGCTCAAGATCCGTCGGCTCTATCAGGAAGCGCGCGAACTCCAGGGCAAGTTCATTCGCCATCTCAAGGCCGGAGAGCCCATCGACATCACGCCCCTTGCCGCCGTGGCCGAAGAGATGGTCGATACCATGTTCACCCACGGCGATGCCATGCTCTGTCTGGCGCGGATCCGTGCCAAGGATGCCTACCTGATGGAGCACTCCATGAATGTCGCCATCCTCCTGGCGAACTTCGGCCGCTACCTGGGGCTGGATCGCAGCGTGCTCAAGGAGCTGACCCTGGGTGGCCTGCTCCACGACGTGGGCAAGATCATGACCCCGGACGAGGTGCTCAACAAACCGGGCAAGCTCACCGATGAGGAGCTGGAGGTGATGCGCGAGCACGTGGTCCACAGCCACGACATCCTGGCCGCCACCGCCGGCATCACCCCCATCATGCTGGAGGTGGCCGCCAACCATCACGAGCGGATCGATGGCACCGGCTACCCGCGGCGCCTCAAGGGGGATCAGCTCTCCCTCTACACCCGCATGAGCGGCATCGTCGATGTCTACGATGCGGTGACGGCAGACAGGGTCTACAAACAGGGCATGCAGCCAACCCAGGCGTTTCGCATTCTGCTCAAGGGGGTTGATCTGCATTTTGATGCCGACCTGGTAACCAGGTTCATCAAGTGCATGGGGGTCTATCCGGTGGGTACCCTGGTGCAGCTATCCAACCAGCGCCTGGCCATCGTGATGCAGCGCAACGAACAGCAACCGCTCAAGCCCGTGGTCAAGGTGATCTATCACGCAGGCCATCGCCATTATCTCGAGGTGCAGTGGCTGGATCTCGCCAAAAACGGGGTTCAGGAGACCATAGAGAGCACGGTGGACCCCAAGGAGTTTGGCATCAACCTGGCCAACTTCGTCTAACCTATCCGGCTTGTTGGCGGCTGCTCGCGGCAATGGCGAATCAGGAACTCCTCATCCAGCGGGGAGAGATCGAAGCGCAGGCAGGCCTCTTCGATGGCCCGGATGTCGTGTTGATGGTGTTCGCTGAGCCAGCGCACCGCGCGGCGCAAGTCTTCACCATGGGGCAGCAGGGTATGGTCGCTCATGGAATACCTCCGATCAGCCATCGACGCCAGCCCGTCAATCCGGGCTCTCACTTTTAGCTTAGCCCGCCCTCACTCGCCCGGCAGACACCTGCGCCCTTGACGGTGCCCACCCTGTAGCAGGTATGCTCGACCCCTTCGGCGCCCTGCCGTGCCGGCGCCGCTCAAACAAGGATGCTGCATGCAAACCAAGGACAAGTGTCTGGCCGCCCTGGTCATTCTCTGCTGGGGACTCAACTTCGTTGCCATCAAGTGGGGGCTGGAAGGCATCCCCCCACTGCTGCTGGGAGCACTGCGTTTCGTCGGAGTCGTCTTCCCCGCCATTCTGCTGGTCCCCAGGCCTGCCATGCCCTGGCGCTGGCTGCTGGCCTATGGCGGTGCGATCAGCCTGGGCCAGTTTGCCTTCCTGTTCTGCGCCATGAAATTCGGCATGCCCGCCGGCATGGCCTCCTTGGTACTGCAATCCCAGGTGGTCTTCACCCTGCTGTTCGCCATGATCTGGCTAGGAGAGCGCTGGCAGCCCCACCACTGGGTGGCACTGCCGCTGGCGGGAGCTGGTCTTTACCTCATCGCCACCCATGGCGAGGGCAACCTCCCCCTCATCGGGTTTGTGCTGACGCTGTGCGCAGCCGCCTGCTGGGGCCTTGGCAACGTCATCAATCGCCAGATAGGTCTGCGCTATCGCACCTCTCTGCCAAGCCTGGTCGCCTGGGGCGGGCTGGTGCCCATCCTGCCCTTCTTCGCGCTCTCCTGGTTGTTCGAGGGGCCCGAACTCATCGCGAGCAGCCTGCTCAACATCCGTTGGCAGGGCGTCTTGTGCGTGCTCTATCTCTCGTTTATCGCCACCTGGCTCGGTTATGGCCTGTGGGGGAGGCTGCTGATGCGCTATCCGGTGGCCCAGGTTGCCCCCCTCTCCCTGCTGGTGCCCTGTGTCGGCATGGTGGCCGCCGCCCTGCTGCTCGATGAACACCCCACTCCCCTGCAATGGCTGGGCTCGGGTCTGGTGCTGCTCGGCTTCGTGGTGCATCTGCTGGGGGGCAAGATGCGCTTCTTGAAGACCCAAACCGAGGATTGACCTCGCCCGGGAAACTTCCCATCATGGGTCAGGCCCTCTTGGGCCCACCCCGTTATTTCGGCAGGACGCCATCATCAGGAGAGCAAGGACATGCGTCATCCGTCACTTTCGATCATCCCCTCTTTACCAGGCATCATGCGGGTCACGGCCATGCTGCTCCCCTTCTGCTGGAGCCCGTTCGGCTGGAGTGCCACCCTGCCGGCAGATCTCAAATGGGAGAGCAACGACACCGATCCCGTCTATGCAGACCCCGAGGCCAAGCGAGGCGGCACCTTCCGGGATTTCATGTCGAGCTTTCCGCTCACCTTGCGCAAATACGGGCCGGATTCCAACGGCGGCTTTGCAGCCTACGTGCGCGAGACCAACCTGCCGCTCCTGAGCACCCATCCCGTGACGCGCAATCCCATCCCCATGCTGGCCAATCAGTGGGCTTTCGGCGCGGATAACAAGACGCTCTATTTTCGCATCAACCCCAAGGCCCGCTGGTCGGACGGCCAGCCCGTCACTGCGGACGACTGGGTCTTCACCCTCAAGATGATGCGCAGCAAGGAGATCAACGACCCCTGGTACAACAACTACTACAGCACCCAGATAAGCGAAGTGACCAAGTTTGACGATCACACCCTCGCCATCACCAGCGGCACCGAGAAGAGCCGGGAAGATCTGCTCGAAGCTCTCCCCTTCACCCCGGAGCCCAGCCACGCCATCAAGCTGACCGCCAACTGGGTCAAGGAGTACAACTGGAAGGTGCTGCCGGTCACCGGCCCCTACCAGATTGGCGAGCTCAAGAAGGGCAAGTCGGTTACCTTCGACCGGGTCAAGGATTGGTGGGGGAACGACGAGCGCTACTTCCAGCACCGCTTCAATCCGGATCGCATCGAGATCAAGGTGCTCAGGGATCAGAACATTGCCTGGCAGCACTTCCTGCGCGGTGAGCTCGACACCTTCCCCCTCGTGATGCCCAACTGGTGGCACGACAAGAGCAAGACCGCCGAATTCGAGAAGGGTTATATCGAGCGGCTCTGGTTCTACAACCAGACGCCTCAGCCCCCCATGGGGCTCTATCTCAACACGGCCGATCCCTTGCTGAGCAATCTCGACGTCAGACTCGGCATCCAGCACGCCCTCGCCCTGGACAAGATGATCGCGACCCTGCTGCGGGGGGACTACCAGCGTCTCAACACCTATGGCTCGGGCCAGGGAGATTTCACCAATACCGACCTCAAGGCGCGCCCCTTCGATCCCGCCCTTGCTCGCGAATTCTTTGCCAAGGCCGGCTTTACCAAGACCGGACCGGATGGCATCTTGCGAAACGACAAGGGCCAGCCCCTCTCCCTCAGCATCACCTACACCACGGCGGAACATGCCCAGCGCCTAACCCTGTTGCGGGAAGAGGCGAAAAAGGCGGGGCTCAACCTCGAGCTCAATCTGATGGATGCGTCTGCCGGCTTCAAATCCATGCTGGAGAAAAAACACCAGAGTGCCTGGATGGCCTGGAGCGGCGGTCGCTATCCCGCCTATTGGGAACACTTCCACAGGGTCAATGCCAACAAGCCCCAGACCAACAACATCATGAACATCGATGACGACAGGATCTCGGCCCTGGTGGAGCAATACGACAAGGCGTTCGATTTCGGCAAGAAGGCCGACCTCTCCCGCCAGATCCAGCAGCGACTCTATGAGCTCGCCAGCTTCGTCCCCGCCTATCAGGTGCCCTATACCCGGGCCGGCGCCTGGCGCTGGGTACGCCTGCCCAAGGTGCCGGCAACCCCCCAGAGCGACTTGCTCTACTGGCCCCTTGACGGCTCCAACTCGGGTTACAGCTTCGGCGGCCTGCTCTGGATTGACGAAGCAGCAAAGGCGCAGACCCGGGCCGCCATCAAAGAGGGGCAGACCTTCCCGCCGGTGACCATCACGGATACCACCTACCAGCAAAAATAGGGCAGCTGGCACCGTCGGCCCCAAAACAAAAGACCCCGCACATTGGCGGGGTCTTTGTTACAACCGGGATGGCACCAGGCAGAGGGCACTCAGCCGCGTTTGGCCTGCTTTTGCGCAATGGCGTCAGCGACGTCGGCCGGGTCCAGCACAATGCCTTCCTGATCCGGTGTCGGGAACACGGCCACGCAGAGATCATCCTGCTCCATGCCGTCCACCCAGCGATCCAGCCACACCTTGAGGGTGATAGACTGCGGCTTGCACTCGGCCCACTCCCCTTCGGCCCAGGCCTTGGCGTAGTCGGGATGCGGCCATACCGGGATGCAGTCTTCCTCTTCGGTCGTCAGCATCATGACGCCGTGTTCGTCGGTCAAGACAAACAGCTCTTCGTGCTCGACCAGCTTGCTGATGAAGTGATCAAAGCGGTAATCGGCGTTCAGTTGCAGCGCGGCATTGCGCTCGGTGTCGCTAAGTTCATAGCTCATCGGTCAAGTCTCTCGTTCAATAAAGGGCGACATGTTCACATCTTGCCGACCCCTTGTCCAGCAGGAGTAATGGGTCATCTGTCTTTCCATCGCCTCACCCCAGCTCGGGGGTCAACAGCCGGAGTCCCGCGGTCTCACCCAGTCGCTCCCTCAGCCAATAGGCGGACTCCACTTCCACAAAGCAGAGCTGATCCCGCCCCGCAGCAACCCCCACCATGATCTGCTCAAGCCGTGCTTGCTGGGCGGTACTCCAGGCAGCAACCAGCTTGCCGCCATGGGCCTCGTCCACCACCTCGCGGCGCAGCTCGAACAGGTTATCGGTGATCGGGCTGTTTATCTTGCTCGGGTGGCGCCAGTACATCTGCAGGTTGTCCAGCATCTCCTCATCGTAGCTTGCCAGCGCATCGAGCTCCGGCGTCTCTTTGCTCTGGGCCGCGAACTCGCACCAGCCTGCCGACAAGGTAGCCAGACTCTGGGCATCCTTGCCATGCTGGCGCAGGGTTGTCACGTCTTCCCCACGAATGGCCGGCAGCCAGAGATCTCCTTGATGTTGCGCCAGGAGAGGGAGCAGCAAGGAGGGAGCATAAACAGGAAAACGGGGACCCAGAGAGTGCAGCAGAGAGACCAGAGTAACAGTGATCATGAGACGCGCCTTGAACAAGATGACCTGGCATCACGCCTGGTCATGAGGGTGAACGAGGGTGCCATTCTAGCATGTTTGCCTTGCTGGGGGCGTTTGCGTCCAGCCGGGCCGGTGATAGATAGCGTCCAAAAAAGCAGCGTTTGAACCAGAGCGGCCCCGATAAAGGCCAATTGTTTGAGCCAGCGCCCACTAAAGAGGCACCGGGGATGCTAGGTTGCATACATCTTTAGCGTAAGGAGTGCATCCATGAGTGGGATCAACCAGGTTTCTGACGATTTTGTGAATGAGCTGAAAATACTGGCGTGTTTTGATCCGGCCAACATGAGCCTGGGGATCAAGCTGCGCAGCGACATGTCGGAAGCGCTTTGCCAGGCGGCAGCGCGCCTGCACAGCCAGGGCCTGATCACCGCAGCAGATGGCGGCTATCTGACCCCTTTCGGCATGACCATGCTGGAGCATCTCCAACACCTGCTGGTCGCACTCAAGCCGAATTGAGCGGTTGTGGTGCCCAGAGCGAGAAGTTGAGCAACTCCCAGCGCTCTCCTTGTCGCAGCAGACAAGCAAACAGCAAAGGACCTTCGGGTCCTTTTATCTTGCCATCGACCAGCCACTCTCCCGCCCGTTTTGGCACCGGCTGTACCCTGATCTCATCGGGTTTCACCGCGTTTCCCAGGCGAACATGTACAAACTGTTGACACACGGACACGGCATCATTCACCGCAGGATCCGGCGTTGGCGTGCTGGCCTGACCGGTCAACGCCACGGTCAGCAAGAGGGAGGAGAGCAGGGTCATGACGCGTATTGAGAAGCCATGAAAACAAAAAGCCGTGGCACCAGAGGTACCACGGCTTTCTTAAATTCTGCAAGAATTACAGAGCAGTTACGTTCTCAGCCTGCGGGCCTTTTTGACCTTGGGTCACAGAGAACTGTACGCGCTGACCTTCAGCCAGGGTACGGAAGCCGTTACCTTGGATGGCGCTGAAGTGAACGAAAACGTCCGGGCCGTTTTCTTGCTGGATGAAGCCAAAACCTTTGGTTTCGTTGAAAAACTTAACGGTACCGGTGATCATGTTAGACATATCTTTAAACCTGTATTCAAAATAATTACTTATGCTTTTCAGCGGGTAAAGCTCAAAAAACGGGATTACTTATGAACAACAGGAAAAGATGTAAAACATCATATTCATTGACATAACTATCGCCCTTTCAAGCTGGTTGAGATTATACGTGCCTTTGTCGATTACGCAAACAAATTTGTACCCCGCCAGCGGCGGGGTACGGCGGTTTAGACCTGTGCCGACTCCAGTGCCTGGACCAGGGCTTTGAGGAAGCGAGCCGCCTCTCCACCGGTGCAGGCTCTGTGGTCAAACGTCATCGACAGAGGGAGTGCACGCACCGGGCGCGCCTCGCCGTGGATGAACACCACCTTCTCGAACAACTTGCCCGCTCCTATGATGGCCACCTGGGGTGGTGTGACGATGGGGCTGGCGTAACGGCCAGCGATGGCGCCAAAGTTGGTGAGAGTGATGGTTGCCCCCTGCAGCATTTCCCGCGGCACAGCACGGGCCTTCACATCGGCGATCATCCGATCCAGCCCCTGCCGTATGTCAGCCGGGTCCCGCTCTGCCACGTTCTCCATCACGGGCACATAGAGCCCATGCTTGGAGTCGACCGCGATGGCCACGTTAACCTCCCTGAACAGGCGCCGCGACAGGGTCTCTCCGTCAAACCACGCGTTCATGGAGGGTTCGGCCCGACACGCCACGCCGATCGCCTTGATGAGGCGCACCGTCACATCTTCATCCGGGCGCCAGTGGCGCAAGTCCACTTCGTCGGTGATGCTCACCGGCACCACAGTCCGGTGCGAGAGCTCCATCGCCTTGGCCATGGCCCGGCGCGAGCCTTTCAGGAATTCGTTGCCGCTCTCCTGCTGGGCCTCGAACGCCTGTTGCACATCCTGCTCGGTCACCATGCCAGCGCTGCCGGTTCCCTTGACCTTGTCGATGTCCAGCCCCAGTTTTTGCGCCAGCAGACGGACCGCTGGCATGGCTTGTACCAGCGTGCCGCCGGGCGCCATGGACCCCACCACGAAATGATCCTCGATATGCTGCTGATGGGCGCTGACCTTGCCAACGACGGTGCCGTCATCCTCGCCCCCTTCAAACTCCACCAGCGGTGCCCCGATGTGGAGGATGTCCCCCTCCTGCCCGCACAATCTTGCGATGACCCCGGCCACCGGTGAGGGCACATCCACCAGCGCCTTGGCTGTCTCCACCGACAGCAGTACCTGATCTACCTGCACCGTATCACCGGCGCTCACCTTCCACTCGACGATCTCGGCCTCGGCCAGTCCTTCGCCCAGATCCGGCAATTTGAAAAATTTCATGACCTGCTCCCCCTCTGCTGGGACATCACCAAACATTGACAGACACCATGGAGCCCTGTGGCCCTGGCACTTGCGCATCCGTACCTGTCGTGCGTCATAGCCACTGGTTCTCCATCAGTTGCCGAGCCGCCTGCGCGATCTCCTGCTCGGTGATGAGGTAATACTCCTCGTTGCGATAGTAGGGGACGGCGGCATCCACGCCGGTGAGGCGTCTTGGCGGCGCCTTGAGGGCAGTCATAGCCTCTTCGGTCACCTGGGACACGATTTCGGCACCCACCCCGAAACTGCCACAGGCTTCGTGTACCACCAGCAGCCTCCCGGTCTTGCGTACCGAGGTCAGGATGCTCTCCATGTCCAGGGGTTTGATGGTGGCAAGATCCAGCACCTCGCACTGGATGTCCTGCTCCGCCAGCAGGTGCGCCGCACGCATGACTTCCTGGATGCAGGCACCCCAGGCCACCACAGTGATGTCCCGGCCGGGACGCAGGGTGAAGCAGACATCCAGCGGCAGGCCGACGCCGTCATCCACCACATCCGACTTCATGGAGCGATAGATGCGATCCGGCTCGAAGAACATCACGGGATCCGGATCCCGAATGGCCGACAGCAGCAGGCCGTAAGCCCGCTTCGGGCTCGAAGGGATCACGACCCGCAGCCCGGGGATATGGGCAAACAGGGCCTCGACGCTCTCGCTGTGGTGCTCGGGTGAATGGATGCCGGCGCCGTAGGGGGAGCGGTAAACGATGGGACAGGTGACGCGGCCACGGGTCCGGTTTCGCATCCGCGCCGCCTGGCAGATGATCTGCTCCATGCCCGGGAAGATGAAGCCCTGGAACTGGAATTCGGCCACGGGTTTGAGCCCCTGGGTCGCCATGCCCACCGCCACCCCGGCGATGAGTCCTTCGGCCAGCGGCGTATCGATGACCCGCTTGAACCCGAATTTATCGCGAAGCCCCACGGTGGCGCGAAACACACCGCCGTTGACCCCCACATCCTCCCCCAGTACCACCACATCAGGATCGCGTGCCATCTCGTGGTGCAATGCCAGATTGATCGCTTCGAGCAGCGTGATATCGCTCATAGTCCCTCCCCGCTCTGCTGCATGCCCTTGGCGATGATGCGCTGGCGCTGGGCAAGATAGGCCTTCGGCAGCTCGGCAAACTGGTAATCGAGCAGGGTCTCCGGCGCCTGGGGCGTGATGGCCTCATAGGCGGCAACGGCGCGTTCCACTTCCCGGCCCACCTCTGCCAGCAGCGCCTGTTCCTGCTGCTCGTCCCACCAGCCCCGTTCAAACATGAACTGGCGCAGCCGCTTGACCGGCTCCCTGGCCCAGGCCGCTTCCACCTCGGCGCCGTCACGATAGCGAGTCGCATCATCGGCGGTGGTGTGATCCCCGAGCCGGTAGCTGACGGCTTCGATAAGCGTCGGCCCCTTGCCGCTGCGAGCCCGCTCGACGGCGGCGCGGGTCGCCTCATAGACCGCCACCACGTCATTGCCGTCCACCTGAAGGCTGCGCACCCCGGCTCCTATGCCCTTCTGGGCCAGGGTGGGCGCGCTCGACTGCAACTTGCGCGGCACCGAGATGGCCCACTGGTTGTTGTTGATGATCATCACCATGGGGAGATGCCAGACACCGGCACAGTTGAGCCCCTCGAGAAAGTCTCCCTTGGAGGTACCGCCGTCACCGATGGTCACCACGGCGACCCTGGGCTGGTTGCGCAGCTTGAAGGCGGCCGCGATGCCGGCAGCATGGGTGATCTGGGTGGCGATGGGAACGCAGATGGGCAAGTCTTCCGACAACTCGCCATCGGCCTTGTAGAAGACACTGCCCCGTTCATCGCCGCCCCAATACTGCAGGTTCTGCTCCATGGGCACGCCCCTCACGTAGAGAGTGGGCATGTCCCGGTAGTAGGGCACATAGACATCCTCTGGCTGCATGGCGAGCCCGACCCCGATTCCCACCGCTTCCGCCCCGAGATGGGAGGGAAAGGTGCCGAGTTTGCCGGTTCGCTGCAGTGCTATCGCTTTCTTGTCGTAACTGCGCACCATCACCATGTTGCGGTAGAAGGTGTGCAGCATCGCCTTGTCCAGCCAGGTCGGCAGTGTCGCGACCGGGCGCCCCTCCTCATCGAGGTAACGAAGGAAGGGGATGTCGACATGGGTCATAACTGGCTCCTTGCCGTTGTCAGCGTCACCACCATGAGGTGACATTTAAAATGTAAACAACATGTTAACCAAAGGGCAACGAGATTCATCCAGGTAAGACCAGTAGAAACTTCTTTTATTTTCGAAGGTAATCGGAATTTTCGGCGAGCATAAACAAAGAAGGGAGCCTGTTCAGACTCCCTGTCATATCGAGTTCGGGATCATACCCATCACCGCCATGCTGCTTGCCACCGCCCGTGGCGCAGGATCAGCATGACAAAAAGGCGTCAATTCACTCCCACAAACGGGTGGGTACCACCAGCAGCATGGTGCGCTGCCCGATGGCCACGTTGGCGTTGGGGAAGACCACCGCCTCCCGCGGTTTCTCTACCCTGTATTGCCGATCCCCATCTTCTGCCAGCACAAAACCCTGGGGAAATTCGGTGAAGTTGTCCACATCGCTGGCAAACAGGAAGCGGAACTGCTCCGACTGCTTGTTGATCACCCGATCTATGGCAAAAAGGGTGAAGTCATCGGCTCGCCAGGGCTCGAGGGCCACCTCATCCCGGGTCACCAGCTCCTGCAATGTCTGGCGCACCTCGATGAAGCGGGTCATGTCGTTTTCACCGAAGGGCCGCACCTTGCCCAGCTCCACCGTAAAGGCATGGGCGCCGTGCTGGTGCGAGCTGTAATAGCTGAAGGTGGTGGTCGGGCCGCTCGAGAGCAGTATGGTGCGCACGCCGCAGGCACCGAGGAAACGTACCTGCTCCTTGCAGTGGGGGCGTTCGTGGGGAAAGGGATAGACGGCAAACTTCTCGTGGCGCGAGCCGCGAATGGCGGTATGGAGATCGTAGTGGTAACGGGGCCTGCCCGAGTCGGCAAAGAAGCGACTCACATACTGCTCCAGACGCATGGCGCGGATGCGCTCCCGGTTGCACAGCCCCTCCCCCTTGCTGTGGGCGCCCGAGAAGAGGCGGTTCATGTTCTCTTCCACCTCCCTCACCCCCTGGTTCATGGCGGCAGGGTTGCCAAAGAGGAAGAGCACCCGGTGACGAACCTTGAGCTCCTCTGCGAGCAACCGGGTCAGCAACTGGTTGCAGATCTCGATGGGGGCTGTCTCGTTGCCGTGGATGCCGCAGGAGAGGACGATGTCCTTGTGCCCGGGTTGCCCCGCCTCGGAAGCGGGTTCCAGGCAGATCACGCCGGTATCCCACACGCTCACCCGGGTACCGTCGGTCAGATTGAAGGCGAAAGGCTCGAGCTGCCACTCATGGCGGCGCGTCAGGGCCAAAAAGTCATGCTGGGGAATCATCCGTCTCACCCTTTAGTCTGGAATGCCATGGCCGGATTATACGCAAGGCAACCGGGCTTAAAATCAGTTTTTAAACAAATTCAAACAGTAAGGATACAAAAATGGTGAAAATGAGTGACAACTCATGCAACAGGATCAAGCGGGGGGAAACACGGAAGAGGGAAAGCGGTGAACGGGTATCGGCAGGTGAAGACAGCATGTCTTCGGCAGACAGGCGGGCAGCATGCCCCTGGGATCAGCAGAAAAACAAGGCATCCATGCCCGGCTGATCAACCACGCCAGAACGGCTTGATGGTCTCTTGATAGCGGTCGGCTTCGTTCAGACCGATGTCCTTGAGCAGGTAGGCGGGCAGCTCGGAGAGCTGGCGACGGCTGCGGCTGCGTTCCAGCCAGGTCAGGACGGTCATCTTGACGCGAGCAACCAGATTCGATTCGCTGGAATGCTGGTAACCGGCTTCGGTATAAGTCATGTTGGCCATGATATGGCTCCTCTCTCTCGTTCTGCGCAAGGCTCGGATTTGATGCGCAAAGCTTAGTCAGGGCGGGGAGGTGCCTCAATTGACGAATTTTGATACATGACATTAGTAAAAGTAATGGTTGATATCGCCAGGGCAGTAACAATAACCATATGATTTTAAAATGAAATAATGCTAAAACTTTCCCCCTGGCAGCCTGACAGCATTTTCTCCTGCGCCACCCACTTCTAACTATGCACTTTCCCACGCTAGCTATGCACGGCACGACACCGAGTCAGCAGGGTGCAAACTCTCGGTCACCAGGGTTTGTTAACAAATAGATCGCAACAAGATCGTTATTTAACAAAAAGATACGAACAGGCAACCTGAACCGGATGCCCCCATGTCACCCCCATCGTCAGGGTGGCACCGGACACTTGGCACCCTGCCATCATACTGGTATGGTTATTTATACAGTGGTTTATCATGCTGCCTTCCCACGTTGTCCCAACACCATGCTGAACAGGGGAGCGGCACACACACAGGATCTGCCGATGGACACCTTTACCCCCACCGCCGCCCTGCGTCAACAGATGGCCCTGCTGGAGGCGTCGCTGGCACGCCTTGCCCGGCAACTGGGCCAGCTCGACCTGCTGGAGGCTCATGTCTATCCCCTCCCGGCCGTGGCCCAGGGGGAAGAGCATGAGCCCATCGAGGCCATCGAGGTGGGCTATCTCTCGGGCGAGGCGGCCCTGGCCGCCACCCTCGCCGCCTTTCAGGACCACAGCGCCCGCCCCGGCTGCTCCACCAAGGCGACCCACCGTCTGCCCGGCTGGCTGCGCTTTCCTGCCGCCAGCGCCAGGGAGCTGGCCCCCGTCATCGAGGAGATCAACGCGCACAAGCTCGCCTTCAAGGCCATGGTGCAGGCGGCGGGCGGGCGGGACGAGAAGTTCGAGCTGGTGCACGGTGCCCTGCCCGGTGTCATCACCCTGCAGGTCTATCGCAAGCTGACCTGGCTTCGGGGGGATCTGCATTCGCTGGGCTTCACCTGGGCCGACAAGCAGAGCATCAGCCGCCTCAGCCGGGAGCAGGTACTGGAGATGCTGGAGCGCAGCCGCCGGTATGTACCGGCGCTCTTTGACAACGAAGAGTGGAGCAAGATGGTGGATCAGGAGGTATACGACATTCGCCGCCTGCCAGCGGATGCCGCCCTGCGGATCCGCAGGCCGGTCAAGACCCACCCCATGATCAACCTGCTCTGGCAGGACCGGGAGCCCCGCAAGCAGCAGATCAAGGCGAGCCTTCCCCTGCTGCTCTGCTCCGATACCCAGCCGGCCGTCGCCCATCTGGGCCACTACCCGCCCAAGCTCCGCCAGGCACGCCGGGATCGCAAGATTGGCGGTGACCCCATCATAGAGCGGCTGCACCTCTACCTCTATCAGGGGTAGCGCAGGCTCGGCACCGCCACAAATGACAAGGGGAGCATCACGGATGCTCCCCTTGTCACATCGGGCGACAGCCCATCGCCGTCAGCTCATCAGCAGTGCCCGCAGGCTCTCCACATCCAGCCCCTTCACCTCGGACTGGCCGCTCAGGAGGCCGTCGGCCAGTGCCCGCTTCTCGTCGTGCAGCGCCACTATCTTCTCCTCCACCGTCTGCTCGCACACCAAGCGATAGACGGTCACCGGCTGGGTCTGGCCCATGCGGTGCGCCCGATCGCTCGCCTGATCCTCCACCGCCGGGTTCCACCAGGGATCGAGGTGCAGCACGGTGTCGGCCTGGGTCAGGTTGAGGCCCGTCCCCCCCGCCTTGAGGCTGATGAGGAAGAGTGGCACCGCTTCGTGGCGAAAACGCAGGATGGACTCCTGACGGGACTTGGCCGAGCAGCCCCCATCCAGATAGCAGTAGTCCCACTGCCGCTGTTCGATACGGCTGCGCAGCAGGCTCAGCAGATCGACAAACTGGCTGAACACCAGCACCCGGTGGCCACCATCGATGGCTTCGTCCAGCAGCGCCATCGCCTCGTCCAGCTTGCTGCTGGTCTGGGACCACTCCGGCATCACCAGCTGGGGGGAGCAGCAGAGTCGGCGCAGCCGGGTCAGGCCGCTCAGCACATGCATCAGGGCACGGCCATCGGCACTTTGCACCTGCTGCACCACCTCGCGCCGGGTCGCCTCGTAGAGCTGACGCTCCTCGGGGGAGAGGCTGATGTGATGGATGATCTCGGTCTTGTCCGGCAGCTCCGTCAGCACCTGTTGCTTGAGGCGGCGCAAGATGAAGGGGCTGATCACCGCCCGCAGCATCGCCATGTGCTGGGGATCCTTGACCGCCTTGCCAAAGCGGCGCTTGAACTCCCCGAGGCTCCCGAGCAGGCCGGGGTTGATGAAGCTGAACAGGCTCCACAGCTCCCCCAGATGGTTCTCGATGGGGGTGCCGGAGAGGGCGAGGCGAAAATCCCCGTCGAGCTGGAACAGCAGCTTGGCGCGCTGGGTACCGGCATTCTTGATCTGCTGTGCCTCGTCCAGCACCATGCTCGACCAGCGGCGGGACTTGAGCGCCTGGGAGAGACTGCCGAGCATGCCGTAGTTGACCAGGACGAGCTGTCCGGCCCTGGCCCCCTGGATCAGGGTCTCCCGCTCGGCGGGATGGTCGAACACCACCACCTCGAGCTCGGGGGCAAAGCGGGCCACCTCCTCCTGCCAGTTGGTGACCACTGACTTGGGCACCACCACCAGCGCCGGGCCCAGGTGCTGGCGCATGCGCAGCACAATGAGGGCCTGCAAGGTCTTGCCCAGGCCCATGTCATCGGCCAGACAGGCGCCAAAGCCGTGATGGGCCAGGGTCGCCATCCAGCGTACGCCCTCCTTCTGATAGTCCCGCAGCGCCGTCAGCAGCTCAGGGGGACAGCTCACCTCCTGCTGCCACTCCTGCTGGAGATTCTGCCAGGCGGCATCCCCCTCGGTGGTGATGACGGAGAGCAGGCGGGCCAGCGGATAGGCCAGCTTGTTGTTGATGCGCTGCTCGTTGTCCAGCATGGCGCCGAGCACGGTGAGGCGTTCCACCAGCTTGTCGCTCAGCATCAGGCTGGTCTTCTCGTCGAGTTGCACCGTGCGCTGGCCCGGTGTCAGCTGGCGCAGGATGAGGCGAAGATCGAGGATCTGGTGCTCGTCCAGCGAGAGCGCCCCCTCCACCTGGAACCAGTCCTGACGCCGCTCGATGCGCAGGCTCAGGGCCGCCTCATCAAGGCTCTTGAGGCGGGCGCTGTCCTGGTGCCAGTGCACCACCACACCGGCGTCCACCAACTCCGGCAGGGCGTTGACCAGGGTGAGCGCCTGCTCCCCGTCCAGCTTCCACTCGTTGCCGGGCAGGCCGATGGGTAACTGGTTGCGAAGGCGCTGGGCATCCTCCTTCTCGGCAGCCAGATCCCGCTGCCAGTAGTGATACTCCCGGATACCCTGGCGCACGATGGCCTCCCCCTTGCCCAGAGGCAAGGGAGGCAGGTCCCCCTCCCGGGTCACCAGCTGGACCACGAGCTGCCCCTCCTGCCAGTCGAGCAGGACGGAGGGAACGCCGGGCCAGGGGGCCAGCTCGGCATTGCCCCTGAGCCCCACCACCTGGCTGTGCCAGGGGAGATCGGGGATCGCATCCAGCGTGCGTTGCAGCTCCTCGAGCCCGGCCGGCGGCAATGCCGGAATGGCCTCCAGGGCCGGTAATCTGTCCAGCAGTGCCTGCGGTGTCAGAATAAGCTGCCACAAATCCTGAGCCAGAGGGACGATGTGCGCACCGCGGGCGGCGGGAGCAGGATGTAGTCTGGCGCTCATGCCCTCCCCGCTCTGTACCAGTTGCAGCAGGGGGGCGCTGACGGCCAGTTGCAGCTTCTGTCCCTTGGCATTGAAGAGGCGAGGATGGTTTGCCAGGGGCACCCAGGCATCCCGGGGCAGCTTGCCCATGTTGCGCGGCAGGGTGCGCACCAGTGCCCAGTCCGCCTCGTCCAGCAGGCTGGCGTACTGGGTGGAAAGCAGGGCCGGATCGACCCTTCGCCCGGCGGTCCACTCCCCCTTGGTGCTCTGCTTCTGGATCTTGCACTCAAGCTCAGGCCCCTCTGCGTGGAGCAGCCAGACCAGCCGCTCCTGGGGCTTGCGCACCCCGCTCGAGCGTCCCAACCCCTGCAGCCAGTTGAGCCAGCTTGCCGAGGCGGGGGCCTTGCCTTCCTCCTCGGTGGCATCCTCTTCCTCCCCTTGAGCAGGGCGCAGCGCGCGCAGGGGCCAATGGGCGGCCTCCCGGCCCAGCAGGAGTCGCAGCAGATCCTGGCAGAAGGCCATCAGGCGATGCCGGGGCTCGGCGTCCAGCACGTGGGAGAGGTCCCACTTGTGCAAGATGGTCACCTGGGGGCTCTGCTCGCCGTGGCGCGCCAGGGCGCAGAGATCGAGCCAGAGGTAACCCCAGTGGAGCTCCTCCAGCGGCAGTTGCAGGGTATCGAACAGGCCGACCGCCTGGCCGTGGCGATCTCCGGCCCACTGCCCCAGCAGATCGGCCAGCAGGGGGGAGTGATGGCCCAGACTGCGCTGCCACTTCTTGCGCTGCTCGCTCCCCTGCACCGGATCTGCCTGTTGCAACCAGCCGAGCCAGAGCAGGGCGCTGAACATCCGGGGCCAGGGCGACGCCTCTTGCCCCTGCCACTGGCCAAGCGCGCCCAGCAGCCGCTCGGCCAGGGGTTGCTCATCCCCCTGCTGCGCCAGTTGTTGCAGCGCAGGCCAGTGAGTGGTTACCTCGCCGCCAAAGGGGCCGCAGAGCCACTCCCATTCTCGGGCGCGAGCCTGGATCTGGCCAGAGAGCGCCGGGGAGCAGGAGGTGACCAGCGTTGCCAGCGGCCAGCCCTCGTCAGGCTCTGCGTCAAGCAGGGCCTGCAGGGCGAAGTGTTCGAGCAGCAGGGCCTGCCAGGCGGGGCTGGAGCCTGCCAGCAGGCGGGGAGCATCGGGGAGATCCAGGAGGCTCAGGAGTTCGGCACTCTGGTAATAGGCCGGGATCTGCCCCGCGTCTCCCAGACAGAGCTCGCGCACCACCTCCTGTGCCCGCTCCAGGCCCGTGACCGAGGGGATGCGGGACCACTGCGGCATGGGGCACTCCCCCGCACGCACCGCCAGGATCAGGGTCAGGGTTCCCTCTGCCGTCAGACTCCACTGCTGCTCCGTTCGTTGACGGACAAGCCCCCACTGCTGCAACTGATCGAGGGTGTCGAGCAGCGCACGCCCGGGTGCGCCCGGGGCAAAGAGGGTGTCTTGCAGGTAACGAGTGCTGGCGGCGCGCTGCAATTGCAGCTCGCACAGCAGGGCATGGCAATCTGAAGAGAGGGTGAAGGCTGACATCAGAACTCACGGGCAAGTGCAAAGGCGGAATTTTAACGGGAAAGCGGCGGCGGCTCGACCCTTAAGCGCGAAATAGTGCAAAAAAGCTGGCGCCTTTGATGGGTACGCGAGCGACAGGGCTGACAGGGCACTCGCCCCTGCCACCGGGCAACGGGCCGCAGGAGGGGCGCGGTCATCAAAAAAGGCGCCGCAGCGCCTTCTCGAAATAGATTGTTGGCTCAGCCTTCCAGCCGGGCCAGACGGGCTTCCAGCCCCTGCAACTGCCCCTTGAGGTGCTCGACCTCTTCTTCGAGCGCAGCCAGTCTGTCTGCCGCCGGTGACACAAGGTTGCCAGCGGGCGCCGCGTCGGCCAGCGCCTGCAGATCCACCTCGCCACTGAACAGGTGCGCGTAGCGGGATTCCCGCTTGCCCGGCTCACGGGGCAGCTTGACCACATAGGGCCCCCGCTCGATGAGGGTGGCCAGCACCGCATCCACTTCGGTCACATCGTCAAAGCTGCACAGCCGGTTGGTGCGCGAACGCAGCTCACCCGGGGTCTGCGGACCACGCAACAAGAGTTCGCAGATAATGCCGAGCTCCTGGGCCGAGAACTTCAGCTCGCCGAACTCGGTATTGCAGAAACGATGCTGATAGCGGGGCACCCTGGCGTTGAAACCGGCGGTATTGACCACCAGACGGCGGCGGATCAGCTCGTCGATCACGGCGCGAATATCCAGCTCGGCGAGCTCCAGCACGGGTTCCCGGTTGCTCTTCTGGTTGCAGGCATTGACCAGTGCATTGAGCGAGAGAGGGTACTGATCCGGCGTGCAGATCTCTTTCTCAATCAGGCAGCCGATCACGCGGGCCTCTAATGGGCCTAGTACTATCTCCATGTCATACTCCCTTGCCAAACAAGACGTTAAGACGGTTATCTTAGCCAAGGCGCTTGCGCCGTCCAGCAGATAACCCCATTTTTGCGAGCCGATGAAACCCTTGCTGCAACCTTGTACAGCAAAACGGCCGCGGTGCGCGGGCGAGGTGAACGGATGGCCGGGAACCTCTTTGGCAACCAGCCCCCTCCCCCTTCAACGAGGCGGGCACAAAAACCATCACGGCCGCAAAGGCGGCCGTGATGGTTGACAGATTGAAACGCCCCTCACGAAGAGGGCTTGCGCTCCAGGGTCGCGGCCACCGTTCTTGCGGCCGACACGGTGAGCAAAGGCTCACCCGGATAGAGCATCAGGGCGCTTGCCCGCAGGTTGTCCGCCTCCGCCGTGCGCCCCAGGGCATTGAGGGCGATCACCATGTTGGCGTAGATGTTGGCCCTCGGGGTATGGCGCACGAAGGCCTGCCCCCAGTCGAGGTAGGCTTCAAGCTCCGCCTTGTTGTTGGCCTGCAGACCGACCATGAGGCGCACCGCGTTCACGTCGAACTCCACCCGGGTCAGCCAGGCCATGGGGTTGACGATGTCGAGCAGGAGCGCAGGCTGCTTGTAACCGCCCCGCTCATACTTGGTCACCACCCAGGCGGTATGCAGGGCGGTCAGCATGAAGGGGATGACGATCAGGGGAATGGCGATGGCCATGAAGCGCAGCAGCAACCAGGGGCGGCACAGATGGTCGCGCCAGTTGCCGTGGCCTTGCTCCTCCACCTCCGCATCCATCGCATACAGAAGCAGCAGCAGCGCCCACCACAGGGCGATGGCGTGGTAAAAGGGGTACTCGGTCTGGGTGTGCAGCAAGATGGGGGTCACCAGCGCAAGCAAGGCGGCGCCCTTGACCCAGCCCGCCCGGCTCAGACGCCACAGCAGGGCTCCGCCCATCAGCACCATGCCCAGCATGGGTGCCAGACCCCCTTCAACCGCCCAGTAGAGAAACTCGTTGTGGGGGTGATCCAGGTTGTACTCAATCTGCACCATGGCCGGGTTCAGCGCCTTGTCGGCCATGTAGTGATGGAGAAACACCGACTCGAAGCTGCCATAACCCCAACCGGTCCAGGGCATCTGGGCAATCAGCTTGGCTGCGTAGGGCCAGTAGATGGAGCGCATGCCACCGGACTGGTAGATCTCCAGCCCTCGTCTGGCTCCGGCCATCAGGTATTGCGAGGCCAGCCCAAGCAGAATGCCCAGGGCCACCAGCGCGAGCATCCGGCCCAGCCGCCGCTCACGCCCCAGCTGGGCGGACAGCAGCAAGAGAGCCATCACGCCGCCCAGTTGCCCGACCCGCGATTGCAGGACCACCAGCAGCAGAGAAGTGGCCAGGATCACCCCATAGCGCAGCCCCTTGAGCCAGGGGTTGGCATCACCGCGCAGCTCCAGCCAGATGGCCAGTGACAGGCCGGTCGCCATGAAGCTCGCCATCACGTTGGGTTGCTGGAAGATGCCATAGGGGCGGTTGGTCTGGGTGTCGTACCCAATCCAGTTGCCCGGCACCAGCAGGTAATACTGCACCAGGCCGAGCAGCGCCTCGATAGCAACGGCCCCCAGCAGCAGATAGAGCAGCCTGTCTCGCCCCTCGCGGCCGAATCGCCACTGATAGAGGCTTGCCAGAAACAGCAGGCCGGCAAACAGCCCCAGCAGCCGGGGAATGGCATAGTCCTTGAGCTCGGCTCCCGGATAGGCCATGGGCAGCAACAACAAGAGGCCCCCCAGCCACTGGGCCGTCAGCAGCGGCGAGACCACCAGCCGCTGGCTGAGGGTCACATGCCACAGCCCCAGTGCCATCACCAGGCTGGCGAAGATCCAGCCCCAGGCATTGAACGGCAGATAGAGCCCTGCCCCGCCCGGGTTGTGCATGAAAAAATGCATGCCAAGCAACCAGTAAAGGAGGCTGACAACCCCCAATATCCCAGTCGTCGACGTCACCGTCACTGCTCCCTGTTGTGTCATGCTCGTTTTCTTCCGACACGCCATACATGAAGGGGGGCAGAGCCCCCCTTGTTCACTTCAATCATCCTTGTGCCGATTCCGGTCGGCGAAACGCATGGCGCACCAGCACGATGCCCACCCCCAGCATGCCGCCGAGCAGGGTAGCCAGCACCACCACCAGAGGGCGCTTGGGCTGTTCGCGGCTCAGGGGCTCACTCGGCGAAGCCAGATAGGCGAACGACTGGAAGGGCTGTGCTTCAAGCTTGATGGCCTGAAGGCTGCCCAACTGCAGGCGCAGGTCGCTCAGCGCCGGGTTGAGGAACTCGGGGTTCTTGATCTCCTTGAGGATCTTGAGCTTCTCGGCGAGGGCGCGCGCCCCCAGATCGATGGGAAGGCTCCCCTGCTCCTGCAGATTCTGCACCGGCGCCTCCAGCCCGGCCGCCTGTGTAATGCGCAGACCATATTCGGTACGCAGAATATCGTCTTGCAACTGCTTGAGGGTATCGGCCTTGGCACTCTCGAACTGGGTCTGCAGCGTCTTGATGCGGTTCTGCCAGATGGTATACAGCTCCTTGCCCTTGGCCGCCGACTCCTGATGCTGGATAAAGGCGATGTACTGCTCCAGCCGGGATTTGGCCTCCCCCGCCGTGGCCGCGGCAAAGGAGAGCGTCACATCTTCACGCAACTTGTCCGGCGCCTTGGCGCTGATCCCCTCGGCCATCTTCTTGAGCAGCAGCCGCTTGCCTTTGGGATCTGTGACGTCGGCCTGCGCGGCTTCGGCATCCAGATAGCCTCTTTCCAGCAGGAACTGGCGTTTGTTGTTGAAGCTGTTGAAGTTGTTGACGAAGTCGCCATAGAGCGCCTTCTTGTCAAAGGCAGTAAAAGCCGCTACCGGTACCTGGGCATTGACCAGCTGGTTGATGTTGAGCTCGAGGGACTCCACCTCCTTGAGGGTGGGCGACTTGATCTCGGCCTGGCTGACCCAGACCTGGGGGGCCAGGAGGGCATAAGCGATACCAGCCAGGGCAAAGAGACCTGCCGTCAGCAGGACAAGGAGCTTCTGGCGCCACAGGACCAGGATCAGCTCACGCAGATCGATTTCATCACCGGAAGAGGCTTGCCAACCCTGGGGCAACTGACTGTCTGAATTATCGAATACTTGTTTGTTCATATCGGGCTCTGAAGATGAGGTGATTGCCAGAGGGGGGCGTGACGGTCTTTCTCCGACAAGCGTAATGGCACATTGTCCATGAGGGGCCACTCAATAGCCAGTGTAGGATCCGACCAGTGAAGGGAGGCTTCCAGCTCGGGAGCGTAATAATCGGTGCATTTGTAAAGCACCTGGGCCCATTCGCTCTGAACATAAAAACCGTGGGCAAAACCTGGCGGGATCCAGAGGGAGGTTCCCTCTTCGGCCGAGAGCGACACCCCCACCCACTGGCCCAGGGTCGGGCTCCCGGCGCGCACGTCGACGGCCACGTCGAAGATGGTGCCTGCCAGCACCTGTATCAGCTTGCCCTGGGGCCGCTGGCGTTGATAATGCAGGCCCCGTAGCGTCCCTTGTCGGGAACGACTCAGATTGTCCTGAACGAAGCAAAAATCACCGCACCTGCGGGTGAAAAGATCGTGGCGAAACAGCTCCATGAAGTCGCCCCGCTCATCTGGATGACGCTGGTGACGGATCTGGATAACATCCGGAATCTTCAATGAAATAAAGTGCATAGGTGTTTTCTTTGGAATAATGGGCAAGGATATATCACTCAATGGAGTGCCTTATCAATCCCAATCGGGGTGCATTTTGCCAAAGGGCTCTTGCAACAGACGCAACAGATAGGCGCCATACCCGCTTTTTGCCAGTGGCTGTGCCAGTGACGCCAGTGCCTCGTCAGAGATCCAGCCCTGGCGCCAGGCGATCTCCTCCGGAGCGGCCACCTTGAGCCCCTGGCGTTTCTCCAGGGTCTGGATAAAGCTGCTCGCCTCCTGCAGGCTGTCATGGGTCCCGGTATCCAGCCAGGCAGCACCACGCCCCATGAAACAGACCTCCAGACTTTGCTGTGCCAGATAATGGAGATTGACATCGGTGATCTCGAGCTCTCCCCGTGACGAAGGGCGCAGGCCCCGAGCAATCTCGCTTGCCGTGGCATCGTAGAAATAGATGCCCGTCACCGCATATTGACTGGCAGGAGATGCCGGCTTCTCGACGATCGACTCGACCCGCCCCTCGCCGTCGAACCCCAGCACACCGTAACGTTCTGGATCCTGTACATGATAGGCAAACAGGGTGGCGCCTTGCGTCTTGGCGCTCGCGCGCTGCAACTGGCGGGGCAGCTCGGTGCCATAGAAGATGTTGTCCCCCAGAATGAGGCAGCAGGGGCTGCCGGCCAGAAAGGGCTTCGCAATGAGCAGCGCCTGGGCCAGCCCGGCAGGCTCTTCCTGCACCGCGTAGCAAAATTGCATCCCCCACTGGCTGCCATCCCCCAGCAGCAGCTCGAAGCGGGACAGATCCAGCGGCGTGCTGATGATGAGAATCTCACGGATCCCCGCCTGCATCAGGGTTGAGAGGGGGTAATAGATCATGGGCTTGTCATAGACCGGCAGCAGTTGCTTGCTGATGGCCAGCATCGCCGGATAGAGACGGGTGGCGGATCCCCCGGCCAGGATAATGCCTTTACGCTGGTGCATGGAACACCTCCAGAGGAGAACGGAGAGCCATCAAGACACGCGTCACGTCATTCACCTTCACACTGACTGGCAAGCCAGCGGCTCATCAGCCCTTCCCAGGCCGGGATCTGGATCCCAAACACAGTGGCAAACCGTCGACAATCGAGCCTGGAGTTGAATGGCCGACGGGCTGCCTGGGGCCAGTTTGCAGATGGAATGGGTTTTATCGGAACGGGCTGCGCCAGCAGACCAAGCCGACAGCCTTCCTCAACCAGGGCCGATGCAAAGCCATGCCAGCTCGTCTCGCCTGCGGGGCAGAGATGATAGAGGCCGCCCTTGTCTGGCGCCTTCACAACCTGTATCAGCGCCAGGAGAACGGACGTTGCCAGCCAGTCCACCTGGGTCGGCGCCCCCCACTGATCCGCCACCACCTCAAGGGGCTGGCCCTCGTTGGCACGGCGCAAGATGGCTCGGGCGAAGTGTGCCCCTTCCCCACCATAAACCCAGCTGGTGCGCACGATCAGATGATGGGGACACAGCCCCTGAATGGCCTGCTCTCCGGCCAGCTTGCTGGCACCGTAGACATTGAGCGGGGCAGGCACATCCACCTCGCGCCAGGGAGCACTGCCGGAGCCATCGAACACATAATCGGTGGAAAAATGCACCAGCAGCGCCCCCCTGGCACCGGCTTCCCGGGCAAGCAGTGCGACGGCCTGATGATTGATGCGCTCTGCCAGCTCGGGCTGGCTCTGTGCGAGATCGACTGCCGTATAGGCCGCACCGTTGAGGATGACATCAGGCTGATGGCGGTTCAGGGCGCAGATCAGCGCACCGGGGTCGGTGATGTCACACTCCTCCCTGCCAAGGGCCGTCACCTGCCAATGGGGATAATCCCGGCAAAGGGCAGAAAAAAGGGCTCGTCCCAACTGGCCACGAGCCCCCAGCAACAAGATCCGCATCGGGATTACCGCGCGCCAAAACCGGTCAGGATGGTGCGGATGGTCTTGAACACAATGAGCACATCCAGCCAGAGGGAGAAGTGCTTGATGTAGTAAAAATCGTGCTCGATCTTGATGCGGGTATCATCGGCATCGGCGGCATAACCGTGGACCACCTGCGCCCAGCCACTGATCCCGGGCCGCACGATGTGACGGTACATGTAGAACGGGATCTCCCGTTCGAACTGATCGACGAACGTTCGCTGCTCCGGTCTTGGCCCAATCAGGCTCATGTCCCCTTTAAGGACGTTGAAGAACTGCGGCAGCTCGTCGATACGCAGCTTGCGGATCACCTTGCCCACCCGGGTGACGCGCATGTCACCGTCCTGGGCAAACTGGGCGCCAGCTTTTTCCGAATCCTTGCACATGCTGCGGAACTTGTAGATGCGAAAATCCTTGTTCCCCTTCCCTACCCGGTTTTGCAGGAACATCACGGGGCCCGGACTCTCCAGCTTGATGAGGATCGCCGTCACCAGCATCAGGGGGGAGAACAGCGGGATCGCGATCAACGCGGCCAGAATATCCATTCCCCGTTTGATGAAGGCATAGACGGGGGACGGCAAGAGGGAACCAAGCTGGTTCTCGTGCAGATGGTCGATCTTCACGCGCCCGGTCAGGGTCTCGCTGATCTGCTTGATGTGGTAGACGGGGATATGCGCCAGGGCGCAGCGCGCCAGGAAACGCTCCCACTCACCCGCCAGCTTCTCATCCCGAAGGTCTGCCACCACGGCGTCATAACGCACGGCCCCGAGATCGGGTTTGTCCAGCAGACGCCACTGCACACACTCGTGCCGGGTCAGGGCCTGATAGTCCCCAAAGGGCAGCAAGGCGTATTTGGGGGTCCGGTAACGGCGGCCAATGAAGTAGGCGAGCCAGCAGCAAAGCAAGGCAACCAGATACGACTCGAACAATACCTGGCGGCTGTAAGGCAGACGCAGGAAGAAGAGAATGCCGACCAGGGCACCATAGAGGGTGGTCACCGTGGGGATCATGTAGGCCACGGGACTCGCGCCCGGATAGCGCAGGAAGCGATGCAGCACAATCCCGGTCAGCAGAAACGCCACAAAGGCACCGCTCAGGGTGTTGATCCGGACAGCATCGAAGTGATGCCAAAACTCCAGGCCCCATCGCTCAATGGCTGGCAAGCAGACTGCAAGCAAGGCCCCGAAGGTAAACAAGGCAGGAGGGCTGAATAATACACGCTCATACCAGCGTGAGTGACGACGTTGAAATGACAAGGACAACCCCCAAATAAAATATTAGCTATATATCATTACACAAAACTAGAATTAAAAGAAGATAATAAAACTACAGCAGAACGATTTTATTAAAAAATATTAAATAACAAGAATAGTGCTAGAGCTAGTCGATCACGAGCTCTACGCCTTAGTTCATTAACTCTAACAAGAAGATATAAATTACCTTTATAACCATTTTCAAGGCCAAATCTGAATATGGCTGAACTTTGTAAATCCAAACATTCAGCGATATTCATCACTTGTTTACGATACCATTTGGACTTAATTAGTGAGATCCTTTTCTTGGCTGCTTTAAAATTATTATTAGTACCAACCTGATTATTAGCGTGCTGCCGATATCGCATCATAGGCATAGCGTCTATAAACCAACGATAACCATAACGACGAGAGAAAGCATAAATGAGCCAATCATGAAGTTCTATATTATTAGACACTCTAGCATAGTTACCTATCAACCATTTCTGAAAGTTAATAGCAAAGTCGCGATTAAAAACATAAGTACAACCAGGTCCGGCAGCCTCAAATAGAAAATCCCATCGACGAAATGGTTGAGCCTTGTTGATTAAAACCTCACGCCCATCCTCCCAAAAAGCAATAACATTAGACGAATAACAATCATATTCACTCAAATATTGAGTTGCACGGTATATTTTATCGGAAGGCCAGATATCATCTTGATCAGAAAAAGAAATAATATCATACTCACCAATATAAACATCTTTTAATAGTCTATAGAAATTTTTACCCGCCCCTCCAAATCGTTCACCATAGGGCAAAAGTGTTATATTAGAGAATTTATTTGCATACATAGTGCAAATATCCAAAGAACTATCACAACTTAAATCAAGGCTAATTACAATGTTAACATCAATTTTTTCTTGTCGCAAAATGCTATCAAGCTGCTCTACGAGCGTAGTTGCACCATTGTATGCTGCAACCAAAACGAGACATTTACTATTACTATTACTATTACTATTACTATTACTATTACTATTTACGATCATCTAAAAAATCCATGTCAAAAAATTCTAAAGCTACTTTAAAAAATAACACTTTAACATCCTAAGAGGATATTTCAAATTCTCTAATATAGTAGCGGTAAATAAAAATAAAAAGCTAATTTCCTTTTTATAATAAAGATCTTTTAGAACTATTTTATATGACTCATGCATATTAGCGATGTTTCCTGTCAAACCACTGGCTCCAATAGCTGCCTTAAAACCACCAGCCAATGGTATTTTTATTAAAAATGCAGGCCCCCTTTTTATATTTTCTAGCCAACAACAGTAATCATCAACCACTCTGTACTTTGGATTAAACATCACCATGTCTCTTTTAATCATAACAGTTGGCGTAAAGAAAGGATTACCAATCAAAAAATTGATTTTTTTAATCCTCTTTGATTTAATAATGTCAGAAGACTCCATTTTTTTAAAATTTACATTCTGAACGTAGTAATGCGCAGAGATATGAGCATTGCTTTCAAGCATAAAATGATACTGTACTTCAATCTTCTTGGGGTGCCACACATCATCTGAATCAAGGAATGCAATTAATGAGGAGCTTGATAACGCAACCCCCATATTCCTTGCATATGCGGCCCCCCGATTTTCCGATAAGGAATGTAACCTAATATTTAATTTGTTAGAAAAACATACTACAATATCAGAAAGCACTTTTTTATCTACACTACAATCATCAATTATAATAACTTCTCTGGGTATTAAGGTCTGTTCACAAATAGACTGTAGTGATTGAGATATTGTATTTTCACCATTGTAATATGGTATAACCACACTGACATCAACCATTATAGACCTCATTATACTTTCTCGACTTTTCCTTTACATAGAAAAGTAATAATATGGAATATATATACATTGCATCATATGGATATATCAGAGACATCCCAGCAATAATCATAGGCAATGTTATATATAAGCTATCGAATCCTACTTTTACATACGAGTAGATAATAATAGAAATATAAAAAAACATTCCAACAATACCCACTTCGCCAACAATAAGAGGTATCATTGCATGAGCATACCCACCTTCTTTCCAACTATATAAGTAGCCACCAACATCAAATCCCTGGCCAAACATAAGTGTGCCTAAATTGACTTCAAATATCTTGGAAAAAAAAGCATTAAATATACCAAACTTTGTTTCAAAACTGGCATCATTAAAATCTAAAAAATCAATATAGTGGATGATAATAGCTAGTATTAATGGCGTGATAATTGAAAACAATACAAATTTACTTTGGATACTTACCTTTCTAAGAAGGTATAATACAGGAATAATGAAAAATGCCACATAAGCTGCGCGACTTAACGTCATTATTATTATAACGATACAAAATAACGACAATATCTTCCTAAAAAAACCACAAAACAAATAATACACTAACACACTAACAACTAATGCATGCAAGGCCACATAATTTGAATCCAGATACATTATGCTTCCATACTTAAATACATAGAATGTATCTCTCTTTAAAGCGTCACTGTAGCCCTCCCCATCCCCCTTTACTGCGTACTCAGGATGCATAAAACGAATATATGTATCAATCAACATCAATAAGATGGATGCAACAGTAAAAAGCTGCCCACCTTTTATGACCTCATTTAAGTTTATTTTTTCACAGATAGACTTTAATGATATAAAAACTGCAAGTGGGTAGATAAACTCTATGCTTTTTCCAACAGCAGCGTACCCTAGATCGATTGACCATATAAGTACGTATGTAGTAGCAATAAAGGAATACAATAATAATGAAATAGCATTCCCCCACTTCAATATGCCGTTTTTAACATAAAAAGATGAGAGCAGAACAAAAGGAAATATTACTATGATAACTCGTAATGGAATATATCGGGTAGAATCATTAAAGTAAAAAGATAGCCTTATTGACAAGGAAATACTAATAATATAAAAAAACAAGGTGAAATAATTTCTACCATGTGTTTTTGTAAGATGCATTATTTATCCTGAGAGGTGTCTGAAATAGCCATGAAGCCCGTCAAAAGACTTTTCAGAAAGTAGAACTTAGAGACCCCCATAACTTTTGACATTGGTTTCAAAAATGACAACCTTAAAATCAAAAGCAGGCCGATTATAAAGCCAAACCCATATCGGTAAACCGCCCCTTTTGCTTTCAGAATACTAAAGGCATTATTTTTATTTGTTGCTGTACTTTCTTTAGGATGCGACACAATATATTGATTAATGAAGCTAACGTTTAAATTGGCATCTATTGCATCAAAAAGAAAAACACTCTCTTCTCCACAAATGAATTTAGCTCCTATCCCAAAATCTTTATTAAAGAACACCTCAGATGTGTCTATTTTTCTTTTGTCGATAACCATTTCAATAGAGCATGCATGTAAACATTCTATTTTACTTAATTGTCCACTGTTTATCGGATATTTTCTAAAATCCGTTGAGTCTTCTGTAACCTTAGCTTTAAACAAGGCAATATGAAAAGGATTTTCTTTTTGGGCTGATAATATCTTATCAGCCACATCACACTCATAGACAACGTCATCATCAGATATAAGTATTAACTCTTCTGTAGAGTACTTCAATGCTTCATTTCTGCTATTCGTCAGTCCCTTTGTATCACTTTCAATTAGAGTTATATCTTCATAAGAAAATCTTTCTTTTGCATCATTTGAGATAAATACATCGACATAATCCTGATGCACTATCAAATACCTACAATTATTTAAAAATGGTAAGGATGATAGCCTGTTTATTCTCTTTCCATATGTCGATATACATATTTCCAGCATTTGTTCACCATTATGCATAAATTTAGCGATAATTAAAAATCAGAAATGATATTTATAATTCATTTAAAAATCAAATAGATTTTTCTTTATAGAAGAAACTATCGTTTCATTTCCTTTATGATAGTCAATACCAAATAACGCTTTCATATCATTCCGTTCCGTTTGATGGTCATCACTATTGGAAATGATTTTTTCCATTGCAGCTATAAGTTCAGACAATGAATAAACTTTAACTCCCGGCGTATTTAAATCATAATCTAGATAAAGCTCTCGCTCTTTCAAATAGTTTTCTTTATCAAACGGGAAAAATATTATTGGTCTATCTAGAATCAAAAAATCAAAAAATATTGATGAGTAATCCGTAATTAAACAATCAGCCATAACCATTAACTCACAAGGATCTATTTTATTGTCAATCAAAGATATATTTGACCATCCTATAGGGTTAATAGTCAGCTCTGTCGCAGGGTGTAGTTTTATTTTTAACCTAGCATTATTTCTTGCTAAAAAATCATTGAGCAGCTCAAAATTAATGCCTGACTCTGCTATGAAATCCACACCTGAATCACGCCAAGTTGGTGTATATACGAAAGTAAAGGGGCTTTTATCAGCATCAATACTCTTATTTTTTGTCATTTTTAAAATTTGACCAATTCTAGGATAAGAAGTTATGATTAAATTTTCTATACCTCTCAGCCTGAATGCAGAAATATAAGAATATTCAGCCACATATAATGACGGGCATAGCACCAGATCATGCCTTAAGTGTGCATGAGGGTGCATAAACTTAGATAAGATATTGGCTTCATGGAATATTTTCACCAAAGGCAAACATCTGATGTCAAATTCAATTTTCTTTAATGGAATCCCATGCCATAAATTAACATTAAGAGCTCCTCTAGATGTAAACCAGCAAATATCCCTAGCGTACGAACTATAAATATAGACACCAGCTCGAAGACAGAAGTACAATCCCATAACAGAATATCTACGATAAGACTTACCATATTTAGAGGCTAATTCAACTGATTGAATATTTTGCGATATCCAGACAGGTGTTATATCTGGATTATTTTTACACACATGTTCATAAAGATATCTACTGTTATCCCCATATATGCCAAAGCACCCGAAAACCCAAATATTTTTATTCCTTGGAAAAGCTCCCGAGAGCCAATATAAAAAGTACTGCATGCATCTAAAAGCAATTCTGAAAACATTATTCATATATATGATTTCATTTTATGTTAATGAGCATGATAATAGCTACACATTAAGACTAGCATTATGCTGTGGCAATGAGCAGGAATTATCTTGAGATGACGTGTGGGACTTAGCAATAATAAGATTAAGATTTTCGACAATTTAAATGATATGTGACTACATTGTGAAAATATTTACTCTATTTTTTCTGTAAGAAATAAAAAAAAATCACTCTTATAAGCATAACTAGAGACTCTACAGCCAAAACACTTAGGCATATGTTTTTTGCCGTAATAGCATCCGTTATATACATAACACTTAGCGCCAGGATCTGAATTACCGCAGCAAAAATAACACTTCTATTTGCTATATCAATCCTGTTAATGGACGCAAATGCTGGATAGCCAAAGTTAACCCCAACAAAATTAATTAGAAGTGCTATAAGAAATATCTCTAGATATTCATGTGCAGAAATAAATTGCTCGCCAAACAAAAAACCCATTATCTCTTGAGAATAAGATATACCAATAATGGCAGTAAATGCCATAGGGATTATCCCTACTCCAACGAATTTATAAAGATCTTTTTTATTGCCGGTTCTAGCCAGATAAGGGAACAATGCTTGACTTACTGGTGATATAATACTTTGACCTGCTTGATATAATTTTTCCGCACTATTATACAATGCCGCAGCATTAGTTCCAGAAAATGAGCCCACGAGAAAGGTACTTGCACTCGTATATACTCCCACTGCTAATCTTGAAACAAAAAATACACCTCCCTCTTTCAATAGGGTATAACATTTTTTACGATCAGCCATTGAAATCCAATAGCCTTCTTTATATATGCTGATAACCCCAATAGATGTAGCCAATAGATTACTTAAAGCAAAAAATATTAAAACAGAGTCAGTTTGATTTTTTTCTTTAATAAAAATAAAAATTAAGAAAACGTAAAGCAGTTTTGCAGACACCATAGATATGGTGATTTTTTTCATTTTCTCTATGCCTAAAAAAAACCAATTAGGCTGAAAAGATTGAAAGAAAATTGATGTTATTATAGCAATATGGATGCTGCTAATATCTGGTATTGTATTGCCTAGCCTAAAATATAGTAAAACAAATGCGGAAGTTATTAAAAACAAGAAAAGTTTTACGGTAAAAATAGCCCCCAAGTAATCGGCTACCATTCTCTTATTTTCTTTGTTTCTTGCCAGCCAATAAGGAGCTGATATACCAAAGCCATAGTCGGTAATAATCAGAGCAATACTACAAAGTGACATTGACATAGCTACCGTGCCAAAACCCTCTAATCCGAGAACACGGCTAAGATAAGGTAACACTAATAACGGCGCTATATAGTTACTGAACTGAACTAACATCAATGATAGAATGTTTTTGCTTAATGCTACCTCTCTCAATTAATCCTCTCTCAGCTTTTAATGCATTTACTTTTATAAAAAGAAAGGGAAATGAATTGACTTTTAAGCTTCACTTGTTGTCAATAACAAAATCCGGGTTTAATTCCAAAATGCCTTTTCGATAGAATACAATATCTCCAGATTTATACTGTTGAGTTGTAATTGCGTTAATTATAGGTCTTATACCTTCTTCAATCGTCATTACATTTGAGTTATTTATTGAAAGTCCATCACGTAATTTTGTATCGATAGCTCCAGGACATAGAGCTAAAGTATCATATCCATCTTTAGCTAATCCCATAGTTAGTTTAATTACCCCCGCTTTAGCGGCACAATAAGCAGTCCAATCTTTATAAGCGTTAAATGCTGCTGTAGACGATATATTTACGATACGGCATCTATTATTCTTTATGAGGGCCATTCTAGATACTAGATATGTGCCGATCAAATTTGTCTGTATATCATTGATCCAGAGTGCTGGTTCGGAATCCACAATTCGACTAGAATATAATGAACCTGCACAATTGACTACGACATCAAAACTATTACCTAAAAAATAATTCTCAACAGATTTTTGACTTGTTACATCTAACTCAGCACGTTTTGGAGCCGAGACTTGATAAACATCAAATCTGCAAAGTGTCGCGGCTATATGTTTTGCTAGATCACTGTTACCACCAGTTAATAAAATTTTCATATTTTTGGCTCTGGTATTGGATGATTATCACTTCGCTCAATCAATTTTTCATACTGATCATGAATTTTCTTTTTAAGATTAGTAGAACTCACTCCTTTTCCATATGGCATATAGAAAACTTTCACACCTAATTTTCTTAAATAATCATACTTCCCTAACCAATCATCACCTATCACGAAGATGTCAATGTTTAGCTTTTTAACAGTTTCACTGTGCTCTAAAGTATGTTGAGGTACCACAACATCAGGTGCTCGTAATCCTTCTATAATTGATATGCGCTCTTCGAATGGTACAGCTGGTGGATTTTTATAGCTACAAACTAACTCGTCTGTACTAACCCCAACAATAAGTACATCTCCTAATCCACGACCATATTCTATCATTTTCAGATGGTTACTATGAAATAAATCAAATGTACCAGATACATATACAATATGTGACATAAATCACCTTATATTATTTCGCATTTAAAATAAATAAAAATACCCACTTTATTAAACCATCATATTTAATGGTAAAGCAGCTGTGTCTTTTTCTGACAATATCGGAGCCCCATCAAAAGGCCAATCAATCCTTAACTCTGGGTCGCACCACAGAATAGTTCTTTCACAATGTGGTTTATAATAACTTGTCGTCTTGTATAAGAAATCCACTGACTCGCTTAAAGTTAAAAATCCATGAGCAAAGCCGGCAGGAATCCATAATTGTCGTTTATTCTCTGCAGAAATATTCACTCCAACCCACTGTCCGAATGTAGGTGAGTTATTACGAATATCTACCGCGACATCAAATACCTCACCCACAGCACATCGCACCAGTTTCCCTTGAGCATGGGGTGGCAACTGGTAGTGTAATCCACGTAGCACGCCTTTCGACGACTTTGAGTGATTGTCCTGTACAAAGGTAACAGGATATCCTACAGCCTCTTCAAACTGCTTATGATTAAAGCTTTCAAAGAAAAAACCACGCTCATCACCAAATACTTTGGGCTCCAAGATAAGCACATCAGGAATTGCTGTCTTGATTACATTCATCTGTCTATCCACATTTAATTAAATCTTTATGGGGGAGCATATTCCCTCCCCCATATCACATCAGGCTTTGGCAACTATTTTTAACAAATATTGGCCATACGCATTCTTTGCCAACGGTGCAGCAAGTTCACGAACCTGTTCGGCATTAATGAACTTCTGGCGATAGGCGATCTCTTCCGGGCAAGCCACTTTCAGTCCCTGACGTGTTTCTATAGTCTGAATAAAGTTGCTCGCTTCTATCATGCTTTCATGGGTACCGGTATCAAGCCAGGCATAACCACGTCCCATCATGGCCACCGATAGATTGCCTTGCTCCAAGTAGATACGGTTCACATCGGTGATTTCCAGCTCACCACGCAGTGACGGCTTTAGGCTCTTGGCGATCTCAACCACGCTGTTGTCATAGAAGTAGAGCCCCGTCACCGCATAGTTGCTCTTGGGCTCCAGTGGCTTCTCTTCCAGGGAAATAGCGGTGCCCTCTTTATCAAACTCCACCACCCCATAACGTTCCGGGTCATGCACATGGTAGGCAAAAACGGTAGCTCCACTATCTTTACTTGCTGCAGTTTCCAGTTGTTTCTGCAGATCATGGCCATAGAAGATGTTGTCGCCCAGTACCAGCGCACAGGGGTCTGAGCCGATGAACTCTTCACCCAGAATAAAGGCTTGGGCCAACCCGTCCGGGCTTGGTTGCACCTTGTATTGCAAATTCAGGCCCCACTGATTGCCATCCCCCAACAATTGCTCAAAGCGAGGAGTATCTTGCGGCGTACTGATGATCAAAATATCGCGAATACCTGCCAGCATCAGGGTGCTGAGCGGATAGTAGATCATTGGCTTGTCATATATGGGCAGCAGTTGCTTGCTAACCGCCATAGTGACTGGATAGAGACGAGTGCCAGAGCCGCCGGCCAGAATAATGCCTTTACGTTTGGTCATGATGCTTGTTTCTTATTTTTAAATTGCAAAAGAAAAGGGTGGCTTGCGACTACACCTTTCAAGTTTTACCCTTGCCTGTCGGGGTTTTACTTGCCGAGGATCTCAGCCAACATCCGCTCCACGCCGACCTTCCAGTCCGGCAGCACCAGATCGAAGGTGCGCTGAAATTTAGTGGTATCAAGACGGGAGTTATTGGGGCGTTTGGCAGGTGTCGGGAAGGCACCGGTCGACACCGCATTAAGTTGCGTGACCGCTAGTTCAACCCCGGCCTCTCTGGCTTTGGCAAACACCAGCTGGGCATAGTCAAACCAGGTGGTGGTGCCGGTGGCAATCAGATGATACAGCCCGGCAACCTCGGGTTTGCTCTGCGCCACGCGGATCGCATGGGCTGTGCAATCGGCCAGCAACTCGGCACCGGTCGGGGCGCCGAACTGGTCATTAATGACTGACATCTCGCTACGTTCTTTGCCAAAGCGCAGCATGGTCTTGGCAAAGTTGGCGCCGCGGGCGGCGTAGACCCAACTGGTGCGGAAGATCAGATGACGGGAACAAAACGCAGCCCCTTGCTCACCCGCCAGCTTGGTCTCACCGTAGACGTTGAGCGGTGCCGTTGTGTCGGTTTCCAGCCAGGGGAGCTCGCCACTGCCATCGAACACATAATCGGTGGAGTAATGCACAAACCAGGCACCCAATGCTTCCGCTTCTTTGGCGATAGCGGCCACACTGGTGGCGTTGAGCAATTCAGCAAACTCCCGCTCGCTCTCGGCTTTGTCTACCGCAGTGTGGGCTGCTGCGTTCACGATGACATCAGGCTTCACCAGGCGAACAGTCTCCGCCACGCCGGCCGGCTTGCTGAAGTCACCGCAATAATCGGTTGAGTCAAAATCGACGGCAGTGATACGACCCAGCGGCGCCAATGCGCGTTGCAGCTCCCAACCTACCTGACCGTTTTTGCCAAACAGCAGAATATGCATCAGGTACGCTCCCCGTAGTTCTGCTCAATCCAGGATTGGTAGGCGCCGCTCTTGACGTTGCTGACCCACTGCTGGTTACCCAGATACCACTGCACCGTCTTGCGGATACCGGACTCGAAGGTCTCTTGCGGTTGCCAGGCGAGTTCGGCGCTCATCTTGCTGGCGTCGATGGCATAACGGCGATCGTGACCGGGGCGATCGGCCACATAGGTGATTTGATCGCGGTAGCTTCTCCCCTCACCCCGGCCCTCTCCCCCAAGGTGCGAGGGAGACAGAGGTACCATCTCGTCCAGCAGATCGCAGATGGTATGAACGACGTCCAGATTCTGTTTCTCGTTATGACCGCCAATGTTGTAGGTCTCGCCGATCACGCCTGTAGTGACCACGGTATAGAGTGCACGCGCATGATCCTCAACATAGAGCCAATCGCGGATCTGGTCGCCCTTGCCATAAACCGGCAGCGGCTTGCCATCCAGCGCATTGAGGATGACCAGCGGGATCAGCTTCTCAGGGAAGTGGTAAGGACCGTAGTTGTTGGAGCAGTTGGTGACAATGGTCGGCAGGCCGTAGGTACGGCGCCAGGCGCGAACCAGATGGTCACTGGAGGCTTTAGAGGCAGAATAGGGGCTGCTGGGGGCGTAAGGGGTGGTTTCAGTAAAGAGTGGCAATGGCTCACCAGCGGCGACTTCATCCGGATGGGGCAGATCCCCATACACCTCGTCGGTGGAGATGTGGTGGAAGCGGAAGGCCGCCTTGCGTATCTCATCCAGACCGTTCCAATAGGCACGTGCCGCTTCCAGCAACATATAGGTGCCGACGATATTGGTTTCTATAAAATCGGCAGGGCCGGTGATGGATCGATCAACGTGACTCTCGGCAGCCAGGTGCATCACGGCATCGGGTTGGTGGGCAGCGAAGATCCGATCCAATTCGGCGCGGTTGCAGATGTCAACTTGTTCAAACGCATAGCGGTCGCTAGCAGAGACAGCCGCCAAGGATTCCAGGTTGCCCGCATAGGTCAACTTATCGAGGTTGACCACTGAATCTTGGGTATGCCGGATGATATGACGAACAACGGCAGAGCCGATAAAACCGGCACCACCAGTCACGAGGATCTTCATTGAAAGGTTCCCGATTGCAATCTGATTAAATGAAAAAGAGATTTCTGGCTATGGTTGGCGACCATATGCCGTCACATCTCATTATGAACAAGCGTATTGTGTGTAATAGCGCAATAGCTGGAGTAGGGAGCATCCATTTACTTCAGCAGGTTGGCGCTTTATTTCAGGAGCGTGGAAAAACAACATTGATGGAAACGCAGATTATGCCGTTGTCAGCTCAGAAGGTGAACAAGGCTTATGCTACCGCCCTTGGGTTACAGCTCCCAACATGCTGCTTTTAACCTGATTGTCCGTGCTGTTGGCCATCACATCCTCCAGCTTCTTGTTTTGATTGATGTTTAACAATGTTGTCGCATTACATTGCACACCCAGGCAGTCCACAGCCTGCATTGCTCACATCTTGGGCTATCTGCGCCCCAAACCCGATTCGGGGTCAGATTCTATCTTGTTTAACCCAAAGATGAACAGTCAAAACAATAGGAAAGCGCCTATTGAAATCAGGATTCAAAAAAAACCATTCATGTGATACTGCCCTCCGTGAATCCACTCAGCCGTTGCCGGGGATTGCCCTGCTTTGTTCCAGCATCCAGGCAAGGCAATGTAAACATGTTTAATTTCAAACAATTAAAAACATACCTCAAGTGCTTGCAGGCACTCGGGGATGGCCTGACGCCAGCAAGGTCCCCTGCCCCTGTGTACCGGCAGGCCGGAAGCGGCATGCCGCTTGTGCGATAAGAATGGTCGCGACCAGCCCCTGCACCGGCTCTGACCCTCAACACCCAGAAACCGGCAGGCACGGATAGCGAGCCTGTACACGAGGCTGATGACACAGCGTTGCATCATGGGAAATGCATGAGGAAAGAAGGCAGGGATGATTCAGTCCCGATACAGCGGGGTCAGGTAGGATCCGGATTGACTCTCCCTCTTGTTGACCCTCTAATTGACAGCCTGGACCCTCATCATCATGCATCTTATGAAAATCCTACTGGTTGAAGACGACAAGCTGCTCAATCACCACCTCTCCACCCTGTTGACCGAGGCCCAGAACCAGGTTTACAGCACGGACAATGCCCAGGTGGCGCTACACTACGCAGCCGACTACCCCATCGATGTCGCCATCATCGATCTAGGCCTGCCTGACATGGATGGCCTTCAGCTCATCACCCGCCTGCGCGAGCAGCAGATCCCCTTTCCCATCATTGTGCTGACGGCCAGAGGCAACTGGCAGGACAAGGTGGAAGGACTGGAGGCCGGGGCGGACGACTACCTGGTCAAACCCTTCCAGAAGGACGAGCTGCTGGCCCGCCTCAATGCGCTGGTACGCCGCAGCGCCGGCTTCATCTCCCCCAGAGTGAAGGCGGGTGACTACGAGCTGGATCTCTCCCGCAAGGAGCTGACCATCGCCGGCGAGGTCACCGTGCTGACCAGTTTCGAATATCTGATCCTGGAATACCTGATGCGAAATGCCCGTCAGGTGGTCTCCAAACAGCAGTTGCTGGATCAGCTCTATGGGGATGGTGAAGGGGATCCCAACACCATCGAGGTGATGGTGAGCCGGCTTCGCAAAAAACTGGATCCGGAAGGGAGCATCCAGCCCATCTCCACCATCCGCCGCCAGGGCTACATCTTCAACCTCGCCTGCAGCTGATGCGCCTTGCCATGATGCATCCCCTGACCCTGATCCGCCGCTCCCTGCACCTCAAGCTGATGCTGAGTGCCATGCTGGTCATCGCGCTCATCATGGCCTTCTCCGTCTACATCCTCTACCTCGGCCATGCCGAGGAGCAGGCCCAGAAAGCCAGTGTCCGCATGCAGGAGAACCTCTCCAAGCTGTTCTCGTCCAAGCAGCCGGAGCCCCATGCCATGACGGATCTTGGCAAGCTCACCCCGGATGCCATCGACCCCAATCTCGACACCCTGATCTGCCGCGCCGACGGGGAGCTGAGCTGGTCCAGCCTCCACATGCCGGAGGTGGTCTCCATCAAGGAGACCATCTGCCGGGATCTGATGAGATACCTAGGGGGACTGGATCAGGACTATTTCTTCAAGCTGCATACCATCAAGAACGGCGAGAGCTACTTCATCTACAGCCTGCGTTTCCTGCGCAATCATGGCGCCGGCCCCACCACCTACTACGTGGTGATGGTCGATTCCGCCAGGCGCTATCAGGCCCAGACCCGCGATTACCTCTACCGCTGCATTCGCCAGGCGCTGCTCGCCTACTGTCTGCTGGGCGCTCTGTTGCTGCTCACCAGTTTCTGGAGCCTCTCCTCCCTGCGTACCATGGCGCGCCAGATTGACGAGATCCGCGCCGGTACGCGAGAGGCACTGTCAAACGACTACGAGCGCGAACTGACTCCCCTGACAAGCTCGGTCAACCAGTTGCTGGAGAACGAACGCCAGCAGACCCAGCGCTACCAGCACGCCCTCAACGATCTCGCCCACAGCCTGAAAACCCGGCTGGCGCTCATCCAGATCACCGCCCAGGAGCTCAAGCTCGGCCACGACATCCATGACAACATCAATGAACAGATCACCACCATGGATCAGATCATCCAGTACCAGTTACGCCGCGCCGTCACCGGGCGAAAGCGCCTCGCGAGCAAGGGCACCGAACCGGTTCCCCTTATAGAGAAGCTGCTGGCCAGCCTCGCCAAGGTCTATCGCCACAAGAAGCTGCAGACCGGCTTCCAGTTTGACGACGATGTCTTCTTCCACGGCGAGCAGGGCGATCTGATGGAGCTGATGGGCAACCTGCTGGACAACGCCTGCAAGTTCGCCATCAGCGAGATCCGGGTTCATGTCCGCCACCGGGAGAGGGGTCTGCTCATCGTGGTGGAAGACGACGGCCCCGGCATCACCCCCGGCAAATCGCAACAGATCTTCCAGCGCGGCGTGCGGGCTGACAGCTCCCCCGGCCAGGGGATTGGCCTCGCCGTGGTGACCGAAATCGTGCACAGCTACGGCGGCGAGATCCGGGTGGATGACTCCCCGCTCGGCGGCGCGAGATTCCACATCACCCTCCCCTGACAGCGCAGGAGCCAGTACCTGGCTCCTGCCGCATTCGGGCGTTGCCATCCCGGTGCTTTCCATGTCTCACTCCTTATGCCTCGACCAGGCCAATCACATGGCAGCGAGGCTGACGAGCTTGCCCCCCCATCAGAAGCTGGCCTGCAGCTCTCCTCAGCCCCATGCTCGCGCAGAAACGACAGGCATAAAAAAACCGGCCGCGAGGGCCGGTAAAACAGTTCAGGCTTGTCAGGTGACAATGCGCACCCAGCGGATGAAGACCGGTTTCAATTCCCTATGAAGCCCCGTCCTCTTGAGTACGTAGGTTCACTTTACGCCCCGGTCACTGAATCGGGACTGAACCATGTTCACGCTGGCAAGGCTCAGAGACGGATCCCGAGGGACTGGCGCAGATAGGCGCCGGCACCGAGCAGCCCCGGCCCTTCATGGGTGATGAGGAAGACCGGAATGTCTTTGAGATAAGGCTTGAAGCGCCCCTTGTCCTCGAAGGCGACCCGAAAGCCCGATCCGATGAAGAACTCCTGGAAGCGCGGCACTATGCCACCGGCGATGTAGACACCGCCGAAGGTGCCCATGTTGAGGGCCAGGTTGCCGGCAAAGCGGCCCATGAGCACACAGAACAGGCTCAAGGTGCGGCGGCAATCGAGGCAATCCCCCGCCAGCGCGCGCTCGGTGATGTCCTTGGGGGCAAAAGGTTCGGGCTCGCGGCCATCGGATTTGACCAGGCCGCGATAGAGATTGACGAGCCCGGGGCCCGAGAGGAAACGCTCCGCCGACACATGACCCAGCTCGCCGCGCATCACCTGCAGCACCGCATCTTCCTCTTCCGTGTTGGCGGCGAAGTCCACGTGACCGCCCTCACCCGGCAGGCTCAGCCACTGCTCACCGGCCTGCACCAGGTGGGCAACGCCAAGGCCGGTCCCTGCGCCATAGATGGCGATGGGCTTGCCGGCTACCGGAGCCGCGCCCCCGAGCTGGATGCGATCGCTCTCGCCGAGCACGGGCACCGCCATGGAGACGGCAGTGAAATCGTTGATCACCTGCAGGCGCGCAAGGCCGAGGTTGGCCTGCATCTCGCGGATGGAGAACTCCCAGCTGTGGTTGGTCATGGCGACCCAGTCACCGTTGATGGGACAGGCGATGGCGATGCACGCCTCGCCCACGGTGGCATCGTGCTCTTCGAGATAGAGGCGCACCACGGCCTCCAGGCTGGGATGGGCCAGCCCCGAATAGGTTTTTGCCTGAGAAATGGCGCCCGTCGCCAGTTCGCAGAGGGCCAGCCGGGCATTGGTACCGCCAACGTCGCCCACCAGCGCATGGGTATGCTGCATAACAAACTCCTTCGTTACCGACTCGGGGCGGCCCTTACCGTCCCGACATTATTATTTGGCTGCAATACTACTCGAGCCCGCAGCCGGGCTGCGCGATTTATGCAGACAAGTGTGCGCCCGCTCACAGTGTTGTTGCTTTGCAACATTTGTAAGCGTTTTCAAGACGCAAATGGAAGTTTGCAACTAAAAACACGAAATAATTAGACATGAGTCATACTTTGCAGGGCCGAGATTAGTTCCGATAAGCGCTTGTCTTGTATAGTCATCGCGGAGACTGGAAACCTGCTTGAGCTGTGAATTTAGTGCACAGACACTGAAGTTAAATTACAAAAATGCCTGGTGGTAATGATGAATACCCTCGATAAAATTACGAACAATCTGGAAAGTTTCAGTAAATCAGAGCGTAAGGTGGCTGAAGTGATCCTGGCCTCACCCCAGACCGCCATTCACTCCAGCATTGCTACCCTGGCCAAGCTGGCCGATGTGAGCGAACCGACCGTCAACCGTTTCTGCCGTCGCCTCGATACCAAGGGTTTTCCCGATTTCAAGCTGCACCTGGCCCAGAGCCTGGCCAACGGCACCCCTTATGTGAACCGCCATGTGGAAGCGGAAGACGGCCCGGACACCTATACCGCCAAGATCTTCGAATCCACCATGGCCTGCCTTGATGCCGCCAAGAACAGCCTGGACATCTCGGCCATCAACCGCTGCGTCGATATTCTGACCCAGTCCAAGAAGATCAGCTTCTTTGGTCTGGGCGCCTCCTCCGCCGTCGCCCGGGATGCCCAGAACAAGTTCTTCCGCTTCAACATCCCCGTGGTGAGCTTCGATGACATCGTCATGATGCGCATGAGCTGCATCAACAGCAGCGAAGGGGACGTGGTGGTCCTCATCTCCCACACCGGCCGCACCAAGGCCCTGGTGGAAATTGCCGCGCTGGCCCGGGAAAACGATGCCACCGTCATCGGCATGACCGCCAAGGACTCTCCCCTGGCCCGCGAATGCAACCTGGTGCTCTCAATGGACGTGCCGGAAGACACCGACGTCTACATGCCCATGGCCTCGCGCATCGCCCAGCTCGCCCTGGTGGACGTGCTGGCCACCGGTTTCACCCTGCGCCGTGGCATGAAATTTCGCGAAAACCTGAAGAAAGTCAAAGAAGGTTTGCGCGAATCCCGCTTTGATACCCCGCACTCCTCCTGATCATTCGGGGGTCCGCCCCCGACTGTCTATGCCAACGGGCTTGGTGTAGTATCGAAATTCAATCAAACAAGGCCACCCAGATGGCCTGCCAGTTGGCGCCATGCCACATGCTTGACGGGGCAGTATTTCAAGTCATATCAACTTCACATTGGAGTCTTTCATGCCAAGACGTACAAAGATTGTTACCACACTCGGTCCGGCGACCGATCGCGACGGCATTCTCGAGGGGATCATTCGCGCCGGTGCCGACATGGTGCGGATGAACTTCTCCCACGGCACTCCTGAAGATCATATCCAGCGCGCCAACCAGGTGCGTGACATCGCCGCCAAGCTGGGTCGCCACGTGGCCATCATGGGCGATCTGCAAGGCCCCAAGATCCGCGTCTCCACCTTCAAGGATGGCAAGATCTACCTCGCCATCGGTGACAAGTTCATTCTCGACGCCGCCCTCGGCAAGGGAGAAGGCTGCCAGGAACAGGTTGGCATCGACTACAAGAGCCTGCCGCAGGACGTGGTATCCGGTGACATCCTGCTGCTGGACGATGGCCGCGTGCAACTGAAGGTCGAGCAGGTCGAAGGCACCCGCATCCACACCACGGTGACCGTGGCCGGCCCGCTCTCCAACAACAAGGGCATCAACAAGAAAGGTGGCGGCCTCTCCGCCCCCGCCCTGACCGAGAAGGACAAGGAAGACATCAAGACCGCCGCCCGCATGAACGTGGACTACCTGGCAGTTTCCTTCCCCCGCAGCGGCGATGATCTGCGCTACGCCCGCGAACTGGCCCGCGAAGCCGGCTCCAACGCCAAGATCGTGGCCAAGGTCGAGCGCGCCGAGACCGTCGCCAGCGACGAGGCGATGGAAGACATCATCCTCGGCTCCGATGCCGTCATGGTGGCCCGTGGTGACCTGGGTGTCGAAATCGGCGACCCCGAACTGGTGGGTGTGCAGAAGAAGCTCATTCGCCACTCCCGTCGCCTGAATCGCGTGGTCATCACCGCGACCCAGATGATGGAGTCCATGATCAACGCGCCGCTCCCGACCCGTGCCGAAGTCATGGACGTGGCCAACGCCGTGCTGGACGGTACCGATGCGGTGATGCTCTCCGCCGAGACCGCCGCCGGCCAGTTCCCCATCGAGACCGTGACCTCCATGGCCAGCGTCTGTGTGGGCGCCGAGAAGCACCCGAGCCTGAACGTCTCCAACCACCGCATGAGCTACACCTTCACCTCGGTGGAAGAGGCGGTGGCCATGTCCACCATGTATGCGGCCAACCACCTGGAAGGGGTCAAGGCGATCGTGGCGCTGACCGAGTCGGGCACCACCCCGCTGCTGATGTCCCGCATCAGCTCCGGCCTGCCCATCTTCGCCATGTCTCCTCACAACAAGACCCTGGCCTGGGCCAACCTCTACCGCGGTGTCACCCCCGTGCTGTTTGATGGCGACGAGACCAAGCCGGTCTACGAGGTGTGCCGCGACGCGCTGGACGTGCTCAAGGCCAAGGGACTGCTGCAAAGCGGCGACATGGTATTGCTCACCCACGGCGACAAGATGGAGACCGTCGGCAGCACCAACACCTGCAAGGTAATGATGGTCGAGTAATCGCCCCTCCTCCCTGCAACAAAAACGGCTCCCGCGGGAGCCGTTTTTTTATGGGATCAGCCCCAGGTTCAACCGCGAAACAGCTCCACCTTGTCCCCATCCTGCAGGCTGCCGGCGCCGCGCACCACCACCTTGTCTCCCTGCTTGAGGGCGCCACTCACCGCCACCTCCCGCCTGTCCCCAAATAGCACGGTGACCGGCACCCGGTTCACCGTGAGCGCCTCGCCGTGCTGCTCCACCTGATAGACCACGCTTCCCTCGGTGCCGAGCACCAGGGCATCCCGTGGCAACAGCATGGTGTGCTGCTCTCCCATCGGCAGCGCCACCCGCACCGGCGAGCCGATGATGAACGTGCCCGCTTCCGGCTTGAGGCGCAGCTCGATGAGCCGGGACTTGGGATCGGCGCTCGCCGCCCGCTGGTAATAGATGGCGTGGCTGCTGAGCAGCTCCCCTTCCACCCGCAACCGGGTCTGGGTGGCCAGTTGACGGGCCCAGGCGATGGGCGCACGCAACCGGATGTCCGGCTGGTCCGGATTGACCAGCTCAAGCGCCTGTTCGCCCGCATCCACATGCTCCCCCGGCTGGATGAAGTGTTCATTCACCACTCCGTCAAACGGGGCAAAGATGCGGCTTCTGCGCAGCAGCTCCTCAATCTGGCGCACCTGCACCCGCGCCAGCTGCTCGGCCAGCTCAGCCTGCTCCACGTCATAGCGCGCCTTGTCATACTGGCTCTGGGAGGCACTCTTTTGCTGGTGCAAACGATCCAGGCGCTGGAACTCGGCGCGAGCGTAACGCAGATTGCTCCCCTCTCTGGCTTGTTCCGCCCTCGCCTGCTCCAGCGAGAGGCGCAAGGTCGCGCTGTCCAGGCGCAGCAACTCGTCCCCTGCCTTCACCCGGCTGCCAAACTCGGCTATCCACTCCACCCGACCGCTCACTTCGGCGCTGAGCGCCGCCTGCTGGCGGCTTGCCACCGTGCCGCTGACCCAGATGCTGGCCCCGGCCTCTCCCTGGGCCACCTCCGCCAGCGTCACCATCTTGCTTTGTGCAAGCGCAGGCAGCCCGCCAGCCAGCAGCAGAGCCCCCACCACTATCCTTGTGAAACCTTGTGTCATCGATGAGCTCCTTGCTCAGGCACGCTGCCGAAGGGCGTGCGGTATGTCGGTCTGCTCCCCCAACCGCAGGAAGGCGGGCAACAGGATCAGGGTGAAGAGGGTGCTGCAACTCATGCCACCGACGATGACGGTGGCCAGCCCCCGGTAGATTTCGCTCCCCTCGCTCGGACTCAGCATCAGGGGCAGCATGCCGAAGATGCTGGTGAGGCTGGTCATGGCGATGGGACGCATCCGGCTTTGCAGAGCATCGGTGACTGCCGACTGTCGGCTCATCCCCTCCCGCTCGGCCATCCTGGTCTGGTGCACCAGCAGAATGGCGTTGTTGACCACCAACCCGAGCAGGATGACGAAGCCGATGATGGTGAGCAAGTCCATCGGCAGCGGCGCCACCAGACCGCTCAGGTGCAGCGCCAGCACGCCGCCGACGGTGGCGAGCGGCAAGGTGAGCAGCACCAGCACGGCATCCTTGAGGGAGGCGAAGACCCCCCACAACAGAATGAGCAGTATCATCACGGCGAACAGGAAGATGCTGCCGAGGTTGCCGAGCGCCTGCTGCAGGCTGTCGGCATTGCCGGCGACCCGCAGCTCCCCCCCGGCTGGCAGCAACGGCCGGATGGCGGCAAAGCTCTTGTGCTGCAGGGTGTCGAGTACCTGCTCCATGCTCATCCCCGCAGGGGGCGAAATCTGCAGACTGATGCTGCGCCGCCCATCGGATCGGAAGATGCTCTCAGGCCCGAGTTGCGGCTCCACCCGCAGCAGTTCCCCAAGGGGAACGATGCGCCCGGACGGGGTAGCAAGCGGCACCGCCTTAAGCTCGTCCGGGTTGGCGGAGGCCTGCCCCATCAGCAGGATGTCGAGCCGCTCATCCCCGTCGAAATATTCGCCGACCCGCAGACCATCGCCAAAGGTCTGGATGATGGCGGGCATGGGGGAGCGATCCCAGCCCACCTCGGCCAGGCGCCTGTCCTGGGGCACCAGCCGAAGCTCGGGAGCGGTGAAATCGAGTCCGGGCTCTGGCCTGACCTGGGCGCCGGGCAAGTCCCGCTGCACTATGGTCATGCTCTCCCGGGCCGCCTGATAGAGTTCGGGCAGCCCGCCCCCCTGGATCAGCAGGGAGATGCTGTTTTCACTGTCAAAACCGCCAAACAGGGACCCCTGACCGCCAAACACCCGGGTGTCGGGAATGCCCACCAGCAATTGCTTCATCAAGAGCTGCTCCAGCACCTTGATCTGGTTATCCTCCTTTGGCCGCACCCCGATCTGGGCACCGCCCGGGTAGCGCAGGATGTAGTAGTTCTTGAGGACAGGCTCCTTCTCCCCTTTCATATAGGGGTCGAGGCGGGCAATCAGGGTATCGATCACCTCCTCCCGCTGGGCCTTGAGATTGACCCCGGGGGTGAAACTCATCCAGACGTCGATGGCGTCCCGCTTCACATCCGGCAGGTAGTTCATCTTGGGCAACATCAACCAGCTCACCAGCACAGGCCCCGTCATCATCAGGACGATGATGGCCCAGCGCCTGGGGGCGGTGGCCGTCCAGCGGATCACATGGCGGGTGACGCGGCACCACAGGCGCTCAAAGGGATCAATCAGCCGCTCGTGCCCCATCCAGCGCGCCGCCACCGCAGGCAACACAGTCACCGCCACCACCATGGAGACGGTCACCGCGCAGGCGATGGTGAGCGCAAGATCGGCAAACAACTGCCCTTCCACGTCGTTGAGCAGGAGCACCGGCAGGAAGATGGCGACCGTGGTCAGGGTGGACGCCACCAGAGCGGTCCACACCCGGCGGGTGCCCTCCAGCGCCGCCTCTCCCTTGCTGATGTCACCCCGCTCATGGCGCCGGTAGATGCTCTCCAGCACCACGATGGCGGCGTCGAGCACCATGCCGACCGCAAACGCAATGCCCGCCAGGGAGATGATATTGAGGGTCCGCCCCATCACCTTGAGCAGGCAGAAGGTGAGCATGATGCTGATGGGAATGGCGATCGCGATCATCAGGGTCGCCTTGAGCTGGCGTAGAAAGACCCAGAGGATGGCGCAGGAAAGCAGCACCCCGAGCCCCAGGTTGGCGGTCACCATGCTCACCGCCCGGTTGATGTAGAGGGAAGCGTCAAACGACTGCTCCATGTGCAGGCCGACCGGCTCCAGCACCTCCCGGTTGAGCTCCCCAACCTTGGCCTTGATCCCCTCGAGCGCCGCCAGGGCATTGGCGCCGCTCTCCTTGAAGATCTGCGCCGCGATGGCGGTGTTGCCGTTCTGGATGCGCAGCACCGGGTTCTCCTCCCGGGCCACTCTGATCTCGGCCACGTCCCGCAGATAGATGGGCAGGCCGTCACGCCAGTCCACCACCTTGTCCCCCAGGGCCGCCACGTCATAGCGACCGGCAAAGCGCAGCTTGTACTCCCAGCGTCCGATGTCGAGGGTCCCGGCCGACACATCCCAGCCCGTCGTTGCCCGGCTGGCGAGCACCGGGATCTCCACCCCCAGCTCGGCGGCGCGGTAAGGGTCGAAGCGGATCTGGATCTGGCGCTCGTTGATCCCCTCGATGTCGACCGTGGACACCCCGGGGATCCGCTCCAGCTCGGGCTTGACCCTCGCCTCGATCAGCGCCTGGTGATCGTCTATCTCCCCCTTGGCGCCGGGCAGCTGCTGGATGAAGAAGAAGGTCAGGGTGTCGTTGCTGCTGTAGTTGTTGACGTAAGGACCACCGATGTTGTCCGGCAGCCCCGAGACCCGGTTCAGGCGGGAGATGACGTCAAGCTGGGCCCGCTGCATGTCGGTGCCGAGGGCAAACTCCATGTCGATTTCGGTGAAGCCGGGGTAGCTGTTGCTGCTGAGACTCTTGAGCCCCTGTACCCCCTGCATCTCCTGCTCGATGGGATCGGTTATCTCCGACTCCATCTCCTGGGGCGAAGCCGAGCGCCAGTCCACCGTGATGTTGAGGTGAGGACGGTCTATGTCGGGAAACAGCTGGACGGGCAGTCCCCGGATGCTGAGCAGGCCCAGCAAAAAAATCAGCACGACCGAGACCGCCACCCAGATGGGGCGTTCGATCGCCGTTTTGGCGAGGTTCATTCACTCTTCCTGAGTTGTTGTTATCGGCCATTCCGATGGCCTTGCTTCCTGCCCCAAGGGTGGGGGCCATTGCATTAAACTGGAATTAATCGACCTTGTAAATGCCTGGTTAAACAACAAAAAACCGGCCACTAGGGCCGGTTGTCGGTTTACGCTCGGGGTCAGGCTGCATGCTCGACCGTGTTCGGTTGAGACAATCCTTCCAGCTCGCCAGGAGCGAAGTTGTCCACCTGGATCGCCTCGTAGCGCAGGGCATCGGCGGCCAGCAGCTTGTCCGCCTCCTCCTTGCCGAGGATGGACTGGGACAGGGCCGCAGCCACCAGCTCAGGCAGCGCCAGCTTGCGGGGCAGTCTGCCCTCTTTCTGGGCCTGCACCAGCTTCTTCTCGATGGGCTGCACCGAGACCATGGCCTGGAAGGCACGCTCCATCAGCCCCACCGGATCCGCCTCGTCCTTGCCCACATAACAGAGCGCGGTCAGCCGATCCCGGAACTCGCCCGGCGTCATCATGGCCAGACAGATGGCATGGCAGCGATCGTCCGCCGGCATCTTGTAACCGACGCCGAACGGGAACACCACCCGCTTGAGTACGGCACCCACCACCTTGTTCGGGAAGTTCTGGAAGAAGCCCTCGAACGCCTTGCCAATCAGGTAGAGGTTGCGCTCCACCGCGTACTGCACGAACGGCAGGTCAGAGACCATGCGGCCCTGATCCTCGTAATGCTTGAGGGTGGCGGAGGCCAGGTAGAGGTGGCTCAGCACGTCACCCAGACGGGCGGAGATCATCTCCTTGCGCTTGAGATCGCCACCCAGCATCAGCATGGAGACGTCGGCGCACAGGGCCAGCCCTTTACTCATGCGAGAGAGCTGCTTGTAGTAGCGGGCGGTTTCGCCAGCCACCGGGGCACTGTTGAACTGGCCCAGGGTCAGCCCCTGGAACAGGGCACCGAAAAAGTTGCCGGTACCGAAGGCGATGTGTTTCATCAACAGGGCGTCAAACTTCTCGAGACCGCGCTCCACATCGGTGTCGGCCGCCGCTTCCAGCTCGGCAAACACATACGGATGGCAGCGGGTGGCCCCTTGCCCGAAGATCATCAGGTTGCGGGTCAGGATGTTGGCCCCTTCCACCGTGATGGCCACCGGAATGCCCATGTAGGCGTAGCCGGTGTAGTTTTTCGGGCCCAGCTGGATGGCACGACCGGCGTGGATGTCCATGGAGTCATCCATCACCTGGCGGGCCATCTCGGTCATGTGGTACTTGGAGATCGCGGTGACGATGGCCGGTGCCTGACCCAAGTCCAGGGAACCTGCGGTCATGCGACGAGCGCCTTCGAGCTGATAGGTGAGGCCGCCGATGCGGGCCAGCGCTTCTTGCACACCTTCAAACTTGCCGATGGACATGCCGAACTGCTTGCGCACATAGGAGTAGGCGCCCACGGTGCGGCTCGCCATGTGACCGCAGGCGGTGCCAAGGGCTGGCAGCGAGATGCCGCGACCGGCGGAGAGGCACTCCACCAGCATGCGCCAGCCGCGGCCGGCGTAATCCGGGCCACCGATGATCCAGTCGAGCGGAATGAACACATCCTTGCCGAAGGTCGGGCCGTTCAGGAACGCCAACCCCATGGGGTAGTGGCGATCGCCGACGCGCACGCCAGGGTGACTGGTCGGGATCAGCGCACAGGTGATGCCGATCTCTTCCTTGTCACCCAGCAGTTTTTCCGGGTCATAGAGCTTGAACGCCAGCCCCAGCACGGTGGCGCGCGGCGCCAGGGTGATGTAGCGCTTGTTCCAGTTCAGGCGAATGCCCAGCACCTCTTCCCCCTTGTGCATCCCCTTGCAGACGATCCCCTTGTCCGGGATGGCGCCCGCATCGGAGCCCGCTTCCGGCCCGGTCAGAGCGAAGCAGGGTACCTCCTTGCCGTTGGCCAGCCCCGGCAGCCAGAAATCTTTCTGGGCCTGGGTGCCGTAATGCATCAGCAGCTCGCCCGGGCCGAGGGAGTTGGGCACCATGACGGTGACCGCGACGCTCAGGCTCTTGGTGGCGATACGGGTGACGATGGTGGAGTTGGCAATCGCCGAGAACTCGCGGCCGCCGTAGGATTTCGGGATGATCAGGGAGAAGAAGCCTTCTTTCTTCAGATAGTCCCACACCGGCTCCGGCAGGTCCTTGGTCTCGTTGACGATCTTGAAGTCGTCAACCATGGCGAGCAGGGTTTCGACCTGGTTGTCGATAAAGGCCTGCTCTTCTGCGCTCAGCTCGGCCTTGCCGTAGCCGTGCAGTTTCTTCCAGTCCGGGTTGCCGCGAAACAGCTCCCCGTCCCACCAGACGGAGCCGGCCTCCATGGCCTCCCGCTCGGTGGCCGACAGGGGCGGCAGTATCTTCTTGAAGATGCCGAACACGGGGCGGGTCACCACCTTTTTACGGATGGCGGGGACACCGAGCACCACGGCTATCGCCAGCACCAGCAGGACAAGCAATGTGATCATACCGAAGTTCCTTCTATTTCACTGTTTCCGTTGATTATTGTTAGGTGTTACACGGCCAGGGAGAGCCTGGTCGACTCCACGGGCGCCCCGACACCGGACGCCAGATAAGGAATGACGTTGCGCACCAGCCCTTCCACATCGAGCTGCTGGCCAAAATCGGCCTGGGCGATGTCACGCAGGGCATCCGCAGAGGCCATGGTGAAGACGACGGTGCCCAGGGTGAAGTGCAGGCGCCAGAAGAGATCCGCTGGCGACAAATCCGGATTGGCCTTGGAGATGGCCTGGGTGATCCCGTGCAGGGTCGCCCCATAATGGGTGGTAATAAAGCGGCGCAGGTGACCCTGACTGTCGATATAGCCGCGCCCCAGCAACTGCATGAAGAGCGCCGGGCCATTCGCCCTGACGGCCGACAGTTTCATCAGGGGTTCGACAAAGCTCTCGAACACCTGCAACAGGGTCAGCTGATCCTGCGCCATCAACGTCTGCAACCGCCCGTCCAGTGCCGGCATGAAGAGGCTCAGATAACGGTCGAGCACCGCCTGGATAAGCTCCTTCTTGGAGCCGAAGTGATAATTGACCGAAGCCAGGTTCACATCGGCCTCGCTGGTGATCAGACGCAACGAGGTATCGGCGAACCCCCGCTCGGCAAACAGCACCTCGGCGGCGTCGAGAATACGGTTCTTGGTATCGATTTTACTCACTGGACACCTCACTTAAACGAATGTTTAAAAAGTACGTTTCACGCCCACCCATGTCAAGAGAATGTGAACAAGTGTTGGCTAAATGTTTTTAATCAAAAAAGAGGGAAGATGGCGGGAACTTCGCGGCGAGACGGCACTCTATATCTATGCCACTGCAATTAAACATTAAGTCTCGCCCAACCTGCGTTATGCTAGTTGGGCATTTTTTTGGCCTGCCGTCACCCGATGCGCCGACAGAGAACCAAAAAAACCGTCGCAGGGGCGACGGCGGGGAAAACGGGTCTGACCATCCAGTGTCGACCCATCGATGGGTGTTCAGGCTTGCATCGATGTCGTCATCCTCGCAGTGAAACGTCATCAGACTTTGTCAGCACAGACCCAAATTGTGACAAAGTATGGCAACCAGCCACATGGCCCGGCTTCACCAATCTTGCTATGCTGTCGCCTCATGCCAGAGGGGAGAGAAGATGAAGTATACGGTCGATACCCACACGCACACCGTCGCCAGCACCCACGCCTACAGCACCATTCACGATTACCTGCCCATCGCCAAAGCCAAGGGGATCAAGCTGTTCGCCACCACGGACCATGGCCCGGACATGGCAGATGCTCCGCATTACTGGCATTTCGTCAATCTGCACGTGTTGCCCAGGGTCGTGGACGGGGTCGGCATCCTGCGCGGCATCGAAGCCAACATCAAGAACATTGACGGTGAAATAGACTTCCCCGAGCGCTACGAGTCCCGGCTCGACATGATCATGGCGGGCTTTCACGAACCGGTGTTCCCCCCCTGCGATCAGGCGACCCACACCCAGGCCATGATCAACGCCATTCGAAGTGGTCGGGTCGACATGATAAGCCACCCCGGCAACCCCGCCTTCCCCATCGATATCCAAGCGGTGGTCAAGGCAGCGGCAGAGTATCGAGTGGCGCTGGAGGTCAACAACTCCTCGTTCAGTCACTCCCGTGCAGGCAGCGAAAGCAACTGCCGCGCCATCGTCGAGGCAGCGCGCGATCTGGGTGCCTACCTCACTTTCGGCTCCGACTCCCACGTGGCATTCAGCCTCGGCGACTTTGATCACTGCCATCGGCTGGTCACCGAAGCCAACTTCCCACATGAGCGGATCCTGGCCCGCTCCCCCCGCGCCCTGCTCGATTTTCTCGAGAGCCGCGGCCGTGCCCACATCCCGGAGTTCGTTGACCTCTGATATGCCTTAACATCATGAGCCAACTCATAAAATCGAGTTGGCTCAATTGACTTGTCCGGCTTTTTTCACGACTCTGAACATCAAGCCGCCGGTATAGCTCAGTTGGTAGAGCAGCGCATTCGTAATGCGAAGGTCGTAGGTTCGACTCCTATTACCGGCACCAGACAGACGAAGGGTGGCCTCAGTGCAAGGCCAACCCTTCGTGCTGTTTGTCCCGGGTCTCTGGCCAAGACGCCGGTGTGACTGCACCAGAACCCCCTCCCCCTCCAGGACACCGCCATCCGCGACGGTCCTGTTCATCTTTCAGAGCCTGACGCACCAACCTGGCCCCACCATCAGAGAGGGCAGCCAGGCAGCCACGCCCCGGCTGCACCTGGGTGAGCATCGTTATCCCGGGGCGCCTCAGCGCTGGGCATAGATCTGGTCGAACACCCCGCCCTCCTTGAAGTGAGTGCGCTGGATCACAGGCCACTCGCCGAAGGTCTTCACCACGTCGAGGAAGATGGCGTTCGGGAAACGGTCTGCAAACTCGGCGAGGATCGCCGGGTTGCGCGGGCGTAGATAGTTGCTGGCAGCAATGCGTTGGCCTTCGTCAGACCAGAGATAGGCCAGATAGGCTTCGGCCTCCTTGCGGGTACCCTGCTTGTCGACCACCTTGTCCACCACTGACACCGGCAGCTCGGCCACGGCGGTGACGCTCGGATAGACCACCTCGAAGCTGCCACGACCGAACTCCCGAGCAATCATCTCGGCTTCGTTTTCGAACGTGACCAGCACGTCCCCTATGCGGTTCTGGATGAAGGTGGTGGTGGCAGCGCGGCCGCCGGTGTCGAGCACGGGAACCTGCTTGAACAGCTTGCCGACAAATGCCCTGGCCGCATCTTCATCGCCCCCCTGCTCCAGCACATACCCCCAGGCAGACAGGTAGGTGTAGCGGCCGTTCCCCGAGGTCTTGGGGTTGGGCACGATGACCTGTACCCCCTCCTTGAGCAGATCAGGCCAATCCTTCAACCCCTTGGGGTTGCCCTTTCGCACGATGAACACGGTGGCCGAGGTGAAGGGGGCGCTGTGATCCGGCAGGCGATCCGCCCACCCCTTGGGCACCAGGCCCCCATGCTCGGCGAGGGCGTTGATGTCGGTGGCCATGTTCATGGTGATGACATCGGCGGGCAGGCCGTCGATGACGGCGCGCGCCTGCTTGCTCGATCCGCCGTGGGACATGTTGATCTGCAGTGGCTCCCCACCTTCGGCCTGCCAGTGCTTCAGGAAGGCTCCGTTGTACTCCTTGTAAAAATCGCGCATCACGTCATAGGAGGCGTTGAGCAGGGTGGTCGCCTGGGCCAGCGGGGCGAGAGCCAGTCCTGCAACAAGCAGGGTGGCGGGCACGAGTCGTTTCATTTCACATCCTTGGAATGAGGGGCGAGTGACTGACTATAAGAGCCGACCATTTATTCTTTGAAAGAATAATTACTGCTCAGCTTATGCGATAAATGGCATCTCCTGGGTCCGGCGCAACGGATGACGGCGATGAGGTGGTCACCTCCAGGCGGGCCATGATGGCTGCCGAGGACGGCGCCCATGAGCCTGGGGCTCCTCCTGCCCGCTTCCTGCCCCGGGCAGGGAGCGCCGTTGTCACCTGCCTCGATTTGGCTTCTCGACATGACAGATAAAAAACGGGGCGAACCTAGTGGTTCACCCCTGATGCTTTTTACGTCAACCCCGACGGGTCACCCCTGTTTGTCTGATGCCGACTCTGCGTCCTTCGGCGCCTGCCAGCCGCCACCGACGGCCTTGTAGAGGGCGACCTGGTTACTCAGCTGGGCGAGCCGGGTGCTGATGAGCCCCTGCTTGGCGCTGAACAGGGAGCGCTGGGCATCGAGGCGGGTCAGGTAGCTGTCCACCCCTTGCTCGTAACGCACCTCCGCCAGCCTGAAGTAGGTCTGGTTGGCATCCACCAGCGCCTGTTGCGCCTGCAACTGCTGCGCGTAGTCCGCCTGGGCACCGAGGGTGTCCGCGACCTCCTTGAAGGCGGTCTGGATGCTCTTCTCGTAGCTCGCCACCGCCTGCCTAGTCCCCACCTCGGCCACGTCCAGATCCGCAACGCGCTTGCCGCCATCGAAGATGGGCAGATTGATCTGGGGCATGAAGGTCCAGGTGCCGGTGCCGCCGTCAAACAGACCGCTCAGCTGGTTGCTGGCGGTGCCCGCCGTCGCGGTGAGCGAGATGGTCGGGAAGAAAGCGGCGCGGGCCGCCCCTATGTTGGCGTTGGCCGCCTTCAGGTTGTGCTCCGCCGCCAGGATGTCCGGGCGTTGTTGCAACAGGCTGGAGGGAGCCCCCACCGGGATCGGCGCCAGTTTCACCTCGGCCAGGGTAGCCGGTTGTGCCGCCAGCACCGGGATATCGGTGCCAAGCAGCAGGGCCAGACCGTTTCTGTCCTGCTTCACCAGACGCTGGTATTGCGCCTGGCTGACCTTGGCGTTTTCCAGTGCCGTGCGCCCCTGGGCCAGCTCCATCTCGGAGGCGGCGCCCAGGCGGTATTTGTGCTCGGTCAGGGCATAGCTCTCCTGCTCGGTGGCGAGGGTCGCCTGGCTCAGGGCCAGCAACTCCTGATCCGCCAGCAAGGTGAAGTAGGCATTGGCCACCGAGGCCACCAGCGCAATCTGGGTGCTGCGCTGGGTCTCGATTTGCGCCAGATAGGTCTCAAGGGCCTGATCTTTCAGGCTCTGGATCCGGCCAAACAGATCCAGCTCATAGGCGGTGATGCCGATGTTGGCGCCGTACTGGCTGCTGATGGTGCCCTGCCCCGTACTACTGAGGTCATCGGATCCCTGCTGGCGGGTACCGCTGCCACTGGCGGCCAGGGTCGGCAACTGGGCCGCCCGCTGGATACGGTATTTCGCCTCGTAGGCCTCGACGTTGAGGGCTGCCAGGCGCAGATCCCGGTTGCTCTCAAGGGCGGTGCCGATCAGCGTCTGCAGGGCCGGGTCCTGGAACTGCTGGCGCCAGGGGGCAAGTTCCCCCTTGGCGGCCAGGTCAGCTTGCCAGGAGGCGCCTTGGGGCAGCTCGGGGCGCTGGTAGTCGGGGGCCATGGAGCAGCCCCCCATCATCAGGGTCACGCCCAGGGCGATCAGGGTCTTAGTCATGGTTGATCTCCTTGGTGTGAACACTCTCTTCCCCGGCATGCTTGCGTTCGGTGAAATAGCGCATCACCAGCACGAAGAAGAGCGGCACGAAGAAGATGGCGAGCACGGTGGCACTGATCATCCCCCCCATCACGCCGGTCCCGATGGCGTTTCGGCTGCTGGCGCCCGCCCCGGTACTGATCACCAGGGGCAGTACCCCCAGGATGAAGGCGAGCGAGGTCATCAGGATGGGGCGCAGGCGCTGACGCGAGGCCTCCACCACCGCATCCCCGAGCCTCATCCCCTTGTCGTGCAGCTCCTTGGCGAACTCGACGATGAGGATGGCGTTCTTGGCCGACAGCCCGATCGTGGTGAGCAGGCCCACCTGGAAGTAGACGTCATTCTCAAGCCCGCGCAGGGTCGCGGCCAAAATGGCCCCCAGCACCCCGAGCGGCACCACCAGCATGACCGAGAACGGAATGCTCCAGCTCTCGTAGAGGGCCGCCAGACAGAGGAAGACCACCAGGAGCGAGATGGCGTACAGGGCCGGCGCCTGGGAGCCTGCCTGACGCTCCTGGAAGGAGAGGCCGGTCCACTCGATGCCGATCCCTTCCGGCAACTGTTTCACCATCTCCTCGATGGCCGCCATGGCGTCACCCGTACTCTTGCCAGGGGCCGCCTCACCGACGATCTCCATGGCGGAGACACCGTTGTAGCGCTCAAGACGGGGCGAGCCGAAGCTCCACTCCGTGCTGGCAAAGGCGGAGAAGGGCACCATCTGGCCCGCGCTGTTGCGCACGTACCACAGCTTCAGATCTTCCGGGTTCATCCGGAAAGGGGCATCCGCCTGCAGATAGACCTTCTTGACCCGGCCTCTGTCGACGAAGTCGTTCACATAAGAGGAGCCCCAGGCCGCAGACAGGGTGTTGTTGATGTCGGTGATGGAGAGCCCCTGGGCCAGCGCCTTCTCGTAATCGATCTTGATGTCGAGCTGGGGCGTGTCTTCCATCCCGTTCGGGCGTACCCGCACCAGGTTGGGATCCTGCGACGCCATGCCGAGCAACTGGTTGCGCGCCTGCATCAGCTTCTCATGACCCAGACCGCCGCGGTCCTGCAGGAAGAAGTCGAAGCCGGTGGCCGTGCCGAGTTCCGGAATGGGGGGCAGGTTGAAGGCGAAGACCTGGGCTTCCTTGATGCTGAACAGGAACCCCATGGCGCGGCCGATGATGGCATTGGCGCTGCGCTCTTCTCCCTTGCGCTCACTCCAGTCCTTGAGCTTGATGAAGGCCATGCCGCTGTTCTGACCGCTACCGGCGAAACTGAAGCCCGCCACCGTCAGCACGGAGTCCACGTTCTCCTTCTCGTTCTCGAGGAAGTAGTCGCGCATCTCCCCGAGCACCACCTCGGTCCGCTCCTTGGTCGCCCCCACCGGGAGCTGCACCATGGACATGATGACCCCCTGATCCTCTTCCGGCAGGAAGGAGGTGGGCATGCGCATGAAGAGCACCGCCAGCACCGCCAGCATGGCCAGATAGATGATGCCGTAGCGGGTGCCCTGCTTGATCACCTTGCGCACGCCGTTCTGGTAACGGTTGGCGTTGGTGTCGAAGAAGCGGTTGAACCAGCCGAAGAAACCGCGCTGGGCGCCGAATTCACCGTGCTTCATGGGTTTGAGCAGGGTGGCGCACAGGGCCGGGGTCAGGATCAAGGCCACCAGCACCGAGAGCACCATGGCCGAGACGATGGTGAGGGAGAACTGGCGATAGATGGCACCGGTAGAGCCACCGAAGAAGGCCATGGGCACGAACACCGCCGACAGCACCAGGGCGATGCCCACCAGGGCGCCGGTGATCTGGGTCATGGACTTGCGGGTCGCCTCGAGGGGGGAGAGATCCTCCTCGCTCATCAGACGCTCCACGTTCTCCACCACCACGATGGCGTCATCCACCAAGAGGCCGATGGCGAGCACCAGACCGAACATGGTCAGGGTGTTGATGGAGAAGCCGAAGGCCGCCATTACCCCGAAGGTGCCGAGCAGGACCACGGGCACCGCGATGGTCGGAATCAGGGTTGCCCGGAAGTTCTGCAAGAACAGATACATGACGCAGAACACCAGGAAGATCGCCTCGATCAGGGTCTGCACCACCTCCTCGATGGAGATCTTCACGAACGGCGTGGTGTCGTAGGGATAGACGATCTCCATGTTGGCCGGGAAGTACTCGGAGAGTTCACCCAGCTTGGTCCGCACGTGCTCGGCGGTGTCCAGGGCGTTGGCACCGGTCGCCAGCTTGATGGCGACGGCGGCGGTGGCCTGGCCGTTGTAGAGCGCGGTCGCGTCGTAGTTTTCACCGGCAAGTTCGACCCGGGCCACGTCCTTGAGCTGGACCTTGGAGCCGTCCTGGTTCACCCGCAGCAGGATGTTGTTGAACTCCTCCACGGTGGAGAGCCGGGTCTGGCCCATGATGGTGGCGGTAAATTGCTGATCGCTCACCGCAGGGGTCCCCCCCAGCTTGCCGAAGGCAACCTGGGCATTCTGGGCCTTGATGGCGGCCTGAATGTCGGCCGGGGTCATCTGCACCCGGTTGAGCTTGTGGGGATCGAGCCAGACACGCATGGAGTACTGGCTGCCGAACAAGGTGATGTCACCGACCCCGTCCAGACGGCTCAGGGGCTCCTTGATGTTGGCTACCACATAGTCCGCCAGGTCATCGTTGGTCATGGCGCCATCGGTGGAGATGAAGGCGGCCACCATCAGGAAGCTGCTGGAGGTCTTCTGTACCCGCACGCCCTGTTGCTGCACCTCTTGGGGCAGGAGCGACATGGCCTGTTGCAGCTTGTTTTGCACCTGCACCTGGGCGATGTCGGGATCCGTACCCGGCTTGAAGGTGAGGGTCACGCTGACGTTCCCTGACGAGTCGGATTGCGCCGACATGTAGAGCAGGTGATCCAGCCCGGTCATGTTCTGCTCGATGATCTGGGTCACCGAGTCTTCCACCGTCTTGGCGGAGGCCCCCGGGTAGCTGGCGGAGATGCCAACCGCCGGCGGGGCGATGGTCGGGTACTGGGCCACCGGCAGGCCGATGATGGCCATGGCCCCGGCCAGCATGATCACCAGGGCGATCACCCAGGCGAAAATGGGTCTATCTATGAAAAAACGTGCCATGAGGCGACTACTCCATCCTACTGCTTGGTTGCCGGGGTCTGTTGTGCGCTGTTGCCGGCACGTTCAGTGGGCGCCACCACGACCCCGGGTTTGACTTTCTGCAGACCGGCGACGATCACCTTCTCGCCAGCCTTGAGACCGGACTCCACCACCCAGCTGTCGCCGGACATGCGGCCGACCTGCACTTCACGCAGTTCCACCTTGTTGTCCGCCGTCACCACCATGACGGTGGCACCGCCCTTGGGGGTACGGGTCACGGCAGTCTGGGGCACCAGCAGGCCTTGCGGGCGCTCGCCCTCCTGCAAGGTGGCGCGCATGAACATGCCGGGCAGCAGCAGTTGATCCGGGTTGGGCACGATCACCCGCAGGGTCACCATGCCGGTCGCCTCGTCCACGGTCACATCGGAGAACTGGAGGGCCCCTTTCTCGCCATACTGGCTGCCATCTTCCAGCTGGAAGCTGACACCGGCCCCGTCCTTCTCCCCCTGGGTCAGCTTGCCCTCGGCCACCAGGCGCTTGAGGCGCAGCAGGTCGGCGGTGGACTGGCGCACGTCCACGTACATGGGATCGAGCTGAGAGATGGAGGTGAGGCTGTCCGCCTGCTGGGCGGTCACCAGGGCACCCTCGGTCACCGCAGACTTGCCGATGCGGCCGCTGATGGGGGCCGTGATGCGGGTGTAAGCCAGGTTGATGTTGGCGGTCTGCAATGCGGCCTTGGCGGCCCCGATCTCGGCCAGCTGCTGTTTCCAGGCCGCGTCGGCGTCGTCATACTCCTGGCTGCTGATGGCTTTCACCTTCACCAGCTCGGCGTAGCGCTGGGCCTTGAGGCGGGCGCTGCGCTCGTTGGCCTCGGCCTTGGCGAGGTTGGCCTTGGCGGAAGCCACTTCGGCCTGATAGACGGCGGGATCAATCTGATAGAGCAGTTGACCGGCCTTGACGTCGCTCCCCTCGGTGAACAGGCGCTTGAGGATGATGCCGTTCACCTGGGGACGCACCTCGGCCACCCGCAGGGGGGCGGTGCGGCCGGTGAGCTCGGACAACAGTTGCAGAGGGGCCGTATGGAGGGTGACCACGTCCACGGCGGCGGGAGGCATCTCCCCCATGGCCTGCTGGGCCCCGTCCTTGTCACCACAGCCAGCCAGCAGGCCGCTTGCCAACAAGGCAAGGCCGACCGAACGTGCGAGAATATGTTTATGCATCAAGTCTCTGAACCTCAGTTTCAATCAAAAAGAAGTGACAAAACCACAGGGTTTATAAGGCCCCTGTTGGTAAAACGGCGAAGATGAGGCAATATACATACATTCATGAATGTATG
>NZ_CDBK01000105.1:0-823 GCF_000819785.1 Aeromonas caviae | reverse complement strand
TACATTCATGAATGTATGTAAGAAACTTTTTTCACTTTTAAACAGGACCGGAGTCAATGGCCAGACGCACCAAAGAAGAGGCGCAGCAAACCCGCTGCAACATCATGAGCACGGCCCTGGATCTCTTCTGCCAACAGGGGCTGGCGCGCACCAGCCTGACCGATATCGCCAAGGCGACGGACCTCACCCGGGGCGCCATCTACTGGCACTTCAAGAATAAAGAAGAGCTGTTCGTCACCCTGTGGGAGGAGCTGTGTGCCCCCCTCTCCCACCAGCTCGATGCCTGCGTCGACGAGGCGGAGGCGGATCCCCTGGGCAAGCTGCGCAGCTTTCTCAAGGAGGTGATGCTCAAAATCAGCACCGAGCCCGCCCACCAGCAGATGTTCACCATCATGTTCAATCTGGAATCCATGGAGGGAGAGGCCGCCGTCATGCGCGAGCACATGCATCTGCAATCCATGAATTTCTTCCGGGATCTGGAGATCACCCTGGCCAATGCCGTGCGTCGCGGCCAACTGCCCGAGGGGCTGGATCTGCGCCGCGCCGCCACCCTGCTCCATTGCACCCTGGACGGCTACATCATCAACTGGCTGCACTTCCCGGATCGCATCGATCTGATTGAGGAGTCGGACTTCCTCCTCGATACCCTGTTCACCCTCATCGCGAGCCCCACCCTTCGCCGCCACCCCTGAGTCGGCAAGACGCGCCGCCCCCGCCAATGCTCAAGAGCGAGCTGGAGCTGGTGCGTCCCTACGAGCAGATGATCCCGGCGGCCCTGCGGGACAAGATCCTGTGCGAGAAGCCCATCGAAATTCGCCCCGTG
>NZ_CDBK01000104.1 GCF_000819785.1 Aeromonas caviae | reverse complement strand
GCCCTGGGCGCTGGGGGGAGGTGGCGTGTTGCTGCTCTTACTGGGGGCGGGGGGTTTCATTCTGCTGCAAAAGCGCCGCACTCTGCACAAGGCGATGGCGGCGCAGAAGGCGCAACTTGAAGAGACGCCAGCAACCCCCAAACTAGATCTCAATCTGCCGGAGCAATAATTCCGCGCACATTGCAAAGAAGCCGCCCAATGGGCGGCTTCTTCATGGTGGCAAGTGGATGGGGTGAATCCGATATCAGTGAGCGCCGATATAGATGTCTTTGTACTGCTCGCGAATATCGAGGAACTTCTCCAGATTGGCCAGCATCAGGTCCACCAGGAGGGGGTCGAAGTGCTCTCCTTTCTCCTCCTTGATCAGCGCCAGCACCTGATCCAGCGGCCAGGCCTGCTTGTAGCAACGATCCGAGCCCAGGGCATCGAACACATCCGCCAGGGCGACGATGCGTCCTTCCAGCGGAATGTCCTCTCCCTTCAACCCGCGGGGATAGCCGCTGCCATTCCACTTCTCGTGATGGTTGCCCGCGATGGTCGCGCCTATCTGGAACAGGGCCAGGTCACTGCCGGAGAGCATGTCCTGCCCAAGCTGGGCGTGGGTTTTCATGATCTCCCACTCCTCGGGAGTGAGTTTGCCCGGTTTGTGCAAGATGGCGTCCGGGATCCCCACTTTGCCGATGTCGTGCAGGGGAGAGGCCCGCTTGATGAGCTCGCACCTGTCCTCATTCATGCCGAGCAGCTTGCAGAACAGTTCGGTGTAGAGGGCCACCCGCTTGACGTGCAAGCCGGACTCTTTCGAGCGGCTCTCCACCAGTTCGCCGATGCGATAGATGATCTCTCGCTGGTTGTCACCGATCACCTCGTTGAGCCGGATATTCTCCAGCGCCACTATGATGTTTTCGGTGAACAGGCTCAGCAGCCCGGTATCCATCTGGCTGAGCGGGCGAGTGGTCTCGATGTGGAACAGCAGGTGATGACGGGCATTCTGGCAATAGAGCACCATCTGGTTGCCATCGTAGACATTGGCTCCCTTGGCCATGGCACAGCGCAGGATTTCCGGCGCATCGACGAGGCGCAGCATGGGACCATCGCTGAGCAGAGGCTCGAGCACCTGATCCCGCACCTCATACGCCAGGTGTTTCACATCGTAAATCTGGGACTCTTCCAGATTGAGCAGGGCGCTGAGCTGGGTCTGGGCTCCTTCGACGAACTGGCGCAGGGCACGCTGCTCGAAGATCCCCTTGGACGCCTCGATGACCTTCTCCAGCCCCTGTCGATTGCTCTCAAGGGTTCGGATGTCCCGGTAAGAACGCAGGCTGGCGCGCAACAGGGTGCGCAGTTTCTGGGAGGTAAGTTCGGTCTTGTCCTTGTAGTCGTTGATGTCGTAGTTGGTCACCACGTCATCTTCCGGGGCCTGGCCGGGCTGACCGGTTCGCAGCACGATGCGTACCATCTTGTTTTGCAGCTCGTCACGCACGAACTTGACCACCTCAAGACCGGCATGATCGACCTCCATGACGACGTCGAGCAGCAGCAGGGCGACATCCGGGGTGAGGGCGAGCAAGGCTTTGGCTTCAGCCGCAGAGTAGGCGTGCAGAAAATCGATCGGCTTGCCGTCGAATTCAAACTTGTTCAGGGTGATTTTGGTGATGCGATGCACTTCGGGTTCATCGTCCACTATCATCACCTTCCAGCCGGCGGGACGCGGTGCTGATTGGGGAAGATCTTCATCATCAATAATCAGGATTTGATCATCCATTATGCAATCCTGTGTGTGATCCTGTGCTTACCTTAACCGCTTCATTCAATATAGGAAACGGATTGATATCCAAAATATGATCCAGTCGGTTTCTCTTTCTTCGTATCGGATGCCATCCACCAGCCCTTTCATGAAAAACGCCTCCACAAGGGAGGCGTTCTGGCATCAGAGGCATCAAGCTGCCCTGTGATATGCGGAGGCTTCAAACAGTGCCTTGTTGGCCACCAGGTCGACGGGATCGAAGTCATCGACGTTGATGGTGCGAAGGCGACTCTCCTCGGCGCGCCGCAGCAGGTCCGCTTCGGCCTGATTGATGACACCGAGGCTCAGGCCCGCCTCTGCCACCTTGTCGAGCTGGGTGAAGGGGCGTTTGCTCCCTTCGGCTTTGCACACCTTGTCAAACAGCGGTTCTGCGGTCAGCACATCGTCCAGCGCCTGTTCCAGCAGCCCGAAGGGGTTGCCCTCCTCGCGCGTCAGATATTGACCCTCGGCCAGACGGCTGCGAGTGGCACTTGGCACCTGGAGCAGGCGGGCCACCTGGCTGTCGAGCTTGTCGGAGGGACGCTTCAGGTCGCGACCAAGGGGCAGCACGATGGCGCGCAGGGCCAGACCAATCCAGCGGTTCGGGAAGTTGCGCAGCAACTCGTCGATCGCTTCCTGAGCCTTGAACAGGGCGTCTTGCAGTGCCCAGTGCAGCAGCGGCAGGTCGGCCTGCTGGCGTCCTTCATCCTGATAGCGCTTGAGGGCGCTGGAGGCCAGATAGAGCTGGCTCAGCACATCGCCGAGGCGGGCAGAGACCCGCTCTTTGCGCTTGAGCTCGCCACCCAGGGTGCCCATCGCCATGTCTGACAGGAAGGCCAGGTTGGCGGAGAGGCGGGATAGTTGCTGATAGTAGCCCTTGGTCTGATCCTTGTAGGGCGCTGCGGCGAAGCGGGCACCGGTCAGCCCCAGCCAGAAGCTGCGCACCAGGTTGCTGATGGCAAAGCCCACGTGGCTGAACATCGCCTTGTCGAAATCTTTCAGCGCCTGCTCTTTGTCGGGGTGGCTGGCTGCCAGCATCTCCGGCAACACGTAAGGGTGGCAACGGATGGCTCCCTGACCGTAAATGATCATGCTGCGGGTCAGGATATTGGCACCTTCGACGGTCACGGCGATGGGCGCCCCCTGATAGCCACGGGCCAGATAGTTGTTCGGCCCCATGCAGATGGCCTTGCCGCCATGGATGTCCATGGCATCGATGATGCACTTCTGGGCGCGGTCGGTGAGGTGGTACTTGACGATGGCGGAGATGACCGAGGGTTTTTCACCGAGATCGATGCCGGTGACCGTCAGTTTGGCGGCGGCGCCCATGATGTAGGCGTTGCCACCCAGGCGTGCCAGCGGCTCTTCAATCCCTTCCATCTTGCCAATCGGCAGCTTGAACTGGCGACGGATGCGGCTGTAGGCACCGGTGGCCAGGGCCAGCATCTTGACGCCGCCCGTGCTGTTGGAGGGCAGGGTGATGCCGCGACCGACGGAGAGACACTCCACCAGCATGCGCCAGCCCTGACCGGCCATGGCCGGACCGCCGATGATGAAGTCGAGCGGTACAAACACGTCCTTGCCGCGGGTCGGGCCGTTCTGGAACGGCACGTTGAGCGGGAAGTGGCGACGGCCGATGTCGACCCCCTTGATGTGGGTCGGAATGAGGGCGCAGGTGATGCCGAGCTCTTCTTCCTCACCCAGCAGGTGGTCAGGGTCACGCAGCTTGAAGGCGAGGCCGAGTACGGTGGCGATGGGAGCCAGGGTAATGTAGCGCTTGTTCCAGGTCAGGCGCATGCCGAGCACCTCTTCCCCATCCCACTCGCCTTTGCAGACGATGCCGAAGTCGGGAATCGAGCCCGCATCGGAACCCGCTTCCGGGCTGGTCAGGGCGAAACAGGGGATCTCCTTGCCGACAGCCAGGCGGGGCAGGTAGTAATCCTTCTGCTCGTCAGTACCGTAGTGTTGCAGCAGCTCCCCCGGCCCTAAGGAGTTGGGAACGCCGACGGTGGAGGCGAGCACGGCGCTGGCGCCGCACAGCTTTTGCAGCACGCAGGACTGGGCGTAGGCGGAGAACTCCAGCCCACCGTATTTCTTCTTGATGATCATGGCGAAGAACTTGTTGTCCTTCAGGTATTGCCACACCTCGGGAGAGAGATCGGCACGTTCGTGGGTCACTTCCCAGTCGTTGACCATACGGCACACTTCTTCAACCGGGCCGTCCATGAAGGCCTGCTCCTCGGCGCTGAGGGTGCTCACCGGAATAGCGTGCAGCTTCTTCCAGTCCGGGTTGCCGGCAAACAGATCCGCTTCCCACCAGGTCGTCCCCGCTTCGATGGCTTCCTTCTCGGTTCGGGACATCTCCGGCATGATGGACTTGTAGATCTTGAACAGCGGCTTGGTCAGCTGGTTGCGGCGAAACTCAACCAGATTGAGGGGCAGGGCTATCACCGCGAACAGCGCCCACACCAGCAGGGGCACATGGCCATAGAAGGTACCGGCGACCAGGGCGGCGGCCGTGGCAAGCGTGGCGGTGAACAGGGACGCACGGCGATAGGCCATGGCGCCGATCACCAGGATCACCCCGAGCAGAGTGAGGGTCGTCGTCATTGTTTGCTCCTTGCATGAATTGCCGAGGTTGGGAAATTGGCGTTAACTGATCCAGAGGTCTGACCTGTTGGATATGGCCTCTGTTGTAATTCATACGCACAAACTTATCAAGCTGTTTACAAGCCCGTTACCTTGGCTCTGTGATCGGCATAACGCGCTGCCCGCCCCATCTTGGCGGGCGGGGGGCGACGATTGGACTGGCTTGTGCGACAATGCCGCCACCCTATGTTGGACGACGAGATTTCAAGAACCATGTACCAAGAACTGATCCGCAACGAGTTGACCGAGGCTGCCAGCGTGCTTCAGGCGTTCCTGGCAGATGAGCAAAATCTGAAAAACATCGAGGCGGCGGCCAGGCTGCTCGCCGACTCCTTCAAGCAGGAAGGCAAGGTACTCTCCTGCGGCAACGGTGGCTCCCACTGCGATGCCATGCACTTTGCCGAGGAGCTGACCGGTCGTTATCGCGAGAACCGCCCAGGCTATGCCGGCATCGCCATCTCCGACCCCAGCCACCTCTCCTGCGTCTCCAACGACTTTGGCTATGACTATGTCTTCTCCCGCTATGTGGAGGCCGTCGGCCGCCGTGGTGACGTGCTGCTCGGCATCTCCACCAGCGGCAACTCCGGCAACATCCTCAAAGCCATCGAGGCGGCCCGTGCCAAAGGGATGAAGGTGATTGCCCTGACCGGCAAGGACGGCGGCAAGATGGCTGGTCTGGCCGATGTGGAGATCCGTGTACCGCACTTCGGTTATGCCGACCGCATCCAGGAAGTGCACATCAAGGTGATCCACATCCTGATCCAGCTGGTTGAAAAAGAGATGGCCAAGTAATCAACGATCCGGGATTGAGAGGGGGGGATGGGTGACCATACCGGCCCTCTCATCCAGCCGTGACGGTTGATTGACGAAACCAGAGTCAAGACATTCAGGGAGTGGATGGTATATGTGCGAACTGCTCGGCATGAGTGCCAATGTGCCGACCGACATCTGCTTCAGCTTTACCGGGCTGATGCTGCGGGGCGGCAAGACCGGTCCCCACAAGGATGGCTGGGGGATCACCTTCTATGAGGGGCGGGGTTTTCGCACCTTCAAGGATCCCGAACCCAGCGCCCAGTCTCCCATCGCCAAGCTGGTCCAGGCACTGCCCATCAAGAGCCGTGCCGTGGTCAGCCATATCCGGCAGGCGAACCGGGGGTGTGTCTCCCTGGAAAACACCCACCCCTTTACCCGCGAACTGTGGGGCCGTTACTGGACCTTTGCCCACAATGGCCAGTTGACCGGTTACAAGAGGCTGCCCACGGGGCGGCACCGCCCGGTAGGCGACACCGACAGCGAGCACGCCTTCTGCTGGCTGCTCGACAGGCTGGAGCACAAGTACCCCAAACGGCCGGCAAATTTCCCCGCCATGTTCCGCTACCTCGCGACCCTGTGCGACGAGCTGCGCGGGCTCGGGGTGTTCAACATGCTGCTGTCGGACGGAGAGTTCGTGATGACCTATTGCAGCAACAATCTTTACTGGTTGACGCGCAGGGCTCCCTTTGGCGAAGCCCGTCTGCTGGATGAGGATGTGGCCATCGACTTTCAGAGTGAAACCACGCCGAACGATGTGGTGACCCTGATCGCCACCCGGCCGCTCACCGGCAACGAGAATTGGGTGAAGATGGTGCCCGGGGAGTTCTGCCTGTTCAGGCTGGGCGAGCTGGAATATGGCAATGCAGCCAACTTGTTGAACCAGAAATAAAAAATACCAGGGTAGATGTCTACCCTGGTTCTTCGCAGCAGCCATACAGGCAAAAAGGGATGAGAGAGGTGTTGCTGAGCCGCATCATTCTCATGGGTTGCATTGTTACTTTAATGTTAATTTTGTGACAACCTTTATCTCTCTCCATTCTGGCTGACATACCGATAACTTGAAGCTGCTCACATTCTGGTGTCCCAAGAGCATCCGGAGCGATACGGGCATGCCCGAAGGGCGGGTGACAGCGGGGCTGTGGGTCCGCTATATTGTGGTCTGTTTGAATACCATCATAGGGAAGAGAAGATGGAGTGGCTGGATCAGAAAGTGCTGCGACAACTGGCAGATGATATCGGTCACGAGATGATGCCGGTCGTCATCTCGGTGTTTGTCGAAGAGGTAGGCGAGCAGTTGGCCCAATTAAGACCGCTTTTTGAGCAGCGGGACTGGTCAGCCCTGGCGCGTGTTGCCCACAGCATGAAATCGTCCTGTGGCAGCTATGGCGCCAAACCCAGCTATCAGCAGGTGATGGATCTGGAGTCCGCCTGTCGCCGGGAAGATGAGCAAGAGGCCGGCAGACTGCTGGCGGAGCTGGAGCACTCCCTGCCCCAGGTCTTCACCCATCTGGCCCAGTTTCACTGATCCAGAAGGGCATCAGCCCGCCATGTCGCGCTCGCCAAGCCTGCTCAGGATCACGGTGTCGAGTGCCAGCCGCAGCTTGAGGCGGTCGTGGCGGTGGGGGAGGGCTGCTTCACCCAGCTCGGCCCGAACGAGGCAGTGCTGCAGCTCGGGTACCTGGGGGCCCTCGGGAGCCAGAATGGCATCGATCCGGCCGCTGCCTATCCGCTCTTCCAGCCAACGATGCTGACTGGACAGTGACAACTGGCCTGCCGGACCCTCTTCGTCCACCAGATTGCTGATGAACACGACGATGGCACGGCTGCTGCGGATCGCCTCCGCAATCTCGCGCAGCAGCAGAGGAGGCATGATGGAGGTGAGGAAGCTACCCGGCCCCAGGATGATCATGTCGGCCTGGCTCAGCGCCTCGACCGCTTCGCGCGTGGCGGGCACGACCGGTTTCAGGCTCAGGGCCCGTGGCGGTGTGGTGAGCTGATCGATGGAGACCTCTCCCAGGATCTGATCGCCACAGACGGTGTGGGCGCACAGATCGGTGGGATGCTCGGACATGGGCAGCAGATTGGGTTCAATTTCCAGCATGTCGCTGATGAGCCGGATGGCATCCAGGGGGCGCACGCAGAGGTTGTCGAGGGCCAGCAGCATCAGGTTGCCGAGGTTGTGGCCCGCCAGCTCGCCGCGGCCGGTAAAGCGGTGCTCGAACAGCTGGCTACCGATGCTGGGGGTGGTCACCAACTGGTTGAGGCAGTTGCGCAGATCCCCCCAGGCGATGCACTCCTGGCTTTTGCGCAGGCGTCCGGTGGAGCCGCCATCATCCGTGGTGGTGACGATGCCCGTCAGCCGGGATCCCAAGAACGACAGGGAAGAGAGCACCCGGCCCATACCGTGCCCGCCGCCGATGGCGACAACCCGGTCGAAGTCATTGATATTTTTCTGCCACATGCAGTGATCCCGTGGGAGGCCAGTGAGCACCATTCTAGTCTCCATGGCCAGGTAATTGTTTGATAAGGGTATGATTTTTGCTTGATGCCAGCATTCCGTACCCCTAGGAGACGATGTTGAACTTCCTGACGGCTCACTCGCTTGCCGAGACGACCCCGCTGGCCGCCCAACAAGTTACAGAGCGGTTGCATGCCCAGTCATCCCATGTTCCATCGCTGTTGCTGGTCTATTTTACCCAAGCACACGAGGCGGCGGAACTGCGCCGTGCGCTCAAGGCACGTTTTCCCGATACCCGGCTGATCGGTTGCAGCTCCTGCGGCGGTATCCTGACCCAGGATGGCCATCATGGTCGGCATGGCTGGAGCCTGTCGGTCGCCGCCCTTTATGATGACAAGGGGGCTTATGGCGTGGCTGGCCAGATGGGGGATCAACCGGATGTGCGGGCATTGCTGCGCCGCGCCATCGCCGATGGTGGCCGACCGGGAGAGCTGCCGCAGCTCGTGTTGCTGCACACCAGCCCGGGGCTGGAGGAGGCTGTGCTCGCGGGGATCGACGCCGAGTTTGGCGCGACCGTTCCCGTCGTCGGCGGGTCGGCGGCAGACGACGGCGTGGCCGGGCAGTGGCAGCTGTGCTGGGACGAAGGAGAGGGATCACAAGGGTGCGTGTTGGCGGTGCTTTACCCCGACTGCCAACTGGCGTTCCAGTTTCACTCAGGCTATGTGCCCACCGAGTGTCGCGGCATCATTACCGGGATAGACGGGCGGGAGGTGCTGACCATCGATCACGAGCCGGCGGCCCGGGTCTATGGTCGCTGGACCGAGCGTGCGACGCCCTGGCCGGTGGGCCCCATCCTCAGGGAGACGACGCTTTCGCCACTGGCCCGTCAGGTCGGCATGCTCGATGACCTGCCCTACTACAAGCTCTCCCATCCCGAGGCTGTGACGGCGCGGGAGGGGCTGCGCCTCTTTACCGAGACCCGACTGGGAGAGCGGCTGCTGCTCATGTACAGCAGCCAGGAAGGGTTGTTGCAGCGCAGCCTGAATGCGGTGAATATCGAGCCTGAATATGGCATGGCGAGCAATATGCGCCCCTTTGGCGCCCTGGTGGTGTTTTGTGCCGGTTGTCGGCTGGCACTGGGGGACAGGCTGGGGGACATCGTCAGTCAATTCAGTCAGAGGCTGGGTGAGATCCCCTTCATCACGCCCTTTACCTTCGGTGAACAGGGACGATTACCCCATGGTGAGCTGGCACACGGCAACCTCATGGTGTCGAGCGTAATCTTCCTCGAGAGCTGACATTGTGCTGGATTCAAGATGATAGGCAATAGCGAACTCGAAACCCTGGGTGACAAACTGCAAACCACGCTGGTGGAGCTGATGCGTTGCCGGGAGCGGGAGGCCAGATATCGGGAGGAGTCCCAAGCCCTGCTGTGCGGGGTGGCGACCCTGGCACAGGCCCAGAGTCTGGAGCAGGTACTGGAGAGTCTCATTCTTGCTCTCAAGCCCTTTATCGGATTCGAACAGGCGGACGTGGTCGCCTGGGAGGCCGTAGGGGGCAGCACCCATCTGAGCACCCAGCCGGACGAGGTGGGCCGGACCTGGTCGCTGACACCGCTCTTCTTCAGGGCCATCGAGGGGGAGACCCTGGTCATCTATGATCCCGCCCAACTGCCTGAGCTGGCGCCGCTGGCGGGGGCGCCGGGCTGGGCCAGCGTCATGATGACAGGCTTGCAGGGACCGGGGTTTTCCGGTGTGCTCATCTGCCGGCACAGCGTGGCGGGCACCTTCGATCTCAAGAGCAAGGCGGCGATGCAGCGTTGTCGCCCGCTCATCTCCCAGGCCCTGGTCAACATCGCCTATCGGGCTCGCCTGCAAGAACAGGTTGACCTCAAGACCCTGGCCCTGCAGGCCAGCGAACAGCGTTTTCGCAGTTTTGCCGCCATGGCCTCCGACTGGTTCTGGGAGACCGATCCCCAGCACAGGCTCAGCTATGTCTCTGCACCTGGCTATCAGGGGGAAGTGCTGGCCCGCCAGACGGGGAGAAGCCTCTATGATTTTGCCCACGACAAGCAGGACCCGGCCTGGAGCCACTACCGGCACCTGATCGCCCACCATCTGCCGGTGCGGGGAATGCGGGCCCAGGTGATGCTGGCGGGCGGGCCTTGCTGGATGGAGATCAATGCGGAGCCTTGCCATGATGCCGGTGGCCGCTTCCTCGGCTATCGGGGTACGGCGCGGGAGATAGGCAGCCAGATCCGCCGCGAGCAGGAGCTGGCGCGGGCGAGGGACGATGCCGAGACGGCCAACCGTGCCAAATCCCAGTTCCTCGCCATGATGACCCACGAGATCCGCTCTCCCATGAACGCCGTGCTGGGGATGCTGGATCTGCTGCAGCACGGCCGGCTCGACACTCCGCAACAGACCCTCATCGGCCATGCCACCCACTCTGCGCATCTGTTGCAGACCATCATCGACGACGTGCTCGATTTCTCGAAAATAGAGTCACATACCCTGACGCTGCACTGTGAACCCTTTCAGCCAGCCGAGCTGTGCCGTGCCCTGGTGGAGCCCTTGCAGGCACAAGCCAGTGCCAAGGGAATCACACTGCACTGGCATCTGGATGAGACGCTCCCCGAACGCCTTCAAGGGGATGCCGTCCGCCTCTCCCAGGTGATAGGCAACCTGCTTGGCAATGCCGTGAAGTTCACCTCCGCCGGCAGCGTGCGTCTGGCGTTGACCTGGGAGGAGGAAAAGTTGGGGGTCATGGTCAGCGACACGGGGATCGGCATCTCCACCGAGGATCAGGCGTTGCTGTTCGAACCCTTCTATCAGGTCGACAGTTCGGCAACCCGCCGCTTCTCCGGCTCGGGGCTCGGACTGGCCATCTGCAGGCGGCTGGTGCAGCTGATGGGGGGAGATATTTGCGTGCAGAGCACGCCTGGGCTGGGAAGCTGCTTCTGGTTCGAGCTGCCCGGGATGGCCTCTCCCTGTGCTCCGGCCACCGCCCCCGGCAGTGAAGAGTGCGCCAGACTGGAGCTGGATGTGCTGGTGGTGGAAGACAGTCCGGTCAATCAGCTGGTGGTATCCCTGATGCTGCAGAAGCTGGTGTGCAGGGTGAGGCTGGCAGGCAATGGTCTGGAGGCCCTGGCACAGGTGGCGAAGCAGCAGCCGGACCTTGTCCTGATGGATATGCGGATGCCGCAGATGGATGGGCTGGAGGCGACCCGGCGCCTACGGGACATGGGGTGCGAGGTGCCCATTGTCGCGTTGACGGCCAATGCCATGATGGAGGACAGGGCCCGCTGCCTTGCTCAGGGCATGAACGATTTTCTGGCCAAACCCATCAGTCTTGCCAGGCTGCGAAGCTGCCTGCTCCGCCATTGCAGGTGATGCCGGCCGATTTTGGGTAAAAAAAATGGTCAACCTGGTGGTTGACCAATTCTTCAGCAAATACTGAAGAGAGCACGGGATAAATCGGGTTGTACGGTTTTATATGAAAAAGTCGTGCCAACTTTTCAAAACCTGTTATTTGCGGCCTGTAGCTGAGTTGTGTGTTATTTATCGCTACCGTGATTGCAAAATGCAATTCTCATTTTTTCATTATAAGAATGCAGTGCCGAGAATTCGCGTTTTGCAAACCAACCGTTGACTCACTCTTTGACTCACTGTGCGATCAGTCGGCGCAAGAACTGGCGCGCCGCTTCACTGTTTTGTTTGGCAATCAACATCTGTTTTTCATAGATCGGCATGGGCAGGATCTCGAGCCAGCGTTGGCAGAGCCAGGCTGCATCGTCGAACTGCTTGTCCGGATAGAGCTCATCCAGTTCCGGATATTGTGCAAAGACTTCTCTCAATCGGCTGACCAGCTGGTTGTCGCTGACATCAGAATCCGCACTCGGCCAGTTGGGCAACGGCTCGACCTGGGCGTGCCTGAGGCCTGCGCTATCCGTTTCCATCTCGTGGATGCAGAAGCGTTCAAGGCCGAGCACGGTGACCCCGAGCAAACCGTCGTTGAGGGTATAAAAATCAGTCACCTTGACGCGGGTTCCGACCGGGAGAATCCGTCCGCAGGTACCCGTGCTGGTAGTCTCTTCCATCACGATGCCAAAACCCCGATCCTCGAGGAAGGACTCCTTGAGCATCTGCAGGTGGCGCGGCTCGAACAGGCGAAGGGGGAGCTTGCCGCCGGGCAGAATGTGGGACGGCAAGGGGAACAGTGCCAGTTGTTGAAGTTTCATGTTCCATCCTCCTAATCAGTCATTGCTGAATGTGACAATGCAGTGACCGTGCCAGAGAGAGGTGGCGTGGCGAAGGGGTGAGTCATTTCCCGTGGTTATTTTTAATATCCATTTAAAATCAATCTATTGTGATTTGATGTCGCGAATGCAGGCAAGGCAGTGCGAAAGGGATTCAGGTGAGGTGTAAGGGCGCCGAACATACCCTGTGTGCAGAATGAGTCTATTTTCGCATATTGCAAATTTGATTCATGCAAAATGCCTGTTACAGACCCATTCAGCGATTGGGGGCAAAGGCCAGGGGATCAGGTGGTGAATTCGGTGTGCTGTGTCATGCCGTCCAGCATCAGGGCGGCTATCTCGTCATACATCTGCGACCAGGCCTGTGCCAGTGCCGGGGTAAAGCCACTGCCGAGACGCCGTGCCAGCACCTGGGTCAGCGCCTGTTTGAGCAGTGCAAACTGGTGGGGTTGAACGTTGAATCGCTGGTGACGCCTGCCGAGATCGCGAATGATGAAACCCAGTGCATCCAGTTGGGAGAGGCTGGTGATGACGGTGTTCAGGGTGTCCGACACCTTGGCAACGGGCAGCTCCTGATGTGGGGGAAAGAGGGCCCTGAGTTCGGGGGACAATCTGAACAGCTCTTCATACACCTCCTGGACATAGCTGTTGTTCAGGGCGCTCACCCTGCCCCAGGCTTTCTGGACCAGCTCTATCTGCTCAAAGGTCATGTCGATGTTTCCTTCCCGTGCGATGTCATGAAAATAATAATCCATCTACTCAATAGAGCACCGGGTTCCGCGCCATTTGGGGAAAAGAAGAGGGGGCCAGCAAGGAGGCACGGATGGTGACCCCTTGCTGGCAGGAGGCCGGGACCTCAGTTGCGCTGTTCCAGGTACATGACGGCTGCTTCGACGCGGCTTTGGGCCTCGAGCTTTTTCAGCAGGCTCTTGACGTGGACCTTGACGGTTCCCTCGGAGATATGGAGCACGGAGGCGACCTGCTTGTTGGACAACCCCTTGGCGATTTCACGCATGATCTGCATCTCGCGTCGGGTCAGGCTCTCCAGCTTCTGCTGCAGGTGGTCCAGCTCGTAGATGTTCTCGAGATAGGGACGTAGCGGCTCGCTCAGGATCTGCTTGCCGGTCATCACGTCAGCCAGCTGGGCCAGCAGCATGTCAGGCTCGGTGTCCTTGAGCAGATAGCCGTCCGCGCCTGCCTTGAGCAGGGCAACCACATCCTGGCGGGCGTCAGAGACGGTCAGGATCACCACGCGGGAAGTCACCTCTTCGGCCCGCAGCGCCTTGAGGGTATCGAGACCTGACAACCCCTTCATGTTGAGGTCGAGCAGGATAAGGTCCGGTTCGGACTCTTTGGCCATGGCCACGGCGTCGGTGCCGTTGGAGGCCTCGCCAACCACGTCGATGTTATCTTCCAACTCCAGCAGTTGCACAATTCCCTTGCGCATCAGGGGGTGGTCATCCACGACCAGAACACTGTATTTCATCTCGTCCATCAGGCGTCTCTTGTTAGGCTGGTGGGAAAGGTCAGGTGTATGCGGGTGCCCCCGGAGGGCGGTTCACTGATGGTCAACTGGCCGCGCAATTTGCTGGCGCGTTCATTCATGATGCTGAGACCGTAGTGATTCACCGCCGAGCTTGCGCCCCTTATTCCAACACCATCGTCTGCAATCTGAACCTGGATGTTACCATCAGCCAGGGTCTCACAGCTAACGTCAATGTGCCGCGCGCTGGCATGCTTGATGGCATTGAGCACTGCCTCACGGATCAGCTGCAGGATGTGGATGTGCTGCCCCGCTTCAAGGTCGGTGTCCGTCAGTCCGTACTGGAGCCTGATGTCGGCGTGCGTCTGGGGTTTGAGCTGCTCGAGCATGACCGCGATGGCTTCACCCAGGTTGGCATCGCCGATGCTGAGGCGGAAGGTGCCGAGCAGTTCGCGCAACTGGGTATAAGCATTGCTGAGTCCCTCGTCGATCTGCTCCATGGCTGCCTCGGTCTTGGCCCTGTCCCCCTTGGCGAAGGAGCGCTTGAGCAGAGTGGCCTGGATCTTCAGGTAAGAGAGGGCCTGGGCGAGGGAGTCGTGCAGTTCACGGGCGATGACGGCGCGCTCTTCCATCAGCAGCAGGCGCTGGTGCTGCAGCAGGGTCTGATCCTTGTGCAGCACCTGGGCCAGCAACATGGAGAAGTTCTTCATCAGCCGCTCGTCGATGGGGTGGTCGCTTATCATGTCGAGCCGGCCGTACTCCTCGTCATCCATCTGCAGGTAGAAGCTCACCACGGCGTCCAGATCCCCCGGCCACCCCTTGCGACCTGTGATGTAGACCGGCATCGCATTGTGCTCGAAGCGGGTGAGGCGGATGTACTCGATGTGCTGGTGGGCGGCGGCCCGCTCCAGCAGCTTTTGCAGGGTGCGGCGGCTGAGTGGCGCCGCGTGCAGTTTCTGGGCGGTGGAATAGAGGAAGGAGAGGGTGTCGTTGGCCTGTTGCAGCTTGGCCGTTTTCTCCTCCACCTTGCTCTCCAGCTCCCGGTAGAGTTTGCCAAGCTCGTCGGCCATGGTCGCGAACGCCCCCGACAGCTCTCCCAGCTCGTTTTCACAGTGGGGGGGCAGGGTGAGATCGAACTCCTGACGCTGGATCTGGCGTGCGCAATAGACCAGCTGATTGAGGGGCGCCACCACCTGCTGGCGGGTGAAGCGCACCGTGCACCAGGCGATGGTGATGATGGCGAGCAGACCCAATCCCTCTGCCAGGGCCAGCATGCGAACCTTGAACTCCACGTGGTACTGCATCTGGTTGACGAAGTCATCGATGGCGGCGACGAACTGTTCCGTATTGTCGGTATAACGGCTGGGGGTGGCATTCTCGATGTGTTCGCGCATCACTTGCCATTGCAGCAGGACTTCACCATAGGTGCGGCGCAGGGAGGCGGGCGTGATCCAGCGCTGGGTCTCCTGCAGCTCGGGGGCATGAAGGGTCTGTTCAAACTGGGCGAGCCGGCCGAGGACGACCTGATCCTTCTCGATTTCATAGGCCATGCGGTAGGCCTGCATGCGCAGAGATCCCGACAGATTGATGGCCTTGGCATCGGGAACCGAATAGAAGAGGGTGACCATGGCCACCACGGCGATCAGGCTGGCCATGAACAGGATCAGCACCATGGAGCGACCGATGGCGCTGCTGACCGACTGCACTCTGAACCATTTTCCCATGCCGACCGGCTCCCTTTTCACCCACAAAGACCCCACAAAGTAGCATGGGAGTGTACTCCAAGTTGTGCTAGCATCGAAAAACTAGATGAACTCCGAGCGATTTTGCCTAAGTCATTGAGATAGGGGGAGATCGCCGTCAGCCGATGCTCGAGCTGAAAGGGTCAGGAAAGAAATGCCCTGGCCTCCCGTATTTGGAAAGGTGTTTATGTTGCCACTTGAAGATGGTTTTTCCCGTCGCTTTTACTATTTGCGTCTGTCGGTCACCGACGTCTGCAATTTCCGCTGTACCTACTGTCTGCCGGACGGCTATCAGCCGCCGAAAGGAGACGGTGAGGGGCGCCAGTCCTTCCTCTCCCTGGAGGAGATCCGTCGCGTCGTCTCCGGGTTTGCCGCCATGGGGACGCGCAAGGTGCGTCTGACCGGAGGCGAGCCCTCCCTGCGTCGCGACTTCACGGCCATCATCGAGACGGTGGCCAATACTCCCGGCATCGAGAAGGTGGCCATGACCACCAACGGGTATCGCCTCAAGGAGCGTGCCCGCGAGTGGTTCGATGCGGGGCTGACGGCCCTGAACGTCAGCGTCGACAGCCTGGATCCCCGCCAGTTCCACCAGATCACCGGCGAGAACAAGCTGGCGGAGGTGATGGCGGGGATAGATGCCGCCCTGAGTGCCGGTTTTCGGTCGGTCAAGATCAACGCCGTGCTGCTCAAGGGGCTCAATGATCATCAGCTCGAGACATTCCTCGCCTGGATCCGGGACAAACCCATCGAGCTTCGTTTCATCGAACTGATGCAGACCGGCGAGATGGACGCCCTGTTTCGCGATCACCATACCAGCGGTGAACTCATCAAGCAGCGTCTGCAAGAGAGCGGCTGGGTGCAGCAGCTGCGCGGCGTGGATGATGGCCCTGCCCAGGTGTTCACGCACTCGGACTCGAGGGGCGGGGTGGGGCTCATCATGCCCTACAGCAAGGATTTTTGCGCCGGTTGCAACCGGCTGCGGGTCTCCTCCAAGGGCAAGCTGCACCTGTGTCTCTTTGGCGACAACGGGGTGGAACTGCGGGATCTGCTCACCGATGACAGCCAGCAGGAGGCGCTACAATGGCGTATTCGCCAGGCGCTGACCGGCAAGGCCGCCACCCATCGCCTCCATGAAGGCAATGCAGGCATGACCCCTCACCTGGCCTCCATCGGCGGCTGACAGCCGCCGTGCACCTCAAATAACCTTCGATTAATTATCAATCCTCACATAGGGGTAATTTACCTTGCCCCTGCTGTGTCTAATTGCGCCAAGGGTTTGATCCAGCGCAAGAATCCCCCCTGTTTATCTCCCTGGTGGTATATCCCCTGACTTGTCAGGGCCGCAATATACACCCACGCTTATAATTGGTATTGAAAATGCCAGTCACGGGATCCGCGCGGGGGCATCCGTCCCCGAAAAGAGGAGTCGATATGACCGATGGGGTCAACTTGTCACGCAGAGGCCTGTTTCGGGGACGCCTGAGCGCCCCCAAGGCCGGGATCCAGTTGCCCTGGTCCGTCTCCTGGGACGAGTTCGTGGCCGGCTGCACCCGCTGCGGCGACTGTCTGGCGGCCTGTCCGGAGCAGATCCTGATCAAGGGAGACGGAGGCTTCCCCACGGTGGATTTTCACCGCGGCGAGTGCACCTTCTGCACCGAGTGCGTCAGCGCCTGCCAGGCGCCGGTGTTCAGGCCGACAACCCAGACACCCTGGGAGTATGTGGCCCATATCGAGGCGGGCTGTCTGGCCACTGCCCAGGTGTTCTGCCAGCGCTGTCAGGACAGCTGCGAGCAGCAGGCCATCCGCTTTTCCCCCCGGCTGGGGCGCGTACCCACCCCCAGCATCCATGCCGAGTCGTGCAATGGCTGCGGGGCCTGCGTGGCGGATTGCCCGGTGGGCAGCATCAGCATCGGTCTGTCTCGTGGCGAGGCTTCGCGATGACCCAAGAGACGAACAAGTTGGAAAACGGTGATATGACGCGAGAAGAGTTCCATGTATCCAGCCTGGTGGTGCTGACCCAGCCCGATCTGCGCCACGCCCTGGCAGAGCGGATTGCGACCCTGGACGGGGCCGAGATCCACGCCGTCAGCGAGGAGGGCAAGCTGGTGGTGACCCTGGAGGGGCCGAGCCAGCGCCCCATCATGGCTGCCATCGACACCATTCAGGGGTTGCCCGGGGTGCTCTCTGCGGCCCTGATCTACCACCAGTTCGATGAAATGGACGCCGAAGATGGGGAATAAGGCGTCATGTGGCAGAAGCGCAAGAGTCGTTCGCTGACCGCCACGGGTAATACACGGGATGCCGGGTCTGTTGTCTGCGTTCGATGAACGAAAAGCCCAGAGCAAAGGAATAAAGCGCCATGGAGCTGAGCCAGCGCGGCTCGTCACAATGGCTGTCATTGATGTGATTAAGCAATGCGAGGATATGTCATGAAGCTGAGTCGACGCGACTTTATGAAGGCCAATGCGGTGGCGGCAGCCGCTGCCGTGGCCGGTGTCAGTGCCCCCACTCTGGCGGCGAATCTGATCACCAGTACCGACAAGACCGCCATCACCTGGGACAAGGCGCCGTGCCGCTTCTGCGGGACAGGTTGCTCCGTGCTGGTGGGCTCCCAGGCTGGCCGCGTCGTGGCGACCCAGGGGGATCCCGATGCACCGGTCAACCGTGGCCTGAACTGCATCAAGGGCTACTTCCTCTCCAAGATCATGTACGGGGAGGATCGCCTGACCCAGCCCATGCTGCGCATGACGAACGGCAAGTTCGACAAGAACGGCAACTTCGCCCCCATCAGCTGGGATCAGGCCTTCGACATCATGGCCGAGAAGTTCAAAGCGACCCTGAAAGAGAAGGGCCCGACCGCCGTCGGCATGTTCGGCTCCGGCCAGTGGACCGTCTGGGAAGGCTATGCCGCCGCCAAGCTGATGAAGGCAGGCCTGCGCTCCAACAACCTGGATCCCAATGCCCGTCACTGCATGGCCTCCGCGGTGGTGGGCTTCATGCGTACCTTCGGCATGGATGAACCCATGGGCTGCTACGACGACATCGAGCAGGCCGACGCCTTCGTGCTGTGGGGCTCCAACATGGCCGAGATGCACCCCATCCTCTGGTCGCGCATCTCCGATCGCCGTCTGTCCCACCAGGATGTGCAGGTGCACGTGCTCTCCACCTTCGAGCACCGCAGCTTCGAGCTGGCGGACAACGGACTGGTGTTCACCCCCCAGACCGATCTGGCGATCCTCAACTACATCGCCAACTACATCATCCAGAACGACAAGGTGAACTGGGAGTTCGTCAACAAGCACACCCAGTTCCGCAAAGGGGTGACCGACATCGGCTACGGCTTGCGTCCCACCAACCCGCTGCAGCAAAAGGCCAAGAACCCGGACAGTGGCGACTCCACCCCCATGAGCTTCGACGATTTCGCCAAGTTCGTGGCAGATTACGATCTGGAGTCCGTCTCCAAGCTCTCCGGCGTGCCCAAGGACAAGCTCGAGAAGCTGGCCCAGACCTATGCGGATCCGGATAAGAAGGTGGTCTCCTACTGGACCATGGGCTTCAACCAGCACACCCGGGGCGTCTGGGCCAACAACCTCTGCTACAACATCCACCTGCTGACCGGCAAGATCTCCCAGCCGGGCTCCGGCCCCTTCTCCCTGACCGGCCAGCCCTCCGCCTGTGGTACCGCCCGTGAAGTGGGTACCTTCGCCCACCGTCTGCCGGCGGACATGGTGGTCACGGATCCCAAACACCGCGCCATCGCCGAGAAGATCTGGAAGCTGCCGGAAGGCACCATCCCGGAGCAGGTGGGCTACCACGCCGTGCTGCAAAACCGCATGCTGAAAGACGGCAAGCTCAACGCCTACTGGGTGATGTGCAACAACAACATGCAGGCCGGCCCGAACATGAACGAAGAGGCGCTGCCCGGTTATCGCAACTCGGCCAACTTCATCGTGGTCTCCGACCCTTATCCGACCGTGACCGCCCAGGCGGCTGACCTCATCCTGCCCACCGCCATGTGGGTGGAGAAAGAGGGGGCCTACGGCAACGCCGAACGTCGCACCCAGTTCTGGCACCAGCAGGTGAAGGCACCGGAAGGCGCCAAGTCCGACCTGTGGCAGCTGATGGAGTTCTCCAAGCGCTTCACCGTGGAAGAGGTGTGGCCGGCTGAGTTGATTGCCAAGATGCCGGAAGTGAAGGGCAAGACCCTGTTCGACGTGCTCTATGCCAACGGCCAGGTGAACCAGTTCCCGAAAGAGCAGAGCAAGGGGGCCCTGAACGACGAGGCCGAGCACTTTGGTTTCTACGTCCAGAAGGGGCTCTTTGAGGAGTACGCCTCCTTCGGTCGCGGCCATGGCCACGATCTGGCGCCGTTCGATCAGTATCACGAGGCCCGTGGCCTGCGCTGGCCTGTGGTGGATGGCAAGGAGACCCTGTGGCGCTATCGCGAAGGGTTCGATCCTTACGTGAAAGCGGGGGAGGGGGTGCGCTTCTACGGCAAGCCCGACGGCAAGGCGGTCATCTTCGCGCTGCCCTATGAACCCGCCGCCGAGGCTCCGGACAAAGAGTACGACATGTGGCTCTCCACCGGCCGCGTGCTGGAGCATTGGCACACCGGCACCATGACCCGTCGGGTCCCCGAGCTCTATCGCGCCTTCCCGGATGCGGTGCTGTTCATGCACCCGGAAGATGCCAAGGCCCGTGGCGTGCGCCGTGGGGAAGAGGTGATCGTCTCCTCCCGCCGGGGCGAGGTGAAGACCCGGGTCGAGACCCGGGGCCGCAACCGTCCGCCCAAGGGACTGGTGTTCATGCCCTTCTTCGACGCGAGCCAGCTGGTCAACAAGCTGACCCTGGACGCCACGGATCCGCTCTCCAAGGAGACGGATTACAAGAAGTGCGCCGTCAAGGTCATGAAGGCCTGAGGCGGGGGAGCGCGAGATGAGTCGTAGTCGGCGCCAGTTTCTGGCCGACATGGCCAAGGGGGCCTGCTCCGTGGGACTCCTCGGGGCCGGGCTTGGCGGCGTGGCGCGCCAGCAGGTGCAGGCTTTGCCTGCCCAGGTGCTGCGCCCGCCGGCGGCCCTCGACGAGGCCGAGTTTCTCGGCGCCTGCGTGCGCTGCGGGCTCTGCGCCCTGGCCTGCCCCTACGACACCCTCAAGCTCGCCCGGCTGTTTGAACCCGTGACCACCGGCACCCCCTACTTCAAGGCGCGCGCCGTTCCGTGCGAGATGTGTGACGACATCCCCTGCGTGGCGGCCTGCCCGAGCGGGGCGCTGGATCGGGCCATGACCGACATCGATCAGGCGCGGATGGGGGTGGCGGTGCTCATCGATCACGAGACCTGCCTCAACTACCTGGGGCTGCGCTGCGACGTTTGCTACCGGGTCTGCCCCCTCATCGACAAGGCCATTACCTTGGAGCTGCAACATAACCCGCGCACCGGCAAGCACGCCATGTTCCTGCCCACGGTGCACAGCGCTGTCTGCACCGGCTGCGGCAAGTGCGAGCACGCCTGCGTGCTGGAGGAGGCGGCCATCAAGGTGGTACCTCGCGGGCTCGCCAAGGGGGAGCTGGGTCACCACTACCGGCTCGGCTGGGAAGAGAAGGAGAAGGCGGGCAAGTCCCTCATCGGTGAGCGACTGACCCTGCCGACCCGCAAACCGGAGGGTCTATGAGTCGGTATCCGGGGGCCGAGGCCACGGCCAGGCTGGGCTGGTGGCGGTCACACCGCTTCCTGCTGCTGCGCCGGCTCTGCCAGTTCGGGGTGCTGGGGCTGTTCCTGCTGGGGCCGCTCGCGGGCATCTGGATCCTCAAGGGCAACCTCTCCAGCTCCCTGCTGCTGGAGACGGTGCCCCTCACGGATCCCCTGACCCTGTTGCAGTCGGTGGCGGCGGGCCAGTGGCCCATCCCCACCCTCTGGCTCGGGGCCGGGCTGGTGCTCGCGGGTTACTGGCTGGTCGGGGGGCGGGTGTTCTGCTCCTGGGTCTGTCCGGTCAACCTGGTCACCGATGCCGCCGCCTGGCTCAGGGGGCGGCTCGGGCTCAAGGGCAATGGTCAGTTCAACCGAGCTACCCGCTACTGGCTGCTGGCCATGGTGCTGGTGGCGCCGGCCATCACAGGCGTGCTGGTGTGGGAGCTGGTCAATCCGGTGTCGCTCACCCTGCGGGGCCTGCTGTTTGGCATGGGGGCGGGCTGGGGCCTGCTGGCGGCGCTGTTCCTGTTCGACCTTTTTGTGGTGGAGCGGGGCTGGTGCGGCCACCTCTGTCCGGTGGGGGCCTTCTACGCCCTGGTCAACCGGGTCGGGTTCATCAAGATTGCAGCCTCGGGGCGCGAGCGGTGCAGCAACTGCATGGATTGTTATGCGGTCTGCCCGGAGCGTCCCATCCTGCGCGGCCCCGTTCACGGTGCCAGGCGTGGTCACGGGCCCTTGATTGCGGCTCAGGAGTGTACCAACTGCGGCCGTTGCATCGATGTCTGCGCGGAGCAAGTTTTTGAAATCACTGTAGGTTTTGCCGTCAAGGCAGAGAAAACGTCGGAGAACACATAATGAAGAAGCTGATTGGAGCAATGCTGGCCTGCCTGATGGCGGGTTCCTTGATGGCGGCCGTCCCCGAGATCACCAACAGCACGGGGGGCATCAAGTCGGAGCGGGGAAGCACGGATCTGGTGACGGATGCCGACGCGGCCCCCATGAAGAACTTTCGCAAGGATGGCGACCTCTACGATCGCCAGTACATGCACCAGCCCCCGCTGATCCCCCACGACACCCGCAACTATGAAGTGGACAACAAGGTCAACAAGTGCCTGGCCTGTCACAGCTTCAAGAACGCCAGTGCCATGAAGGCCCCCAAGATAAGCCCCACCCACTTCGAGACCCGCGACGGCATGACCCTGGGCGAAGTCTCTCCGCGTCGCTACTTCTGTCTGCAGTGCCACGTGCCGCAAGCGGACGCCAAGCCGCTGGTGAACAATACCTTCAAACCGGTTGAAGCGCTGAACTGAGGAACCCGTAGATGAAATTACCCGGCTTTGTGCAGCGTCTGTGGACCACCTTCAAGTCACCGTCGAAGGCGGCCCTCTGGGTCATCCTGCTGATGGGCTTCTTTGGTGGCGTCATCTTCTGGGGCGGGTTCAACACCGCCATGGAAGCGTCCAACACCGAGGCCTTCTGCACCGGTTGCCACGAGATGAAGGACAACGTGTTCGTGGAGTACCGCGACACCATCCACTACGCCAACCGCTCCGGCGTGCGGGCCAGCTGCCCGGATTGCCACGTACCCCACGAATGGACCTACAAGATCATCCGCAAGGTGCAGGCCTCCAAGGAGCTGTGGGGCATGATCACCGGCAAGGTGGATACCCGCGAGAAGTTTGAATCCCACCGGCGGGAGATGGCCGAGCGGGAGTGGCAGCGGATGAAGGAGACGGATTCGCGCGAGTGCCGCAACTGCCACAACTTCGAGTACATGGACTTCTCCCTGCAAGGGCGTCGGGCCGCCCAGATGCACTCCACCAACCTGGCAAGCGGGGCCAACACCTGCATCGACTGCCACAAGGGGATTGCGCACCAACTGCCTGACATGAAAGGGGTGCCAGGCTTCTGATGGGAAGGCCGCCGGATCCCCGGGATCCGGCGGCCTTCGAGATTAATGGGCAATGACGCCCCCCAGCCAGACATCTTTTGATAGAATCCCTTCCCGGCAACGCGGCGCCCACCGGCTCCTTTCATGGCTGGCACCACGGTGCGGCGCGTTCACCTCATCCTCTCGTGGTCAATGATTGACAGGAATGGCCCCAATGGCACCCAAACACAGCGAATTCATCCCTCTCAAGATCGCCGTCCTGACGGTTTCCGACAGTCGCACCGCTACCGATGACAGCTCGGGGGACTATCTGGTCGAGGCCCTGACCCAGACCGGCCACGTGCTGGCCGACCGGGCGCTCTGCCCAGACAACCTGTTTCGCATCCGCGCCCAGGTGAGCGACTGGATTGCCGACGAGGGAGTCCAGGTGGTGCTCATCAACGGCGGCACCGGCTTCAACGAGCAGAACCGGGTGCCCGAGGCGGTCGGCGTGCTGTTCGAGCGCACGGTGCAGGGTTTTGGCGAGATGTTCCGCCAGCTCTCGTTTGCCGAGATAAAAGGCTCCGCCATGCAGAGCCGTGCCCTGGCAGGGCTCGCCAACCGCACCCTGATCTGCTGCCTGCCCGGCTCCACCGGCGCCTGCCGTCTGGGTTGGGAACAGCTTATCCGGGATCAGCTCGACGCCCGTACCCGGCCGTGCAACTTCGTGACCCATCTGTGATCCCGGGAGTAAACCCGGATCATCCATCTTATTTTTCGATAGGTGCATAGATGAACCTGACCCATCTCAACCAGAGCGGCGAGGCCCACATGGTGGATGTCACCGACAAGCAGGTGACCGAACGCGAGGCCCGCGCCGAGGCTTTCGTGACCATGTCCCCCGAGACCCTGGCGTTGATCCTGAGCGGTCAGCACCACAAGGGGGACGTGTTCGCCACCGCCCGCATCGCCGGCATCATGGCGGCCAAGAAGACCGCCGACCTCATTCCCCTGTGCCATCCCCTGGCCCTGACCCGGGTGGAGGTAGAGATAGCCCCCCAGACGGCGCACAATCGGGTCCATATCCGCACCCTGTGCAAGCTCTCGGGCAAGACCGGGGTGGAGATGGAGGCGCTCACCGCCGCCTCGGTGGCAGCCCTGACCATCTACGACATGTGCAAGGCGGTGCAAAAGGACATGGTGATCGAGCAGGTGCGTCTGGTGGAGAAAAAGGGCGGTAAATCCGGTCATTTCCAGCTGGGTGCGACCAAAGGAGAGCAGGCATGATCAAGGTTCTGTTTTTTGCCCAGGTGCGTGAGCTGGTCGGCTGCGACGAGCTCAGCCTGCCTTGCGACTACGCCAGTGCCGATGCCCTTCGCGCCGCCTTGAGCGAGCGGGGTGACAAGTGGGCGCTGGCGCTCGAATCCGGCAAGCTCCTGGTGGCGGTCAACCAGACCCTGGTGCCGCTGGATACCCCCCTCCATGACGGGGATGAGGTCGCCTTCTTCCCGCCGGTGACTGGAGGTTAAGGATGAGCAACGCAACCATGACCGATCGCATCCTGGTGCAGCGGGAGGATTTCTCGCTGGCCGACGAATATGCCCGCCTCGCTGCCCGGCAGGACACAGGCGCCATCGTCACCTTCGTCGGCAAGGTGCGCGACTTCAATCAGGGGGAGCATGTGAAGGGGCTGGCCCTCGAGCACTACCCCGGCATGACCGAGAAGGCGCTGGCGGGCATCGTGGCCGAGGCCCGCGGGCGCTGGCCGCTGCAGGAGTGCACCCTCATTCACCGCATCGGCGAGCTGCTGCTCGGGGATCAGATCGTGCTGGTGGTGGTGAGCAGCGCCCACCGCGAGGCGGCTTTCGAGGCCTGCCACTTCATCATGGATTTCTTGAAGACCCGGGCGCCGTTCTGGAAAAAAGAGCTGACCGCCGACGGGGTGCAACGCTGGGTCGAGGCCAGGGCGAGCGATGACGCCGCCCTGGCCCGCTGGCAACAAGGGGAGTGAGCCTCGGGCTCGTGTCAATCGATCCGGCCGTGCCGGAACATAAGGAGCAACGGAATGAAGAGATGGGTATCCCTGTTGGTGCTGGGCGCCGGCGCCATGTACAGCGGTGCTGTGCTGGCTGACGAGGTCAAGGTGGCGGTGGCGGCCAACTTCAAGGGCACCATAGAGCGCATTGGCAAGGAGTTCACCGCCAAGACCGGCCACAGCGTCGTCATCAGTTCGGCGGCCACCGGCGTGCTCTATACCCAGATCACCCACGGTGCGCCCTTCGATCTCTTCCTCTCGGCCGACGTGGCGACCCCTCAAAAGCTGGAGTCGGAAGGCAAGGGGAGCGAACGCTTCACCTATGCCATCGGTCAGCTCGGCCTCTGGCAGAAGGGGGGGCCAGCTCCCGACGAGGCCACCTTGCGCCACTGGCAGGGGGAGCTGGCCATCGCCAACCCCAAGACAGCGCCCTATGGCGCTGCCGCCATGGCGACCCTGGCCCATCTCAAGATCGATCCCAAGCAGTATCGGGTGCTGACCGGCACCAACATCAGCCAGACCTGGCAGTTCGTCGACACCGGCAATGCGAAGCTGGGCTTCGTCGCCTGGGCCAATCTGGTGGAGGCGGGCAAGACCGGCGAAGCCTGGGCGGTGCCGGCCAGCTTCTATCCCCCCATCGAGCAGCAGGCCCTGGTGCTGAAGAAAGGGGCGGCGGTGGATGCCCTGGTCGCCTGGCTCAAGGGGCCGGGACAGGCGCAGATCAAGGCGGCGGGTTACGCCCTGCCGCAGTAAGCGCCCGGCGTCTGCCGGGGGCCGGCCAGCCCCGTGCTGGCCAGATCCGGTGCCTGACGTGTCTCAAGACGGCGCCCGTCATGACGGCGCCCTGTTTTTTATCGACACCCGAGAGGGGACCCTATGAGTGAAGGGGATCTGCTGGCGGTCTGGTTGACCCTGAAACTGGCGGCCAGCACCACTGCCATCCTGCTGCTGCTGTCGCCGCCGCTCGCCTGGTGGTTGTCTCGCAGCCAGCACCGGCTGCGCCCCCTGGTGGAGGCCATGGTGGCCCTGCCGCTGGTGCTGCCGCCCACCGTGCTCGGCTTCTATCTGCTGCTGGCCTTCTCCCCGGAGTACGGCCTCGGTGGCTGGTGGCGGGAGACTTTCGGGGCCCCGCTCGCCTTCAGCTTTCTCGGCCTGCTCATCGCCTCCGTCATCTATTCGCTCCCCTTCGTGGTACAACCCCTCACCTCCGCCTTCGTCAACATGGGCAACAAGGAGCTGGAGGCTGCTGCCACTCTGGGGATGGGTCCGTTTGAGCGCTTCTTTCGCATCATCCTGCCGATGACGCTGCCCAGCTTCGTGATGGCGGCGGCGCTGGGCTTTGCCCACACCCTGGGGGAGTTCGGGGTGGTGCTGATGATCGGCGGCAACATTCCCGGGGAGACCCAGGTGCTCTCCATCGCCCTGTTTGATCACGTGGAGGCGATGGATTACCAGAATGCCCATATTCTGGCAGGCGGCCTGATGGGCTTCTCCCTGGTGATGCTGGTGCTGGTCTACGGCGTGCTGCAACGTCGGCAACGGAGGCTGTTCGGATGAGCCTCTACCTCAAGGCCAGACGTGATTTCGGCCCCTTCACCCTGGCGTGCGATCTGGCGCTGCCCCCCAGCCGCATCCTCGGCCTGTTCGGTCCTTCGGGCTGTGGCAAGAGCACCCTGCTGCGCATCATCGCCGGGCTCGACAAGGCCCCGGGCGATGCCCTGCGCTGGCAGGGGCGCGAGCTTGCAGCCCTGCCCCCCGAGGCGCGGCGCATCGGGCTGGTGTTTCAGGATGCTCGTCTCTTCCCCCACCTGAGCGTGCTCGGCAACCTGCAACTGGCGGCTCGCAAGGGGAGGGGGCGCTGGCAGCCAGAGGATCTGGCTGCGCGCCTCGGTTTTGCCGAGCTGCTGGGGCAACCGGCCCACGGCCTCTCCGGCGGTCAGCGTCAGCGGGTGGCATTGGCCAGGGCCTTGCTGGCCGAGCCCGACTTGCTGCTGCTGGATGAACCCTTCTCGGCGCTGGACAGGCGCAGCCGCATCCATCAGGCCCACGTGCTCAAGGGCTTGCAGCAGGAGAGCGGCATCGCCATGATCTTCGTCAGCCACGCCATGGAGGAGGTGAGCCTGCTCTGCGATGGACTGGTGCTGCTGGCAGAGGGACGGGTGGAGGCCCAGGGCACCCCAGAGGAGATCTTCGCCCGCACCGACCTGTCGCTGGCCAGTCGCGACGACGTCGGGGTCATGCTCTCGGCAACCCTGGCCCACTACGACGAGCACGAGCAGATGGCGACCCTGCGACTCGGGGATCAGACCCTGATGGTGACCATGGAGCATGCCCCCGATGAAGCAGGCCCCTTGCAGATCAAGGTGGCGGCGCGGGATCTGGTGATCGCCACCGAGCCCATCGTGCACTCCAGCCTCTCCAATTGCCTCGAGACCCGGCTGCTGGAGGTGCGGGAGGTGCGACCGGGGCAGACCCTGTTGCAGTTGGCTCTCGGGCAGCAGATACTGCTGGCCCGGATCACCAGCCGCTCCGCGCAGCGGCTCGCCCTGACGCCGGCCATGCGCCTCTACGCCTACATCAAGGCGGTGAGCCTGGTGGGAGAGGGGTAGACGGGGGACCGGAGTACGGATTGGCTGGCCCTGAGTGGTCGGCATGGCGTCGAGAAAGGGGGGACGGGTGCGTCGCAATCAGGTAATGAAATCCCATGGCTTGGCCCTGCGCAGTGCGGGGGAGGGGCCCTTGCTGCTCTTGCTGCACGGGCTGGGCTCTTCCAGCCTCGACTGGCAGGCGCAGATCGAGCGTTTTTCCGAGCGTTATCGGGTGGTGGCCATCGACTTGCGCGGCCACGGCCAGAGCATGCAGGAGGGGCCCTTTGACGTGCCCACCCTGGCGGCGGATGTGGCCCGCTGGCTCGACGAACAGCCCGAGCCTGCCTGGGTAGTGGGGTTGTCGCTCGGTGCCATGGTGGCGCTGGAGCTGGCGCTGCAACTGCCCCACAAGGTGCAGGGGCTGGTGCTGGTCAACGGCTTCAGCGAATTTCTGCTGGAGACGCCAAAGGAGCAGGAGCGCTATGCCATGCGCCTCAAGTGGCTGCGCTGGTTCGGCATGCGGCCGCTGGCGTGGTGGCTCGGTCGCGAGCTCTTTCCCGGCCCCGATCTCGCCCAGGTGCGCCACACCTTCCGGGGGCGCTTCGTGCGCAACAAAAAGAAGACCTACAAGGCGCTGCTGGAGGCGCTGCCCGGCTGGTCGGTGCGGGCTCGTCTCGGCACCCTCTGGCAGCCGGTGGCCATCATCTCCACCAGTCACGACTATCTGCCCCTGGCGCGGCGGGTGGAGCAGTTCGCCTCCCTGCCCAATGCCACCATCCACACCCCGGATGGTCACCACGCCTGGCCGGCGGAAGATCCCGCCGGGTTCAATCATTTGCTTCACCGGATTTTAGAAACCCATTAGACTTGTCGCCTTTTGACCTTGATCCCCCGTGTATGTATTGGTCCGATCGCCTTGCCAGTGGCAGATGGCAAGGCAATCGGACCCATCTTGCCCTATTGAACAGGTATTTCCTCATGTCTGAAGTAATGAAAATGGCCATCGACGATGGTTCAACCAACGTCAAGGTGAGCTGGATTGAGAACAAGGTGCTCAAGACCATCATCTCCCCCAACTCCTTTCGCAAGGATTGGAAGAGTGCCGCCTTGCGCAAGGACAAGAAGATCTACAACTACGAGATAGGCAACACCAAGTACACCTACGACGCCACCTCCGACAAGTCCCTGGCCACCACCCACGTGGAGTACCAGTACGACGATCTCAACCTGCTCTCCGTGCACCATGCCCTGCTGCAGACCGGCGTGACCCCCTGCGATGTGGCCATCACCGTGACCCTGCCCATCACCGAGTTCTACAACCCGGATGACTGCCAGCGCAATGAAGAGAAGATCGAAAAGAAGCGCCGCAACCTGATGCGGGCCATCAGCCTCAACAAGGGTGAGCTGTTCAACATCGTCAGCGTGGAGGTGATGCCGGAAAGCCTGCCGGCGGCGCTCTCCCGCCTGATTGGCTCGGGCTGCAACGAGTTCACCAAGACGCTGGTGATCGACTGCGGTGGCACCACCCTGGACATGGGGATCATCGTTGGCGAGTTTGACGACGTTTCCGATGTGTATGGCAACAACGAGATCGGCGTCTCCATGGTAACCGACGCGACCCGCAAGGCGCTGGCGGCGGCAGACAGCGATTCGAGCTATCTGGTGGCCAACGAATTCATCAAGCGCCGCCACGACATGAACTTCGTGCGGGACGTGGTGAACGACGAGAGCCAGATCCCGAAGATCCTCGAGAAGATGCAGAACAAGATCGACGAGCTGGGATCCCAGGTGGCCCACGAGGCGAAGAAGTTCGCCAAGAACCCGAACCGGATCTATCTGGTCGGTGGCGGCGCATCCCTGATCGTCGATGCCATCAAGGCTGCCTATCCGACCCTGGGGGAGCGGGTGGAGCTGCTGGACGATGCCCAGTCCGCCCTGGCGCGGGAGATCTGCCTCTACACCACGGAAGAGGAAGAGGTGTACCGTGAGGCGCCCGTGATGGCCGAGGTCGGCGATGAGTAGTCAACTCAAGCGCATGACCTTCTCCATCTTCATGGATCCGGGTGCGCTGGAGTCTGATCGCTATGCGGCCGGGATCTTGCAAAGCTGGTATCAGCGGGCGCGCAAGATCCAGGACGACGTGGAGGAGTTCGACTTCTCCAAGAGCCGTTTTCACAAGGACATCTACCTGAGCGGCATGTTCCTGTATGTGCTGGCTCCGAGCCTGTGCAAGGGGATGGCCAATGCCTTCGGCCCGGAGCAGGTGAACCTCTCGACCCTGCGCCATGTCTTCGCCAGTTGCGGCTTCGAGCTGGGGGAAGGGAGTGCGCCCGTGGCGACCGATACCCTGATCGATGAAATCGTGGCCAGGCTGGCTCCCCAGCTGGGGCAGGGGGACAACCGGGGGCTGGCGGATGAAATCGTTCAGCGTCTGGGTCAGCAGGCGGCGGCGCCACTTCCGGACAGCCTGGTGGACGAGATTGTGAGCCGCATCGGCGAGCAGCAGCCCACCGGGCTCTGGGACGAGCTGAAGCAGGGGTTGCCGGCCCCGCTCGATCACGATTTGCTGGCAGAGGCCATCGCGGGCAAGCTGCCGACGGCGGGGGGAGAGGCGGATCTGGCCCCCCTTGCGGGCAGCATCCAGCTGCTCTCCCGCCAGTTGGAGGAGCAGTCCCGGCTCATTCGCGAGCAGCACCGCCTGATCCAGCGCCTGGCCAGCCAGCCCGTCCGGGGGGCTGGCTCGTCCGAGCTGGCCGAGCCCCTCATCGAAGATCTCTCGAACCAGGTGGCGAGCATGAAGAAGGTCAAGGCGAAGGGGATCTTCTAGGCCCTTTGTGACGACCCGCAGCCCAATGAAAAAAGCCGAACCCCGGGGTTCGGCTTTTTTGTGGGCGCGCTCTGCCGCTCAGGGCCTTGAGCAGACCGGGCAGTCGGGGCGTTTGGGAAGCTTCAGCTCGCGAAAGCTGCCACCCAGACCGTCGATCACCAGCAGGCGGCCGCTGTAGCTTTTGCCCAGGCCCGCCAGCAGCTTGATGGCTTCGAGCGCCTGCAGGCTGCCCACCAGTCCCACCACGGGGGCCAGTACCCCCGCCTCGACACAGGTGAGGGCCTGATCGCCAAAGAGGGCGCTGAGACAGGCGTAGCAGGGTTCATCGTCCTGCCAGGTGAAGCTGCAGAGCTGCCCTTCCAGCCGGATGGCGGCGCCGCTGACCAGGGGCACCTTGTGCTGGCGGGCACGCTGGTTCAGGAGGTTGCGGATGGCGACGTTGTCGGTGCAGTCGAGCACCAGCTGATGGCCTGGCAGCAGGGCATCGAGCAGTGCCTCATCGGCGAGGGCTGCGTGGGTCTCCACCTCGAGCCAGGGGGTGAGGGCGCGCAGGGACGTCGCCGCGGACTCCACCTTGAGCTGGCCGATGCGCTCGTCGCTGTGCAGCACCTGGCGCTGCAAATTGGAGAGCTCCACCCGATCGAAATCCACCAGGGTGAGGTGGCCGACCCCGGCCACCGCCAGATACTGGCTGGCGGCGCAGCCGAGGCCCCCGGCGCCGATGACCAGCACGCGTGACTGCTTGAGCGCCTCCTGCCCCTCGAAGTCGAAGGATTTGAGCACGATCTGGCGGTTGTAGCGAAGGAGCTCGGCGTCGCTCAGGATCTCGCTCACAGCAGCAGCCCCGAGAAGGGCTCGACGGTGACCGTCTCACCGGCGGCCACCTTGCCGCGCTCCTGCTCGAGCACGATGTAGCAGTTGGCCCGGGACAGGGAGCTGAACACCCCGGAGTCCTGGGAGCCGGTGCTGCGTACCTCGAGGCCATTCGGGCCCACGCTCAGGATGCCGCGTTGGAAGTCCAGGCGCCCCGGGCTCTTCTTGAGCGGCTCTGTCGCCAGGGCCTGGAGGGGGTGCGGGCGTGCAAACTGCTGACCGGCCAGTCTGGCCAGGGCCGGTTGCACCAGCTGATCGAAGGTGACCATGGCGGAGACCGGGTTGCCCGGCAGACCGAAGAACCAGGCGTTTGGCAACCGGCCAAAGGCGAAGGGTTTGCCCGGCTTGATGGCGAGCTTCCAGAAGCCAATTTCCCCGAGCTCTTCGAGCAGTTGCTTGGTGAAGTCCGCTTCCCCCACCGAGACTCCCCCGGTGGTGATCAGGGCATCGGCCTCGCGGTCGGCCTGCAAGAAGGCGGCGCGCAGGGCAGCCGGATCGTCGGGGATGATGCCAAGGTCCAGGCACTCACAGCCCATGCGGCTCAGCATCGCCTTGACCCCGTAGCGGTTGGAGTCGTAAATGTCTCCGTGCTGGAGCGGGGTGCCCAGAGGCTTGAGCTCGTCCCCTGTGCTGAAGATGGCGACCTTGAGGGGACGGCGCACCGTGACGTTCGCGATGCCAAGGGAGGCGAGCAGCGGCAGCTCCCTGGGGCTCAGGCGAAGGCCGCTTTCGAGCACCTGGGCACCCTGCGCCAGATCCTCGCCGCGGCGACGGATGTTCTGGCCAGGAGTGGGCGCGGTCAGGAAAGTGATCCCGTTGTCGCCGGCTTGCGTTTCTTCCTGCATCACCACAGCGTCTGCACCCGGGGGCACAGGGGCCCCGGTCATGATGCGGATGCAGTGGCCGGCGGGCCACTCCCCCTCATAGGGCTGGCCCGCAAAGGCCTTGCCCGCCACGGGGAGCGGCACCCCGGCGGCGAGATCCGCCAGGCGCACGGCATAGCCGTCCATGGCGGCGTTGTCGAAGGGGGGGACGAAGAGGGGGGAGCTTATCTCCTCGGCCAGGATCCGATCCAGCGCCTGGGGCAGGGGCAACTGCTCCGTCTCGCAGCAGCAGGTGAGTTGTTCCAGCATCCCTTGCAGGGCCTTGTCCAAGGGGAGGAGTGCACCGGTATCGAATCCCATCATCATGACCTCTCTGGTGTGTAGGGGGCGGATTATCCCAAAAATCCGCTCCGATGGGCAGGCCGAAGGTGCGGTAATGGGGGGCAGATGCCCCGGAGTGATCGGATTATGGGGCGCTATCCCGTTGAATTACCTCCTGATGGGTAACCAGAGCGAGGCTTGTGCGAGATGGTGGCTGGGGAAGAGGCGGCACGGCCGTGCGCCTTGCCCCCGAATGGGCAGGCCGGTGCGGACAAAACGGGGTGGTTTGGCATAAAGTCGGGCACCGGGCTTGAGTTAGACAGAATTATGACAATAATCGCCCTGTAAGATTGCGCCGCGGCACCATGCCGCAGGCCAGCACAGTCCCTGAGCGTGGGAGAGAAACACGATGACGAGCTTAAGCCAGGAAGCCCTGTTGGTCAGGGCGGCGCTCGAGGCCGAGGGCCTTGAGACACCTCTGGTGGCCAATGAATTGAGCGGCCAGCAGAAAAAGGAAAAAATCGAAGGTCATATGCGCGCCATCATGGAGACGCTGGGACTGGATCTGGCCGACGACAGTCTGGCCGAGACCCCGCACCGCATTGCCAAGATGTACGTGAACGAGATCTTCTCCGGCCTCGACTATGCCACCTTCCCCAAGGTGACGGTGATCGAGAACAAGATGAAGGTGGACGAGATGATCATGGTGCGGGACATCAGCCTCACCAGCACCTGCGAGCACCACTTCGTCACCATAGACGGCTTTGCCCACGTGGCCTACATTCCCCGCGGCAAGGTGATTGGCCTGTCGAAGATCAACCGCATCGTGCAGTTCTTCGCCCGCCGTCCCCAGGTACAGGAGCGGCTGACCCAGCAGATCCTGCTGGCGTTGCAGACCCTGCTTGGCACCAGGGACGTGGCCATCAGCATCAAGGCGACCCACTTCTGCGTGAAGGCCCGTGGCGTGATGGACTCCACCTCCTACACCACCACCACCTCCCTGGGCGGCGTCTTCAAGACCCAGCCCGACACCCGCGCCGAGTTCCTCGGTGGTCTGAAAGGGTAGTGCTCCCGGGGCCTGTCGCCGACAGGCCCCGGCTTCTTTCCCGCACTTTTTTTGAAAAATACCTAAAGTTGTGACCGTGCCGGTCGCTATGGCTCTCCGTGTTGTCGGACGGTCTGGTTGACGCCGACACCCCGGGCCCGCCCTTGTGCGCGCCGACAGGGACGAGATGTGCTGCCAAGGAGGGTAGTGAAGGCGCAGGCCAGGCCTGCGCCCAGCAATGCCACTTGTTTTCCCCCATGCAGGACATGCCATGAACACCATGACGATAGGCAAAAAACTTACCGCCGGCTTTGCCGTACTCGGCCTGATGATGGCCTTTATCGGCGGCTTCTCGCTGTTTGAATTCAGCAAGATGAACCGCGCCGCCATCGGCTTTACCGACAGTATCCTGCCCGCCGTCGTGCGCACCAGCACCCTCGGCGAGACCATCAATGCCCTGCGCCGCTACGAGCTGGATGTCTTCCTGGTGGCGGACGATGCCCAGCAGAAGGCCCGCTATCGCAACGAGAGCGAGAAGAGCCTGCAAGAGGCTGCGCGCCAGATAGTGGCCCACGATGGCACCATCTGGGCGGAGGATCGGGAGGAGCGCCGCGCCTTTGACATCGTCAAGGCGGACTGGGACAGGTACATCGCCCTGCACCAGCGCATCCGGCAGATGCAGGACTCGGGACAGATGGCCGAAGCCCAGCACCTCTTCATGGGGGAGGGGGTCACCCTCTATACCAATCTGACCAAGTCGGTGGGTGAGCTTATCCGCATCAACCACGGCTACTCCGTGGGCTCCCGTGCCGAGGTGGTGGACGCCTTTGACAGCGCCAAACTGAGCGTGACCCTGGCCCTGGTGATAGGCCTGGCCCTGGTTGTCGCCCTCTCGGTGGTGCTGACCCGCCAGATCCGCGACCCGCTCATCATGCTGGCCCGTCAGGCCCAGCGCATCGCGAGCGGCGATCTCGGCCGGGGCGAGCTGCAGGAGTGGGTCCGCGGCAACCGCTTCAACCGCGACGAGCTGGGTCAGCTGGGGTCGGCCATCGACCGGATGCAGGGGGCACTGGCAGAGCTGGTGAGCGAAATCTCCGGCTCGGTGAGCCAGCTCAGCAGCGCGGTAGAGGAGGTGAGCGCCATCTCCGAGCAGTCCGCCAAAGGCATGGCAAGCCAGCAGGGAGAGGTCTCTCAGGTCGCCACCGCCATGAACGAGATGCAGTCCACCGTCAATGAGGTGGCTCGCAACACCACGGACGCCATGGGGGCGGCCAAGCAGGCTTCCCGCACCTCCACCCAGGGCAACCAGGTGGTGCGCAGCGCCATCGGCAGCATAGAGCAGGTCTCCCGCCAGATAGAGCAGGCCGGGAGCGTGGTGCAGCAACTGGAGACCGACAGCGCCAGCATCAGCATGGTGCTGGACGTGATCCGCGGCATCGCCGAGCAGACCAACCTGCTGGCACTGAATGCGGCCATCGAAGCGGCCCGGGCCGGCGAGCAGGGCCGTGGCTTTGCGGTGGTGGCGGACGAGGTGCGCAGTCTGGCCCAGCGCACCCAGGCGTCCACCGCCGAGATCAGCAAGATGATCGAGGTGTTGCAGGAGCGCACCGCCGAGGCGGGCAGCGCCATGCAACTGAGCCGTCAGCAGATGCAGGAGAGCGTGGAGCTGGCGCGGGAGGCGGGGAGCAGCATCGACAGCATCAACGGTGCCGTCACCCAGATCACCGACATGAACACCCTGATCGCCACCGCCACCGAGCAGCAGAACGCGGTCACCGAGGAGCTCAATCGCAGCATCGTCAAGATCCACACCGCCGCCGACGAGAATGCCCAGGGGGCGCAGCAGACCGCCCAGGCCTGTGTCGAGCTGAGCAAGCTGGCCAATACCCTGCACCATATGACCCAGCGTTTCACCCTCTGAGTCTTGCTGCCACCCGGCACAGCGCAGAAGGCCCCGCCAATCGGCGGGGCCTTGTTGTTTCTGGCTGGACCTGGGCGCCGTCAGCTCAGGCCGACAATCTCCCCGTCATCGTCGATGTCCATATGGTGTTCAGGGAGGACAGGCTGCCAGCCTGCGCGTCAGCTCAGGCCGACAATGTTGCCGTCATCGTTGATGTCGATATGGCGATAGGCCGGCAGGCTGCCCAGGCCCGGCATGGTCATGATGGGGCCTGCCAGGGCATAGACAAAGCCTGCCCCCGCGCAGAGTTTCACCTCCTCGATGGGCACCTCGAAGTCCGTCGGTACGCCCTTCCTGGCCGGGTCATGGCTGATGGAGAGCGGCGTCTTGGCCATGCAGACGGGCAGGTGATCCTGACCCTCTGCCGAGAGTCTGGCCAGTTGCTGGCGCGCCTTGTCCGAGAGGGTGACACCCCGGCCGCCATAGCCGCACTCCACCAGGGTGGCGAGCTTGGCGGCAAGGCTCATCTCATCGGGGTAGAGCAGCCTGACCTCACTGGGCTGCTTGCAGGCCGCCACCACGGCGTGAGCCAGATCCGCCGCACCCGCGCCACCGTCAGTGAAGGCCCGGGAGAGGGCGACGCCACAAGCACCGGCCTGGCGCGCCGCCGCCTCCAGCAGGGCCAGCTCGGAGTCGCTGTCGGTGGGGAAGCGGTTGATGGCGACCACCACGGGCACCCCGTAACGGCGGGCGTTGTGAATATGCCAGGCGAGGTTGGCGCACCCCGCTGTCAGGGTGGGCAGATCTTCCCCTTGCAGGCTGGCCGGCAGCGGCTGGCCCGGCCGGATGTCGAGCAGGCCGCTGTTGGCCTTGAGGCCGCGCACCGTGGCCACCAGCACCACGCAGGCGGGGGCGAGGCCGGACTGGCGATACTTGATGTTGAAGAACTTCTCCAGCCCCATGTCGGAGCCAAAACCCGCCTCGGTCACCACATAGTCGGCAAGACCCAGCGCCATGCGATCGGCGATGACGGAGGAGTTGCCGTGGGCGATGTTGGCAAAGGGGCCGGCGTGGACCAGCACAGGGGTCTGCTCCGTGGTCTGCATCAGGGTGGGCTTGAGGGCGTCTTTGAGCAGCACCGTCATGGCCCCCGCCACTTCCAGCTGCTCGGCGGTCACGGGTTGGCCGCGCTGGTCGAGGGCGAGCTGGATGCGGCCGATACGCGCGCGCAAGTCCTTGAGATCCCTGGCCAGGGCCAGAATGGCCATCAGCTCGGAGGCGGCGGTGATGACGAAGCGATCGGGGCGCTCGACACCATCGGCAGCGCCGCCCTGGCCGAGGGTGAGGTGGCGAAGCGCCCGGTCGTTCATGTCCAGGGTGCGGGGCCAGAGGATGTTGGCCGGGTCGATGTCGAGCCGCGCCAGACCGGTTCTGGCGCTGAACTGGTCACCGAGTTTGCGTTCATGGAACAGGCGGGCATCCAGGGCGGCAGAGGCCAGGTTGTGGGCGGCGGTGAGGGCGTGAAAATCCCCGGTGAGGTGCAGGTTCATCTCCTCCATCGGCACCACCTGGGCCATGCCGCCCCCGGCGGCGCCCCCCTTGACCCCGAAGACGGGGCCGAGGCTCGGCTGGCGAATGGTGGCGATGCTGGGCTGGCCGATGTGGTTGAGCCCCATGGAGAGGCCGATCGTGGTGACCGTCTTGCCCTCCCCAAGGGGGGTGGGCGTGATGGCGCTCACCAGCACCAGCTTGCCGGGCTCGCGGGTGGGGGCGTGATGGAGCAGCGCGAGGTCGAGTTTGCCCTTGTAATGGCCGTGGGGGTGGAGATGGGCGGCCGCTATGCCGAGCTGTGCTGCCACCTCGGCGATGGGCAGGCGGGGGGACTGGCGGGAGATCTCGATATCGCTTAGCATCAGCACCTCGTTGGCATGTCAGGTCAAATATGCGGCGAAGTCTAGAGGAATCAACAGGGTAATCCAATGAGCAATACTATTTTATCCGGCAGTCGTGAGCCCCATCAAAGCCCCATCCTGCTGGATCTCAACGTCCTCTATCACCCGCCCAAACGGCCCCTCACCGCCCTTGGCATCGTCAGCGCCTTCATCCCGCTCTTTGGCTACGGCTGGCAGGCGATGACCCAGGATCCCGAGACCCACTTTCGCCACGAGCTCGGCAAGCGCATCAACAAGCACAAGAGCGACGAGGCGAACCTCGCCCTGATGATGCAGTTGGCGGCCATGCTGGATTGCCACTGCCTGCACGTTACCCTGCCCTATGCGCTGGGGGAGGCCGAGCTCGCCGCCTTGCGCCAGCGTCTGCCACGCTGGCAGATGAGCCAGCAGGATCACCTGCTGGTGGCCGAGCTGATGCCCACCCCCTGAGCCCGGGCTCAGGTCTCCCTGTCCCAGTAGTGGGGCGCCAGATAGCGCTCCTGCACGAATTCGATGAAGCAGCGCACCTTGGCCGACACGAAACGGCGGTGCGGATAGAGGGCATAGAGCCCCACCTGCCCCTTCTCCCACTCCAGCAACAAGGGGACCAGCGCCCCCGAGCGCAGCGCATCCCCCACGATGAAGGTGGGCTGCAAGATGATGCCCTGGTGGTCGCAGGCGGCCCGGGTCAGGGCCACCCCGTTGTTGGCGCGAAGGGGCCCCTGGGGGCGGATGCTGTGCTCCTCCCCATCCCGTTTGAAGACCCAGTCCGGCTGGGTCAGGGTGTAGATGAGGCAGTCGTGCTGCTTGAGATCCTCCGGGGTCTTCGGCCTGCCCCGGCGGGCCAGGTAGTCGGGGCTGGCGCACACCACCATCTTCATCATGGCGAGCGGCTTGGCCACCAGGGAGGAGTCCGGCAGGTTGCCGATGCGCAGGGCCAGATCGAACCCCTCCTCCACCAGGGCCACCCGCCGGTCGCTGTACTCAATCTCGAGCTTCAAGTCCGGGTAGCGCTCGCGAAACAGGGGCAGGGCGGGGGAGAGGTGCAGGTAGCCGAAATCCATGGGCACCGAGAGCTTGAGGGTGCCCTGGGGCTGCTGGTTGTTGTGGGTGAGCTGGCTGTGGGTCTCTTCCAGCTCCGCCAGCAGGGCCAGGGAGCGCTGGTAGTAGAACTGGCCCGCCTCGGTGGGATTGACCTGGCGGGTGGTGCGCGACAACAGCCGGGTGGAGAGGGACTCCTCGAGCTGCTGCATCAGCTTGGAGGTCATGGCGACCGAGATCCCGAGCTGATGGGCGGCCTTGGTGAAGCTCTGGCACTCCACCACCTTGATGAAGGTGCGCATGGCGGCTATCTGATCCATATTCCACTCTCGGTTGATAATTATTTTAATAAATCGATGATTATCTATTCTCGATAGGAGGTTAGCATTTTGTTCACCGTTGTGAACCCCCAATGAAGGAACGATCGGAATGAAAATGACCAAGGCCCTGCTGGCCTCCTGCCTGTTTATGGCGGCTCCCCTGATGGCTGCCGATTACGATGTCGATGCAGCGCACACCACAGTCCAGTTCAAGGTGGGCCACCTCGGCTTCTCCGAACTGGTCGGCCGGTTCAACACCTTCAGTGGCACCTTCAGCATGGACGACGCCAACCCGGCGGCGGCCAAGGCCAGCTTCGAAATCGATGCCGCCAGCGTGGACTCCAACCACGAGGCCCGCGACAAGCACCTGCGCAGCCCCGACTTCCTGGACGTGAAGCAGTACCCCAAGATGACCTTCGTCAGCACCGGCTATGAAGGCACCAAGGACAAAGGCGTACTCAAGGGCACCCTGACTCTGCACGGCGTCTCCAAGGACGTGGCCTTCGACCTGGTCCACATCGGCGAAGGCAAGGATCCCTGGGGCGGCTACCGCAGCGGCTTCAACGCCACCACCACCATCAAGCGCAGCGAGTTCGGCGTGAACTACATGGTGCCGAACATCCCTGACGAGATGACCATCAACCTGTTCGTTGAAGGCGTGCGCAAGTAATGGGCGCAGCACTCCTGCTTCAAACCCTGGCGGCTCCTTTAGGGGCCGCTTTGCTGTCGTGGCGCTGGCCGCGGCTGGGCTATCTGTGGGGCGCCCTGGGGATCTGGCTGGTGGGCTGCCTGCTGGGCGGTGCCTATGGCCTGCCGGTCAAGGCGTGGCAGTGGCTGCCGCTGACCCTGCTGGTGCCCGCCCTGACCCAGGGTACCAGCAAGGGGGTCGCCCTCGCGCTGTTCGGGGTGCTGGGCGCCCTGGTGTGGTGGCAGGGGCTGGCCTCCGTGCTGGCGAGCGAGCCCGGGATCTGGCTGGCCCTGCTGCCCGCCATCCTCTGGTCTGGCTGGACGAGCTGGCGCGGTGACAGCGAGGAGGGGCTCGGCTTCACCCTGGCCTTCATCTGGCTGGCGCTGGTCATCGGCATCGATGGCAGCCTGCTCATCGCCCAGCTGACGGGGGCCTTGGCCGCGTTTGCAGGATTCCGTGCCCTGCTCGGCGCCTTTGCAGGGGTCAAGGTGACCCCGGCCGCCCTGGGGCTGGCACTCGCCTTCGTGCAGATGCTCGCCTGGCAGTACGTGGAAGTGCCCCTGCTGGTGCTGCTGCCGGTCTGGCTGTTGCCGCTGCTGGAACGTGCCCTGCACGGGCGCCCGGGACTCTCTCGCTGGGGGGTCTTGATCCTGGTGGCGGCCGTCGGTGCCGGAGTGAGTCTGTGGTGGGTATGGCCAGAGGCGTCACTTTACTGATTTCTGCATGAAAAACAGGCTATTACCTTAGAAATTGATGGGCTTGTCAAAGTCTGGACAGATAAAGATTGAGACCCATGGTGCTTTCGGATAAAAAGGATTTTCAATTATCTGGATACACACAGAACCCGGCTATGCCGGGTTCTGTTTGCCTGCTTTCCCGCGGCACGCTAAGGAGGCCACAGTTGCACAGTCAGGGATCTGAGCATCTGTTTTTTCGCCATTTCACCGAACAGGGATGTCTTGGGGATCTCTGCATCCTGCTGGTGACCCACCTGCTTCCCGACAGACCCGACTTCATCCAGGTGCTCGATCGGGTGGGCCGGGTCGGTGCCATCCTGCCCAAACCCAAGTCCGTGCATGGACCGACCCTGACCTGGGCTCAGCAGCACTACCCCGTGCTGCCCCTCAATCGCCACTGGACCTCGGATCCCGGTGAGGTGATCGCCCAGATTGCCCCCCTGGTGATGTCCCACGAGCGGCTCATCATCCTCGACATCGGCGGCTACTTCGCCAAGAGCCAGGCTGTACTGGCCGAGCACTTTGGCGCCCGCTTCATCGGGGTGGTGGAGATGACCGAGAACGGCCATCAGCGGTATGAGCAGGAGTCCCTGGCGGCCCCCGTCATCTCGGTGGCCCGCAGCCCCCTCAAGCAGGCGGAAGATATCCAGATCGGCCTGAGCGTGGTCTACTCCGCGGAGTCCCTCGCGCGTACCCTGAGGCGTACCTTCAACGTCTGCCAGGCCGCCCTGTTCGGCTATGGCAAGGTGGGGCGCAGCATCGCCCGGGAACTGCGCTGTCGCAACCTGCATCTGGAGCTGGTGGAGACGGATGCCCTGCGCCAGGTGGAGGCGCTCTCCCACGGCTTCAAGCTGGTGAACAAGGCCGAAGCCCTGGGCCGCGCCGAGCTGGTGATCTGCTCCACCGGCAACGGCTCCCTCGACATCACCGATCTGCAGGCCCTGCGCCCCGGCGCCATGCTGGCCTCGGTCACCTCCGCCGACGACGAATTCGCCTTCAGCCTCGCCCAGCTGCCCTGGCCGAGCGAGGAGGTGTGTCCCCATGTGCTGGCCCTGACCCGGCCGGACGGCAGCACCATCTTTTTGCTCAACCGGGGGGAGGCGGTCAACTTCGTCCACGGCGCCGTCATCGGCGAATATGTCTACCTGGTGCTGGCGGAGATCATCGAAGGGGTGCACCAACTGGCCCATCAGGCATCCACCCCGGGCCTTCACGAATTGCCCCAGGCCACCATGCAGCGCATCGCTCGCCACTGGTTGACCGATTTTCACGGAGTCACCCCATGACAGACACCCATTTGCCCCTCGCGAAACCGCGCATCGAAATCCGTTACTGCACCCTCTGCCGCTGGATGCTGCGGGCCGCCTGGCTCGCCCAGGAGCTGCTCTCCACCTTCGACGGCGAACTGGGCGAGGTGGCCCTGGTGCCCGCCAGCAAGGGGGAGTTTCGCATCCTGGTGGACGGGGTGCTGGTGTGGGACAGGGTGGCCGACGAGGGCTTCCCCGAGGCCAAGGAGATCAAGCAGCGGGTGCGGGATGTCATCGCCCCGGAGCGGGATCTCGGCCATGCGGATCGCAAACCCGCAGCCGAGTAGGCGGCATCACCCATGATGTGAAAGAGGGAGGCGCAGGCCTCCCTCTTTCGTTGCAGCGCCCGGTCAACGGTCGCCAGAGGTGGCCAGCGCTTCCCCGGCGGGGAGGCCGATATAGCGGGCCCGCTTGTGGGGCTTGATGCGGCTCACGTCCACCCACACCAGGCCGTCGATGCAGTGGTTGAAGTCCGGGTCGATGCCAAAGTCCATGAACTGCACGCCCCCCGGCTCGCACAGCTCGGCGTACTGCTTGTAGAGGGTGGGAATGGCGCAGCCCAGGTTGTCGAGCCCGGCCTTGAGCACCTTGAGGTCGTCCCCGTAATCGCGCCCCTCGAACAGCGTCGGCGTGGCGGGATAGGGGCGGCGGGAAGGGGCGAGGGCAAGGGCGGGGGCGAAGTGCTGGCGATAGAAGCTCACCAGCAGATCCTTGGCCGCCGGCGGCAGGCTGCCGGAGAGGGTGACGGGCCCGAACAGGTAGCGGTATTGGGGATAGCGGGCCAGATAGGCCCCGATGCCGAACCAGAGGTAATCGAGCCCCCGCTTGCCCCAGTAGGCGGGCTGGATGAAGCTGCGGCCAAGCTCGATGGCCTGTTCCAGCCGGGGCAGCAGCTTCTCTTCGAAGCCGAACAGGGTGTGGCTGTAGAGGCCATCCAGCCCCTTGCTGGCCAGCCGTTCGGCCACCGGGGCGAAACGGTAGGCGCCGATGATGTCGAGGCGGGCGGGATCCCAGAGGATGAGGTGGTGATAGTCATCGTCGAAGGCATCGAGATCCCGCCGCTTGCCCGAGCCTTCCCCCACCGCCCGAAAGGCGATCTCCCGCAGGCGCCCCAGCTCACGCAGGATCACCGAGTGGCTCTGCTCGTGGCGGCGATAGAGCAGGATGCGCTGGCCGTCCGGGGTCTGGCCGAGCAGCTCGCACCCGTCGATGGCCTGTTTCAGCAGGCGGCGATCCTCCGGCAGGGCGATGGGGGCCTCGGTCTGCAACCGTCCCGCCTTGCCCCGAGCGATTCGGTAGAGGTGGCCGCGCACCAGCCTGGCCGCCGTCTTGGCCGGCAGCTCCTGAAAACTGGCGAGGGGAATGCGCGCCCCTATGGTCACCGGCAGCGTCTGCCCCTGCTGGCGAAACAGCTGGCGTACCAGCAGCAGGGCGGAGGCGGGCTTGTTGAGCCAGGAGGCGAGATAGAACCAGAGGCTGTTGCGCCCTCCCAGATGAATGGGCACCAGGGGCGTTCGGCTGCGCTGGGCCAGCTTGATGAAGCCGGCCTGCCAGGGGCCATCCTTCACCCCCTTGGGGCCGAGGCGGGAGACCTCGCCTGCGGGGAAGATAACCAGGGCCCCGTCGGCGGCGAGGTGTTCGTTCATGGCGAGGATGGCCTGCCTGTCGGTCTTGCCCCCCAGGTTGTCCACCGGCAATAGCAAAGGGCGCAGCGGTGCGAGCTGGGCCAGCACCTGGTTGGCCACTATCTTGACGTCGGGGCGGATGCGCCCGATGAGGCGCAGCAGGGCCAGCCCGTCCAGGGAGCCGATGGGGTGGTTGGCGACAAGAATGACCCGGCCGCTGGCGGGAATGTGCTCGAGCTCGGCCTCGCTCACCCGGTAGTCGAAGTGGAGCTCGGTGAGGGCCTGCTCGACGAAGTCCAGACCGCGCAGGTGGGGATGGCGCGCGGCAAAGCGGGTGAAGGCCTCTTCGTGCAGCAACCAGCGCAGCCCCTGCCTCATCAGGGGACGGAGGAGGGGCTGGCTGGCGAGGTGGGGCAGGTGCTGCCCCAACAGGGTATCGACGTCGAACATGGGCAAGGCTCCGCTGAACTTTGCCCCAGCTTGACGCCCCTGCGTGCCTTTCGTGTGTCGGTTGGGTGACGGTTTGATGACGGGGCGAGCCCCGTCCTTGCCCCCTTACTCTGCCCGCCAGGCAGAGGTGAGGCGCACCAGCGCCACCAGGGTGGCGACCGCTTTTTCCATGGATTGCAGGGGGATGAACTCGTGCTTGCCGTGGAAGTTGTGGCCGCCGGTGAACAGGTTCGGGCAGGGCAGCCCCATGAAGGAGAGCCGGGCGCCGTCGGTGCCGCCGCGAATGGGTTTGATCTTGGGCACCACGTCGGCGGCCTCCATGGCGGCTTTGGCCAGCTCGACGATGTGGGGATGGGGCGCTATCTGGCTGCGCATGTTGCGGTAGTTGTCCACTATTTCCAGGGTGATGCGCGCCTTGGGTGCGTCCAGTTGCAGGGAGGCGACCCGCTCCTTGAGCTGGGCCTTGCGGGCGGCGAAGCAGTCATCGTCGAAGTCGCGGATGAGGTAGTGCAGGGTGGTCTCCTCCACCGTGCCCTCCATCCGGGCCAGGTGGAAGAAGCCCTCATACCCCTGGGTGCACTCCGGGGTCTGTTCGGCGGGCATGGCGGTATGGAAGCGGGCGGCCAGGGTCTGGCTGTTGATCATGCTGCCCTTGGCGGTGCCGGGGTGGACGTTGTTGCCTGTGATGCGCACCGTGGCGCTGGCGGCGTTGAAGTTCTCGCATTCGAGCTCGCCGAGCTCGCCGCCATCCACCGTGTAGGCCCACTTGGCCGGGAAGCGCTCCAGCGGGAAGCGGTCGGCACCGCGCCCTATCTCCTCGTCCGGGGTAAAGCCGACCCAGACATCGCCACGGGGGATCTCGGGGTGAGCCTGCAGGTATTCCACTGCGGTGAGGATCTCGGCGATGCCCGCCTTGTCGTCGGCCCCCAGCAGGGTGGTGCCGTCGGTGGTGATGAGATCCTGCCCCAGGTAGTTTTTCAGGAAGCGGTACTGGCGGATGGCCAGCACCTCGTCCCCCTTGCCAAGGCAGATATCGCCCCCCTGATAGTTCTCGACTATCTGGGGAACGACGCACTCGGCCTCGTAATCGGCGGTGTCCATGTGGGCGATGAGCCCGATGGCGGGGGCATCTGGCTGGTTGCCCGGCAGGCAGGCGGTGAGGTAGCCATGCTCGTCCAGGGTGACCTGGCTTAGCCCCATCTGCGTCATTTCGTCGCACAGGGCCCGGGCGAAGAGGCGCTGTCCCTCGCTGCTGGGGCAGGCAGGATTGGTCGCATCGGAGCGGGTATGAAAGGTGAGGTAGTGGAGAAAGCGCGAAAGCAGGGTGTTCATGGGCAAGCCTCGGGTCACGAAAGAGGAGTCATTGTGGCCAAGACGGCGGCGCCGCTTATTGCGTCAGCGCAGTTTTTGATGATTTTGTGGGAGAGAGGAGGGCTATCGAAGGGGAGGGGCAGGGATCATAGCGCGGCAGTTTGCATAAAAATTCCAAAATAAAAACTGGTTAAGCAATTGCGAAAAAGCTGAATTTCCCCTCGGCCCAGCGCTGGCAAGGGGTGACCCAAAAAGCGTGACGTGTTGGTTATTTTCATCGCCTCGCCCACGCACTCTCATCCCCCGCCATCCCAGAGCCCGCCTTGCTGGCAGCGAGATTTTGCCCCCCGATGAAAACCCGTTTTTTAACACGATTTTTTATTGTCACTGGCTGCGGTAAGTGTGTACACTCCGCGCCGATCCGAGGGCAACCCTGCGCAGGCCGTGTCCGCCAGACCCGCAGGATCATGACGCCTATAGGGCGAGGCACGCAGAAACGACAGACACTGCTGGGGAATGGTTTCTTTAATACCGGTTAGGCTCCGGTATCAGGGAGAACAACGGACTCTCATCTTTCAGCTGACCGAGTGGGCTTCGGGCTCATCATCTCCCTTGTCATGGGCGGTCACTGGCGTTGAGCGGGTCGTAGTGGTTGTCGTCCATCAACACGATGCGTGCTGACGTCTTCCCTTCTCTTCCTTGAAACCCTCTCCTGTCCGTCGGGATGGCTGCCGAATGATGAACAAACGGCGTGGCTGATGCCGATTGTCATCAAAGTACCGCGGTACGCCGGCAAGGTGTTACCGCATACCGTTGAGCTTGATGTAAAGCCACCAGCCCCACATCAAGACTCGTTACTTCCCAAGATCCACCAGGCAGCCTTGGCTTGCCGCGATGTGCAATGAACAGGATGTGGCGGAGCATGCTCCGTTGCGGGTCCAACGTCAGCAGGCCGCTCTGGCTTGCCGCATTTTGCAATCAATGGTCTGGATGTGATTGAGGGTAACGAAGGCGGCCCACGGCCGCTCATTTGCGAGGCATAGCCCATGACTAACTGGTCCAGCAAGGACTCCTTGAAGGTCTACAACGTTCCCTACTGGGGTGCGGGTTTTTTCAATATCAATGACGCCGGTCATGTGACCGTCTCTCCCGACAAGTCTCGCCCCGAGGCTCAGATCGTGCTGTCCGAGGCCATCGAGCAACTGCGCCAGTCCGGGCTGACCACGCCGGTGTTGCTGCGTTTCCCCGACATCCTCAAGAGCCGGGTTGATGCGCTGTTCAACGCCTTCGGTCAGGCCATCGAAAAGTCAGGCTATGAAGGGGATTACCTGTGCGTTTACCCGATCAAGGTAAACCAGCAGCGCCGCGTCATCGAGACCATCAGTCAGTCCTACAGCGACAAGCCGAGGCTTGGGCTGGAAGCGGGCTCCAAGCCCGAGTTGCTGGCCGTGCTGTCCCATCATCATGAGCAAGGGTCCGTGATCGTCTGCAACGGTTACAAGGACCGCGAATACATCCGCCACGCCCTCCTGGGCAACCTGATGGGCCACAAGGTCTACATCGTGGTGGAGAAGCCCTCCGAGCTGGAAATGGTGCTCGACGAGTCCGCTCGTCTCAACATCAAGCCCAACATCGGGGTGCGCGCCCGTCTGGCGTCCACCGGCTCCGGCATGTGGGAATCGAGCGGCGGTTCCATGTCCAAGTTCGGTCTCTCCGCCTCCCAGATCCTGGCGCTGGTGGAGCGTCTGCGCAGCCTCGGCAAGCTGGACTGCCTGCAACTGCTGCACTTCCACCTGGGCTCCCAGATCGCCAACATCCGCGACATCCAGGGCGGCATCCGCGAGTGCGGCCGCTTCTACGCCGAGCTGTGCCGTCTTGGCGCCAAGGTCGAGGTGGTGGACGTGGGCGGCGGCCTGGGTGTGGACTACGAGGGCACCCGTTCCCAGAGCCACTGCTCCGCGAACTACAGCCTCTCCGAGTACGCCAACAACGTGGTCTGGGGCATCGGCGATGTGTGCCGCGAGTTCGACCTGCCGCACCCGACCATCATCAGCGAGTCCGGCCGTGCCCTGACTGCGCACCACGCCGTGCTGGTCACCAACATCATTGGTGCCGAAGGGGTGGAGGTGAACGACATCAGCGCCCCGGACGAAGACGCGCCCACCATCTTGCAGAACATGTGGAAAGGCTGGCTGGACCTGCGCGGGGAAGATCCCTCCCTGCTGGAGATCTTCCACGACTCCGTGGCGGATCTCGGTGACGTCAACGCCCAGTACACCATGGGCCTCTTGAACCTGGAGCAACGTGCCTGGGCCGAGATGCTGCACCAGAACACCTGTCTGGCGCTCAAGGAGCTGCTCAACCCGGTCAACCGCAACCACCGCGCCCTGGCCGACGAGCTCTCCGAGAAACTGGCGGACAAGTGCTTTGCCAACTTCTCCCTGTTCCAGTCCCTGCCGGATGCCTGGGGTATCGGTCAGGTGTTCCCGGTGATGCCACTGGCCGGTCTTGATCGTCCGCTCACCCGCCGCGGCATCCTGATGGACATCACCTGTGACTCCGACGGTCAGGTGGAGCACTACGTCGACGGTCTGGGGGTGGAAAGCACCCTGCCGATGCCGGTCTACGGTGAGCACGAAGAGTGCCATGTAGGCTTCTTCCTGGTGGGTGCCTATCAGGAGATCCTGGGGGATCTGCACAACCTGTTCGGTGACACCCACTGCGCGGAAGTGTGGCTGGATGAAGAAGGCAAGATGGACATCCGCAACGTGGTGCGTGGCGACACCGTCGACCAGCTGCTGCGTTACGTCAACATCGACCCGTCCGTCATCCGCGAGAACTACCAGCGCATCGTCTCTCACCCGGCGCTGGACGACGAGACCCGCAAGGCCCTGCTCGACGAGCTGGAGCTGGGTCTGCAAGGCTACGCCTACCTGGAAGACGAATAAGCCAGCGGCTTGTTCCTCGTCGGTCAAATGACGGACATGAAAAACGGCGCCTTCGGGCGCCGTTTTTGTTGCGCTGTTGCCTGGCTGGGGCCGGTTGGCGGGCTCGGTCACCCGGGCTGGGGGCATCCGGCCCCGGCCAGATCCGGCCACTGCCCGCTTCTGCCCGCCACCTCCCTTGATCCAGGTCAAGGGGGACTCGGGCCGCTTATTTTACGGTCAAGGGTGATGTTGGTGAATGACACATAAGGATGTGCGTATGGAACTCAAGAGGGACCCGAGATGCTATACCGACGTCTGTATCGACGGTAAGTGGTATCACTACGATCACTGCAGCACTCACGTTTATATGCTGATGGGGGGCGCCGCCCCCAGCCTGCAGCTTGCCCATGAACCCGGCAGTGAAGAGGAGCTGGTGGCGATGCTCCGCCAGCACCCCCAACGCTGACTGCCTGCGGGTCATCGGGGGTATCGTCCCGGCGGCCCGCCTTGCTCAGCCCGCCTTGCGGCCGAGGATCTTCTTGCCCATCTCCAGCAAGGCCGTTGCCGCCGCATAGGCCTCGTCTGACTTGCCTATCTCGTCCGCCACGTAGAGAAAACCGGATCTGTACTTCTCCACCGCCTCGCGGGGAGTGGCCGCGTCGATGAAATCTTCTTCCACCTCGAACCCTTGCGTCAGCAGCGCCTCCTTCTCCGTGAGGAAGGTGGGGGAGGCCATGTCGACATAGGTATATTGCTGACGGTGGGAGGCGGGGACGCTGAAGAACTGGTATCTGGCCATGGATGTGGCTCCTCTGAACGGGTGATCTGCCATGGGGCGCTCGATGCGCCCGGCAAGATAAAGTAGCATTCGAGTCTTGCAGCAGACTACCTTGAGTCGTGAAGGGACGCAATCGGGCTGGTGATGACCCTGGCGCTGCGTCTCACCTGTTTGTCAGGCAAGCACACCTTCCAGCACCCGTTGGGGAGTCTCGGGAGCGCAGTGGACGAGCAGTTGCTCCCCGGTCATGGGGCGCCCGAGCAGATAGCCCTGCAAGGTGTCGCAGCCCAGCTCGGTCAGCAGGTCGCGCTGCTCCGGGGTTTCCACCCCCTCTGCCACGATGCGCATCTCCAGGGCCTGACCCAGGGCGATGATGGCGGCGATGATGGTGGCATCGTCGCCCCCCCGCTCCAGGGTGGTGACAAAGCCCCGGTCAATCTTGAGCTCGTTGGCGGGGAAGCGCTTGAGGTAGAGCAGGCTGGAGTAGCCGGTGCCGAAGTCGTCGATGGAGATGCCAAGGCCAAGCTCGGCCAGACGGTTGAGGATGGCGAGGCTCTCCTCGGCCTTCTGCATGGCGGTGGATTCGGTGATCTCCAGGGTCAGGTGACGGGCCTCGAGCCGATGGCGGGCGAGGGCGCCCTGCACCTCCTCCAGCAGCCCGGGGCTGGCGAGCTGGATGGTGGAGAGATTGACCGCCACGCTCCAGTCGTGATGACCCGCCGCCCGCCAGGCGCTCATCTGGCGGCACGCCTCGTCGATGACCCAGTTGCCGATGGGGATGATGAGCCTGCTCTTCTCCGCCAGCGGCAGGAAGCTGGCCGGCGAGACGGCACCATGCTCCGGGTGCTGCCAGCGCAGCAGGGCCTCGGCGCCGACCACCTGGCCGCTGCGGGCACAGTATTTGGGCTGGTAGTGCAGGGCCAGCTCCCCCCGCTCCAGGGCGTGTTGCAGCTCCTTGTGCAGCAGGAACTGCTGGTGGGCGTTGGCGTTCATGGCGCTGTCGAAGTAGTAGTAGTCGTTGCGCCCCTGCTCCTTGGCGTAATACATGGCGGCATCGGCGTTGAGGGTCAGCTCGTGCAGGCTGGTGCCATCCTGGGGATAGACGGCAATGCCGATGCTGGCGGTGATGTGCAGGCTGTGGTGCTCCCACTCATAGGGCTGGGCCAGGGTGGCCAGCAGCCGCTCGGCGAAGGCCGTGGTCTGGCTCACATCCCCCGGCGCCAGGGCCAGCACGAACTCGTCCCCGCCAAAGCGCGAGGCGGTATCGCTGGCACCGAGCAGGCCGGTGATGCGCTGGGCCACCTCGGCCAGCAGCAGATCCCCGGTGTGGTGGCCGTGGGCATCGTTGATGATCTTGAAGCCGTCGAGATCGAGAAACAGCAGGGAGAAGCTGCGCTGGCTGTGCTGGCACTCCTGGATGCGCTGCTCCAGGCGGTCGGCAAACAGCAGCCGGTTCGGCAGCCGGGTCAGGCTGTCATGGAGCGCCAGCTTGAGCAGCTCGTCGTGGGCCTGATGCAGGGAGGTGGAGAGCCTGGCGGCGTGGGCATCCAGCATGGAGAGCACGAAGGCGATGGCGAACACCGCCAGGGTCACTATGATGACCACGGTTGCCAGCCACTGGGTATTGAGACCGGTGTAGAGGGCCCCGCACAGGCTCTCTGCGGGGAACTGGGCCGCCGCCATGCCGGTGTAGTGCATGCCGATGATGGCTGCCCCCATCACCAGGGAGGCGAAGGCCTTGCTGAAGAAGGCGCGGGGCGAGCTGTTGCGCAGGCGAAACGCTATCCAGAGTGCGGCACCCGAGGCGAATATCGCGATGAGGATGGAGAGGATGAAGAGCCCAGGGAGGTAGTGGATGCCGGGCGCTATTTTCATGGCCGCCATGCCGATGTAGTGCATGGTGGCAATGCCGGCCCCCATCAGCACGGCCCCGAACAGGATCTGGTGCCAGGGGAGCTGGGGACGACTCACCAGCCAGAGCGCAAAGGCCGAGGAGCCGATGGCCGCCACCAGGGAGAGACCGGTGAGGGTCAGATCGTATCCCAGCGCGATGGGCAGGTTGAAGGCGAGCATGCCGATAAAATGCATGGACCAGATGCCGAGCCCCATGGCGAAGGCTCCCCCCGCGAGCCAGAGCACGGCGGCCCGTCCCCGACTCTGGCTCACCCGGCTTGTCATGGTCAGCGCCGTGTAGGAGGCGAGCACCGCCACCAGGATGGAGAAGAACACCAGATCCTGGCTGTAATAACTGTCGAGCATGGGGTGGGTTGGGGTCACGTTCATTTACTCTGGGGTACATCAGGGCCTGAGCCTGGGCCGGGTCAGGGGAAATCGGGTGGCAGATTGTACACCAGGCGTCCCTGTCGTGAGCCAGAGATACGTACCAAAATGGCCCCCGGATCAGAGCAAAAACTCTGTCTTTTCTGGCATTGGCCGCCATCTTGTGACCGATAAACCGGCACATCCCCATTTTATCCCGTCTGAACAACAAGATAGGGGGCATGGGGCGCTTGCCACGGCGCTGGCGGGCCCGTGGCGAAGGCGTGTGGTATGCGCACAAGGCGCCTGTGCGATAAAGGCGCGCAGCCCCTGTTGCCCTTTCACGTATAGCCGCAGGCCATGCGCTCAAGGAGTCAGCACAAGCCTGCATCCTCCGGGTCTTGGTTGACCCGGTACATCTGTTATCATCTTCCCCCTGTTTTCTTATCTCGTTGACTCTGCTGGAGAAACTATGTCTCGAACCCTCTATTTGCTGCGCCATGGCCAGACCCGTTACAACGCCGAATTGCGGTTGCAGGGGCGGTGCAACTCCGAGCTGACCCCCAGGGGCGAAGCCCAGGCCCTCGCCATGGGGGCCCGTCTGGCCAAGCTCCTGGCCGAGCCCACCGACTGGACGATCTACGCCAGCCCCCTCGGCCGGGCACGGCAGACGGCGGAGCGGGTGTGTCAGCAGCTTGGCTTGGACCAGGAGCGCATCATCTGGGACGAGCGGCTGGTGGAGCTGGGGATGGGGGAGTGGGAGAGTCGCCGGGTGCCCGAGCTGCTGGCGGCCCACCCCGAGCTGGATCTGGAGGAGCCGGACTGGTATCTGCGGGCCCCCCATGGCGAGAGCTTTGAGAGCATTCAAGGCCGGGCCCGGCAATGGCTTGAGGACGAGCAGATTGCCGAGCAGGCCATCGTGGTTTCTCACGGTCTCTTTGGCGCCATGCTGCGCGGCGCCTATGTGGATCTGGACTACACCACCACCTGGCTTCAGGAGCTGCCTCAGGATGCCTTCTTCAAACTCAGTGGCGGTCGCATAGAGCGGATTGCCTGCTGACCACACGAAGGCGGCCCGCAATGGGGGGGGCGCTTTGAGGGCTGGGGATTATTCTCTCTTCAGCCTGGGTAGCTTTCGATAGAGTGCATCGCGTTTCTCTACCTGATTGGCGCCATAGTGAAGCTCGCGATGGCAGTTAGGGCAGAGCGCCACCGTATTGTTGATGGTATCCGAGCCTCCGTCAGCCAAGGTGCGCAGGTGATGCACCTCGAGAAAAGGTTCTCCGGTTGCCGTGGTAAAGGGGGCTTGTGCATCACAACCCTCACATTTCGCGGCTGCGGCCACCAGCACCCAGGCTTTGACCTGGGGATCCCTCACATAACTTGTTGTGGTCAGGTAGCGCAGGGATGGCTCTTCTATACCTGGGGGATGAGGAGAGATGGGTTTCTCCTTGTATTGGATGACCTGATGTTCGAATTCTGCTTGTCCGCTAAACGGTTGTCCGTCTAACTCACAGATCAGGCGTTCAATAATAGACGCATTCTGCGCCCCTACATTCTTGGCCGGTTTTAGCCCAGAGACCCAGGCTCTGCCCATCAAGACGCAGACGTAAGAGATATTTTGCATCCGATATTCAAACGACTTATCGGACCGTTGGAATCGAGCCGCTAACTCTGCGTAATAGTGCTTTTTGACAAAGGTAGTGCCTTCCAACTCCTTCTTGTACATCTCCAGATAGGCGGTCACCGTCGCCCTTAACTCTTCTTCTGTCCATGTGTTGCGCAAAGCCGACTCGTCCGAGTTGTATTTCATTGCAAGAAGGTTAACTCAATCGAAGCCGCAATTCAGTAGGAAGGTTAATAAACCCTCATATTATCAATACATTGATGATGCCAAGCAGTAGTTGGGGCTTCATGGCCTCTTTCAGTTGGGCCATCAGGATAAAAGGCTTTGCGGGCCAAGGCACAGTCTCTGCCAAGGGGACTGGCTATGATAGTGCGGCAATCACCACCACAGGGAGAGACCATGATCAGCCATATCGACCATCTGGTATTGACGGTCAGCGACATTGAGCGGGCGGTGGCGTTTTACAGCGGCGCCTTCAAGATGGAGCCCATCACCTTCGGGGCAGGCCGCCGGGCCCTGCGTTTTGGCAACCAGAAGATCAATTTGCAGTTGCTGGGGGAGGAGGCGCGCAACCGGGCGCAGGTGGGGTCGGGGGATCTCTGCCTCATCACCCGCTGGCCCCTGGATCAGGTGATGGCCCAGCTGGCGAGCCAGGGGGTCGAGATAGTGGAGGGGCCTGTGATGAAAAGCGGTGCCTGTGGCCCCATCGAATCGGTCTATTGTCTGGACCCGGATCGGAACCTTATCGAGATCAGCCGTTATTGCTGAGCTCCTGGTACCTTGCGGTTTGTGTCATTGTTCCCTGGAGCGCCCCTTGCGCAGCAGAGGGATCACGGTGGGTACCATGCCGGTGAAGAGCAGCAGATAGCCCAGGGGCAGCAGGGCAAAGGGCTCGTGCAGGAAGCCCTGGGCATCGAGGGTGGAGCCCAGCAGGTTGAAGGCCACAAAGCAGCCGAGCCCGGCCAGGATCAGCAGGGCACCTATTTTCATCGTCATCTTGTCATCCTCGTCAGCGAGATGGAACGGATGGGAGACTTTCATGCCTGGGTGAAGCGAGTGTGAAATCGAACCAGGCACCAAACACAACGGCAGCCCGAGGGCTGCCGTTGTGTTGAGGGGGAAGCCCCGGGCCAGGGCGCTCAGCAGACCCCTTGCGCCAGCATGGCGTCAGCCACCTTGACGAAGCCGGCAATATTGGCGCCGCTTTCGTAGTTCACATGACCATCATCCTGACCGTAACGGACACAGGTGGCATGGATACTGGTCATGATCCCCTTGAGGCGGGCGTCCACCTCCTCCCGGGTCCAGGAGAGGCGCTGGGCATTCTGGCTCATCTCGAGGCCCGAGGTGGCAACCCCGCCGGCGTTGGCCGCCTTGCCCGGGGCGAACAGCACCTTTGCTTCGTGGAAGAGACGGATGGCGGCGGCGCTGGAGGGCATGTTGGCCCCCTCGGCCACCAACTGCACGCCGTTGGCAATAAGCTGCACCGCATCTTCGGCATCCAGCTCGTTCTGGGTGGCGCAGGGGAGGGCGACGTCGGTCGCCAGGTGCCAGGGGGTACGGCCGCTGAAGAACTCGAGCCCGAGTTCATGGGCGTAATCGGCGACCCGCTTGCGCTGCTCGTTTTTAAGCGCCATCAGGCGGGCCAGCTTCTCGGGGGTGAAGCCGTCCGGATCATAGACGGTGCCGCCGGAGTCGGAGGCGGTGATGACGCGGGCGCCGAGGGCCATCGCCTTCTCGATGGCGTACTGGGCCACGTTGCCCGAGCCCGACACCGAGACCCGCAGGCCATCGAGGGACTGGCCGCGATGGGCCAGCATGGCGTCGACAAAGTAGAGCAGGCCGTAGCCGGTGGCTTCCGGACGAATGAGGCTGCCGCCAAAGGAGAGTCCCTTGCCGGTGAAGACGCACTCGGCGCTGTTGGTGAGCTTCTTCATCATGCCCGCCATGTAGCTCACCTCGCGCCCGCCCACCCCGATGTCGCCCGCCGGCACGTCGGTGTTGGCCCCCAGGTGGCGATAGAGCTCCAGCATCAGGGCCTGGCAGAAGCGCATCACTTCTCCTTCGCTCTTGCCCTTGGGATCGAAATCGCTGCCCCCTTTGCCGCCGCCCATGGGCAGGGTGGTGAGGGCGTTCTTGAAGGTCTGCTCGAAGGCGAGGAATTTCAGCACCGAGAGATCCACCGAGGGGTGGAAGCGCATGCCGCCCTTGAAGGGGCCGATGGCGGAGCTGTGCTGCACCCGGTAGCCGCGGTTCACCTGCACCCGACCCTGGTCATCCACCCAGCTCACCCGAAACTGCACCAGGCGCTCGGGCTCCACCAATCGCTCCAGCAGGCCGTGTTGCAGGTAGCGGGGGTGGCGCTCCACATAGGGCCAGATGGAGGCGATCACTTCGCTCACGGCCTGGATGAACTCGGGCTGGTGAGGGTTGCGGCTGGCGACCTGGGCCAGGAAGGCCTCCTGGGAGAGGGAATGACTCATCTTTAACTCCTGTCGTGAATGATGAAAGTGGCGTCCTGCCAGAGAGGGGATCATGCCCGTCTTCAGGGTTCGCGGGGCTCAAGGGGCCCGTTGTTGCGCCCCGATGGGGGTGTCATTTCCCGTCGTCGGCGGGTCAGAGCAGATAATTCGCGATGACCAAAATCTTTTTATGCATTTTTGCTGGATAAATATCAAGCGTTAGATCATCTGGCTATCTGCCAAAGGTCGCACCCTATCTTCGGCGGTGGGGGCCAGGCCCATGAAGTGAGCACCATGAAATGAAAAGAGGCGGGGAGTGTGCGGTGCAGCCCTATCAGGGCCGCGGCGTCACCGCACGCTGGATAATGGGGGCCTGCTGCTGCATCAGGGGCAGCACCCCCTGTGAGCCAGCGGCCAGGGTGCGACGGGGCCGGGCGCGGGCGCGTGCAATGTGCTACTGTAGCGGCGTTTTTTGCCGAACATGCAGGGCGCAGGCCCTTATTTCATGGAGTTGTATGCAGACGAACCCGACCACAGCGCGGCTGATCCAGCCTGCCATTCTCAAGGCCCATCCGACCCGGGAGGTGACCCATGCTGGCCGATGAATCCATGCGCCTGAACAAATACATCAGCGAGAGCGGCATCTGCTCCCGTCGTGAGGCCGATCGTTTCATCGAGCAGGGCAACGTCTTCATCAACGGCAAGCGGGCCGGGGTGGGGGATCAGGTGTTTGCCGGGGATCTGGTCAAGGTCAACGGTCAGGTGATCGAGCCGCGCGAAGCCGACAGCCTGGTCTTCATCGCCCTCAACAAGCCGGTGGGCATCGTCAGCACCACGGAGGCGGGGGAGAAGGACAACATCGTCGACTTCGTCAACCACAGCACCCGCATCTTCCCCATAGGGCGCCTCGACAAGGACTCCCAGGGGCTCATCTTTCTCACCAACCACGGGGATCTGGTGAACAAGATCCTGCGGGCGGGCAACGATCACGAGAAAGAGTACCTGGTGACCGTGGACAAGCCGGTGACCGACGAGTTCGTCCGGGGCATGGCGGCCGGGGTGCCCATCCTCGGCACCGTCACCAAGAAGTGCAAGGTGAAACGAGAGGCCCCCTTCGTGTTTCGCATCACGCTAGTGCAGGGGCTCAACCGCCAGATCCGCCGCATGTGCGAACACTTCGGCTTCGAGGTGACCAAGCTCGAGCGCATCCGCATCATGAACGTCAGCCTCAAGGGGCTGCCGGTGGGGGAGTGGCGCGATCTCACCGACGACGAGCTGATCGAGCTGTTCAAGCTCATTGAGGACTCCTCCTCCGAGGCCAAACCGGCCAAGGGGGGTCAGGTTGCCAAGCCCAAGGCGGCTGCGGCTGGCACCCCGGCCCAGGGCAAGAAGCCGCGGCGCAGCGACGATCACGAGATTGGCGGGCGACCCAATGTGCCGGGTCCCGAGGCCTTCGAGAAGAAGAGCCCCGCAGGCAAGGGCGGGGCGGGCAAAGGGGCTGCCAGCAAAGGGG
>NZ_CDBK01000103.1 GCF_000819785.1 Aeromonas caviae | reverse complement strand
TGTACAGATCTAGTTATCACCTGACACCGGCCTCAAACCGGTGTCTTGTTTACGCTACTTTAGTGCGCACTTCCTTCGGTATCAATTTCAGACCCTTCTTGAACATGCTGTAGGGGGTTTGACCCTCCATCATCCTGCCCTGATGTGGCCGCTGGGTGTTGTAGTGATCCAGATAGCTGTCCAGGTCTGTCTGCATCTGCTCCACTGATTCATACCAGGTCGTCCTCCCCTTGATACGGAAGTGTTCATCCAGCAGGGTGCGATGTAGCCGCTCGATAAAGCCGTTGCTCTGCGGCCTGCGTACCTTGGTGGTCCGGTGCTCAATCCCCTCCAGTTGCAGGAACAGCTCGTAGGGGTGATGGTCAGGGCGCCCGCAGAACTCGCGCCCGTTGTCCGACAGGATGGTATAGACCCGCGCCTCGTGAGCCTCGAAGAACGGCAGGACCGTTTCGTTGAGCACATGGACCGAGGTCACCGGCAGCTTGCTGGTGTAGAGCCGTCCCCAGGCATGGCGGCTGTAGCAGTCCAGTACGGTTTGCAGATACACCTTGCCCACCCCCTTGAGTGCGCCGACGAAGAAGGTGTCGACCGCCACCAGTTCCCCGGTGTAGTGAACCTCAATTTGGCGTTCGCGAAACTCGGGGCTGAAGCGCTCGAGCAGGCGGATCTGCTCGTCATTGAGCTCAATCGTCTGTTCCCTGTGGGTTTTCTCAAGGCGCAACAAGCGGTCATGCTTGGAGAGCAAGTCGTGACGTTGCCACACGCCACGCACACCGCCCGCACTGACGTTGATGCCTTGCAAAGCCAGTTCTTGCGCGACCCGCAGCGGGCCATGGGTTGGTCTGGTGAGGGAGTAATCGAGGATGGCCTGCTCAATCTCGGGAGCGACCCGGTTGGGATGCGCCCCTTTGCAGCCGGGGAGTTTGTCGAGCAAGCCCTCAGCCCCATAGGTCTGGTAGTTACGGCGAATCTCGTAGAACTGCTGGCGGCTGTAGCCGATGAGCTTGCAGGCTTTGCTGACGTTATTGAGCTCTTTGGCGAGCTCTAGCAGGCTGAGTTTACGACGTGCTACTTTCTCGTTGGTGGTCATACGGTGACTCCGGATAACACGGTAGGGGTACCGTTTTGTTATCCGGTTTGAAGCCGTATGACCACTCCCTTTTGTGGGCAACTGTCAGGTGAATACCATCTCCATACA
>NZ_CDBK01000102.1 GCF_000819785.1 Aeromonas caviae | reverse complement strand
GCGAACCAGGGGGACGGCGCCGTGGTGAGCGCCATGAGCTTCACCGTGAGCCACGGGGCTGATGCGCTCGACACGAGCAGCCTCAAATTCGATATCGCAGCCATTCAAGGCAGCCTGGATGGCAAGTACAGCAGCCACGGCAGCCCGGTCACCTTCACCCTGGATGCCAACGGTGATCTGGTGGGGACCAGCGCGGACGGCCGCGAGGTGCTGCGGGCCGAGCTGGATTTGGTGGAGAGCAACGGCAACTGGAGCGTCACCGCCAAGGTGACCCTGGGGGCCGAGCTGGATCACCAGGGCAGCGAATCCCTCGACCTGCCGCTCACCGTCACCCTGACCGACAAGGATGGGGACAGGGTCTCCACCGATTTGCCGCTCACCATCAAGGACGGCCATGCGCCAGGTTTCGTGGCGGGCAGCGGGGTGAGCCTGGATGAGCGTGGGCTCGACGGTCACAACACCCTGACCGGCACAGGTCACTTCCAGGTCAATGCGGGCTCTGATCGGGTGAGCGAGGTGTCGTTTGCCGACATCAGCGAGCAGCCGGCCCTGACCGCCCTGGGCCAGAGCGTCAAATACGAGCTGGTGGACGGCGATGCCAGCATCCCGGGCAACCAGGTGCTGAAGGGCTATGTGGAAGTCAATGGCCAGCGCGTCGAGGTGCTTCAGGTCGAACTGGTGGGCAAGCTGGACAATGCCGCCAGCAACGGTTTTGACTACAAGGTGACCCTGTTCGAGGGGGTTCACCAGAGCGGTGGCAACGCCACCGACCTGCCGTTCAAGCTCAACATCGTCGACAGCGACAAGGGCAGCGGCAACAACGACAGCACCACGGGTACCCTCAACATCCGCATTTCGGAAGGGGACAAACCGACCCTCACCCTGACCGGCGTGACGGTGAGTGAAGGGCGCTTCGATGGCGCCGGCAACAACCAGACCGGCGATGATCAGCATGCCACCGGCACCCTGACCATCACTGCAGACTCCGATCCCGTGGTGGACGTGCGGCTGACCCTCTCGGGCCAAGTCGTGGATGGGAGTGGCAAGGCCATCACCCACAACGGTGAGACCCTCACCTGGCAAGAGGTGGCGGGCAGCAACGGCCACAGCTTCCAGGCAGTGACTGCGAGCGGCACCCTGGTGCTGACGGTGACCCTGCCCAATGTGCCGGGGCGCATCGAAGCCCACACCCAGGCAACCCTCGATTACCAGGTGACGGTACACACCAACCTGGATCACGGGGCGGACGACAAGCTCAACCTGAGCCTGCCGATCAAGGTGACCGACAGCGACGGCAGCGTGATCACCGGCAGCACCACGGCGGTGATCACCGATGCGGCGGATCCCGTGATCACCGCCATCGAGGGGGTGACCGTCAAGGAGTCGGACCTCAACGGGGGCAGTGGCCAGCATGGGGGCACCAGTCCGTCAGGCACGGGAGAGGTTGCCATCGGCCAGGTGACGATCGCCGCCGGGAGTGACCGGGTGTCTACCTTGGCAAGGACAGCGCAGGCAAGCTCATCTTCAAGCTGACCCTGGATGCGTCCGGCCGCTACACCTTCGAGCTGACCGGCAACCTTGATCACAGCGTCCAGGGCAAGGATCTGCTGGATATCCAGCTGCCCTTGCAGGCACGGGACAGTGACGGGGATCTGAGCGCCGAAGTGATCGGTCATGTGAGCGTGCAGGATGACGTACCCGTGGCCGTGGACGCGAGCAAGACCCTGAATGAAGGGGCGAAAGTGACTGGCGATCTGCTGGCCACTGCCAGCGAGGGGGCGGATGATGCGGTGGTGAGAGCGGTGACCATCAATGGCACCGAGCACCCCATCGCCGCCACGGGCAATACCACCATCTCGGTGACGGACGGCACGGGGCAGATCATCGGCACCCTGGTGATCAATGCCGAGGGTGACTACAGCTTCACCGCCAAATCGGGCATCGATCACAGCAACAACACCCTGGTACAGCAGATAGGCTTCCACCTGGTGGATGGCGACGGGGATACCGACGATGGTCTTCTGACCCTGACCATCCGGGACGAGGCGGGCAAGCTCACCGTGAGCGCCGTCACCGGCCAGGAGGATGCGGGGGCGAGCGATCCGGGCCAGGGGATCCCCATCACCATGAACCTGGATGTGGGGGATTTCGATCGGGGCGAGCATGTGGAGCAGTTGCTTATCCAGGCGCCAGCCAACGCCCAGGGCACCTTCTATTTCAACGGCGTCGCACTGACCACCATCACCCAGGGGGGCAAGACCTGGTATGAGGTGCCGCCCGCGGCCATGGTGGCGGTGGCCAACACCGATGACAAGTTCCAGCTCACCGGTGTCACTTTTGTGCCAAACCACGACTACTCGAGCTACAACAACGGAGGTGCTGCGCTGCGCTTCCCGGTGCAGTTGCAGGTGGGGGTCACCGAGGGGAGCAAGCCCCCGGTGCTGACCGGCAATCTGGACATCACGGTGCAGGGCATTGCCGACAAACCCCTGTGGGATGCGGGCAGCACGCACCAGCACTACACCACGGACGAGGACAGCAGCGGCATCGCCCTCAACGTCAAGGCGGGTCTCACCGATACGGACGGCTCCGAGACCCTGAGCTACCAGATAGAGTGGGCCTCCGGCCAGGGCACGCTGACCCTGAATGGCAAGGTGCTCACCCCGGGGGCGAACGGCCTCTATACGGTGGCCGGTGGCGACATCAACAAGGTGACCGTGGTGCCCGGCAAGGACTACAGCGGTGACATCAAGCTCATTGTGACCCCGGTGAGCACGGAGAAGACCCCGGTGGTGACCGGCAAGGAGACGGCCCTCGGCGATCCTCTGGAGGTGATTGTCAACGTGAACCCGCTGGCGGACGACGCCAAGCTGACGGTGCGCGAGATCCAGGGCAAGGAAGATACCCTGATCGATCTGGGCAGCAAGATTGGGCTCGCCCATCTGGGAGACACCACAGATGGCTCCGAGCAGCTGTTCGTGCGCATCAGCGGCCTGCCCGCCGGTGCCACCCTGCTGCTGGGTGGGGTGGCGGTCACTCTGGATGCCAACGGCTATTACGAGGTGCCCTATGACCGCATCAATGACCTCAAGCTGCTGCCGCCCAAAAACAGCAACGTCGATTTCGATCTCACCATCAAGGGGGTGGTGAAGGACACCGCCATCCTGACCGATGCCAGCGGCCAGACCCACACTGTGGTGAACGAGAAGGAGACCGGCAGCCAGAGCCTGCACGTGGATCTGGTGGGGGTAGTGGATGAACCCCATTTCGATCTCAATACCACCGACTGGACCCAGGATGGCAACGGCTACAGCATCACCATCCAGGAGGATGGCCGGGCACCGCTGGACTTCAAGCTCACCTCGGGGGAGTGGACGGATACCCCGCTCGATCACTCGGAAACCCTCAACCTGGTGCTGGAAGGGCTGCCGGAAGGGGCCAGGGTATTCGACGGCAGTGGCAAGGAGCTGACCCTGACCTTCGCCGGGCTCGATGGCAAGGGCAATCCCCTCTATCAGGTGGATGTGACCAGCCTCGGCAACCTGCAGATCCAGCCGCCCCCCAACAGCACCGCCGATCTGCACCTGGTCGGCCACGTGGTGGTGACCGAGAATGACGGCGACCACAAGAGTTTCGACGTGCCCCTCACCATCAAGGTGGAGCCGGCCATCGACGCTACCGACTATGCCAAGACCAGCCATGGCCTGGAGGATCAGTTCACCGTCCTCGACTGGCAGCCTGATCTGACCGACGGCGCCGAGAAGGTGACCCACCTCAGCCTCTCCGGTATCGAACCCGGGTATGAAGTCTGGATCCGCGTGGGCGGGGTCGAGACCCAGCTGACCGTGAGCGGCGGCGCCGTGGAGTTGAGCGACGCCGAGCTGCAAAGCCTGCTCGGCGGTGGCCAGCTGCTGGTGAAAGGGCCCGAAGACAGCGACAGGGACACCACCCTCCAGAGCCATGTCACGGTGACACAAGTGGATGTGGACTCCAGCGCCACTGCCCAGAAGGTGATCGACGGCACCCTGCATGTGGATATCCAGGCGGTGGTGGAGCCCGATGGCAACCTGGTGCAGACCGGTCAGCTGGAGAGCCCGGACGGGCACGACATCCCGCTGGATGGCGTCTTCGTGTTCGAGGATCTGGACCCCAGCAGCGATGAGGTCATCGACTACCTGGTGATCAGCGATCTGCCCCCCGGCTTCGTGGTGGTGGGCGGCATCAACGATGGCAAGGGCAACTGGACGGTGCCCCACGACGCCCTCGGCAGTTATGCCTTGCGCTCGCCGGATGGCTTCACCGGCACCGTCACCTTCAAGGTGAGCGCCAGGGTGATCGACCTTGGCGACAACAACGAGGGGGATGTGAGTGCTCCGGCCTATCGGGAGATCACCGCCAGCGCCGACTTCCATGGCGCGACCCACTCGGGTCAGGTGGCCGCCGATGTCGATTTTGACAACAGCGCCCCCATCACCGGGGTGGAGGATCACGGCGTCAACTTCGGCAGCCAGCTCAAGCAGATGGTGACCCTGGGCACGGCGGACAGCGGGGACGACGAGCTCAGCATCGTCATCACTGGTCTCCCCCCGGGCGTCAACGTGCAGGGGCTCACCTTCGACTTTGTTAACGGCGAGTACCTCATCAAGCTGCCGGGTGGCCTCGATGATCTCGACCGCCTGACTCTGACCCTGCCGCAAGACTATGCCGGTGACGGCCTGCACTTCAATGTGCGCCTGGTCAACACCGACACCGTGAGCGGTGACACCAAGATGGTGGAGAAGGACGTCACCCTCTCCATCACCCCGGAGGTGGACATCAACGGCGGGGCGGACGGCCTGCCCGAGCTGCAACTGAACGTGAAGGACGTAAACGGCGACGGCCAGCCTGACAACCTGGAAGACACCGAGATCCACCTCGATCTCTCGGTCAAGCTCGCTGACATCAGCCCCTCGGTGGCCGATGGCGGTCTCGAGACCGTGGAGCAGGTGGTCGTGACCGTGGATCCCCAATATGGTCACTTCCTCGACAAGAACGGCCAGCCGGTCGCCACCCTCACGGTGAACGACCCGGCGGACCTCAAGGATCTGGTGTTCGTGCCCAAGGAGCACTTCAGCGGCAAGGTGCCGCTGGCGGTGACGGTGGATATTCTCGATACCGCCACCACGGGCACGGATCGGGGGAGCTGGAGCGGCAACGTGAGCTTCGAGGTGCTGCCGGTCAACGATCCGGCCAACCTCACGGTCCAGAACGTCACGGGCCAGGAAGATGGCAGCGTGAGCCTGGGGGGGCTGGGGGCCAGCCTCATCGACAACGATGGCTCCGAGCAGATCGTCGGGTTGCAGATCAAGGGGGTGCCGGATGGCTTCACCCTGTCCGCCCCGGCGGTCAACAACGGCGGTGGGGTGTGGCAGGTGCCTGTGGGCACCGACTTCTCCAAGCTGACCCTGATCCCGCCTGCGGACTTCAGCGGCACCGTGAGTCTGACCCTGAGCGCCTTCACCCTGGACAAGGGGCTGACCCTGCCCTTTGAAACCAGTGCGGGCTTCACCGTCACCGTCAATCCGGTGGGGGATGCGGTCATCACCGACATGCAGGAGCAGGCGAGCGGCACCGAAGGGGATGTGATCACCCTGAACCTGGGGGTGGAGACCCGGGATACCCATGCCACCGGCGGCAATGCCGGCAATGTGCACGAGAACGGGCCCGAGCAGGTGCGCGTCACCCTGGAAGGGGTGCCGGACGGGGCAGAAATCCGCTTGCCGAGCGGCGTGAGCGGTACCGTGGTGGATCTCGGCGGTGGTCGCTGGCAGGTCACCACGGATGGGGGCAAGCTCGACGCGGTGGAGCTGGTGACCCATGACGCCAACGGCGCCATGGCGATCAAGGTGACGGCCCAGAGCCTGGACAACGGCGCCCTCGGCCCGGAAGTGAACGGCACCATCCATCTCGATGTGAGCCCGGTCAACGACGCCCCCGTCAACGTGCTGCCCGATGATCCCCAGGTGGCCCAGGAGGACGAGCCGTTCGTCATCCAGGGTCTGCAGGTCAAGGACGTGGATGCGGGCAACGGCATCATGGAAGTGCGCCTCTCGGTGGAGCACGGCACCCTGACCCTGCCGGCCGGGAGCGGTGTGACCCTGACCGGCAACGGTACCGGCGATGTGGTGCTGACCGGCACTCTGGCGGATCTCAATGCCCTGCTCTCGGGCGGCGTCACCTATCAGGGGGACCCGGACTTCCATGGCAATGACGCCTTGACCATGGTGACGGACGATCGGGGCAACACCGGCAGCGGTGGCGCCCTGAGTGACACCGATGTGCTGCCCATCCTGGTACAACCGGTCAACGATGCCCCCGTCAACCAGCTGCCGACGACGCCTCAGGTGGCGCAGGAAGATCAGCCCTTCACCATTCACGGGCTGCAGGTGAGCGATGTGGATGCGGGCAACAGCCCCCTCTCAGTCACCCTCTCCGTGCTGCACGGTACCCTGGAACTGGCGGCGGGCAGTGGCGTGACGGTGAGCGGCAGCGGCAGCAACACCCTGGTGCTGAGCGGTTCCCAGGATGCCATCAATGCCTTGCTCGCAGGGGGCGTGACCTATCAGGGCGAGCAGGACTTCAATGGCCAGGATGCCCTGACCATGGTGACCAATGATCTTGGCAACACCGGCAGCGGTGGC
>NZ_CDBK01000101.1 GCF_000819785.1 Aeromonas caviae | reverse complement strand
TTCTGGGTATCAGCACCATTAAATAAAAAAGCCTCCCAATCGGGAGGCTTTTTTGTATGTGCCTTTCGGCCATCCATCGCAAATTGCAGTCCTGCAATGTCACACCTTCTTGTTGTTGAGATATCTTCCCTTTCTATCCCGTATGCTTTCCGGGCGGCGCTTCTCTATTAAAGGGATCCGGGCTAAGTTGTGGATTGGCAAAGACAACCACGCTTTCGAAGGGGAAGAACATGCTGATTAGGAATGTGCGTCTGGCGGGCAGGGAAGGGATGTGGCAAATCCTCTGTCAGGGAGGCGTGATCCGGGCCATCGAGCCCATGAGCACTCAGCTGCTCTCTGCCCGCGAGCTTGATGGTGAGCAAGGCCTTGTCATCCCCCCCTTTATCGAACCGCACATTCACCTCGATACCACCCAGACGGCTGGCGAGCCGAGCTGGAACCTCTCCGGCACCCTGTTCGAGGGGATCGAGCGTTGGGCCGAGCGCAAGGCGCTGCTGACCCATGAGGATGTGAAACAACGCGCCATCCAGACACTGAAATGGCAGATTGCCAACGGCATCCAGTTTGTACGTACCCACGTGGATGTCTCCGACCCCAATCTGGTCGCCCTGAAGGCGATGCTGGAGGTGCGGGAGGAGATGAAGGCGTGGGTGGATCTGCAGATAGTGGCCTTCCCACAGGAGGGGATCCTCTCCTACCCCAACGGCAAGGCGTTACTTGAAGAGGCTCTCAAACTGGGCGCCGACGTGATAGGCGCCATCCCCCATTTCGAGTTTACCCGGGAGTACGGGGTCGAAAGTCTGCACTACGTCTTCGATCTTGCGGAGAAATATCAGGTTCTGGTGGATGTGCATTGCGACGAAATCGATGACGAACAGTCCCGTTTTATCGAGACGCTGGCAACCCTGGCCTACGAGCGCGGCATGGGTCATCGGGTGACCGCCAGTCATACCACCGCCATGCACTCCTACAACGGTGCCTATGCGTCGCGGCTGTTCAGGCTGCTGAAGATGGCGGACATCAACTTCGTGGCCAATCCGCTGGTGAACATTCACCTGCAGGGGCGCTTCGACAGCTATCCCAAGCGCCGTGGCATCACCCGGGTGAAGGAGATGCTGGAGGCGAACATCAACGTCTGCTTCGGCCACGACGACGTGTTCGATCCCTGGTATCCCATGGGCACGGCCAACATGTTGCAGGTGCTGCACATGGGGCTGCATGTCTGCCAGATCATGGGCTACGAACAGATCAACGACAGTCTCAAGCTGATCAGCTGTCACAGTGCCCGCACCCTGAACGTGCAGGATCGCTACGGCATCGAGGTGGGCAAGCCCGCCAACCTGCTGATCCTTCCTGCAGAGAATGGTTTCGATGCGGTGCGCCGCCAGGTGCCGGTGCGTTATTCCATCCGCCATGGCAGAGTCATCGCCGATACTCGCCCGGCCGAGACGACCCTCCATCTTGTGAATGCAGAATCGGTAGACTTTCGCCGCTAGGGTCTAGCCGGGTCGATTAATTGCCCGGCTGTCCCCTGCTGCCGACATTTTGCATAATGCCAATCTGACACTCTTGGAGCCTGCTTGATGCAAACCTGGTTATTTGTCGCTGCCGGAGGCGCCTTCGGTGCCTGCCTGCGTTTTGGCATCGCCGAACTGATGGCCTGGCTGCTGGGACGCCACTTTCCCTATGGCACCCTGGTGGTCAACGTGGTGGGTTCCTTCATCATGGGGATTGCCTATGCCCTGATCAGCCATGGTCACGTGGTTGAACACCCGATGAAGCCATTGCTGATGGTGGGTATCCTCGGCGCCCTGACCACCTTCTCCTCCTTTGCCCTCGATACGGTCGTGCTGGCCCAGCAAGGGGCCTATCTGAAGGCGCTGCTCAATATCGGTCTCAATCTGTTCCTCTGTCTGGCCATGGTCGTGCTGGGGATGCAGTTGGTCGCAAGCCGGGTTTGAGGTGTCCGCACGCCATCGGCTCTGGTAAACTGGCGGCCATTCTTTGCTCTATGGGTATTTGAGGGATGTCGGAACAGACTACTACTACGCATTTTGGCTATAAAACCGTGGCAGCGACCGAGAAGGAAACCCTGGTCGCCGGTGTCTTTCATTCGGTAGCGGCCAAGTATGATCTGATGAACGATCTGATGTCGTTCGGCATCCATCGCCTCTGGAAGCGCTTTACCATCGACTGCTCCGGTGTCCGCAAAGGACAGAAGGTGCTGGATCTGGCTGGCGGCACAGGGGATTTGACCGCCAAGTTCTCCCGCATCGTGGGCGAGACCGGTCAGGTGGTCCTGGCGGACATCAACGACTCCATGCTGAAAGTGGGCCGCGACAAACTGCGTAACCTGGGGGTGGCCAACAACGTCTCCTATGTGCAGGCCAATGCCGAGGCGCTCCCGTTCCCTGACAACCATTTCGACGTCATCACCATCGGCTTCGGCCTGCGCAACGTCACCGACAAGGACAAGGCGCTTGCCTCCATGTTCCGGGTGCTCAAGCCGGGTGGCCGCCTGCTGGTGCTGGAGTTCTCCAAGCCGGTGAGCGAAGTGATCGCCAAGCTGTATGATCTCTACTCCTTCAAATTGCTGCCGAAAATGGGCGAAATCGTCGCGAATGACAGCGAAAGTTACAAATACCTGGCGGAATCCATCCGCATGCACCCGGATCAGCAGACCCTGGCAGGCATGATGGAGAATGTCGGGTTCGAGCAGGTTGAGTTCTACAACCTGACCCAGGGCGTGGTCGCCCTGCACCGCGGTTACAAGTTTTAAGGTCGCCTATGCCGATGGATGCCATGGTCACCGCGGTGATCGAAACCAGCCTCAACCAGTTGCTGGCCTTGGACAAACAGAGCCCGGAGCGCTTGCGCAAGCTGACGGGCAAGGTACTCAAACTGGAGCTGCGCGAGCTCAAGCCGCTCTGGTTTGTCTTCTCGGAGCGCCGTCTGGATGTGCTGGCCATGTTTGAAGGGGAGGCGGATGCGGTGCTGAGCCTCTCCCTGACCGCCCTCGGTCTGCTCAAGGAGCCTTCCGCCCTGACCCGCTACATCCGCGAGGAGAAGCTGGACCTGAGCGGTGACCCCCAGCTGGTGCAGGCATTCAGCGCCCTGCTTGGCGAGCTCGATATCGACTGGGAAGAGGAGCTGTCCCGCTACACCGGCGATGTGGTGGCCCACACCCTGTGCAGTGGTGCTCGTCAGGCTCGCCGTTTTGTGGGGCGAGAGTTGTGCCGTTCCCAGCGTCAAGTGGCCGAGTATCTGACCGAGGAGGCGAGGCTTGCCCCGGGTCCGCTGGAAGTGGCGAGCTTCAATGACGATGTCGAAGAGCTGGCCCAACAGATGAAGGCGATCGAGTTGCGGCTTGCCCGCCTCGAACAGCAGGTGAGCTGATGACCCCGAAGGAGTTCAAACGCCTCTATCGCATCGTCAGCATCCTGCTGGAACAGGGCATCGACGAGCTGGTGCCCGCCCGTTATCAGCCCTGGCCTGGCCGTCTGGCCCGTCGCAGTCTGTTCTGGCTCAAGAACAAGCAACAAGGCATGAGCCGTGGCGCCCGCATTCGCCTCGCCTTCGAGGCCCTGGGCCCCATCTTCATCAAGTTCGGCCAGATGCTCTCGACCCGCCGAGACCTGCTGCCCCCCGACATTGCCGAAGAGCTGGCCCTGCTGCAGGACAGGGTGCCTCCCTTCTGTGGTCAGGCCGCCCGTCGCCAGATAGAAGAGAGCCTGGGTTGCCCCGTCGAGACCCTGTTCGATGACTTCGACGAGACGCCGCTGGCATCCGCCTCCATCGCCCAGGTGCACACCGCCCGGTTGAAGGAGAACGGCCGCGAGATCGTCATCAAGGTGATCCGTCCCGATATCGAGCCGGTCATTGAGGCCGACCTGCGCCTGATGCAGGCCCTGGCCCGTCTGGTGGCCCGTTTCGTGCCCCAGAGCGGACGACTGCGCCCCGTCGAGGTGGTGGAGGAGTATCGCAAGACCATACTCGACGAGCTCAACCTGATGCGCGAAGCGGCCAATGCCATCCAGTTGCGCCGCAACTTCACCGGCTCCGAGGCGCTCTACGTGCCCGAGGTGTTCACCGAGCACTGCCGCGAGCAGGTGCTGGTGATGGAGCGGATCTACGGCATTCCGGTCTCCGACATTGCGGCGTTGGAAGCCAACGGCACCAACATGAAGCTGCTGGCCGAGCGCGGAGTGGAGGTGTTCTTCACCCAGGTGTTCCGCGACAGCTTCTTCCACGCCGACATGCACCCGGGCAACATCTTCGTCTCTTTCGAACACCCGGAGAATCCGCTCTGGATCGGCATCGACTGCGGCATCGTCGGCACCCTCAACCGGGAAGACAAGCGCTACCTGGCGGAGAACTTCCTCGCCTTCTTCAATCGCGACTACCGCCGTGTGGCCGAGCTGCACGTGGAGTCAGGCTGGGTACCGCCCGATACCAAGGTGGACGAGTTCGAGTTCGCCATCCGCACCGTGCTGGAGCCCATCTTCGAGAAACCGCTCTCCGAGATCTCCTTCGGCCACGTGCTGCTCAATCTGTTCAACACCGCCCGTCGCTTCAACATGCAGGTGCAGCCGCAGCTGGTGCTGCTGCAAAAGACCCTGCTCTATGTGGAAGGGCTGGGTCGCCAGCTCTATCCCCAGCTGGATTTGTGGCAGACCGCCAAGCCCTATCTGGAGAACTGGATGCACGAGCAGGTCGGCCCCAAGGCGGTATGGAATGCCATCAAGGAGAAGGCGCCGTTCTGGGCGGAGAAACTGCCGGAGCTGCCGGAGCTGGTCTATGAGACCCTGCGTCAGGCCCGCCATCAGCAGCACCACTTCGACCAGATGTTTGCCGATTTCCGTCGCCACAGTCGCCGTCAGGGGCAGGCCCGCTACCTCTTAGGGGTTGGAGCCAGCCTGCTGCTCGCGGGTGTATTCTTGCTGACCCAGAAACAACACATTGAGTGGGGACAAATCAGCCTCGCCGGCGCCGGGTTATGCTGGCTGCTGGGTTGGTTGCGAACCCGTTCCCATTAAATAACCTGCGCCATCGGGCGCCTATCCGGAGAGAAAATCATGGGTGGTATCAGTATTTGGCAGTTGTTGATCATCGCAGTCATCGTCGTGCTGTTGTTTGGCACCAAAAAATTGCGCGGTATCGGCGGCGATCTGGGCGCGGCGGTCAAGGGGTTCAAGAAGGCGCTCTCCGATGAGCCGGCCGACACCAAACCCGAGCAGAAAGATGCCGAGTTCCCGACCAAGCAGTTGAACGAGACGGCCAGCAACGCCGAAGCCGCCAAGCAGAAAGACAAAGATCAGGCCTAAGCCATGTTCGACATCGGTTTTTGGGAACTGGTCGTCATCGGCGTCGTCGCCCTGGTGGTGCTGGGTCCCGAGCGGTTGCCGGTCGCGATCCGCACCGCCAGCCACTGGATAAGGCTGATCCGCAGCACCGCCAACTCGGTCAAGGCCGAGCTGGAGCAGGAGCTCAAGTTGCAGGATCTGCACAACGACCTGAAGAAGGCCGAACGGTTGCAGATGAACAACCTGAGCCCTGAGCTGCAGGAGTCCATCGAGCAGTTGAAAGCGGCCGCCCAGTCGGTGAATCGTCCCTATCAGGGGGAGAACGAGATCCGCCCGCCTCGGGAGCCCGCCCAGGCTGAGCCAGCCACTCCGGTGGCTGCCTCGGTGCCTGCGACCCCAGAGGTGCCACCGGTCAACAGCCAGCGAGAGAGCGAGCCTGTGCCCGCCAGCGAGTCCGCAGCCAAAGGGGAGGTGAAGCCATGAGTCAGGCAGAACAGCCCCTCATCAGCCATCTGGTGGAGCTGAGAACCCGTCTGCTGCGTTCCATCACCGCCATCCTGCTGGTGTTCATCGCGCTCATCTACTTCTCCAACAACATCTACGACTTCGTGGCCCAGCCGCTGCTCAGCCAGTTGCCGGCAGGCACCAGCATGATAGCGACGGATGTGGCGACGCCCTTCATCACGCCCATCAAGCTGACCCTGGTGGTCTCCTTCTTCGTGGCGATCCCCTATCTGCTCTATCAGGCTTGGGCTTTCATCGCACCCGGTCTGTACCAGCACGAACGGCGGCTGATCCTGCCCCTGGTGGCCTCCAGCGCCGTGCTGTTCTATGCGGGGATGGCGTTCGCCTACTACGTGGTGTTCCCCCTGGTGTTCGGCTTCTTCACCAGTACCGCCCCCGCCGGGGTGACGGTGGCGACCGACATCGCCAGCTACCTGGACTTCGTGCTGACCCTGTTCTTCGCGTTCGGGGTGGCGTTCGAGATCCCGGTGGCCACCATACTGCTCTGCTGGACCGGGGTGACCACCCCCAGGAGCCTGAAGGAGAAGCGCCCCTACGTCATCGTCGGGGTCTTCGTGGTCGGTATGTTGCTGACGCCGCCCGATGTATTTTCCCAGACCCTGCTCGCGATCCCCATGTGGGGCCTGTGGGAGATAGGTCTGTTCTTCGCCCGCTTTTACGTGAAGAAAGAGGACGAGGAGCAGCAACAAACGGAAGAGGGGAGCTGAGGCTCCCTTCCTCTTTTCATGCATCCGTTCGAGGCGTATGGTAAGGCCCCATCGAGTAGATGGTTTTCAAATGCCTGATATGCACCTCGTTTGTCCGGAACCCCTGACTCCATGATCGACATCGGTTTGAACCTGACCAGCAGCCAGTTCGCAGGCGAACAGGCCGACCTGGTGGAACGCGCGCGCGCCGCCGGGGTGGAAGCCCTGATCCTGACCGGCACCGATCTGGCCGGCAGCCGCGAGAGCGCCGCATTGGCCGCCCGCTGGCCCGGTTACTGCTTCTCCACCGCCGGGGTACATCCCCACGATGCCAAGAGCGTCGATGAGGAGACCCTGCCCGCCTTGCGCGAACTGGCGGCCCTGCCCCAGGTGGTGGCCATCGGCGAGTGCGGTCTCGACTACAACCGGGACTTCTCCCCCCGTCCAGTGCAGGACGCGGTGTTTGACGCCCAGCTGGCGCTCGCCGCCGAGCTCGGGATGCCGGTGTTTCTGCACTGCCGCGATGCCCATGACAAATTCGTCGAGATCCTGCGCCCCTGGTTGCCCCGCCTGCCGGGGGCCGTGCTGCACTGCTTCACCGGCTCCGATGCCGAGCTGGACGAGTGCCTGGCGCTGGGGTTGCATATCGGGGTGACCGGCTGGCTCTGTGACGAGCGCCGTGGCCAGCTGCTGCGCGAGCAGGTGGCCCGCATTCCGGCGGGTCGCCTGATGATAGAGACGGACGCCCCCTACCTGGTGCCGCGGGATCTGAAACCCAGGCCCAAACGCAACGAACCCGCTTTTTTGCCGCACATCGCCCAGGTGGTGGCGGCCTGCCGTGGTGAAGCGCCCGAGGCCTTGCTGGCCCATACCCGGGCCACCTCCGCCGCATTCTTCCAACTTCCGCTTTTGGAGTGATTCATGGCCACAACTCTTCCGGGGGCCTTCCCGGGCCGTCGCCTGCGCCGGGTGCGCAAACATGACTTCAGCCGCCGCCTGGTGCGCGAAAACGTACTGACCGTCGACGATCTCATCTATCCCGTGTTCGTGCTGGAGGGGGAGGGTCAGCGAGAGGCCGTTGCCTCCATGCCGGGGGTGGACAGGCTCTCCATCGATCTGCTGCTCGAAGAGGCCGCCGAACTGGTGGCCCTGGGTGTGCCGGCGGTGGCCCTGTTCCCGGTGACGCCGCTGGAGAGAAAGAGTCTGATGGCGGAAGAGGCCTACAACCCGGATGCCCTGGCCCAGCGGGCGACCCGTGCCCTCAAGGCGCGCTTCCCGGAGCTCGGGGTCATCACCGATGTGGCGCTCGACCCCTTCACCACCCATGGCCAGGACGGCATCATCGATGACGAAGGCTATGTGCAGAACGACATCACCACCGAGATCCTGGTGAAGCAGGCGCTCTCCCATGCCGCCGCCGGGGCCGACATGGTGGCACCGTCCGACATGATGGACGGCCGCATCGGTGCCATCCGCGCGGCGCTGGAGGAGAACGGCTTCGTCAACGTGCAGATCATGGCCTACTCCGCCAAGTACGCCTCCCACTACTACGGCCCGTTCCGCGATGCGGTGGGCTCCGCCGCCAACCTCGGCAAGAGCAACAAGGCCACCTACCAGATGGACCCGGCCAACGGCAACGAAGCCCTGCACGAGGTGGCCCTCGACATCGCCGAAGGGGCGGACAGCGTCATGGTCAAGCCGGGCATGCCCTACCTGGACATCATCCGCCGGGTGAAGGATCAGTTCGGCGTGCCGACCTTCGCCTATCAGGTGAGCGGCGAGTACGCCATGCACATGGCGGCGATCCAGAACGGCTGGCTCAAGGAGAAGGAGTGCGTGATGGAATCCCTGCTCTGCTTCAAGCGGGCCGGGGCCGATGGCGTCCTCACCTACTTCGCCAAGCGGGTCGCCCAGTGGTTGAAAGAGGACGCCCGACGCTGAGGCGGGGAGTGTCCATGCCCTCACAATGCCGGCCCTCGGGCCGGCATTGTCGTCTCTGGCAGATGAAGTGCTGGTTTTATGAACAAAATGCCTGAAAAAGTGGGCAACAAGCCCGTCTCTTGGCGGCAAAGGCTTGATAAATGGGGTTTCTGCCTACATCTTAGATGGTCCAAGCAGGCTTCTGGACGGCAGGGGCTGCAGAGCATTTAGAGGTACCGCAGATGACTAACCCTTTGCTGACAATGGACTCGCTGCCTCCCTTCAGCCAGATCCAGCCCGATCAGGTGCAACCTGCCGTGACGCAGGCCATCGCCGATTGCAAACAGAAGATTGAGGATGTGCTGGCCCAGAAGGAGCCTCACACCTGGGACAGCCTGATCGCCCCGCTGGAAGAGGTCAACGACCGCCTCTCCCGGATCTGGTCCCCCATCAGCCACCTCAATGCCGTGCAGAACAGCGAGGCGCTGCGAGCGGCTCACGATGCCTGCCTGCCGCTGCTGTCCGAATTCCAGACCTATGTCGGTCAGCATGAAGGGCTCTATCAAGCCTATCTGGCCCTCTCCGAGAGCGATGACTTCCCCCGGCTGGATGATGCCCAGCGCAAGGAAATCCTGAACACCCTGCGCGATTTCCGCCTCTCCGGCATCGGTCTGCCTGCCGAGGCGCAGCAGCGTTACGGCGAGATCCAGGCCCGCCTCTCGGAGCTCGCCTCCCGTTTCAGCAACAACGTGCTGGACGCGACCCAGGGCTGGCACAAGCTGGTGACCGACGAGGCCGAGCTGGCCGGTCTGCCCGCGAGCGCCCAGGCTGCCGCGCGCCAGATGGCCGAACTCAAGGGCAAGGAGGGGTGGCTGTTCACCCTGGACATCCCCTCCTACCTGCCGGTGATGATGTACGCCGACAGCCGCGCCCTGCGTGCCGAGCTGTATGAGGCCTTCACCACCCGCGCCTCCGACCAGGGCCCCAACGCCGGCAAGTGGGACAACTCCGCCATCATGACCGAGTTGCTCACCCTGCGCCGGGAGCTGGCCCGACTGCTGGGCTTTGCCAACTATGCCGAGCTCTCCCTCGCGACCAAGATGGCGGACAAGCCGGAGCAGGTGGTGGACTTCCTCACCGACCTGGCTGCCAAGTCCCTGCCCCAAGGCAAGGCGGAGCTGGAGGAGATCCGCGCCTTTGCCGCCGAGCAGCACGGTCAGGACGAACTGGCGGCCTGGGATCTTGCCTATTACGCAGAAAAGCTCAAACAGCACAAGTTTTCGGTCTCTGATGAGCAGTTGCGTCCCTACTTCCCCGCCGGTCGGGTCGTGAAGGGGCTGTTCGAGGTGGTCAAGCGGGTGTTCGGCATGAAGGTGCGCGAGCGTCTCGGCATCGACACCTGGCACCCGGATGTGCGCTTCTACGACATCTTTGACGCCGATGACGAGCTGCGCGGCAGCTTCTACCTGGATCTCTACGCCCGCGAGCACAAGCAGGGCGGCGCCTGGATGGATGTCTGCCTGGGTCGCCGCTACCGTCAGGACGGCTCCCTGCAAAAGCCGGTGGCCTACCTGACCTGCAATTTCAACGGCCCGGTGGACGGCAAGCCGGCCCTGTTCACCCACAACGAAGTGGTCACCCTGTTCCACGAGTTCGGCCACGGCATTCACCACATGCTGACCCGCATCGATGTGGCCGGCGTGGCCGGCATCAACGGCGTGGCCTGGGATGCGGTGGAGCTGCCGAGCCAGTTCCTCGAGAACTGGTGCTGGGAATCCGAGGCGCTGGCCTTCATCTCCGGCCATTACGAGAGCGGGGAGCCGCTGCCCGCCGATCTGCTGGAGAAGATGCTGACCGCCCGCAACTTCCAGGCGGCGATGCAGATGCTGCGCCAGCTGGAGTTCGCCCTGTTCGACTTCCGTCTGCACCAGACCTTTGACCCGACCAGAGCGGATCAGATCCCTGCGCTGCTGGCTGAGGTGCGCAGCCAGGTCGCCGTGATGACGCCTCCGGCGTTCAACCGCTTCCAGCACAGCTTCTCCCACATCTTCGCGGGCGGCTACGCGGCGGGCTACTACAGCTACAAGTGGGCCGAGGTACTCTCTGCCGACGCCTTCTCCCGCTTCGAGGAGGAGGGGATCTTCAACCCGGCCACGGGCCACTCCTTCCTGAAGAACATTCTGGAAAAGGGCGGCTCCAGGGAGCCGATGGAGCTGTTCCGTGCCTTCCGTGGCCGGGAGCCCCAGGTGGATGCGCTGCTGCGTCACAGCGGTATCGCCGCGTGAGGTCCCGCCGCCACAGTGAGCCTCGATTGGATGAGCTGCCGCGCCACTGCGGGAGCTTCAAGCAGGTACACATTTGCGACATAGTGGGATCGAAACGTGATTTTTGATAGAAAAAGGGACCTTTTGGTCCCTTTTTCCAAGCCTTTTTAATATCTTGCGGAGTGCATGTTTGCACTGTCCCCGCCTCTTCAGTAGAGTCGGGTTCTACCTTCCAGGGAGAGAAAGAACCTTGCCATGAGGCGAGCACTCGAGTCTGTCTATCAAATCATCTCCAGCCTGTCTCATTCGAGTGGTCAGGGATATTTTGATGCCTTTGTGAGTGAAATCGCCAACGCGGTGGGGGCTGACTTCGTCCTGGTGTCCGGCAAGGATCAGGCGGGTCTGTTCTTTACCGTGCATGCCGCCTATCCCGCCTCCCTCGACATCAACGCCTACAGCTTCCCCCTCGCCGACACTCCGGGGGAGATCGCCATGCAACAGGGTGAAGCCTGGTTCAGTGATCGCACCCGCCAGCTGTTCCCCCACGCCGCCGTGCTGGAGCGCTGCGAGGTGAGAGCCTATGCCGGCGTCGCGCTCAAGAACGCCGAGGGAGAGACCATCGGCCTGTGCAGCGTCATGTTCAAGCGGGCCATGCCGAGAATGGAGAAGATAGTGGGCCTGCTGCGTCTGCTGGCCCCGCTCGCCGGTCGTGAACTGGCGCTGATGTATCAGCAGCGCCAGAGCCAGGAGCAGCCGGCGCAACCGGAACATCACCACTTCCTGGACACCATGATGTCCCATGCGCCCGTGGGCATCGGCAAGGTGGATCTGGGCGGCAAGATCCTCTGGGCGAACCCGGCCATCGAGAAGATGCTCGGCTACAGCCAGGAGGAGCTGCAACAGCTCACCGTCGCCGAAATCAACCATCCGGACGACTGGCAGACCAGTATTGCGCTCTACGACGCCCTCAAGCGGGGAGAGCGTCCCGCGTTTACCCAGGAGAAGCGTTATCTCCATCGGGATGGGACCGTCCTGTGGGGACGGGTGACGGTGACCCTGATCCGCAACGAGCAGATGCACCCCGACTATCTCATGGTGGTGCTGGAGAATATCGATCCCATCAGGCGCCATGCGGAGCAGCTCAAGCTCTCCCACCGGGTCTATGACAACCTATCCGAAGCCATTCTGGTGTGCGATGCCGACAGTCGCATCATCTCGGTCAATCCGGCCTTCGAGAAGATCACCGGTTACAGCGAGGAGGAGGCGTGTGGCCAGCGGCCCAGCATGCTCAAGTCCGGACTACACGATCAGACCTTCTATGCGGACATGTACCACGCCCTGGAGCGGGTGGGGATCTGGCGTGGGGAGGTGTGGAACAAGCGCAAGAACGGCAAGCTCTATCCCCAGCAGCTGATGATCAGCGCCGTGCGGGAAGGGGGCAAGATCAGTCAGTACATCGCCATCTTCAGCGATCTTTCCCAGACCAAGCTGGCGGAGCAGAAGATCGCCGCCCAGGCCAACTACGACAACCTCACCGGCCTGCCCAACCGCTGGCTGTTCGGTCGCTGTCTGGCCCGCTTCTGCGAGCGCGGGGAGCGCTTCGCCCTCATGGTGCTCGACCTCAACAACTTCAAGGCGGTCAACAACAGCATGGATCACCATGTGGGCGACGCCCTGCTGCGGGAGGTATCGGACCGGCTGGTGAGCCGGGTGCGCACCGAGGATCTGGTGGCCCGCATCGGCGGCGACGAATTTGCCTTCCTGGTGCCCGGCATCGTCAACCGCCGTCAGGCCGAGGTGTTTGCCAAGCAGGTGATCGGCGGCTTTGCCCGTCCCTTCATGCTGGCCAACCAGCACCTCTATGTGACCGCCACCCTGGGGATCACCCTCTGTCCCAATGACGGCGGCGACAGCGACGAGCTCTTGCGCAATGCCGAGCAGGCCCTGTTCGTCGCCAAGCGCCAGGGACGTCCCCTCGGCACCTACAACGCCTCCATGCGGGAAGAGGTGAGTCAGCGCCACCAGATGCAGCACGATCTGGCGGAGGCCATCAAGCTGGGCCAGCTGACCATGGCCTACCAGCCCATCTGGGACAACCGCAGCGGCCGGGTCGCCAAGCTGGAGGCCCTGGTGCGCTGGTATCACCCCCACTGGGGTCAGGTCTCACCGGCGGATTTCATCCCGCTGGCGGAAGAGGCGGGGCTCATCCAGGGGCTGGGTGCCCTGGTGCTGTGGCAGTCTTGCCGGGATCTGGCCAGATTGCAGCAGTCCGGCTTCCCGGATCTGCAGATGTCCATCAACCGCTCCACCCTGGAGTTCCAGACCATAGACCCGGAGGCCAACGAGTGGCTCAGGGTGATCCGCCACTTCGAGCTGGATCCGGCGGACATCATCATCGAGATCACCGAATCCCTGCTGATGGAGACCAGCGATCAGCACAGGGTGCGGATCGATGCCCTGCGCGAGGCGGGCTGCAAGCTGGCCATCGACGACTTCGGCACCGGCTACTCGGCACTGAACTACCTGCGTACCTTCCCGGTGGATCTGGTGAAGATCGATCGCTCCTTCGTGCGCCATATTCCCTTCAACGAGCAGGATCGCCTGCTGCTCGACGGCATCATCAACATCGTGCACAACCTCGGCATGCAGGTGGTGATCGAAGGGGTGGAGACCCGGGAGCAGCTCAATTTCCTCTGCCAGAAGGGGTGCGCCTTCACCCAGGGGTATCTGCTCAGCCGCCCGCTGCCCTTCGACGATCTGACCGAGTACCTGAGTCTCAACCGTCAGGGAATGAACCTGGCGAATCTGACCACGGTGAGCTGACCCCCCGCTTCTGCTATCATGCCGGCTTCTGCGCCGTGATGAGTCCATGTTATGCCCCATATTCAGGTTTTCAGTGAAGTGCCCGCCCGCGATGGCGAGCTCGACGCCCTGCGCCAGCGCCTTGCCGACGTGGCGTTTCCCGCTCCCTTCGCCCTGGTGCTGACCGAATCGCGGTTGGAGTTGCGCAAGCTGGACGAACCCAAGCTGGGAGCCGTCTATGTGGACTTCGTGGAAGGGGCGGTGGCCCATAGGCGCAAGTTCGGTGGCGGGCGCGGCCAGTCCATCGCCAAGGCAGTAGGATTGAAGTCGGGAGCCATGCCGACCGTGGTGGATGCCACCGCCGGGCTCGGGCGCGATGCCTTCGTGCTAGCCTCCCTCGGCTGCAAGGTGACCCTGATCGAACGCAGCCCCGTGGTGGCGGCCCTGCTCCAGGACGGTCTGACCCGGGCGGGGCAGGATCCCGAGATAGGCCCCTGGGTGCGCGAGCGGATGCAACTGCTGCAAGGCCCGGCGGTGGAAACCCTGCTGGCGCTGACCGAGCGGCCGGAGGTCATCTACCTGGACCCCATGTTCCCCCACAAGCAGAAGTCGGCGCTGGTGAAAAAAGAGATGCGGGTGTTCCAGTCCCTGGTGGGGGCGGATCTCGACGCGGATGCTCTGCTGCCGGCGGCGCTCAGGATGGCTGACAAGCGGGTGGTGGTGAAGCGGCCCGACTATGCGGGCTGGCTCAACGAGCACAAGCCCAGCATGGCCATCGAGACCAAGAGCAACCGCTTCGACGTCTACGTGATGGCGGCGCTGGCGAGTTGAGTGGCGACTGGCAGGGAGTCTGAGCGTCAAACGAAGAGGGCCAACCTGATCAGGTTGGCCCTCTTGCTATTCATTGGCTGCGGGGTGGGGCGAAGTGGATCCGCTTTTCTTCCCCTTGCCAGACGAGTTCCAGGGTCGCCAGGTCCGCCAGGCTGAGGCGCTCAGCGCGCTCCAGCAGCAGATATTCCACTCCGTCGCTGGCTTCTATGGTGCGGATCCTGTCCGCCCAGGTTCGTCCATCCCGGTCGGTGATCGTGACGGGCAGCTGCCAGCTGGCGGCGATCTCCAGCCAGTCGTACAGGTCACAGCTGACGGGTTGGTAATCGGCCATGGGGTGTGCGCCTCAGGCTTCCAGCAGCCGGGTGGACCAGCCCATCTTCTGCTGGCGCTCCACCTCGAGGCGCAGCTCGCTGGCGCGCAGGTAGTGCTCGTCCAGCCAGCCCTTGGGCAGGGTCAGGGTCAGGGCATCTTCATCGGCTTGCAGCATGAACCTGGGCACAGTGCCCTGGGTCCGGCGCATGCAGAGGATGAGGGAGATGCGCAGGATGCGGGCCAACCGGATCGCCTGGCGACCGGTGACGGCGCCCTGTTTCTCCAGCGGCTCCAGCTTGAATTCATCCCGCTGGTTGAACAGCAGGGCCGACAGCAGCTTCTTCTGCGCGGGGGTGAAGCCCGGCATGTCGATGTTGTCGATGATGTAGGCGGCGTGCTGCGGCGCCTTCTTGTACTCGATGCACAGACCGATTTCGTGCAGCAGGGCTGCGTAGCGCAGGATCGGGCGACCGTAGCGCTTGGAGAGGCGCCAGGCCGGCTGCAACTGGGTGAACGCTTCGATGGCGGTGTCGCGGACCCGCTCGGCGTGCTCCTTGTCGAGCTGGTAGCGGCTGATCAGGCTGTCGGCGGTGCGATCCCGGGCATCACAGTCGTGATTGTTGCCGAGCAGGCCGTAGATGAGCCCTTCACGCAGTGCACCGCCCGCCAGGGTCATGCTCTCGATGTCGAGGGTCTCGAAGATGGCGATCAGGATGGCGAGACCGGAGGGGAACACGGTCAGCCGTTCGGCCGCCAGCCCTTCGAGCTGCAACTTATCGAGTCTGCCGCAGGCGATGGCCTGACCCATCAGCTCTTGCAACTTGGGCAGGGTGACCCGCTCGCTCTTGCCCTGGGCCAGCATGATCTCCTGCAGCGCCTGGACGGTGCCGGAGGCGCCGACGCAGGTGCGCCAGCCGAGGACACGGTAGTCCGCAGCCACTTTCTCCAGTACCGCCTTGGCGGCGGCAATGGCCTGGTTGAAGCGCGCCTCGGAGAGCTCGCCATCACCGAAGTGGTTGTTGAGCCAGGTGACGCAGCCCATGTGCAGGCTGTTGAGCAGCTTGGCTTCGCTCTGCTCGCCGATCACCAGCTCGGTGCTGGCGCCGCCGATGTCGATCACCAGCCGATTGCCTTCCCCTGCCGACGTCCAGGAGACTCCTTCATAGATGGTCTTGGCTTCTTCCTCGCCCGAAATGATCTCGATGCTGTGGTTGAGCACCCGTTCCGCTTCGCTGATGAATTCGTCGACGTTGGTGGCCAGGCGCAGGGTGGCGGTGCCCACTACCCGGATGTTGTCGGACGGGATGTCCTGCAACTGCTCGGAGAAGAGGCGCAGACAATCCCAGCCCCGCTCCATGGCGGCACGGTTGAGGCGAAAATCGGCATCGAGGCCCGCGGCGAGGCGTACCTTGCGCTTGACCTTGGTGACGGTGCGCAGGGCACCGGCGACCTCGCGCACCACCAGCATGTGAAAGCTGTTGGAGCCGAGGTCGATGGCGGCATAGAGAGGCGAGTTGTGCAACTTGGCCGATCCCTCAGTTCTTGCGGGGGGGACGACGACGGTTGTTGCTGTTGCCACCGCCCTGGCGATCCCGCATGTTGCGGTTCACCGGCTGGCGGTTGCGGAACACCCGTTTTGGCGCGGTGACGTCATCCAGCAGCGCCTCGCGGTCATACTTGCTGACCGGGATGGGGTGGTGGATGTACTCCTCGATGGCCGGCAGGTTGAAGGCATAGTCTTCACAGGCCAGGCTGATGGAGTGACCGCTTCTGCCGGCGCGGCCGGTACGACCGATGCGGTGGACATAGTCTTCGGCATCGTCGGGCAGGTCGTAGTTGAAGACGTGGGTCACGTCGGGGATGTGCAGACCACGGGCGGCCACGTCGGTGGCGACCAGGATATCCAGGGTACCCTTGGTGAACTCTTCCAGGATCTTCATCCGCTTCTTCTGCGGCACGTCGCCGGTCAGCAGGCCGACGCGGTGGCCGTCGTTCTCCAGCCAGGCGTGAACGTCTTCACAGACGTGCTTGGTGTTGGCGAAGACGATGGCTTTCTCGGGCCACTCCTCTTCCATCAGGGAGAGCAGCAGCAACATCTTGTCTTCGTTGGAGGGGTAGAAGAGCTCCTCCTTGATCCGCACGCCGGTCATCTGTTCCGGTTCGACCTGCACATGTTCCGGGTGGTTCATGTGTTCATAGGCCAGCTCCTGCACCCGCAGGGAGAGGGTGGCGGAGAACAGCATGCTCAGACGCTCGGTGGCGGGGGGCATGCGGCGGAACAGGAAACGGATGTCCTTGATGAAGCCCAGATCGAACATGCGATCCGCTTCGTCCAGAACCACGACCTGGATGTTGCCGAGATCGATGACCTTGGACTTGAAGTAGTCGATGATGCGACCCGTGGTGCCGATAAGGATGTCGACGCCCTGTTCCAGCACGGCCAGTTGCTTGTCGTAGCCTTCGCCACCATAGGCGAGACCGAGCTTGAGGCCGGTGGAGGCGGACATGCTCTCTGCATCGTTATAGATCTGGACGGCCAGCTCCCGGGTCGGGGCCATGATAATGGCGCGGGGCTGGTTGACGAGGCGCGGCCTGGTCAGCGGATGGGTCAGCAAATAGTTGAATGTCGCCGCCAGGAAAGCCAGGGTTTTGCCGGTCCCCGTTTGGGCCTGACCGGCGAGGTCATGACCTTCAACCAGCAGGGGCAGGGAGAGTGCCTGGATGGGCGTACAATAGTGAAATCCCTTTGATTCCAGACCAGCCAGAACTTCGGGTTCGAGGCCCATTTGGGCGAATTTTTCGGTCGTTAGATGTGTTTTGCTCATGGCGGTAGGTTATCAGGTTAGGCTTGCAATAATAAACAGGATCATTTCAAATAGGGCAACTATTGCCTTTGTTGAACCATCAATAAAGCCTTAATTACTGACTGGAGTTGGAGATGAGTGACAAGATTGTTCAGCTGAGCGATGCCAGCTTCGAGGCCGATGTAATCAACGCCGACAGCCCTGTTCTGGTCGATTTCTGGGCCGAATGGTGTGGACCGTGCAAGATGATTGCCCCGATCCTGAACGAAGTTGCTCAGGAATATGAAGGTCGCGTGACCGTGGCGAAATTGAACATCGATCATAACGCCGACACTCCGCCCAAGTACGGCATTCGTGGTATCCCGACCCTGCTGCTGTTCAAGAATGGTGAAGTGGCAGCGACCAAGGTCGGCGCCCTGTCCAAGACCCAACTGAAAGAGTTCCTGGACGGCAACCTGTAATAATCAAGAAGGAGCGCATTGCAATAATGCGCTCCTTGTGTTTTATCACCTAGACGCTCACCCTGATTGGTGCTAGTTTATCGCTCGTTTGCTAACCTTTTTGCCTGACTCTTTGCTTAACTACCAGCCTGGCAAGTCAAATCCGATCAGCATCAATCCAGCAGACTGTCTCCTCATTTCAATCCTTGCTTACAGACTTTCACCACTATGAATCTGACTGAACTTAAGAACACTCCTGTGTCCGAGCTGGTCCAGCTTGGCGAATCCATGGGGTTGGAAAATCTGGCTCGGGCGCACAAGAAAGACATTATCTTTGCAATCCTCAAGGCGCACGCCAAGGGCGGCGAGGATATCTTTGGCGACGGTGTGCTGGAAATCCTGACCGACGGTTTCGGTTTCCTGCGCAGTGCAGACGGCTCTTATCTCGCTGGTCCGGATGACATCTATGTCTCCCCGAGCCAGATCCGCCGCTTCAACCTGCGTACCGGCGATACTATTTCCGGCAAGATCCGGCCGCCGAAAGAGGGCGAGCGCTATTTCGCCCTGCTCAAGGTCAACGACGTCAACTACGACCGTCCGGAAAACTCCCGCAACAAGATCCTGTTTGAAAACCTCACTCCCCTGCACGCCAACGAGCGTCTGCGCATGGAGCGTGGCAACGGTTCCACCGAAGACATCACCGCCCGTGTACTGGATCTGGCATCCCCGATCGGCAAGGGCCAGCGCGGTCTCATCGTTGCACCGCCCAAGGCCGGTAAGACCATGCTGCTGCAGAACATCGCCCAGAGCATCGCCTACAACCACCCGGATTGTGAGCTGATCGTGCTGCTGATTGACGAGCGTCCGGAAGAAGTGACCGAGATGCAGCGCATGGTGAAGGGCGAAGTCATCGCCTCCACCTTCGACGAGCCGGCCTCCCGTCACGTCCAGGTCGCCGAAATGGTGATCGAGAAGGCCAAGCGTCTGGTCGAGCACAAGAAGGACGTGGTGATCCTGCTGGACTCCATCACCCGTCTGGCCCGCGCCTACAACACCGTCATCCCGTCTTCCGGCAAGGTGCTGACCGGTGGTGTGGACGCCAACGCCCTGCACCGTCCGAAGCGTTTCTTCGGTGCGGCGCGCAACGTCGAAGAGGGCGGCAGCCTGACCATCATCGCCACCGCGCTGATCGATACCGGCTCCAAGATGGATGAAGTCATCTACGAAGAGTTCAAGGGTACCGGCAACATGGAACTGCACCTCTCGCGCAAGATTGCCGAGAAGCGCGTCTACCCGGCCATCGACATCACCCGCTCCGGCACCCGCAAGGAAGAGCTGCTGACCGCCCCGGACGAGCTGCAGAAGATGTGGATCCTGCGCAAGATCATTCACCCCATGGGCGAGATCGACAGCATCGAGTTCCTCATCGACAAGCTGGCTGCGACCAAGACCAACGACGAGTTCTTCGACTCCATGAAGCGTCAACAGAAGTAACAGTCTCTTCAATGACAAAACCGCGGCCCAGGTCGCGGTTTTTGTTTATCTATTTCACGGCTGGCTTAGTAGTATGAAGCCTCGATGTCACAAGGAAAGGGACGTCATGAAGCTGGTGTTGTTCATATGGATGGGTTGGTTGTGGCTGGCGGCCCCGGTGCATGCCGACTCCCCGCCGCAATTGCAGGCTCCCCTGGTGGCGGACGAGGGACTGGAGGGGCATCGGGCGTACCTGGACGGCCGCATGGCGCTCGGGCAGTTTGATGCCATCGACTCGTTGCTCGAGACCCTGTCGGTGGGGCAGCGGGAGTTCCTGTTGTTCCAGTTGCTGGGGGAGCTCAAGTCATCGGGCGCACCGAGCCCGGCGCTGCTGGCCTGGGTGCGGGCACAAGCGGCCAAGGCGCCACAATGGCTGGTGGAAGGGAAGGTGGACGGTTTCCTGGTGCAGCTACCCGCCTACGACTTCCCCGCCGAGGCCCGGCTGGTGCTGAGCCACTGGCAGCAGCTGGCCTGGCAGGACAACTATCGCCAGTTGCTGGAGCAGGATCGCTTCGACTTCAAACAGGTCTACTACAGCCGCAATCCCGAGCTGGCACAGCAGCAGCAGGCCCTGCTGGCGGTGCTCGATCGGCAGCCGGTATCCGTGCTGCGCCGGGAGGCGCAGCGGCTTGCCGCCCTCAATCTCTTCTTGCCGGACAACCAGTTGCTGCTGCACTTCATCGAACAGACCGGGGAGACGGCACTCTACCTCAAGCTGTGGCGTCAGCCAGTGGATCACGATAGCCTGACTGCACTGCACACTATTTCCCGCTTTTATGCAGGTCAGGAGGCGAGCGATCTGCTGATCGCCGCCAGCCAGAACAGCCGCCTGATGGTCCCCGCCCTGCACCAGCTCAGCCGCCTCTCCCCCTTGCCGGACGGGGCCCAGCAGTTCCTCCTGGCCGAACTCGGCAAGCACCAGTATGGCGGGCTGGTGGCCGGCCTGTTGTTGCAGATGGACGAGCCCAGACTCCTGGGTCAATTGGCAAACCGGCTGACGCTTCAGGAGCGGCGACACGCCTCGTCCGTCATGAGGTCCGATACGGGTACACCGGATACGCCGCCAGGGTTATAATGCGGGACCACCTGATCCCGCTAGGGTACTTGCATGAAATACAAGGACTTGCGTGATTTTATCGCGCAGTTGGAACAAAACGGACAGCTCAGGCGCATCAGTCGCGAGATAGACCCCTATCTGGAGATGACCGAGATCAGCGACCGCACCCTGCGGGCGGGGGGGCCGGCCCTGCTGTTTGAGAATCCCAAGGGCTACACCATGCCGGTGTTGACCAACCTGTTCGGCACGCCGGACCGGGTTGCCATGGGCATGGGCCAGCCCAACGTCAGCGCCCTGCGCCAGGTGGGGACCTGGCTCTCCTATCTGAAAGAGCCGGAGCCGCCTCGTGGGCTCAAGGAGCTGATGGAGAAGCTGCCCATCTTCAAGCAGGTGCTCAACATGCCGACCAAGCGGCTCTCTTCGGCCCCCTGTCAGCAGGTGGTGCAGGAAGGGGATGCGGTGGATCTGGATCAGATCCCCATCCAGCACTGCTGGCCCGGGGATGTGGCGCCCCTGGTCACCTGGGGTCTGACCATCACCCGCGGTCCCTACAAGAAGCGGCAGAACCTTGGCATCTATCGCCAGCAGAAGATCGGCAAGAACAAGCTGATCATGCGCTGGCTGGATCACCGGGGCGGCGCCATCGATTTTCGCGAGTGGCAGGAGGCCCACCCGGGCGAGCGCTTCCCGGTGGCGGTGGCGCTGGGCGCCGATCCGGCGACCATCCTGGGCGCGGTGACGCCGGTGCCGGACAGCCTTTCCGAATACGCCTTTGCCGGTCTGCTGCGGGGCAGCCGTACCGAGGTGGTGAAGGCGCTGAGCTGCGATCTGGAAGTGCCAGCCAGCGCCGAGATCGTGCTGGAAGGCTATCTGGAGCCGGGGGAGATGGCCCCCGAAGGGCCTTACGGCGATCACACCGGCTACTACAACGAAGTGGACGAGTTCCCGGTCTTCACCATCACCCACATGACGATGCGCCGGGATGCCATCTACCACAGCACCTACACCGGCCGTCCGCCCGATGAGCCGGCGGTGCTCGGGGTGGCGCTCAACGAGGTGTTCGTGCCGCTGCTGCAGAAGCAGTTCCCCGAGATAGTGGATTTCTACCTGCCGCCGGAGGGGTGCTCCTACCGGATGGCGGTGGTGACCATCAAGAAGCGCTACCCCGGCCACGCCAAGCGGGTGATGCTGGGGGTCTGGTCCTTCCTGCGCCAGTTCATGTACACCAAGTTCGTGATCGTCTGCGATGACGACATCAACGCCCGCGACTGGAAGGACGTTATCTGGGCCATCACCACCCGGATGGATCCGGCCAGGGACACCACCCTGATCGAGCACACCCCCATCGACTACCTGGACTTCGCCTCGCCGGTCTCCGGGCTCGGCTCCAAAATGGGGCTGGATGCCACCAACAAGTGGCCGGGGGAGAGCAACCGGGAGTGGGGTCAGCCCATCGTCCAGGATGAGGCGGTAAAGCAGAAGATCGATGCCATCTGGGACGAGCTGAAGATCCTCGACTGAGGGATCCCCGATGCGGCGCGGCCATTGTGACGCAAAAGTGCGGTATTGCCGTGCCGAATTGGGTATGCTCGACGGACCTGACCACCAACTGGTCGCCATAAAAACAGTGAAACCATGAGCGAAGCGGGCCGGGCAGGCCCCTCACAAGGACAAGAATGCAACGTATCAAGTGCCGCGTAGAGGAACTGCGCGAATATGTCGACACCATCTGGCACGTGGCGCTGGCGCCGCAGCAGGAGGTGAGCTTCAAGCCGGGCCAGTATCTGCTGGTGGTGATGAGCGATTCGGACAAGCGCCCCTTCTCCATCGCCAACTCGCCGACCCGCTCCGGCGTGCTGGAGCTGCAGATCGGTGCCACTCCCGAGAATGCCTATGCCGGTCAGGTGCTGGCCCGCATGCGCGAGCAGGGAGAGATCGAGGTCGAGCTGGCCGCCGGCAAGGCGTTCCTGCGCGACGAATCCCCCCGACCGTTGATCCTGATGGCGGGCGGCACCGGCTTCTCCTATGCCCGCGCCATCCTGGAATACCTGATCGGCAGCGGCAGCAAGCGTCCGGTGTTCCTCTACTGGGGGGTACGCCAGGCGCACTGGCTCTACGAGCTGGAGCAGATGCAGCAGTGGGAGCGCGACTACGCGCCGCTGACCTTCATTCCCGTGGTGCAGGAGCCCGAGAGCGACTGGACCGGCAGGACCGGGCTGGTGCACAAGGCCATCATGGATGACTTCGTCAGCCTGCATGACTACGACATCTATGTGGCGGGCCGCTTCGAGATGGCCGGTGCCGCGCGGGAAGAGTTCAAGGTGCTGGGCGCCGAGCCCGAGCGCATCTTCGGCGATGCCTACGAGTTTATCTGACCACGGCCGACCGCAGTGAGTCGATCTGCCCCCTTATCGTCTTGCGAGAGAAGGGGGGGGGAAGAGGGTATCCTAGCCCGTACCGGGCTCACCCCTTTTGCAGACGTGAAAAACGACAAACCCCAGCCTGGCTGGGGTTTGTGCTATCTACGGCGGGTCACGCCGGATCATTCGCCCTTGGCGGCGAGCTGCTGCTCGAGCTGGGCCAGCTTGGCCTCGAGGGCGGTCAGCTTCTCCCGGGTGCGCAGCAGCACCTTGGTCTGCACGTCGAACTCCTCGCGGCTCACCAGATCCAGCTTGTTGAGCTGGGCCTGCAAGACCTGACGGGTCTTTTTCTCCACCTCTTCACCCATGCTGCGAATGCCGGGGGGCAGGGCGTTGTGTATCTGTTTGGCGATCTCTTCCAGTTTTTTCGGGTCGATCATGGGGGTCTCCTTAAGCAATGGCGCCATTCTACCGACAAATCGTCCCCTTTGCCGAGATCGGAGCGGCTTTTTGCGCCATGGATCCAGCCGGGCTCTGGTCGGGTCTGGTTGATGCACTCTGGCTGCTACCCTGTGACGCCGGGGATCAATTCCAATTCCTTGATGGTGTACACAAAAAAATCAGATCAGATGACTGACCAGAGGCTTATTAATTGTTGCGTTGCTGTTAATATGATTCGGTCGGGTTTGAACCCTACCCCGTCAGGCTCATCATGGATAACAACATAAAAGAGATAAGGATATGAAGAAAAAGCTAATTTACGCGGCCGTCGTCAGTGCGCTGCTGAGCGGTTGTGGTGGCAGTGACGACAACACAGGCGATACCTCAAGCTATCTCGATTATCTGCTGAGCGGCTCCAATGCAGTCCGACCCAGCGCCCTGGCAGCCCGTGCGACCGACGGTACCCTGAAATTCTCCACGGAAACGGCGGATCTCTCCAACCCGGTGTCCGCCCTCTCCACCCTGGATGGCTGGTCGACTACCCAGGCGATCCAGATTGTGCCGGTGACGGCCTCCGGCATCCAGGTCAAGGCGCCGGCCGCTGCTGAATTCGCAGCCTCCGTGGCACCCCTCTACCTGATGGAGCTGGAGTTTGACAGTGCTGCCCTGCGTCCGAGCGGTGTGAAAAAGGTGCTGACCTACGGGGTGGACTTCGTGGTGGCCGAGACGACCGGCAAGCTGAATCTGGTGCCGCTCAAGCCGCTCAACCCCTCTTCCTACTACATGATAGTGGCGACCGATACCCTCAAAGACAGCACGGGCGCCCCCCTGCGACCGGGTAGCGACTACAGCAACTACAAGACCAGCACCGGCAGCAACGCCCAGGAGCAGACCATCAGCGGCCTGATTGCGCTGCAGGAAGGGCTGTTCAAGGCAGCCACCGGCATCACCAGCGACCACGTGATCTTCTCCGACTGGTTCGGTACCCAGTCCGGCGCCGACGTGCTGGTGGCGGTGAAAGGGGCGGCCGCATCCGTGCTCAAGAGCCCGACCCTGGACGCTGCCGCCCTGTGGAAGCAGGACGCCCTGGGCAATACCAGCCTGCCTGGCACCTATACCCTGTCGGTGAGCGGCGGCAGCCCCTTCCTGACCCAGCTGGATGCCGAGAACTTCCTGCCCCAGGAGCAGAAGGATGCGATTGCCGCCGCTTTTGGTGACGGCACTCCACTCCACAATCTGGCCTTGGGTACCACCGTCTACAGCGGCACCGTCAAGCTGCCCTACTTCCTCTCCTCCCCGGCCACCGCCGGCTCCTGGGACAAGGCGAAGACCCAGTCCTGGCACGGTGCCATCCCCAGCCTCTACGCCATCGCGAACGCCCTGAAGGCCCAGGATGCCGAAGTGATCGGCGGCCTGGTGGGGGCGGGTGTGGATCCGGCCCTGCTGGGCGAACTCATCGCCGATCCGAGCCGTCAGGCCGAGCTGCTGGCAGAGGCGAGCAAGCTGATTGGGGTGACCCTCACCTCCGGTGGCAAGCCGCTGGATCCCGAGATGAACGTCGGCCGCTTCAACCCGCTGCCCAAGCTGGAAGAGGTGCAGTCCGTGCCGATGCGGATCTTCGCCGCCGCGCCGCTGGCGAACATCACCGACGTGATCATCTATCAGCACGGCGTCACTTCGGTGAAGGAGAACGCCTACGCCCTGGCCCTTGGCCAGATTGGCGCTGGTACACAGGCCAAACCAACGGCTAAAAATGTGGCCGTAGTGGTGATCGATCATCCGTTGCACGGTGAACGCGGCTTCGCCCTGACCGGCAGCATGGACTCGGTGACCACCTCCGACAACCCGACCCCCTACCTGAACCTGAGCTACCTGACCGTGGCCCGCGACAACCTGAAACAGAGTGTGGCGGATCTGCTGGGCCTGCGTCTGGCTGTCGGTCTGGCCAATGCCAAGGGTTTTTCCTCCAATGGCCAGCCTTCCAAATTAGGAGGTGCCGGTCTCAAGGTGCACTTCCTGGGTCACTCCCTGGGGGCCATCTCGGGTGCCAACCTGCTGGCGGTCGCAAACCAGCCTTTGAATCCTGCCATCGACCCCTTGTTCCAGTTCACCACTGGCGGCCTGGCCATGCCGGGTGGCGGCATAGCGCCGCTGCTGCTGAACTCGCCGACCTTCGGTCCGACCATCCAGATGAGCGTGCTGACCGCTGGCAGTACAGCCCTGAAGGCAGCCTTCACCGCCTACGCCCCGAACTGCAAGACGGCAGTGCCGACCTGCTTCGTCAACGAGTTCCTGCCGAGCCAGGATGCGGCCACCCAGGCCACGGCGGCCAATACCCTGCAGAGCTACAGCTTCGCGGCGCAGTCGGTGCTGGATTCGGCCGACCCCATCAACCTGGGGAGCGGTATCGCGGCGGACTTCCCGCTGTTTGCCACCGAAATCGTCGGCGACGGCGCCCTGAGCCTGTCGGATCGGGTGATCCCGAACAGCATCGCCACCGCCCCCCTGGGTGGCACCGAGCCGCTGTTCAAGGTCCTGGCCCTGCAACCGCTGACCGCCACCGGCGCCGCCAACCACAGAGCGGCCCGCTTCGTGGCCGGGGGTCACAGCTCGCTGCTGGCACCGGACGAGAACTTCGATCCGACCGGCGCCGTCACCACCGAGATGCAGACCCAGTTCGGCAGCTTCTTCGCAAGCGACGGTACTGCGGTCAAGGTGACCGACGGTAGCCTGCTCAAGCAGTAAGCCGGCCGACCAATAAAAACGCCGCCCCTTGGGGCGGCGTTTTTTATGGCAAATCGGCTCAGGCTGGCCTGTGGTGCCTGTCCAGCCAGCCTTGGGCAAGGCCGACCAGCAGGCCTGCCAGGTGAGCCAGGTTGGCGGTGGGGGTGCCGAGCATGTCCAAGAAGCCGAGCACCAGCCAGACCAGCATGAAGCCCATCAGGGCTGGCGGCATGGCGAGGCCGCAATCCGGTTGCAGCCTGGTTCGCAGCCAGCTGTAGCCGAGCAGGGCATAGACCACCCCGGAGAGGCCGCCAAAGCGCGGGCCGCTGGCAAAGAACTCGGCGATATTGGGCAGGGCAGCCCCGACGATGAGCAGGATGAACAGCTTGCCGCTGCCGAGGCGCTGCTCTATCTGGCCACCGAGATACCACCACCACAACAGGTTGAACACCAGGTGCAGCACCGAGAAGTGGATAAAGGCCGGGGTGACGTAGCGCCAGGCCTGCCAGTCGGTGAACTGGGCCAGGGTGGGGTGGAAGGCGAGCTCGTCGAAGATGGGCAGGCCGATGGCATCCAGAGCGTAGATGGCCAGGCAGGCGATGATGACCACCAGGGTCAGAGGGCCCGCCTGGTGGAGGAAATCGGTGACCGGATCCGTCATCCCCTTGCTGTAGTCGATCCGGGCATCGGCATGGCCGGACTGCCAGGAGGCCTCCATGTAGCGGGGATGATTGGGTTCGCTCAGGAAGCGTTTGACCTCCTGCTGGGCCTGGGCGAGGCGCCGCTCGTCCGCCAGCCAGATCGAGACGCCGAGCTCGGACTGGGTCAGCTCGCACGGAATGCCCAGGGTGGCGAGATAATCCACCAGCGCCTGGGCCATGCGGGCGTCGCCCAGCACCAGCAGCTGGATCATGCCGGTCGAGGAGGAGCGACCCGCCTCTGTCATGCGTCCCCCGCCTGGATGGGGAACTCCCTGCGCCAGGCCTCGAAACCGCCATCCAGGCTATAGACCTCGTCATAGCCCTGTTGCAGCAGGTACTGGGCCGCCCCCTGGCTGCTGTTGCCGTGATAGCACATCACGATGACGGGGGTATCGAAGTCCACCTCGTTCATAAAGCGAACCAGGGTGCCGTTGGTGAGGTGGAAGGCGCCGACCGCGTGGGCCGTCTCGAAGGATTGGGGATCGCGAATGTCCACGAGACGGGCTTCGCCTGCGCTCAGCTTCTGGTGGGCATCATAGGCGCTGATATGGGCAAACTGGTCCATTGAGATGTCCTGAAAATGGAGGGTTGAAGGGCAGTTTACCGCAAGCGGCGGTTTGCGCTAAGTGTGCGATGGGGGCGGCATCCAGGGGATCGCAATTTTCTTCAATATCGTGCCGCCCGGGCCGGGTAGGCTCGGGCTTCCCTCAATTGAACGAGCATCATCCATGGAATTCAGTCTGCTGTTATCCATGGCCGGGTTTGCCCTGGCCATGTCCATCTCCCCGGGGCCGGTCAATCTGGTCGCCCTTGGCACCGGCGCCCGGTACGGTTTCACGGCCAGCCTGCGCCACGTGGTGGGGGCCACCCTCGGCTTCATCCTGCTGCTCCTGCTGATGGGGCTGGGTCTTGGCGGCGCTCTGTCCCGCTGGCCTGTGGCGCTGGGGGCCATTCACTGGGGCGGCGTGCTCTTTCTCGGCTGGATGGCCTGGCAGTTGCTGGTGGACAGCGGCGAGGTGGAGGAAGTGGAGGGCGTGCCCCCCGCCTTCTGGTACGGGGCCTTGATGCAGTGGCTTAATCCCAAGGCCTGGCTTGCCGCCAGCATGGGGATGGGAGCCTATGGGATCGCGGGCGGCATGAGCCAGATCGCCCTCTTTACCGGCATCTATCTGGTGATCTGCCTCGGCTCCATCGCCTGCTGGGCCTATGCGGGCAGCCGATTGCAGGGGTGGCTGGTCTCTCCTCGCCGGTTGCGCTGGTTCAATCGGGCCATGGCGCTCTTGTTGCTGCTCAGCGCCGCCTATCTGGTGCGCTCGTCCTGAGGGACGAGCTGCGCTCTGTACTGGCCCGGGGTGGCTGCCACCCGGCGTTTGAACTGGCGCTGGAAGTGGGCCTGATCGGCAAAACCGCTGGCAAGGGCCACTTCCGCCAGGGGCTGCCCCTGGCGCAGCAGGGTGCGGGCGTGGCGAATGCGCTGATCGAGCAGGTAGGCGTGGGGCGTCATGCCGTAGTGGCGGCTGAAGGCGCGCACGAAGTGGGAAGGGGTAAGCCCGGCCACCGCACTCAGCTGTGCCAGGGTGAGGGCGCAGGCACTCTCGTCCTGCATCAGCTCGGCGGCTCGCTGCAGGTGCTGGGGAGGGCGGTCATCCCACTTGGCCGGGGTGAGCCTGGCCAGAAGCTGGCGGCTGAAGAGGTGGCAGGCCACTTCGCGAGCCAGGGGATCCGGCTCCTCCACCAGTTGCCGATGAAGCCGGCAGAGCCCCTGGTAGAGCAGGGGATCCCGGCTTGCGGTCATGTCGAAGGGGCGAAACGCGTTGCCGAGCCCGGCCTCCTCCTGCTGGCGCTGCAACCAGAGGTTGTCGATGTAGAACATCAGATAGGACCAGGGCTGGTCAGCGACGGGATTGCAGGCGTGCACCTCTTCCGGGTTCATCAGCACCAGGCTGCCGCGGCCGACCTCTTGCAGGCTGCGCTGGTTGAGGTAGTGGCTGTGGCCGCCGGTGATGGCGCCGATGGAGAAGTGGGGGTGGCTGTGCTTGTCGTAGCAGACGCGCCGACCATCCTGCACCGCCCTCGCCTCGATGAAGGGCAGGGCGGGATCGTGCCAGAAGTGGTGCTGATCCTGCGTCGCCCGCGCACGGCTCACAATGTGCTCCTCGGCGGGGGGCTGTTCCCCTGCCGGGCTCGGGGAGCGCGGCAGGGGAAGGGTGACGATGGTTGCTGCATCCTCAGCCGCCGAGATAGGCCTGGCGGACGGCGGGGTTGGCCAGCAGGGCCTCTCCCGTGTCTTGCAGCACCACCCGGCCGTTCTCCAGCACATAGCCGCGATCCGCCAGCTTGAGCGCCTGGTTCGCGTTCTGCTCCACCAGGAAGATGGTCATCCCCTTCTGGCGCAGTTGCTCTATGGTGTCGAAGATCTGCTGGATGACGATGGGCGCGAGTCCCAGGGAGGGTTCATCCAGCAGCAGCAGGCGCGGCTTGCTCATCAGGGCGCGGCCGATGGCCAGCATCTGCTGCTCGCCGCCGGACATGGTGCCTGCCCGCTGCTCCAGCCGCTCGTGCAGGCGGGGGAACAGGGTAAATATCTGATCCAGCAGGCCGCGCTGCTCCGCCTTGTCGACGAAGAAGGCCCCCATCAGCAGGTTCTCCTCCACCGTGAGGCGGGCGAAGATGCGGCGTCCCTCCGGCACCACGGCGATGTCCTTGCGCATGATGCGGGCGGTGGTGAGGGAGTCTATCTGCTCCCCCTCGAACCAGATGGAGCCGCTGCTGGGCTTGGGCTCGCCACACAGGGTCATCAGCAGAGTGGTCTTGCCGGCGCCGTTGGCGCCGATCAGGGTGACGATTTCCCCTTCTTTCACCTCGACGCTGACGTCGTGCAGCGCCTGAATTTTGCCGTAGTGGGTCGATACGTTGCGAAGTTCTAACATCTTTTTGTCCTTACGACTCGCCCAGATAGGCCTTGATCACCGCCGGATTGCTGCGGATTTCGTCCGGTTTGCCGTGGGCCAGCGGGGTGCCCTGGTTGACCACGAAGATGCGGTTGGAGATCTCCATCACCAGCTTCATATCGTGCTCGATCAGCAGCACCGAGACCCCGAACTCGTCCCTCAGGTTGGAGATGAGCTCGTTGAGCTCGTCGGTCTCCTTGGGGTTGAGACCTGCGGCCGGTTCATCCAGCATCAGCAGTTCGGGCCGGGTCGCCATGCAGCGGGCGATCTCGAGGCGGCGCTGCTGGCCGTAAGCCAGGTTCCCCGCGGCGCGGTTGGCGAGATCCTTGAGGCCCACCTTTTCCAGCCAGAAGGCGGACTGCTCCAGCCCCTCTTTCTCGGCGCGGCGGAAGGAGGGGGTCTTGAACAGGCCGGCGATGAAGCCGGTATTGAGATGCCTGTGCTGGGCCACCAGCAGGTTTTCCACCGCCGTCATCTCCTTGAACAGGCGCACGTGCTGGAAAGTCCGCACTATGCCCTTGCGGGCGATGAGGTGGCCGGGCAACCCCTGGATCTCCTCACCCTTGTAGCGAATGACACCGCCACTCGGGCGATAGAAGCCGGTCAGGCAGTTGAAGATGGTGGTCTTGCCCGCCCCGTTGGGGCCGATGATGGAGATCACCTCCCCCTTTTCCACATCCAGCTTGACGCCGTTGACCGCGAGCAGGCCGCCAAAGCGCATCGACAGATCTGAGACATCCAACAATGGTTGATTGTTGCTCATTTACGCAGCTCCATATGGGGTCGACTCATGGGCAGCAGTCCCTGCGGCCGCCAGATCATCATGAATACCATCAAGAGACCGAACATCAGCATGCGATATTCGTTGAACTCGCGGGCGAGCTCCGGCAGCACCGTCATCACGATGGCCGCCAGCACCACCCCGATCTGGGATCCCATGCCCCCCAGCACCACAATCGCAAGGACGATGGCCGACTCGATGAAGACGAAGGATTCCGGGCTGATGAAGCCCTGGCGCGAGGCGAAGAAGCTGCCGGCAAAGCCCGCGAAGCAGGCGCCTATGGTGAAGGCGGTCAGCTTGATGATGGTGGGGTTGAGCCCCAGGGACTTGCAGGCGATCTCGTCTTCCCGCAGCGCCTCCCAGGCACGGCCGAGCGGCATGCGCAGCAGGCGGTTGATGACGAACAGGGTGGCCACTACCAGCACCAGGGCCATCAGGTAGAGGAAGATCACCTTGTGGTTGGCGTTGTAGGCGATGCCGAAGAAGTCGTGGAAGGTGCCAAAGCCCCCATCCTTGACGGTGCGGTTGAACTCGAGCCCCCCCAGGGTCGGTTTCGGAATGCCGGAGATCCCGTTCGGACCGCCGGTCAGGGTGGTCATGTTGTTGAGCAGGATGCGGATGATCTCGCCAAAGCCCAGGGTGACGATGGCCAGGTAGTCCCCCCGCAGCCGCAGCACCGGGAACCCGAGCAGGAAGCCGAAGGTGGCCGCCAGCAGACCGGCGATGGGCAGACACTCCCAGAAGCTCAGACCGAAGTAGGTGTTGAGCAGGGCGTAGCTGTAGGCGCCGACCGCATAGAAGCCGACATAGCCGAGGTCGAGCAGACCGGCGAGGCCCACCACCACGTTCAGTCCCAGCCCCAGCATGATGTAAATCAGGGTGAGGGTGGCCAGATCGATGGCGCCGCGAGAGGCCATGAAGGGCCAGCTCACCGCAAACAGCAGCACCAGCACGGCGGTGAGGTTATAGAGCTTGGGGGCCTCTTCGGGGCTTGGCAGCACCAGCTTGGTGAAACCGACGGAGAAGCCGCTGATGGAGGCCTGGAACAGCCGGCTTATCTGGCCGCGCAGCATCTGGAACCAGAAGACGATGGTGGCGCCCCCCAGCAGCCAGGCCAGCGATACATCGAGGCGGCTCACCACCAGCAGGCGGGAGCCATCGGTCTCCAGCTTGAAGCCGAGCAGCCAGAAGGAGAGCACCAGCAGCACCAGGCTGGCGATGCAGGCATGGATAAATTGACGTTTCATCAGACTTTCTCCACTTCCGGACGGCCGAGAATGCCAGTGATGGTCATGAACAGCAGCACGAGGGCATGCATAGATTGGTTTTTCATACCTTCTCGACCTCCGGACGACCCAGGATGCCGGTGGGCATGAAGAGCAACACGAAGATGAGCAGGGCAAAGGCCATCACATCCTTGTACTCGGTGCTGAGATAGCCCGCGGTGAGCGCTTCCACCACGCCGAGCAGCAGGCCGCCCAGTACGGCACCGGGAATGCTGCCGATACCGCCCAATACCGCAGCGGTGAAGGCCTTCAAGCCCGCCATGAAGCCGAGATAGGGGTTGATGACGCCGTAGTACATGCCGAGCAGCACCCCCGCGACGGCGGCCAGGGCGGCCCCCAGCACGAAGGTGATGGAGATGACCACGTGGGTGTCTATCCCTAACAGGTTGGCCATCTTGATGTCTTCGGAACAGGCACGGCAGGCACGCCCCATGCGGGAGCGGCCGATGAACTGGGTCAACGCCAGCATGGTGACGAAGGTCACCACGAAGATGATGAGCTGCATGTAGGAGAGGCTGGCCTGGAAGCCATCCTCGCTGCCGAGGGTCCAGCCCCCGGAGATCAGAGTGGGCATGGCGATGTCACGCGAGCCCTGGGCCATCCGCATCATGTTCTGCAGGAAGATCGACATGCCGATGGCGGAGATGAGGGGGATCAGGCGGTTGCCGCCCCGCAGTGGACGATAGGCCACCCGTTCTATGGACCAGCCATAGCTGCCGGTGATGATGATGCTGACCAGGAAGGCGCCCCCCAGCAGCAGCACGGTGCTGTCGATGCCCATCATCATGAGCCCGGCCATCACCATGAAGGCGACATAGGAGCCGATCATGTAGACCTCGCCGTGGGCGAAGTTGATCATGCCGATGATGCCGTAGACCATGGTGTAGCCGATGGCGATCAACGCATAGGTGCTGCCTATGGTCAATCCGTTCAGCAACTGCTGAACCAGATAAAGAAGGTGTTCGGACATACCGCGTTCCCTGTGTACTTGCCCGCAAAGAAAGGAGGGGTGACTCACGTCACCCCGACCGGCAGATTATTTGAGTTGAGTGGAGGTACCGTCGGCGTGCCACTGGAACACACCGAATTCGAAGCCTTTCAGGTCACCGTTCGGTGCCCAGGTCAGGGGGCCCATCACGGTGTCGATCGGTGCGGCCTTGATGGCGGCAGCGACGGCAGCCGGATCATCCTCGCCCGCCTTGGCGATACCGGCCGCCAGGGCCTGCATGGCGGCGTAGGTGGTCCAGACGAACGGACCGGAGGAGTCCTGACCCTTGGCCTTGAACGCTTCCACGATGGGGGCGTTGGCCGGCACCAGGTCATATTTGTTCGGCAGGGTCACCAGCAGGCCTTCGGAAGCCGGGCCGCCGATGGCGGAGATGTCCTTGTTGCCCACGCCTTCCGGACCCATGAACTTGGCCTTCAGACCCTTCTCGCCAGCCTGGCGCAGGATCAGACCCAGCTCGGGGTGGTAGCCGCCGTAGTAGACGAAGTCCACGTTCTCTTTTTGCAGCTTGGCGATCAGGGCGGAGAAGTCCTTGTCGCCGGCGGTGATGCCCTCATAGGCAACGACCTTGACGCCGGCCTTGTCCAGCGCGGCTTTCACGCTGGAGGCGATGCCTTCGCCGTACTGTTTCTTGTCATGGATGACGGCCACGCGCTGGGGTTTGACCTGCTCGATGATGTACTTGGCGGCGGTCGGGCCCTGGTCGCTGTCCAGGCCGATGGTACGCAGAGTCAGCTGGTAACCGCGCTCGGTGATCTTGGGGTTGGTGGAGGCGGGGGTGACCATCAGGACCCCTTCATCTTCATAGATGTCGGAGGCGGGCAGGGTGTTGTCGGAGCAGAGGTGGCCGACCACGAACTTGACGCCGTCGTTGATCACCTTGTTGGCGATGGCCACAGCCTGCTTGGGATCGCAGGCATCGTCATAGATGACGGCTTCGATCTGCTTGCCCTTGATGCCGCCCGCCTTGTTGATCTGCTCGACCGCCATCTTGCCGCCGGTGAACTGCATGTCACCGTACTGGGCGACCGGGCCGGTCAGGGGGCCGGCGATGCCGATCTTGATGGTATCGGCCGCATTGGCCATGGAAACTGATCCAAACAGAGCCAAAGAAACCGCTGCTCTGACTGCCATTTTGCTGAAGTTATGCATTGATTCGTCCCTTAATCAGTGAATTGTTTCATTTTATGCACGTCATTCCGAGCCTGTGTCCCGCCAGCCCGGCGATAGATAAGGTTCTATCATTCCTCGCCGGGCAATAACAAGATGTTAAAGATACTAACCGGAGCAGGCGCAAGAGGAGTTTTGTGAAACTAACACGCAGTTTTTTGCTTTTTACTGGAGTTTAATGTTGTCAAGTTGATGCAACATACAGATAACAAATTGTCATGGTGACAATTTCCAGAGTAAAAAACTGACGATATTTCATTCTGCGTCCGCTCTCATTTTGACCAAAATCCGTTTGCGCAAAAAGAAATGACCGCATAGATTAGCCAGCATTGATAATTCACTGGCAGCGCCCGTTAAAACCAAGCCTTTATTCGGGAAATCTGCTACTGTTCCGCCTTTGTTATTCAGGAGACAGAGATGGCAACTATCAAGGATGTCGCCTCGCGCGCAGGCGTATCCATCTCCACCGTCTCACATGTACTCAATCACACCCGTCGGGTCAGCGAAGACGCAACCCAGAAAGTGCTTGAGGCGGTGGCAGAGCTGAACTACGCGCCCAACTCGGTGGCGCGCAGTCTCAAGATCAATTCGACCAAGACCATCGGCATGCTGGTGACCACCAGTGCCAACCCCTTCTTCGCGGAAGTGGTACAGGGGGTGGAAGCCTACTGCTTCGAGCAGGGTTACAGCCTGATCCTGTGCAACACCGAGAACCAGCCGCCCCGCCAGCAGCACTATCTGCGCATGCTGATGGAAAAGCGGGTGGACGGTCTGCTGGTGCTGGGGACCGATATCGACACCCAGTTCAGAGACATGCTGCGCATCCACAAGAAGGTGCCGCAGGTGGTGCTGGACTGGGGCAACGAGTGCGATTTCGCCAACGTGATCAACGACAACGCCCGCATCGGCGCGCGTCTGGCGGTGCGCCATCTGCTGGAGCAGGGCCACACCAACATCGTCTGCATCACCGGCCATCTCGCCAAGCCGACCACCCAGCAGCGACTGGACGGGGTGCGCGATGCCCTGGCTGAACAGGGAATGACCCTGAAAGAAGAGCAGATCTTCGAAGGGGACTACGAGAGCCAGAGCGGCTTCGATGCCATGCAGCGCATCCTGGCCCTCACCCCTCGCCCGACCGCGGTCTTTGCCTTCGACGACCCCATGGCCATCGGTGCCATCTGCGCCGCCTGGGAGGCCGGGGTCAAGGTGCCGGACGATATCTCCATGATCGGCTATGACGACGTGGAGATGGCGCGCTTCTCCAGCCCGCCGCTCACCACCATCCGCCACCCCAAGGCCGAGCTCGGCCTGCTGGCGGTGCAGCAACTGGTGAGCCGGATCCGCAACAAGGAGCTGGAAGTGGAGTCCATGACGGTGCAGCCCGAGCTCATTGTCCGCCGCTCGGTCAAGTCCCTGCGCTGACGGCGCCACGGGTGCCATGAACAAGAAACCCCCTCGCCAGCGAGGGGGTTTCTGTTTTTGGGCCCCTCTCGTATCTGGGGGCGTCAGGCCTTGAGGCCGAGCCGCCTGGCGAGGCGGTGCAGGTTGCCGCCGTCCAGATCCAGCGCCCGGGCGGTGGCGGCCCAGTTGCCGTCATGGGCCGTCAGGGTCTGCTCGATGAGCTGGCGCTGGAACAGATCGGTGGCGGCGCGAAGGCCGAGGCCGGCAATGGCCGGGGAGGCGGGCTGTCTGACGGTGTCGGCGGGCAGGGATGAGCCCGTCGGCCCCAGGTTGAAGTGGTGGGGCTCCAGGGTCGGCGAGGGGCTGCCCTGTTCGGCCCTGGCCAGCACGGCGGCGCGGTGGATGGCGTGCTCCAGCTCCCGCACGTTGCCGGGCCAGTCGTGGCGCTCGAGCAGTTGCAGCGCCTGTGGCTGGATACGCAGCTGCTCCAGCCCCAGGCCGAGCCGGCAGCGCTCGCAAAAGTAACCGGTCAGCAGGGGAATGTCGCCTGGGCGTTCCCGCAGTGCAGGGGCGTGGATCGGGAACACGCTCAGCCGGTGGTAGAGGTCGGCCCGAAACTGCCCCTCGACCACCGCCTGTTTCAGATCCCGGTTGGTGGCCGCCAGGATGCGCACATTCACCTTGAGCGGGGTGTCGTCACCGATCCGCTGCAGATCCCCGTATTGCAGCACCCGCAGCAGCTTGGCCTGCAGCGGCAGGGAGAGCTCCCCTATCTCGTCGAGAAACAGGGTGCCCTTGTCCGCCAGCTCGAACTTGCCTGCCCGATTGTGGATGGCGCCGGTGAAGGCCCCCTTCACGTGGCCGAACAGCTCGCTCTCGGCCACGGATTCGGGCAGGGCGGCGCAGTTGAGATAGACCAGGGGGGCATGGGCGCGGGGCGAGCCGCCATGCACCGCCTTGGCGATCAGCTCCTTGCCGACCCCGGTCTCCCCCAAAATCAGCACGTTCAGCTCGGAGCTTGCCACCACGTCTATCTCGTGGCGCAACCGGGCCATGGCAGGGGAGTGGCCTATCATCTCCGGCTGCTCAGGGCCGGGCCGGGTGGCGGGGACCAGGGGCTCGCTGCTTTGGCGGGCGAGCCGCTCCAGCAGCAGGGCGTTGTCGAGGGCGGCGGCGGCCAGGGCCCCCACCAGACGCAGCTCCTCGTCGCTGATGCCGTCGAACTGGGTCGGGTTCATGCCGTCTATGGTCAGGGCGCCGATCAGCGCCTGATCCGAGAAGAGCGGCAGGCCGACACAGGCGTGCACCTTGAAGTCGTCGTGATCCGGCAGCAGGCCGTCATAGGGGTCGGGCAGGGCGCTGTCGGCAGGGAAGCGCACCACATCCCCGGCGCGGGCGATGGCCTCGAGGCGCGGGTGATCCTTGAGGGCGAAGCGGCGCCCCAGCACGTCCTGCATCAGGCCGTCGATGGCCAGCGGGATGAACTGGCCCCCCTCGTAGCGCAGCAGGGCCGAGGCATCCGATTTCAGCAGGCTGCGCACGCTCTGGATCAGGCGGTGGAAGCGGTCCTGATGAGAGATGCCGAGTTGCAGGTCGAGGGCGATGCGCGCCAGGCTGTCGGTCGAGATCACGATAATTGTCCAAATGACAGTATGTTTGTGATTTTGACTATAAAGGTGTGGTGTCTTAATGACAACGAGTGATATGAGAAGCCATTAAAAACAATGGGTTACAAGTTGGCACGTCCGCTGCAATAGCTGGTTCAGTTGAACATCCACTATTGCATTCGAGGAACTGCCTGATGAGCATTCACGTCAAGAACAACATCCACTGGGTCGGCCAACGGGACTGGGAGGTACGCGACTTCCACGGCACCGAGTACAAGACCCACAAGGGCACCAGCTACAACAGCTACCTCATCCGCGAAGGGAAGAATGTGCTGATCGATACCGTCGATCACAAGTTCAGCCGTGAGTTCGTGCAGAACCTGGCGGCCGAGATCGATCTCGCTTCCATCGACTACGTGGTGATCAACCACGCCGAGGAGGATCACGCCGGCGCCCTGACCGAGCTGATGGCCCGCATCCCCGGCACCCCCATCTATTGCACCCACAACGCCATCGACTCCATCACCGGCCATCATCACCACCCGGAGTGGAACTTCCACCCGGTCAAAACCGGTGACAGCCTGGACATCGGCAACGGCAAGCAGCTGGTATTCATCGAGACCCCCATGCTGCACTGGCCCGACAGCATGATGACCTACATGACCGAAGATGCGGTGCTCTTCTCCAACGACGCCTTCGGCCAGCACTACTGCGACGAGCACCTGTTCAACGACGAGGTGGACCAGACCGAGCTGATGGAGCAGTGCCAGCGCTACTACGCCAACATCCTTACCCCCTTCAGCCCGCTGGTGACCGCCAAGATCAAGGAAGTGCTCGGCTTCAACCTGCCGGTGAGCATGGTGGCCACCTCCCACGGCATCGTCTGGCGCGAGGACCCCACCCAGATCATCCTGAAATACCTGGAGTGGGCCGACCACTATCAGGAAGACCGCATCACCCTCTTCTACGACTCCATGTCCAACAACACCCGCATGATGGCCGACGCCATCGCCCAGGGCATCCACGAGGTGGACCCCGGCGTGGCGGTGAAGATCTACAACGTGGCCCGCCACGACAAGAACGAGATCCTGACCCAGGTGTTCCGCTCCAAGGGGATACTGGTGGGCTCCTCCACCATGAACAACGTCATGATGCCCAAGGTGGCGGGCATGCTCGAAGAGATCACCGGCCTGCGTTTTCGCAACAAGCGCGCCTCGGCCTTCGGCAGTTACGGCTGGACCGGTGGCGCGGTGGACCGGATCCAGACCCGATTGATGGATGCGGGCTTCGATATCAGCATCTCTCTCAAGGCCAAGTGGCGGCCGGATGGCTCGGCGCTGGCGGAATGCCGCGAGCATGGCCGCCAGCTCGCCCGTCAGTGGGCGTTGCACCCGCTGGACGCACCCCGCCCGATCACCACAACCCAGACAATCGTGACGCCCGTCCCCGCGATGCCTGCTGTTGAGCCGCAAGCCGCAGCGGCCGCCGCCGAATGGGATGACGACCAGGCCATGCTCTGCACGGTCTGCCAGTGGGTCTATGACCCGGCGCTGGGGGAGCCGGATCAGCTGGTGGCACCGGGCACCCCCTGGGCCCAGGTACCGGACAGCTTCCTCTGCCCCGGCTGCGGCATCGGCAAGGAGGTGTTCGAACCCTGCGCCGTGGAGGCCTGTGTATGAGCGCCGTCCCCAGCAGTGACGAGATAGTGGTGATCGGCAGCGGCTTCGCCGCCCAGCAACTGGTCAAGAGCCTGCGCAAGCTGGATGCCGGGCAGCCCATCCGCCTCATCACCGCCGACAGCGGCGATGAGTACAACAAGCCCGACTTGAGCCACGTGGTGAGTCGGGGCTGCCCTGCCGCAGCCATGACCCGTCAGAGCGGCAGCGATTTTGCCGAGCAGCAGCGCATCGCGCTGCTGCCCCACTGCCCGGTGCATGGCATCGACCCTGCCCGGCGGTTGGTGCTGACCGAGCAGGGGGAATTCCCCTACGGCCAGCTGGTGCTGGCCACCGGTGCCAGTGCGGCGCGCCCCGATCTGCCGGGCAGCGAATCCCTGGTCACCCTCAACAGCCAGCAGGAGTATGCCGCCGCCGAGGGGGCAATCCAGCAGGCCCGCCGCATCCTTGTGCTGGGGGCCGGCCTCATCGGCTGCGAGCTGGCGATGGACATGGCGAGCGCAGGAAAAGAGGTGACGCTGGTGGACTTGGCGGACAGCCCCTTAAGCGCCCTGCTGCCCGCCGCCCTGACCGAGCCGCTGCAACAGGCCCTGCGCAGCCAGGGGGTCAGCCTGCAGTTCGGGACAGGTCTCGCCAGGATAGACGCCCAGCCGGGCGATGGCTGTCGTGTCACCCTGACCGACGGCCGCATCAGCGAGCAGGATCTGGTGATCTCCGCCATTGGTCTCAAGCCAAATCTGGCCCTGGCCGAGAGCGCCGGGCTCGAGGTCGGCCGCGGTATCCTGGTCGACGATCGGCTGCAGACCAGCGACCCCCATATTTTCGCGCTGGGGGATTGCGTGCAGTGGCAGGGTCAGCTGCTCCCCTTCCTGCAACCCATAGTGCTGGGGGCCAATGCGCTGGCGCGCACTCTGCTCGGCACACCGACCCTGCTGGCCCTGCCGCCCATGCTGGTGAAGGTGAAGACGCCGCGCTACCCGCTGCAACTGGCGGGTCGTACCCGGGGTGAAGATCTCGCCTGGCAGTGCCGCTGGAACAGCCACGGCATGGTGGCCGAGGCGCGCGACCAAGCCGGCGAGCTGTGCGGCTTCGTGGTGGGGGGCGACCAGATGAGCGCCGCCTTCCCGCTGCTGCGTCAGCTGCCCCGTTGAACCATTAATAGCCGAAGGCCGGGCTGACCCGGCCACTCGAGGAGAATTGATATGGCCATGCAACTGATTCCATCTCACTGGGTGGTGCGCCGCTCCACCCCCTTCTTCACCCGCCAGAATGTGCCCCAGGCCCTGCTCACCCACCACAACACCGCGGCCGGGGTGTTCGGCCAACTCTGCGTGATGGAGGGCACCGTCACCTATCACGGCTTTGCCGACGAACAGGCCGAGGAGCCCGAGGTGAGCCTGGTGATCCGGGCCGGGGAGTTTGCCACCAGCCCGCCCCAGTACTGGCACAGGGTCGAGCTGTCGGAGGATGCCCGCTTCAACATCCACTTCTGGGCCGAGCAGGCAGAATCCGACCAGCCGCTGTTCCACAGCCGCAAATAACGGGGTTTAAGGCTGAGGGGGCGGAGCGGGCAATTGCCCCCTCTGCCCATGCAGATCAAAATAATCAACTCAGATGTTGGTTATCCTGCCCCCTCGATTCGGATGAGCACAGTGAGGGAAACATGAGCCTGTTGGAAGCCCTGACCATGACCTCGGGTCTGGTCTATCTGGTCCTGTTGTTGTGGCAGGGCCGCAGCGGTTGGGGCTGGACGCTCTCTCTGCTGTTGGCCGCCGCGCTCTGGCTGCTGGTGGCGGATTCGGGACTCTGGCTCGCACTGGGGCTGGTGGCCACGACCCTGGCGCTCTGGCAGCGCTATCGCCCCCTGCTCATGCTGGCCCACATAGACAGTCAACGTCTCAGAATGGCCACCAGGCAGCTATTGCTGCTGTGTTGGGGGTTGGTGGCGGTTCAATATGTTGTTCATATCGGACAGTTGGGGCAGGGGATGACCCCCTGGTTGGTGCGCCCCGACGTGGTGGATGGTTTCCTGCCCATCGCAGGTGGTCTCGGGCTGCGGGCCTGGCTCGGGCAGGGGCTGACGGACCCCCACCACCCGGCGGCCACCGTCACCGTGCTGGTGCTCTCCCTGTCGGCCCTGCTGCTGGGTCGGGCGTTTTGTGCCTGGTTCTGCCCGCTCGGGCTGGTGGGGGAGTCGCTGCACGGCCTGCGCTCGCGCCTGTTGCCGGGGGAGTGGACCCCGCCGCGCTGGCTCGATGCCGTGTTGCGCGGCCAGAAGTTTCTGGTGCTCGGCTTTCTGCTCTTCATCATATTGCTGGCGGTACCCGCTGCCGCCCTGCCCGGCTACCTCGCCAGCCCCTACCATCAGGCGGCGGACATGAAGATGGGGGCCTTCTTCTTCAACCTGACCCTGATCTCGGGCCTGTGCCTTGGCTGGGTGCTGCTGCTCACCGCCACCTTCCGGCAAGGGTTCTGTCGCTACCTCTGCCCCTATGGCGCCTGGTTCGCCCTGCTCGGCTTGCTGACCCCGCTGCGCATTCGCCGCGACCCGGCCCGCTGCCTGCGAAGCTTGGGCCACGACTGCGACAAGTGCAGCCGGGCCTGCCCCTCGCGCATCCAGGTGCACCAGCTCATCGCGGTGCAGAGCCTCGAGTGCACCAGTTGCCAGAGCTGCGTGGCCGCCTGCCCCAAGCGGGCTGATGCGCTGCACTTGGGCACCCAGGGGCGCCGGCTCGCCCCTCGCCAGCTGCTGGGGCTGCTCTGTCTGTTGCTGCTGGTGTTGCCGCTGCTCGCTTACGGCTTGCTGGATCTCTGGGTCAGCCAGACACCGATCCCTGACCGCTACGAGTTGTTGCAGCGGCTGCCCTGGCTGAGCCACTGAGGGGGGAAAGGGCAAAAGGTGGATGATGGGGGGATCTTTCGGATTGGCGATAAAAGCTGTATAAAAATCCCCCGCCAAATTGTTAGCGCCATCCCACTTTGCTCATATTGCAATTGATCATATAGCGCTCCCCACCATAATGGGTGCTGTTATTTGGCGTTGTTAATATCAATTGGATGAGCAACAACATGAATATCAAGGTCAGCTATCCCAAGTGGTTTACCCTGGACCATAAGATCGCGTTCTTCTTCCCGCTGTAATTCCTCGCGGCGGCGCGGCATGCCTGCCATGCCACAAGTCCGCCTCCATTCCTGAACTGAAATAGCTGCACCTATCTTCGCCTGTTTATTCTGGCGAGGCGATGTCGTGCACCTATTTCCCAATATTTCCCACCTGCCGGACATTCTATTTTCGGCGGGGGAAGAGACTCATTCTGAATATTTAAATCTGGGGTGTTTATATTATGGAAAACTTCAAGCATCTGCCCGAACCCTTCCGTATTCGTGTCATCGAGCCGGTCAAACGCACCACCCGTGCCTATCGGGAAGAGGCCATTGTCCGGGCGGGCATGAACCCCTTCCTGCTGGACAGCGAAGACGTCTTCATCGACCTGCTGACCGACAGCGGTACCGGCGCCATCACCCAGGACATGCAGGCCGCCATGCTGCGCGGTGACGAGGCCTACAGCGGCAGCCGCAGCTACTATGCCCTGCAACAGGCGGTGCAGGAGATCTTCGGCTACTCCCTGACCATCCCCACTCACCAGGGGCGCGGCGCCGAGCAGATTTACATCCCCGTGCTCATCAAGAAGCGGGAGCAGGAGAAGGGGCTGGATCGCAAGAAGATGGTGGCCCTCTCCAACTACTTCTTCGACACCACCCAGGGCCACACCCAGATCAACTGCTGCGTGGCGAAGAACGTCTACACCAGGGAGGCGTTCGATACCTCGGTCACCGCCGACTTCAAGGGCAACTTCGATCTGGTGAAGCTGGAAGAGGCCATCCTGGAGGCGGGCCCCGCCAACGTGCCCTACATCGTCAGCACCATCACCTGCAACTCCGCCGGTGGCCAGCCGGTCTCCATTGCCAACCTGAAGGCGGTGTACGAGATCGCCAGAAAGTACGACATCCCGGTCATCATGGACTCCGCCCGCTTCGCCGAGAACGCCTACTTCATCCAGCAGCGGGAGCCCGGCTACGCGAACTGGACCATCGAGGAGATCACCAGGGAGTCCTACAAGTACGCCGACGGCCTCGCCATGTCGGCGAAGAAGGATGCCATGGTGCAGATGGGGGGGCTGCTGTGCTTCAAGGATGACAGCATGCTGGACGTCTACACCGAGTGCCGCACCCTGTGCGTGGTGCAGGAGGGCTTCCCGACCTATGGCGGCCTGGAAGGGGGCGCCATGGAGCGCCTGGCGGTGGGCCTGCGGGACGGCATGCGCCAGGACTGGCTGGCCTATCGCATCGGCCAGGTGCAGTACCTGGTGGACGGGCTGGAGGCCATCGGCGTGGTGTGCCAGCAGGCAGGGGGCCATGCGGCCTTCGTGGATGCGGGCAAGCTGCTGCCCCACATCCCGGCGGATCAGTTCCCGGCCCACGCCCTGGCCTGCGAGCTCTACAAGGTCGCCGGCATCCGGGCGGTGGAGATAGGTTCCCTGCTGCTGGGGCGCGACCCCGCCACCGGCAAGCAGCACCCCTGCCCGGCGGAGCTGCTGCGCCTGACCATTCCCCGTGCCACCTATACCCAGACCCACATGGACTTTGTCATCGAGGCCTTCGGCGAGGTGAAGAAGAACGCCCACCGGGTGAAGGGGCTGGACTTCATTTACGAGCCGGCCGTGCTGCGCCACTTCACCGCCAGACTGAAAGAGGTCGAGCATAACGACCCGTCAGCCGGCAAGACGCAGAAAAAATTGATAGAAGCATAACGAGTCAGGGGCACAGATTTTTCTGTGCCCTTTTTTTTCACTGCTCTGTGAAAGATTTGGAGTGACACACATGACATCAACACCGTCCGTCATCGGAGGGGCCTGCATCATTGCCAGCGTCTGTGTCGGTGCCGGCATGCTGGGGCTGCCGAGCGCGGGAGCCGGGGCCTGGACCAGCTGGTCAACCCTCGCCATCATTCTCACCATGGTCATCATGACGGTTTCAGGCTGGATGCTGCTGGAAGCCCTGAAACCCTACGCATTGACTGCCTCCTTCAACTCGGTGACCAAGGATCTGCTCGGTCGCAGGATCAATCTCTTCAACAACCTCACCGTCTATTTCGTGGGCGGCATTTTGCTCTATGCCTACATCACCTCGTCGGGTCTCATCCTGGGCGGCCTGCTGGGCATCAATAGCCAGCTGGCCTCGGTGTTGTTTGTGCTGGTGTTCTCCTGGTTCGTCTGGCATTCGACCCGGGCGGTGGACAGGATTTCGGTCGTCCTGATCGTCTTCATGGTGCTGAGCTTCGTGTTCGGGGTCTCCGGGCTTGCCAGCAAGGTCGACACCGCCAAGCTGTTCAACTCCTTTGCCGAGGAGCTGGGCCGCGCCCCTTACGCCCTGGCCATGTTGCCGGTGGCGCTCACCTCGTTTGGCTACCACCACTCGGTGGCATCGATGCGCGCCTATTACGGCGAGGAGCAGAAAGCCAGGCAGGCGATCCTGGGGGGGACCCTGATCGCCCTGGCGCTCTATCTGCTGTGGCTGCTCAGCATCTTCGGCAACCTGCCTCGTCCCGCCTTCGGCCCCGTCATCGCCAAGGGGGGCGACGTGGATGTGCTGCTCGGGGCGCTGGCCTCGGTGATCGAGTCCAGGCAGGTCTCCCAGGCCATCAACCTCTTCTCCATGGCGGCCATCCTCTCCTCCTTCATCGGGGTGGGGCTCGGGGTGTTCGACTATCTGGCGGATCTGTTCCGGTTCGACAACAGCCGCGCCGGTCGCACCAAGTCCTGGGCGGTGACCTTCCTGCCCCCCCTGGCGCTCTCCCTGATGTTCCCGTTCGGCTTCGTGGTGGCCATCGGCTATGCCGGGGCCGCGGCGACCGTCTGGGCCTGCATCATCCCGGCCCTGCTGGCGAAGAAGTCCCGGGAGCTGGCCCCGGACGAGGCGGGGTTCAAGGCTCCCGGCGGCCAGCCCATGGTGGTGGCCGTCATCGTCTTCGGGGTGCTTACCGCCATCTTCCACCTGATGGCCATGGCGGGTCTGCTGCCCGTCTACACCGGCTGACCCTGGTGTGCTGAACCTGGCCCCATCCCGAGCATATTCCACGGATGGGGCGCAGGATCCGGCCCGTTTCCCCCCATTTCCCCTCTGGATTTGATACCCGAAGGCATGCAGGGTAAAGTCCCCCGGCGCCAGCAGTGGCGAACGCAGGAGAAGCACGGCGGTGTGCCGTGACCAGTCGACAATCCGTTTGGGGGAGTAATGGAACAGAAACCATCGTTGGTGGGCGGGGCATGTATCATTGCCGGCGTCTGTGTGGGGGCCGGCATGCTGGGGCTGCCGAGTGCGGGGGCGGGCGCCTGGACCCTCTGGTCCATGCTCGCGGTGGCACTGACCATGGTGGTGATGACGGTCTCCGGCTGGATGCTGCTGGAGTCCTATCGGGGCTATCCCCTGCGCGTCTCCTTCGATACCGTGACCCGGGATCTGCTGGGGGAGAAGGTCAACGCCCTCAACAATCTCAGCGTTTATTTCGTCGGCGGCATCCTGCTCTATGCCTACATCACCTCGGCCGGTCTCATCATCGACGGCATGACGGGGATGGGCAGCCAGTGGGCGTCCGTGCTCTTTACCCTGGCCTTCTCCCTGCTGGTGTGGCACTCCACCCGGGCGGTGGACCGCATCTCGGTGTTGCTGGTGATCCTGATGGGGCTGAGCTTTGCCTTCGGCATCTCGGGCCTGTCGATGAACGTGCGCCTCGATCTGCTGCTCGACCGGGTGGGCAGCGAAGTGAGCTACGCCCCCTATGCCCTGGTGATGCTGCCGGTGGCGCTCACCTCGTTCGGCTACCACCATTCGGTCTCCTCCATGCGCGCCTACTACGGTGAAGAGCGTCGCGCCAGCCGCGCCATTCTGGGAGGCACCCTGATCGCGCTCGCGTTTTACCTCATCTGGCTGGTGAGCGTCTTTGGCAACCTGCCCCGTAGCGAGTTCGGCCCGGTGATCGCGGAGGGGGGCAACGTGGATGCCCTGCTCAAGGCTCTTGGTTCGGTGATCGAGTCCAAGGCGGTGGCCAGCGCCCTCAACGCCTTCTCCATGGCGGCCATCCTCTCCTCCTTCATCGGGGTGGGGCTCGGGGTGTTCGACTACCTGGCGGATCTGTTCAAGTTCGACAACAGCCGGGGTGGCCGCGCCAAGTCCTGGGCGGTGACCTTCCTGCCGCCCCTGGTGCTCTCCTTGCTGTTCCCGTTCGGCTTCCTGGTGGCCATCGGCTATGCGGGCGCCGTAGCGACCCTGTGGACCTGCATCATCCCGCCCCTGCTGGCCTGGAAGGTGCGGGCGGCCCGGCGCGAAGAAGGTGGCGAGGGTTTCCGCGCCCCCGGCGGCCTCTTCATGATCGTCCTGGTGATCCTGTTCGGCGTGCTGACCGCCGCCATCCACCTGCTCAACATGGCGGGGCTGCTGCCTGTCTATACCGGCTGATAGCTTCTGCCATACCGCAGTAACAAAGAAGGAGCCTCATGGGCTCCTTCTTGCTTGTCACACAGGCAATATTGGCGTCGGTTATTGAATGCCGACCGACAGGGAGTGAGGGACCTTGGCGCCGTTACGGGCGGTGGCGCGCATCTGGTAGACCTGGATCAGGTACTTGCCCGACTTGGGCAGGGTGCCTTGCCATTTTGTGTCCACGTTGCCGCCGCCCAGTGCCTCGGCCTGACCCGGGATGGCGCCCGGTGCGAAGACGTTGAAGTTGGCATTGGTGCTGCCGGTGATGGCGACCGTCATGGTCTGGCCTTCTTTGGCGCCCAGGGTGTAGTTGATGGTGTCATAACCGGAGAAGGTGCCGTCAACCTTGGCGCTGTGCGCGCCTTTGGCGAAGTGCACCGGCACCGTGGTCACCTTGTCTGCCGCCTGAACCGAGGCCGCCATCATCATGGCCAGCAAGGCGGCCGTTACTGCTTTTTTCATTATGTATTGCTCCTGTGATCGGGCCCTGGCACGGGCCTCGAGGGGAAGATATGCCTGAACGATGACGCGACTCCATCGAAATGATGGGGCGGTCGGAGTGGGGGATGTTGCAAGATTTGGGGTATGCACAGACGGACATGGTGCCTTTTGGCCGCAAGCCAGATGAACACAAGGTCGATGGGGTTTTATATGGCGAGTTTCCTGATACAGGAGGCGTTTTTGTCAACGTGGTGTTGACGAACAGGGTGCCCGCTGCAGCCATGAGTCTGCGACAGAATTGATCGCCCCGGGTCTCCTGCATGGTCAGGGCGCGGGAAGGCGTGCGGAAAAAGAGGACGTTAAGGTTGGCTGGTGCCCCCAGCCGCCATGGCCTGCTGCTCATAGCGCGCCACCGTGCCGTCCTGCTTCATTTGCCGGATCACGCCGGCAAGGGGGGCCAGCAGATCCTGATGCCGTTCGTGCAGGTAGACGTAAGAATCGGCCAGCTCCATCACCCCGGCGGAGTAGATGCCGGCATAGCCCGGGTCCTGGCGCGTCAGGGCGGCCAGGGCCTGGCTGGCAATCAGGGTCTGCTCCACATAGAGGTCACTGCGCCCCTTGAGCAGCTTGCCCATCCCCTGCTCGGCGGTGGCGATGGCAAAGAGCCGGTTCGGTGCCACCACCTTGCCCAGCATCATCTCCGGCAGCTTGGCGCCACGGCGAAACTCGACCCGATAACCGGTGCCCTGCAGGCTGTGCCACCCCTGCAGCTGGATCCCGGGCTGGTGGGCATAGGCCTGATAGGAGACGGCGAAATGGGGCTCTGGCACGCGCTGGAGGGTGCGGGTCTGCTGCTGGTAGCTGGCGGCGCGGTGGATCTCGCCATCGACCTGTCCCTGCTCTGCCAGCAGGGGGGCCCGTCCCCCGGGGTAGCCCTGGTACTGGAAGTCATAGCCCAGGCGGGCGAACGCATCCCGATAGATGAGATCTAGCCAGCGACCATAGGGGGACTCCCTGGTTTCAAGGGAGCTCACCAGTGTGATGTTGCCCCTGCCTTGCGCCCCCCATACCTGGAAGGCCAGCAGCAAGAGCAGTGAAAGAGCGAAGAAGCGGTATCCTGAAACCTGCGCCATGGTGTCCCTGTCAGAGCGGTGGTTGCAAAGGGTGACAGTCCTATCCTAGCCCAGGGGGTTGCCCGGTCCAGCGCTTTCTGCCGTCCGCCCGTGGATACCCTCCAGGCCGCCTCCCGTCCCGCCTTGCCCGAATGAACGCCAACCAAGGGAGATGGCCAGCGCCGCTCACAGGCTGGCGAAATCCACCTCGGGCAGGGTTTCGAAGCCGGGGCGGGCAAACAGATAGCCCTGCATCAGGCTGACGCCCATCTCCCGCAGGCAGGCCATCTCGTCGCGGGTCTCGACCCCTTCCGCCAGCGGGGTGATCTGCAACTCCGTAAACAGCGCCAGACAGTGGCGAACGATGGCCTGACGGATCGGGTCCTGGTCGATGCCGCGCAGCAGGTGCATATCGAGTTTGACGATGTCGGGGCGAAAATCGGCCAGCAGACTCAGGCCCGAGTAACCGGCGCCAAAGTCGTCGATCGCCGTCTTGAAGCCCAGGGCCTGATAGTGATCCACGATGCCGCGAATATGGCGGTTGTCCTGCACCTGTTCCACCTCGGTGAACTCGAACATGATCTGCTCGATGGGAAAGAGATGCTCGCGGGCCGCCTGCAACGTGGTGCGGATGCAGCGCTCCGGGCGATAGACCGCATTGGGTAGGAAGTTGATGCTCAGCATCCCCTTCATCCCGAGCCGTGCCGCCAGCGCGATGGCCTTGATCCGGCACAGCTGATCGAAGCGGTAGCGGTTGTCGTCGTTGACCCGGTCGATCACGCTTTGCGCCGACTCGTTGTTGAGCCCCCGCACCAGGGCCTCATAGCCGAAGAGGGTGCGCTGGCTGCAATCGACGATGGGCTGGAAGGCCATGGTGAAATCGAAGTCGAGATCCACCTGCTCATGACACTGCTGGCAGAGGGGGGAGGACGGGGCGGCAGGTATGTCCATGACGGTCCTTTCAAGGCGTGGGGTCGCGAGAGATTGCCTCAAAGGATAACAGCTCCTCTCTCGCCGGCAGAGGTTATTCCTCCGGATAGGCAGGCCGTCTTCTGGCATATCAGAGGTTGGTCTGGTTTCTGCCCGACAGGCGTCCATGGTGGGTCAGGCGCCGCCGCTTGTGGGCCTGTTTGTCCCTTTTTCGGGACCGGGATTGACCTCGCTGGCATCCTCCAAGGCCACGTCTTGCCCGCCAACCAGTCGGGGCAAGCGGTATAAGCTGATTCGATGGCATTGCGGAAAATGCCCCCATTTTTGCTTATGCCTCCTCGCAGTGTGCCCCGATGGCACAAATAGGCCGATTCGAGGCCCGCAAAGGCCACTGGCCGATCTTGAGCAACCAGCATAATGCGCCAGCCACAGCCCCGCAGGTTCGATGAGCAAAGCGTCATCGAACCTGCGAGTTGCCCCCGTTGGGGATGAGGGGGCGTTATGCCAACCCAAGGTCAATGTTGGATTTCTCGATGTCCGGTACCGACCGGCATTCACCAAATTTCACCACCTTCTGTAGGTTCGATTAGCGAAGCATAATCGGACGATCGAGAGACTTTGATCGCGGTTGTTGCCATGAAGCAGGATCGGCCAGCCGGAGGAGGAAATTCTACTGGCCGTGATGGCGGGATAATCCATTTACGCGAACGTCAGATTACGCCTGACGGTTAATCGAACCTACGAGTTACAACCCCAAATCGTTTAGTGTGGAACGATGTGCAGCCATAAATTTATTGGCCATATCTGCCTGTTCTTTTGTTATTTCATCCAAGTCAGGAAGTATTGATTCAAATCGTGTAAATCTTTCTTCCATACCAGAAAAGGAAATTCCATCTACATAAGATTGTTTTAAAAATAGTGACCCTATAACACGTAACTCGGTTGACAATTCTTTCTTTAATATAATCCTGTTTGTTATCCAAAGGTATATATCTACAATCTGTAAACCAATAGACTCTTGGCTTTTTGATATTTCAAGGTTACTGTTGATTAAGTTTTTATTTATCAGGTCTGATTTTTCTATTGATGCAAACAATGGATGGTTAAGATATTTGTTTCTGTCTTCCTGTGTTGCTCTTTTCATTCCATCAGAAATCAAACTGGCATTTCGATATGTCTCAATTTGTGCTTTATTAAACTGTGTTTGCATATCAACTGTTATTGATAGAGCTTTTTTTCTATTTTTTAATTTTAGTCGTCTAGAAATACTTGAAGCAACGAATTGAAATCCAACTGCATTTGGTGATATTGCTTTTTCATCAGGCTGACCAAAGTCCATTGCTAGAGGGTTTTTTATTGCGAACCCAAGCGCATTAATTATTATTTCTTTTGAACGAGCATCCAAGAATGAAGTGTTTGCAATAGATCTTATTTCTTCTAGGGTCTGAATGATGTCTGATTCTTTATTTTCTATGTATTTACATGTGCATAGTGCCCATGTTTTCTTTAAAATGTCATCATCTAAAATAGCAGCCAACTTAAGTATTATAAGATAGCGCATAGGGGTCCAATATGTATCCCATCTAACAGCAGGGTTGATACCAGCATCAAATATAGCGTCAAAAAGACAAACAACAGCTAGGGCTCTTTTTTCAATGAAATAATAATCAAATGAAAATTTGAATTTATCCTGTAATAGATAAAGCTCTCGTGAGATCTCAGTTAGTTTATTGACTCCGAGATGATTTGCGTGAAGGCAATCAATGTCGAGCTTCTTTGTTATATCTTTGAACCACTGTTTTCCTAATGCATCTACGTTCAATGTGCTGGATAGAACGCCATAAGTTAATATAGGTTGATTTTTATCAAAAAGTTGATTGCCTGTATTACCTGATTCATCCACATGAAAGAACATATTAGTGTTACCTATCGTGTGCAAACGAAGGTGATAGATTAATCTATTTTTAATAAAAACGGCGCCTTTCGGCGCCGTTTTTTGATCTAGCCAACAAACCTCAATCACTGCAGCAGCGAGATATCCGCGACTTGCAGGAACAGGTTACGCAGGTTGTTCAGCAGCGCCAGACGGTTGGCCTTGAGGGCTTCGTCGTCGGCCATCACCATGACTTCGTTGAAGAAGGTATCGACCGGCTCGCGCAGGGCGGCCAGACGGGTGAGGGCAGCCTGATAGTCACCGGCAGCGAACAGCGGGGCCAGTTCGGCTTGCAGTTCGGCAACCTGGGTGGCCAGCGCCTTCTCGGCGGCATCGACCAGCAGTTCCGGTTTGACGGTTGTGGGCAATGGAACCTCGACCTTGGCCAGAATGTTGCTCACGCGCTTGTTGGCGGCAGCCAGTGCCAGTGCGGCATCCAGCGTGCGGAAGTGGCTGACGGCCTTGACGCGACGATCGAAGTCGAGCGGACGGGTCGGGCGGCGGGCCAGTACGGCCAGCACCACGTCGGCACCGATGCCTTCGTCCTGATAGGCAGCGCGGAAGCGGCCCAGCATAAAGTCGACCACGTCGGTGACGACGGTTTTGTTGGTCAGCTTGTCGCCGTAGACGCGTACTGCTTCTTCAACCAGTTCAACCAGATCCAGATCCAGCTGCTTCTCGGTCATGATGCGCAGGGCACCGATGGCGGCGCGACGCAGGGCGAACGGGTCCTTGTCACCCTTCGGCAGCATACCGATGCCGAAGATACCGGCCAGGGTGTCGAACTTGTCGGCCAGCGCGACGGCGCAGGCAACCAGACCGGACGGCAGGGCATCACCGGCAAAGCGCGGCATGTACTGCTCGTTGAGAGCCACGGCCACCGCTTCGTCTTCGCCATCGTGACGGGCGTAGTGCATCCCCATGACACCCTGGGTGTCGGTGAACTCGCCGACCATGTTGGTCATCAGGTCACACTTGGAGAGCAGACCGGCACGCTTGGCCTGAGCCACGTCGGCGCCGATACGCTCGGCGATAAAGCCGGCGACGGTCTCGATACGCTCGACCTTGGCCTTGACGGTGCCCAGCTGTTGCTGGAACAGCACGGTTTCAAGGCGCGGCAGGCGGGAGGCCAGGGTCTGCTTGAGGTCGGTCTTGAAGAAGAACTCGGCGTCAGAGAGACGGGGACGAACCACCTTCTCGTTGCCGCTGATGATCTGGCTCGGGTCTTTGGACTCGATGTTGGTGACGAAGATGAACTTCGGCAGCAGCTTGCCGTTCTTGTCGTAGACCGGGAAGTACTTCTGGTCACCCTTCATGGTGTGCACCAGCGCTTCAGCCGGCACGGCCAGGAACTTCTCTTCGAAGTTGGCGGTCAGCACCACAGGCCACTCGACCAGTGCGGTCACTTCTTCCAGCAGGGCGTCGTCCAGATCGGCCACGCCACCGAAGGCGGCAGCGGCCGCTTCGACGTCAACCTTGATCTTGGCCTTGCGCGCCATGAAGTCGGCAATCACCATGCCGCGCTCCTGCAGGATCTGCGGGTACTGGCTGGCGTTGTCGATGGTGAACTCGCTCTCGCCCATAAAGCGGTGACCGCGGATGGTGCGGGCAGAGTCGATACCCAGAATGTGGGCGGGCACCAGATCCCCATCCAGCAGCAGGGTCACGGTGAACACCGGACGCACGAACTGGATGGTCTTGTCGCCCCAGCGCATCATCTTGGGGATCGGCAGCTTGGCCAGCGCTTGGCTAACCAGCTCACCCAACAACTCTTTGGCCGGACGGCCTTCGACCTTGGCGGTGTGAACCAGCCACTCGCCCTTGTCGGTGACCAGACGCTCGGCCTGCTCAACGGTGATGCCGTTGCCACGGGCCCAGCCTTCGGCAGCCTTGGTCGGCTTACCTTCGGCATCGAACGCCTGGGCCACGGCCGGGCCGCGCTTCTCGACGCTCTTGCTCGGCTGCTCGCCAGCCAGCTCGCTTACCTTCAGCGCCAGACGGCGCGGTGAAGCAAACCACTCGACGTCGCCGAAGGCCAGATCGGCCTTGGTCAGTTCGGCTTTGAAGTTGTCGGCAAAGGCTTCGGCCAGGGAGCGCAGGGCTTTGGGCGGCAGCTCAGCAGTACCGATCTCTACCAGAAATGTATGTTGTGCCATGTCCGTTCCTTAACCTTGCTTGTTCTCTGTGCGCTGACACATGGGGAAACCCAGCGCTTCGCGGGAGGCGTAGTATGCCTCTGCTACGGCCTTGGTCAGGGTGCGAATGCGCAGGATGTAGCGCTGACGCTCGGTGACCGAGATGGCCTTGCGGGCATCCAGCAGGTTGAAGGAGTGAGCGGCTTTGAGGATGCGCTCGTAGGCAGGCAGCGGCAGCGGTTTTTCCAGTGCCAGCAGATTCTGGGCTTCCTTCTCGTACTGCTCGAAGCAGTGGAACAGGAACTCCACATCGGCGTGTTCGAAGTTGTAGGTGGATTGCTCCACTTCGTTCTGGTGGAACACGTCGCCGTAGGTGGTCTTGCCCAGCGGGCCGTCAGACCAGACCAGATCGTAGACGCTGTCCACGCCCTGAATGTACATGGCCAGACGCTCGAGACCGTAGGTGATCTCGCCGGTGACCGGCTTGCACTCGAGGCCGCCAACCTGCTGGAAGTAGGTGAACTGGGTCACTTCCATGCCGTTCAGCCACACTTCCCAACCCAGACCCCAGGCACCCAGCGTCGGGTTTTCCCAGTTGTCTTCCACGAAGCGGATGTCGTGGATCTCGGGATCCAGACCTAACTCTTTCAGGGAGCCCAGATAGAGTTCCTGAATGTTGTCGGGGGAAGGCTTGATGATCACCTGGAACTGGTAATAGTGCTGCAGGCGGTTCGGGTTCTCACCGTAGCGGCCGTCAGTCGGACGGCGGGACGGTTGTACGTAGGCGCAGGCGATGGGCTCCGGGCCCAGGGCGCGCAGGCAGGTCATGGGGTGGGAGGTACCGGCACCCACTTCCATATCCAGCGGCTGAATGATGGTACAGCCCTGGCGGGACCAATAGTCCTGCAACTGCAGGATCAGGCCCTGAAAGGTTTTGACATCGAATTTTTGCATAGTGTTTTTCGCGCGAAATGAAATCAGAGCAAGATTTGCTGAATGTGAACCGAGGGAGTATACCGTCTGGCATGGTCGGATAATAGGCGAAATTACAGGGGATTAGTGGGGCTATGTTGCCGCTTGCCCTATGATGTCGCCGACGCAAGCGGCCTGCCGATGGCCGATGAAAAACAGGGGAGAGGAAATGGAACTGCGCTGCGCCTGGGTGACCAGAGACCCGGAATACATCGAATACCATGACAAGCAGTGGGGCAGGCCGGTGTATGACGCCCGCGAGTTGTTTGCCAAGCTCTGCCTCGATGGCCAACAGGCGGGGCTGTCGTGGATCACCATCCTCAAGCGCACCGAGAGCTACCATCGCGCCTATGCGGATTTTGATCCGGTGCGCATCGTGCAGTTCGACGACCAGGACGTGGCGCGGCTGATGCAGGATACCGGCATCATTCGCAACCGGCTGAAGGTGCAATCGATCATCAAAAACGCCCGCGCCTATCTGGCGCTGGAGGCGGAAGGCATCGATTTCGTCGATTATCTGTGGGGCTTCGTGGGCGGCGCCCCCATCGTCAACCAGCGTCAGGGCAACGGCGACATTCCGGCGACCTCACCGGAGTCGGATGCCATGTCCAAGGCCCTCAAGAAGCGCGGCTTCACCTTCGTCGGCAGCACCATCTGCTACGCCTTCATGCAGGCGGTGGGCATGGTGAACGATCATCTGGTGACCTGCCCCTGCCACGCCGAGTGCCAGCAAGCAGCGGCGACGTGAAGGGGAAATGCACGAAGAAGGGAGGCTCAAGCCTCCCTTCTTTTTTTGCTCTGAATCAGCAGGGCTCAAGGGTGCGGCTGAGCGCCTCGCACACCTCGTCGCTGCTCATCAGCCGCACGAAGGGGCCGGCCAGGGTGGCGTTGTGATGGGCGATGATCTGGGGGGCGGTCAGTTGCGGCGTGTCCATGCAGGTATGGGCATCGCTCACCAGCACTACGGTGTAGCCGAGATCTGCCGCCGCCCGGCAGGTGGTGTCGATGCAGTACTGGGTCTTCATGCCGGTGATGATCAGGGTCTGCACGCCGTCCTCTTTCAGCCAGCCATCGAGACCGGTGCCATGGAAGGCGCTGGGGCGCTGCTTGTCGAACACCCGATCGGCCTCGCCGACGACCAGCTCAGGCGCAAGCTGCCAGAACGGACTGCCGGCGGCGATGGGGCTGCCGGCCGGGCCCGTGTGGCGCACCGCCAGCACAGGGAGAGCGGCACTGCGGGCCGCCTGGCCCAAGCGATTGATGTTGGCCAGGGTCTCGGCCCCGGCATGGGGGGCTTCCGGGCCGTGAAGGAGGCCCACCTGGATGTCGATGATGAGCAGCGCGGGGCGGGAAAGGGACGACATGGTCATGGCTCCGTGAGAAATGTCACCCACTCTGGGGCCATGGGCTCTTATGAGACAACCCGCATATGGGGGGCAACCACTCCAGACTCCGGGAGCATGTTCCGTTACGCCGGGCCAGGGGCCTTTTCGCCCCTTGGTACAGCCGGGATACAGTCACACGGGTTCACCATCGGGAGCGCCATCACGAGGGAGTCCCGTGTCACTGAGCGCCGTTCGCCCTCTCTTCCCCGGCCTGATCGGCTGCACTCTGGGGATGACGTTGCTCGTCAGGGCAAACATGAGGGGAAGCCGGCCCTGTGCAAGAAGGTCCGAGGCTGCACAAACGACGCCCCCGAGGGCCGAGTCTGCGCTACCGGGATCTTGCCCCTCCCCTATCATTGAAAGACGCCGGACCGGTTCAGGTTGTCTGGCGAAGGAGCCATCATGAAGAAGTCCGTATTGGCGCTGCTTGCCGCCACCGCCTTGCTGGCCGCCCTGCCTGCACAGGCCACCAAGCAGGCCCAGGAGCGCCGTGACGCCCGCGATGTGCGTCAGGATACCCGTCAGGAGTCCCGTGACGCGAAACAGGCGTGTCGTGAGGGGCTGGTGGGCAATGCCGACTGCCGCCAGGAGCATCGTGACAACAAGCAGGAGGGGCGAGACAAGGCCCGGGATATCAAATATTGATGCGGGCCCGTCCGAAGATGGCCTGCACCGGGTAAGTCGCAAGGGGCAGGGGGCGTTTTGCCCCCTGCCCCTCTTCGCAATGGGCGCGTCACACTCTGGCGCCTCTCTGGGTTAGAATGCGCGGCTATCGGCTAGAGTCGTTCTTTTTCAGAGGTTTTTTCATGCATTTCAAGAAACTGGTTCCTGCACTTGCCCTGACCGTCGCCATCACTGGCTGTACCACCAACCCCTATACCGGTGAATCCCAGACCTCCAAGGGCGCCTGGGGCGCGTTGGCGGGTGCGGCGACCGGCGCAGCCGTGGGGGCGCTCTCCTCCAGCAAGGGCGACCGCAAAAAGGGCATCCTGACTGGCGTCGCCGCCGGTGCGGCCCTGGGTGGCGGTATCGGTTACTACATGGATGTGCAGGAAGCCAAGCTGCGCGAGAAGCTGCAAGGCACCGGCGTCAGCGTGACCCGCAACGGTGATCAGCTGATCCTCAACATGCCGAACAACGTCACCTTCGACAGCTCCAGCGCCCAGCTGAAAGCCGCCGGTGCCAACACCCTGTCCGGCGTGGCCCTGGTGGTTGCCGAGTTCGACAAGACCCGTCTGAACGTGGTCGGCCACACCGACAGCACCGGCTCCCGCGAGCTGAACATGAAGCTCTCCCGGGATCGCGCCGATGCCGTCGCCGCCCAGCTGATCGGCCAGGGCGTGTCCGGCAGCCGCATCGCCATCAGTGGTGTGGGCCCGGATCAGCCGGTGGCCAGCAACAGCACCGCCGAAGGCAAGGCCCAGAACCGCCGGGTGACCATCACCCTGACCCCGACCGCCTAAGAGGTCCGGTTCGATGCCATGAAAAAGGCCCCGCCAGCGATGGCGGGGCCTTTATATTGGCGCCGGTGCGTGCCCTTTGCTCCTTGCCCCCTTCTCCCCTTGCGGGAGAAGGCTCGGGGATGAGGGGATAACCGCCTCTTAGACAGCCGCGGTCAGCTGCACTTCCACCTTGTAGCCCTCGCGGGCGAGACGGGCCTGCACGCAGGCGCGCACGGGGGCGGTATCGGCATCAGGGGAGCCAGGCATCCCGCTTTGTTTAGACAGCCGCAGTCAGCTGCACTTCGACCTTGTAGCCTTCATGGGCCAGACGGGCCTGTACGCAGGTGCGAACGGGGGCTGTGTCGGCATCAGGGGAGCCAGGCATCCCGTTTTGATTAGACAGCGGCAGTGAGCTGTACTTCCACCTTGTAGCCTTCGTGGGCGAGACGGGCCTGCACGCAGGCACGAACGGGGGCTGTGTCGGCATCAGGGGAGCCAGGCATCCCGTTTTGATTAGACAGCGGCAGTCAGCTGTACTTCCACCTTGTAGCCTTCGTGGGCGAGACGGGCCTGCACGCAGGCGCGTACCGGTGCTGTGCCGGCCGGGATCCAGGCATCCCACTGCGCGTTGAAGGCGGCGATGTCTTCAATGTCCTTGAGATAGATGTTGGCCATCAGGATCCTGTCGACGCCGGAACCGTTGGCTTCCAGCAGACGCTGCAGGCTTTCCAGCACTTCACGGGTCTGCTGGTGGATGTCGGCGGTCTCGGTGGCGGGCACTTCCACCACGTAGAGGGTGCCGTTGTGGATGACCACATCAGACCAGCGCTGGGTGGTCCCGATACGGGTAATGGTTGTCATGTTTGCTCCGGTACGGGGTTATTGACCCTTGCGGATCAGGTAGCGGTAAGGGGCCTGCTCAGTCTCACTGGCGACCAGGGTATGGTCCATGAAGCGGCAGAAGCTGGGAATGTCACGGGTGGTGGAGGGGTCGTCGGCGCTGACCAGCAGGGTCTCCCCATCCGCCATCAGCCGCACTTTCTTGCGAACCATCATCACGGGTTCGGGGCAACGAAGCCCGATTGCGTCCAGCTCGTGGGTCGCATTGCAGAATTCAGTACTCATGAATAATCAACCTTCAGCCGCACCTTCTTGCGCGCTATCGTCACGGGTTCGGGGCAACGAAGCCCGATTGCGTCCAGCTCGTGGGTCGCATTGCAGAATACAGTACTCATGAATAATCAACCTTCAGCCGCACCTTCTTGCGCGCCATCGTCACGGGCTCGGGGCAACGAAGCCCGATTGCGTCCAACTCGTGCGTTGCGCCGCAGAATAAAGCACTCATCAATAATCAACCTTCAACCAATTCGGCCAGCAATGATACTCACGGCGAAAAAATAATCAAACCATGGGGCGGTTATGCAGCATATGCTACCAAAATGTGAACCGGCTCTACCCAGGCTTCGCTCGATGAGTAATATAAAAATTGAACCATATTCAACAAGGAGGTGTGAATATGCAGGTCTCCTACGGCAGATTGCAAGCCTACGCAGGCATGGGGTTCTTGTCGTTCGCCATGATAGTGCTGGGCAGCCCGATAGGTAATACCGGTACTTGGTTCGGCTCCATGGTGATGATAGGGCTGGGGCTCTGGATCGAGCTCAGCGACTACTACGACGAGGATGAGGACGAGAACGATCCCTCCTGAGAGCCTGGCTCTCGGCACTCAAAGGCGGACGATGTCCGCCTTTGTCATTTCTGCTCCGCGCCGGAACGGGTCGAGCGCATGGCGCGCTCCAACTGCTGCGCCGTCTGCTCGGGGTTGGCCCTGGCGTCGTTGAAGAAGCTGCTCAGCACATCCATGATCCCCTGGCGCATGTTGGTGGGTACCGCCATCCCCTCCGCCATGCTGGGCAGCAGGTTGTCCTGTTGCTCGGCGTGGAGGAAATCCTGATAGGAGCGGATGGCGCAACGATCGAACTTGCTCATGTCCGGCTTGATGAGCGCCGGGATGGAGCCCTTCACCCGGTTGAACTCCTCCTGAAAGCGCGGCGTCATCAACAGCCTGGCCAGCTCGCCCTGGGCCTGCAACTGGGCGGGATCCCGCTGCTTGAACATGGCGATGGAGTCGAGGTTGTAGCTGAACAGCCCCTGGCTGCCCGGGCTTGGCAGGCACTCGATATCCTCGCCGGGGCGGTAGTTGCCGGCGCTCAGCTCCCCTTTCACCCAGTCCCCCATCACCTGCATGGCGGCGCCGCCGCTCTCCAGCAGGTTGGTGGCCTGGTGCCACTTCAGGCCGGCGTATTTCTCGGGTACATAAGCGCGCAACTGCTGGAAGCGGGTCAGCACCCGCACCATGTCTGGGCCGGTCAGGGTGGCGCTGTCCTGTTCGAGGAAGGCCTTGCGATAGAAGGTCTTGCCCCCTTCGCCGAGGGCCACCGTTTCGAACAGCACCGCGATCTGCCAGGGTTCGTTACCGATGGCGAGGGGGGTGATGCCCTGCTCCTTGAGCTTGTCCGCCACCGACACGAACTGGGCCCAGTCGGTGGGGGGCTTGAGCCCCTGTCGCTCGAATACCTTGCGGTTGAGCCACAGCCAGTTGACCCGGTGGATGCCGGTGGGGACCGCCATCAGGGCGCCGTTCTGGCTGAGGGTATCGCGCACCATGGGGGGCAGCTGAGGGTACCAGCCGAGGTGCTCGGCCATGGGGGTGAGGTCGCGCAGAAAGCCCAGGCTGCCCCACTCGTGCAGCTCGAACCCCTTGAGGTGGGCTGCCTCCGGCGGGTTTGCCGCCAGGGCCCGGCTCTTGAGCACCGTCATGGCGCTCTTGCCGCCCCCCCCCTGTACCGCGAAGTCGTTCCACTGGTTGCCCTGTTCGGCCCACTCGGACTTGAGCACTTCCACGGCCCTGGCCTCGCCGCCGGAGGTCCACCAGTGCAATACCTCCACCTGGGAGGCACAAACGGGCAGGGAGAGCAGGGCGATGACAGAAAAAGACAACCACTTCATACATTACTGCCTTGGTAGGGAGAGGGTGGCCTGCAGGCCGCCCTGGGGGCGATTTTCCAGCACCAGGTCGCCGCCGTGGGCGTGGGCTATGTTGCGGGCGATGCCAAGGCCCAGCCCGGTGCCGGCGGCATCGGTGCTGAGGCGGTAGTAGGGCTCGAAGATGCGCTCGAACTGATCGTCCGGCAGACCGGGCCCCTCGTCCATGATGAAGAGGATCAACATCTCCTCGTCATCCATGATGATGATGCGCACCTTCTGGCCGTACTTGATGCCGTTGTCCACCAGGTTGCCGATGCAGCGCTTGAGGGCCAGCAGCTTGCCGCGATAGGGCCACTTGCAGTGGCCCTCGATGGTGAGCAGATCCTCGTGCAGGTTCATGGCCTCCGCCATCTGCTCCAGCAGGGCGTTGACGTCGATCTGCTCGAGGTTCTCGTGAATGTCCGTCTCTTTGACCGTCTGCAGCGCCCCTTTGACCATCAGCTCCAGCTCGTCCAGGTCCTTGTTGAACTTGGCGATCTGCACCTCGTCGTCCAGCAGTTCGACCCGCAGTCGCAGTCGGGTGATGGGGGTCTTGAGGTCGTGGGAGATGGAGCTGAAGAGGCGCTCCCGATCGTCGATGAAGCGGCGAATGCGCTGCTGCATGATGTTGAAGGCGCGGGTCGCCGCCACGATTTCGGAGGCACCCTCCTCCTTGAGGGACGGCTGGTCGATGTCCTTGCCGAGGTTGACCGCCGCCTTGGCGAGGCGACGCAGGGGGCGGGTCTGCCAGCGCACCAGCATGAAGGTGAAGAAGCAGAGGAAGACCGTCATCAGGGCGATGAAACGCACCTGATTGCTCGGCATCACGGTGTCATCCAGCGTCATGTAGGGGGCGGGCAGCAGGGCCGCCAGATAGAGCCACTCCCCCGGTTCTATCTCGATCTGGGTCACCAGCACCGGCGGATTGATGGGCTCCAGGGACAGGGTGTAGCGGGCCCAGGAGGAGGGGAGATCCGCCAGCAGGGTGTCGTTGTTGAAGACGTGCAGCTCCTCGGGGCGGGAGAAGTCCACCTTGATCGCCATGGCGTCGGAGAGTTTGCGGCTGAGCACCTCCTGCACCTCCTTGAGCACCAGCGTCTTGCGCTCGCTGTCGGGGATGGCGCTGATGTGGATCTCTTCCTCGTTCAGGGAGACGAAGAAGCGGCTGCCCCCCATGTTGCGCAGCTGATCCAGGGCGATGTGGCGGTATTGCAGGGGCAGGGACTTGAAGAAGTTGACGGTGGAAGCCGCCGACAGCGCCAGGTTGCGGGTGGTGCTGAGCATGCCCTCCAGCTCCCGCTTCTGGATCTGCTGCATCCAGATGCCGGTGAGGATGGTCTGGGAGAGCAGGATCGCCAGCAGCAACAGCAGCAGCATCCGGGACAGCAGGGAGCGGGGCACCAGGGCCCGCCAGAACTTCTGCCCCGTCATGGCAGCGTGTGTCTCTTGTCGATCAGCATGGGGTGCTTACCTCTGTGCCTTGCCGTTGCCCCGTGATGGGTCTCTCTTCTGCCCGTTCAAGGTCTCGCCGTAGCGTCTGTCTGTTACGGGATCTCGTGGACTTCGGCGATCAGCATGTAGCCGCTGCCGCGAATGGTCTTGATGATGCGCGGGCTCTTGCCGTTGTCACCCAGCTTCTGGCGCAGGCGGCTGATCTGCACATCGATGCCGCGTTCCATGGGCAGGCTCTCGCGACCGCGGGTGGCGTCCGAGATGGTATCCCGGTCCAGCACCACGCCGGGCTGCTGCAGGAACATGCCGAGCAGCAGGGCATCGCTGCCGGAGAGATCCAGCAGGCTGCCATCTTCGTGGGTCAGCTGGTGGCTCAGGGTGTCCAGGGTCCACTCGGCGAAGCGCAGCCGACGGCTCGGTTCCTTTTCTTTCTCCGGCTGGCGGAATTCGGCGCGGCGCAGCAGCGCCTTGATGCGGGCCTGCAGTTCGCGCGGGCTGAACGGCTTGGCGATGTAGTCGTCGGCGCCAAGTTCCAGACCGATCACCCGGTCAGCCTCGTCGGAGGCGGCGGTGAGCATGATGATGGGTACCTGGGAGTCGCGGCGGATCTGCTGGCAGAGGGTAAAGCCGTCGTCGCCGGGCATCATGATGTCCAGAATGATGAGGTCCGGGCTGTGATGGGCCAATTGTTGGCGCATCTCGTTCCCTTCGGCCGCGGTCAGTACCTCGAAACCGGCCCGGGTCAGGTACTCGTTGAGCAGCTCGCGGATCTCCCGATCGTCGTCGACGATAAGCAGTTGTTTGCTCGTTGACATATGTATGTGCATCCACCCATTTTTTTGTGCAGATTGAACCTGTCGGGGGAGCAAAAAGCAAGCAAGCCCCCCCTCTAATGTGAAGTTATGGGCAATATAGCCTCAGGATTGGCCCCGATCGCGGGAAAAGAATAAAAAAGGCCGACCCAAACGGGCCGGCCAACACGCAGATTCCGACGGCAGGAGCGCACCCCGTGTGACGCGTTCCACAGACTCGACAGCAGGGTCGGCAGGCCGACCCGGTATTCGTGATGGGGCCGCTGTGCCGGGAAGCAGGGCCGTCTTCTGTCTGTTGTTGCCGCCCCGAGGCGGCGTCCCTGACCGGTGAGCGGTCAGGAGTGATTCACTTACACCCGTTCGAACACGGTGGCGATGCCCTGACCCAGGCCGATGCACATGGTGGCCACACCCAGGGTCGCGTCCTTCTCCTCCATCAGATTGATCAGGGTGGTGGAGATGCGGGCGCCGGAGCAGCCGAGCGGGTGACCCAGGGCGATGGCGCCGCCGTTCAGGTTCACCTTCTCGTCCACCAGATCTTGCAGACCCAGATCCTTCACGCAGGGCAGGGACTGGGCGGCAAACGCCTCGTTCAACTCGAACAGATCGATGTCGCCGACGGTCAGACCGGCCCGCTTGAGCGCCTTCTGGGTGGCCGGCACCGGGCCGTAACCCATGATGGCGGCGTCGCAACCGGCGATGGCCATGGCACGTACCTTGGCACGCGGGGTGAGGCCGAGCGCCTTGGCGCGATCCGCACTCATCACCAGCATGGCGGCGGCGCCATCGGAAAGCGCCGAAGAGGTGCCGGCGGTGACGGTGCCGTTGACCGGGTCGAACACCGGGCGCAGCTGGCTCAGGGTGTCGACCGTGGTCTCCGGGCGGATCACCTCGTCGTAGTCGTAGAAGAAGCGGGCGCCGCTGGCGTCGTGCCCTTCCAGCCCGACGATCTCCTTGGCAAAACGCCCTTCCACGGTGGCGGCGTGAGCGCGGCGGTGGGAGCGAGCGGCAAACTCGTCCTGCTGTTGACGGCTGATGCCGTGCAGCTTGCCGAGCATCTCGGCGGTCAGCCCCATCATGCCGGAGGCTTTCGCCACCGACTTGGCCATGCCGGGGTGGAAGTCCACCCCGTGGCTCATCGGCACGTGACCCATGTGCTCGACGCCGCCGATGATGAAGATATCCCCATCACCTACCTGAATGGCACGGGAGGCGTCGTGCAGCGCCTGCATGCTTGAGCCGCACAGGCGGTTGACGGTGACCGCCCCCACCTGCTTGGGAATGCCGGCCAGCAGGGCGGCGTTGCGGGCGATGTTGAAGCCCTGCTCCAGGGTCTGCTGCACGCAGCCCCAGTAGATATCCTCGATCTCGTTCGGGTCGAGGTTGGGGTTGCGCAGCAGGATGGATTTCATCAGGTGCGCGGACAAGTCTTCTGCACGCACGTTGCGGAAGGCGCCGCCCTTGGACCGGCCCATCGGGGTCCGGATACAGTCGACAATGACTACGTCTTTCATGAATGGATCTCCTTTCCGCAATCAGTAGAAGGTGTTGCCCTGGGCAGCCATCTCGCGCAGCTTGTCGCTGACGCGGTAGAGCGGGCCCAGGTCGGCATACTGGTCGGCCATGGCCACGTAGCGATCCAGACCGATAGTGTCCAGATAGCGGAACACGCCGCCGCGGAAGGGAGGGAAGCCCAGGCCGTAGACCAGTGCGATGTCGGCTTCGGCTGGCGTGGCGACTATGCCCTCTTCCAGGCAGAGCACCACCTCGTTGATCATCGGGATCATCATGCGGGCGATGATGGCCTCCTTGTCGAAATCCTGCTTCGGCTTGGCGATGGGGGCCAGCAGCTCGTAGCTGGCTGCGTCGGCCACCTTCTTCGGCTTGCCCTTCTTGTCCTGCTCGTAGGCGTAGAAGCCCTTGCCGTTCTTCTGACCGAAGCGGCTGGCGTCATACATTACGTCGATGGCGGTACGACCTTCCTTGCTCATGCGCGCCGGGAAACCCTGCGCCATCACGTCACCGGCGTGGTGGCCGGTGTCGATGCCGACCACGTCCAGCAGGTAGGCGGGGCCCATGGGCCAGCCAAACTCCTTCTCCATCACCTTGTCGACGGCGGCGAAGTCGGCGCCATCGGCGACCAGCTTGTTGAAGCCGAAGAAGTAGGGAAACAGCACGCGATTCACGAAGAAGCCGGGGCAGTCGTTGACCACGACCGGGGACTTGCCCATGGCGGCGGCGTAGGCCACCACGCGGTTGATGGTTTCATCGGAAGTCTGTTCGCCACGGATGATCTCCACCAGCGGCATGCGGTGCACCGGGTTGAAGAAGTGCATGCCGCAGAAATTCTCGGGGCGCTTCAGTCCCTTGGCCAGCAGAGAGATGGGAATGGTGGAGGTGTTGCTGGCGAGCACGGCGTCTTCGCCGATGATCCCTTCCACTTCGCCCAGCACGGCGGCCTTCACTTTCGGGTTCTCGACCACAGCTTCGACCACCACGTCCACATGCTTGACGTTGTCATAGCTGAGGGTCGGCGTGATGGCGGAGAGCACCTGGCCCATCTTGATGCCGTCGATGCGGCCGCGCTCGAGCTGGCCGTTGAGCAGCTTGGTGGCCTCATTCATGCCAAGTGCCAGCGCCTTCTCGTTGATGTCCTTCATCACCGCTGGGATGCCCTTGCTGGCAGACTGGTAGGCGATGCCGCCCCCCATGATGCCGGCACCCAGCACGGCGGCATGGCCGGTGGCCTTGTTTGCCTGCTTGGCGGCCTTCTTGGCCAGCGCCTTGATGTGCTGATCGTTGAGGAAGATACCGACCAGCGCCTTGGCCACGTCGGTTTTCGCCAGTTTGATGAAGGTGGCGGCCTCGGCGGCCAGCGCCTCGTCACGGCCCATGCCGGCGGCGGCTTCCACCGTCTTCACGGCGGCCATGGGGGCCGGATAGTGTTTGCCCGCCACGGCGGCAACCATGCCGGCGGCGGTGGTGAAGCTCATCATGGCTTCCAGTTTGGAGAGGCGCAGCGGGGCCTTCTTGGCGGCGCGGCGGCCCTGCCAGTCCAGCTTGCCCTTGATCGCGTCCTTGATCATCTGCACGGCGGCGCTGTGCAGCGCGTCCGGGGCGACCACGGCATCGATGGCACCCACCTTGAGGGCGTCATCGGCACGGTAATCCTTGCCGGTGGTGATCCACTCCAGTGCGTTGTCGGCACCGATCACCCGCGGCAGACGGACAGTGCCGCCAAAGCCGGGCATGATGCCGAGCTTGGTCTCGGGCAGGCCGATCTTGGCCGTGGTGTCGGCCAGCCGGAAATCGGTGGAGAGAATAGTCTCGCAGCCGCCGCCCAGAGCATGGCCCTTGATGGCGGAGAGGGTGGGCACCGGCAGATCTTCGATGGCGCTGAAGATGTCGTTGGCCTTCTTCAGCCAGCCGAGCAGGTCTTCTTGCGGCAGATCGAACAGTTCCAGGAATTCGGTGATGTCGGCGCCGACGATGAAAGCGTCTTTGCCGGAGGTGAGGATCAGACCCTTCAAATCGGCTTGTTGCTGTAATGCGGCGATCGCTTCGCTCAGGGAGAGCAGGGTAGCGCGATCCAGCTTGTTGACTGAACCCGGGGCATCGAACCTCAGCTCGGCAATGCCGTCTTCGAGGTAGCTGACCGTCAGGGTTTCGCCTTGGTAGATCATGAGAGTGTCTCCTTGTTCCCACTCTGTGGGGAATGGTGCTCCTTTATCCCCAGCAGGGGGCGAGGCTCACTATTGATCCAAAAGGAGACATTTTCAACACCTATTTAAAACATTCGTTTAACAGTTGTCGAGTAAAAGCTCTTCATCACAAAACGGGCAAAAAAGAGGCGCCTTGCGGCGCCTCCGATGGAGATGAGCGTGGTATCAACTGGCCAGTTCCGGCCGATTGCGATACTGGTTCAAGACCTCGGGATCGGCGAGGGCGTGGGTGTTGTTGACGGGGCGGTTGTGCACCACTTCCCGGACCGCCAGCTCCACTATCTTGCCGGACTTGGTGCGTGGGATGGCATCCACCTGCAGGATGCGGGCAGGCACATGACGGGCGGTGCAGTGCCGATTGATCTGCTGGCAAATCCGCTCACGCAGCCCGTCGTCCAGCTTGCAACCCGCCTTGAGCTTGACGAACAGCACCACCCGCTCGTCCTGTTTCCATTGCTGGCCGATGACGATGCTCTCCTCCACCTCGTCGAGTTGTTCCACATAGCGGTAGATCTCGCTGGTGCCGATGCGCACGCCGCCCGGGTTGAGGGTCGCGTCGGAGCGGCCGTAGAACAGAATGCCGCCGTTCGGGGTCAGCTCGATCCAGTCCCCGTGGCACCAGATGTTGTCGAACCGCTCGAAGTAGGCGGCGTGGTACTTGTCGCCGTTTTCGTCCCCCCAGAAGTAGATGGGCTGGGCCGGGAACGGCTTGGTGCAGACCAGTTCGCCCTTTTCACCCAGCACCGGCTGGCCCGCCTCGTTGAATACCTGCACCGCGAGACCAAGGCCGCGCCCCTGGCTCTCGCCGCGATAGACGGGACTCAAGGGGTTGCCGATGACGAAGCAGGAGCAGATGTCGGTGCCGCCAGAGATGGAGCTGAGCTGCACATCCTGCTTTATCTGCTGGTAAACGTAGTCAAACCCCTCCGGCGACAGCACGGATCCGGTGCTGCAGATGAGGCGCAAGGCAGGCAAGTCGTGGGTATTGATGGGGGCATAGCCCTGCTTGTGCAGCGCATCGAGATACTTGGCCGAGGTGCCGAACAGGGCGACCTCTTCGTCCCGTGCCAGATCCCACAGCACGTTGCCATCCGGGTAGAAGGGGGAACCATCGTAGAGCACCAGAGTGGCGCCGGAGGCGAGGGCGCTCACCAGCCAGTTCCACATCATCCAGCCACAGGTGGTGAAGTAGAAGATGCGCTCCCCCGGCTTGATGTCGCAGTGCAGTTGGTGCTCTTTCAGGTGTTGCAGCAGGGTGCCGCCAATGCCGTGCACGATGCACTTGGGTTTGCCGGTAGTGCCGGAGGAGTAGAGGATGTAGAGCGGGTCGTTGAAGGCCATGGTCTCGAAGGCGAGCTGGGCATCATGCTGGCTTGCCAGCAATTGCTGCCAGTCGTGACCAAGCTGCAGCGGGTTGCCGAGCAGGGGGATCATTACCGTCTGCTCTAGGCTGTCGAGCTGACCGACGACGCTGGCCACCTTGTCCTGAATGTCGATGGCCTTGCCGCCGTAGCGGTAGCCATCCACCGCGAACAGCACCCTGGGACGGGTTTGGCCGAAGCGCTCCACCACGCTGGCCTCGCCAAAATCGGGACTGGTGGAGGTCCAGATCGCGCCGAGGCTGGTGGTTGCCAGCATGGCCACCACGGTTTCCGGGATATTGGGCAGGTAGGCTGCGACCACATCACCCCGGCCTATGCCCTGGCTGCGAAGCCACTGGGCCAGGCGGGCGACCTGATCTGCCAGCTCATGCCAGCTCAGGGTCCGGCTTGGACCCCCTTCGATGCGGGAGATGATGGCCGGGCTCTCATCCTGACGGCGCAGCAGGTTCTCGGCGAAGTTGAGCTGGCTGTCGGGGAACCAGCGGGCGCGCTGCATATCCTGGCGGTTCTCCGCCACAATGTTGCCAAGCTCGCCCTTGACGCCGCAGTGCTGCCACACCAGGGGCCAGAAGCGGGTGGTCTTCTCCACCGACCATTGATACAGGTCGGCATAGCTGCGCAGTTGCAGGCCATGGAAGTGATTGACCTCGGCCATGAACTGGTGGAGGTTGGAGTGCTGCATCCTGTCCTGATCCGGTGTCCACAGACAAAGGTTTTGCATGAGTCGTTCCTGACGGCTGATATCTACTGTCTGTGGGCAGTGTATTGAATTGTTCTTTGTTTGTTAATTGTCTGTTTTATCTTCATAACAAAAAGCCTGTAACCTATGCGTTACCTCACGAAGCGAAAGCCGGGTGGCTCGAGCCTTGATTCGCTTGATGTTATGCTGAAGTCACATTCGCCCGGAGCAGGACGCCATGAGCAGTTACAGCCAACTTTTTGCCCAGCATCTCGACACCCTTCAGCAGCGTACCCGCGACATCCTGCAACAACAGGGTCTTGGCGGTCTCGCTATCCACTCCGGCCAGACTCATCGTATCTTCCTCGATGACCAGGATTATCCCTTCAAGGTGAATCCCCAGTTCAAGGCCTGGCTGCCGGTGCTGGACAACCCTCACTGCTGGTTGCTGGTGGATGGCGTGAGCAAGCCGGTGCTGCTGTTCTACCGGCCGGTGGACTTCTGGCACAAGGTGGCGGAGTTGCCCAACGCCTTCTGGGTCGACTTCTTCGACATTCGCTTCCTGACTCGCCCGGAGCAGGTTGCCGATCACCTGCCGGCCAACAAGCAGGAGTGGGCCTATCTGGGCGGCCATCTGGAAGTGGCCGAGCTGCTGGGACTGGGCCAGCCCAATCCGGAGGCGGTCCTCAACTACCTGCACTACCACCGTGCCTACAAGACGCCCTATGAGCTGGAATGTCTTCGCGATGCCAACCGCATCGGCGTACGCGGCCACATCGCGGCCAAGGACTCCTTCATGGCGGGGGCGAGCGAGTTCGAGATCAACCTGGCCTACATGAAGGCGGTCGGACAGGGGGCCAATGAGGCGCCCTACGGCAACATTGTTGCCATCAACCGCAATGCGGCCATCCTGCACTACACCCATCTCTCCACCCAGCGGGTGCCGGATGCGGAGCGTTACTCCTTCCTCATCGATGCCGGTGTGGACGTGCACGGTTATGCCTCCGACATTACCCGAACCTGGGCCTGGCGCCGCGGTGAGTTCGCCGATCTGATTGCTGCGCTGGATGCACAGCAACAGGAGATCATCGACGAGATCAAGCCGGGCCGCCGCTACAGCGAGCTGCACCTGCAGATGCACCACAGGCTGGCGCGCCTGCTGCAAGCCACCGAACTGGTAGACATGTCGGTGGACGAGATGATCCACACCGGGGTGACCAATGTCTTCTTCCCCCACGGTCTCGGTCACTTCCTCGGCCTGCAGGTACACGATGCCGGCGGCTTCATGCAGGATGAGCGCGGCACCCACCTGGCGGCCCCCGAGCAGTTCCCCTATCTGCGCTGCACCCGGGTGATGGAAGTGGGCCAGGTGTTCACCATCGAGCCGGGTCTCTACTTCATCGACAGCCTGCTGGAGCCGCTGCGCCAGGGTGAGCAGGGCAAGCGGGTCAACTGGAACAAGGTGGAGGCGCTGCGTCCCTATGGTGGCATTCGCATCGAGGACAACGTGGTGCTGCATGCCAACGGGGTGGAGAACCTGACCAGACAAGCAGGGCTCTGATGGCGACGGATTACCCCATACCGGCAGCCCCGCTGGAGGTGAGCGAAGAGATCAAGAAGAGCCGCTTCATTACCTACATCGCCCACACTCCGACCGTCGAGGCCGCCAAGGCCTGGATAGACGAGATCAAACAGCAACACCCGGGAGCCCGGCATCACTGCTGGGCTTTTGTCGCTGGCGCCCCCCAAGACAGCCAGGTTTATGGTTTCAGTGATGATGGCGAACCCTCGGGCACAGCGGGCAAACCCATGCTGGCCCAGTTGATGGGGGCCGGTCTGGGTGAAGTCGCCGCCGTGGTGGTGCGCTATTACGGTGGCGTGCTGCTGGGGACCGGTGGCCTGGTCAAGGCCTATGGCGGTGGTGTGGGGGCAGCACTCAAGCAACTTGAAACTTGTATCAAGCGTCAGCTGACCTCTTCCGTGATCCAGTGTGACTACACCGACATGGGGGCCGTGGAGTCCCTTATCTCTGCCCATCAAGGGCAGTTGCTGGTGGCCGATTATGGTGCCAGCGTCACCCTTCAGGTAGCGTGGGAGTCTGCGCTCTGGGCCCGTATCGCACAGGAATTGACCGACCGGACCCAGGGTCGGGTATCCCTTCGTCCCTTAGATGGCTAGAATCCATCGCTCTTTTAGTTTGAAGAGGGAGCCGGAATGCAGATTCTGAGCATCATTCGTATCGTCGGTCTGCTGGTTGCCCTGTTCAGCTCGACCATGCTGCTGCCCGCGATGGTCGCTTTTGGGTATCGTGATGGCGGTGGTACCGAGTTCGTCAACTCCTTCGTCATAGCCCTCCTGCTCGGCCTCCTGCTCTGGTTCCCCAACCGCCACCAGAAAAAGGAACTCAGGTCCAAGGAAGGCTTCCTCATCGTGGTGCTGTTCTGGGTGGTGCTGGGGAGCGTGGGTGCCGTCCCCTTCATCATCAGCGACGTGCCGAACATGTCGGTCTCGGAGGCATTTTTCGAGTCGTTTTCCGGCCTGACTACCACGGGCGCAACGGTGCTGACCGGGCTGGACAATCTGCCCAAGGCGTTTCTCTTCTATCGCCAGCTGCTGCAATGGCTCGGTGGCATGGGGATCATCGTGCTGGCGGTGGCCGTGCTGCCGCTGCTCGGCATTGGGGGCATGCAGCTCTATCGCGCCGAGATCCCGGGGCCCGTCAAGGACAACAAGGTGACCCCGCGCATCGCCGAGACGGCCAAGGCGCTCTGGTTCATCTATCTGTTGCTGACTTCCCTCTGCGCTCTCGCGTACTGGATGGCGGGGATGACGCTGTTCGATGCCATCTGCCACTCCTTCTCCACCTTGTCGGTTGGGGGGTTCTCGACCCACGACGCCAGCATCGGTTTCTTCGACAGCCCGGCCATCAACCTGATCACAGTGGTGTTCCTGTTGCTGGCGAGCGTCAACTTCGCGCTGCACTTCATGGTGTTTGCCCACAAGCCGGTGCGCGTGAGCAGTTATCTGCGTGACTCCGAGCTCAAGGTGTTTCTGAGCATCCAGTGCGTGCTGGTGCTGATCTGTTTCGTCTCTCTGCTGTTCCACGGCCACTACGATACCTGGCAGGATGCGCTCAACCATGGCCTGTTCCAGGCGGTGTCTCTGGGCACGACCACGGGGTACAGCACCACCAGCTATGCGGAGTGGCCCTCCTTCCTGCCCATGCTGTTGATGTTCTCTGCCTTCATCGGCTGTTGTGCCGGCAGTACCGGGGGGGGCATCAAGGTGATGCGTTTCATGATCCTGTTCCTGCAGGGGATGCGTGAACTCAAACGGCTGGTGCATCCGCGGGCCATCTACACCTTGAAGCTGGGACGCCGCGCCGTACCGGAACGGATCGTGGAAGCGGTCTGGGGCTACTTTGCCACCTACATCATCCTGTTCTTCATCTTCATGCTGTTGCTGCTGATGACGGGGCTGAACGAAGTGACGGCCTTCTCCGCCGTGGCTGCGGCATTCACCAACGTGGGGCCGGGTCTGGGGGAGGTGTCGGCCAACTTCGGCAATATCTCGGCCACTGCCCAGTGGATATTGATCGTGGCCATGTTGTTTGGTCGATTGGAAATCTTCACACTTCTGGTACTGTTTACTCCTGCATTCTGGCGTAGTTGAGGTTGGTATGGACAAGATTTTGGTGCTTTATTCTTCCCGGGACGGGCAAACGCGGAAAATCGTGGATGTCATGCTGGAGGAAATATCAGGATGCGAAGTGGTGATGCACGACCTGCACACCCTGCCTATGTGCAACCTCAGCAAGTATGCCAAGGTGTTGATTGGCGCTTCCATTCGTTATGGTAACTTCCACCCCAGCCTGCTCAGCTTCATACACGCACATCATGAACAGTTGGAAGTAGCCAATGTGGCGTTCTTCTGCGTGAACCTGACGGCACGCAAGCCCGAGAAGCAGACGCCGCAGACCAACGCCTACATGAAGAAGTTTCTGCGCCTATCTCCCTGGAAGCCCAAAACTCTGGGGGTGTTTGCCGGGGCATTGCAGTACTCCCGTTACAACTGGTGGCAGACCCGCATCATTCAGTTGATCATGAAGATCACCGGGGGCAGCACGGATACCAGCAAGGATCTGGAATTCACCGACTGGGACAAGGTGCGCGGCTTTGCCCGTGAGTTTTGGTCAAAAAAGTAACAGCGACGTCATTCAAAGCGGCCAGAGCCCTGCGTAAGCAGGGCTTTTTGTTTGATAAGTAGGCGTTCGAGCCACAAAACGGTAAAAAGGACTATTTTTCGCAAAATAGCCCTTGTCATCCCGGCGCGGCTCCCTATAATGCGCCCCTACCAGTACGGCGGAACACGCCAACCTGATGAGCCAGCTTCCTTGGGAGGTTGGCGCCGAAAGAAAAGCGAAAACAAGCGCTTGACTTTCGAAGTGAGGAGCGTAAGATGCGCCTCCTCAACGCGATAAGCGTGACGCTCT
>NZ_CDBK01000100.1 GCF_000819785.1 Aeromonas caviae | reverse complement strand
CTCGTGATCGTCGAGGGGGCGGGGGGCTGGTTCCTGCCGCTGGATCATCAGCGTCTGCTCTCGGAGTGGGTCGCCCAGGAGCGGCTGCCGGTGATCCTGGTGGTGGGGGCCAGGCTGGGCTGCCTCAACCATGCCCTGCTCACCGTCAGCGCCATTCGCCAGCAGGGGTTGACTCTGGCGGGCTGGGTCATCAACCGGGTGGATCCGCACATGAGCCGCTACGAGGAGAACCTGGACACCTTGAAAGCCATGTTGCCGGCCCCATTTCTGGGGGAACTCCCCTTCGTGGACGCGGTGAATGAGGTGGATTTGCACCACTGTCTCGATGTGTCGCCCTTGCTCTGAGGCCAGACATTCAGCAAACATTCATCGAGTCTGTCTATTATCTGGGGCAAGTGTGGCATCGGTCGCCCCTGGGGCGCCCCGAACCATGCATCCATATCTCACAAGGAGTCAATATGAAGCGAATTATGCTATTCCTGGTGACCAACCTGGCCGTCATGCTGGTGCTGGGGGTGGTACTCAATATCCTGTTCTCGGTTCTGGGGATCAACAAGTCCAGCATTTCCGGTCTGTTGGTGTTCTGTGCCGTGTTCGGTTTTGGGGGTTCCTTTATCTCCTTGCTGATGTCCAAGTGGATGGCCAAGCGCAGCTATGGCGTCCAGGTCATCGAGCAGCCCCGCAACGAGACCGAGCACTGGCTGGTGAGCACTGTTGCCCGTCAGGCCCGTGAGGCTGGCATCAAGATGCCGGAAGTGGGGATCTACGACTCCCCCGAGATGAACGCCTTTGCCACCGGTGCCCGCCGTGACGACTCCCTCGTCGCCGTCTCCTCCGGTCTGCTCTACAGCATGAGCCGCGACGAGGCGGAAGCCGTGCTGGCCCACGAGGTGAGCCACGTGGCCAACGGCGACATGGTGACCCTGACCCTGATCCAGGGGGTGGTGAACACCTTCGTGATGTTCTTCGCCCGCATCGTGGCTGGCGTCATCAGCAACTTCTTCAGCTCCAACAACGAGGAAGAGAGCAGCAGCACCGGCGGTTTCGCCTACATGATCACCGTGTTCGTGCTGGAGATGGTGTTCGGCGTGCTCGCCTCCATCATCGTCATGTGGTTCAGCCGTCAGCGCGAGTTCCGTGCCGACGCCGGTGCCGCCAAGCTGGCCGGCCGCGACAAGATGATTGCCGCGCTCCAGCGTCTCGCCCGCGGTGCCGAGCCGCAGATGGAGGGTTCCATGATGGCGTTCGGCATCAACGGCAAGCGCTCCATGAGCGAGCTGTTCATGAGCCACCCGCCCATCGAGCAGCGCATCGCCGCCCTGCGTGGCTGATAGCCAGTCATCTAAATAAAACGGCTGCCCTCGGGCAGCCGTTTTGCATTCCGGGGACGGGGTTTTGTCCCCCGATCACCCTATTTGATCACCAGATCCGTCAGGGGCACGGCGCAGCAGGCGAGGATCTTGCCCTCGGCCCGCTCGGCGGCGCTGATGGCGGGGGCATCGGGGTGATCCACCTCGCCCGAGACCAGGGTCTGCTTGCAACTGCCGCAGATGCCGGCACGGCAGCTCCAGGGCAGCTCTACCCCCTGCTTGTTGGCCTGATCCAGCACGGTGCCCTGGTTGTTGCCCGCAAACTCCCGCTCGCCGATACGCAGTTGCACCGCCTGATGGGGGCGGGCCACCGAGAGCAGGGCCCCGCCAAAGCTCTCCTGGCGGATGCGCCCGGCCGGTACGCCGAGGGCGGTCAGCCGGTTGGCTGCATCGGCCATGAAGCCGTGGGGGCCGCAGATGAACACCTCCCGCTCCTGCAAATCCCGGATCCGGCCCAGGTGATCGTCATTCAGACGGCCGCTGAGCCCCTGCCAGTGTTTGTCAGGCTGGCTCAGGATCAGGGTGAGGGTCATTCCCTGCTGCGCCATGGCGTGCAGCTCGCTGGCGGCAGGAATGTCTGCCTCGCTGCGACACAGGTGCATGAAGTGGACGTCACCGAGCTCCCCCCGTAGTGCCAGAGTGCGGGCAATGGAGAGCATGGGGGTGACACCGGATCCCGCCGAGAGCAGCAGCAGCCTGCGCTCGGACCCTAAGTGAAACTCGCCGGCCGGGGGGGCGGCCAGCAACCGGTCGCCCACTTTCAGCTCATGGTGCAGCCAGGGGGAGAGGCGGCCATCGGCCAGCTTCTTGACGCTGATGCTGTAACGCTCGGGCCGCTCCGGAGTGGAGCTCAGGGTGTAGCGGCGCTGAACCCGTGTGTTTTTGATATCGAGGCTGATGGGCAGGTGCTGTCCAGGCAGGTAGTCGGGCAGGGGCTCGCCGTCGGCGGCCTCGAACCAGAAGGTTTCCAGATCCCGGGCCAGGGGTTCCCGGGCGACGCACACCAGCTCCCGCTTTTTCGGGGCCGCGTTGGGGTAGACCGGCGCCCGGGCCCGCTCCAGCACCTCGATCTCGCTGCCCGCCTCAATCCACCCCTCGTTCAGGGCCACCAGATTCTGGCCGAAGTAGACCTCACCATCTTCGCCACGGCGGTAGCGGGTGAGGGTGGCCAGCGGCTCTTTCAGGGCATTGAAGCGCTCCGAGCCTGCCTCCACCGTGGTCATGATGCAGCGGCTGCACGGCTTGTCCACCCGAAACTCCACCTCGCCGATGCGGATCCGCTTCCAGCCATCTTCTTCGAAGGGGCGGGTGCCGCTCGCCACCAGGTTGGTACGAAACTGGCTCATCTGGTGCAAGGCATCGGATCTCAGGTTGAGATCCTCAAGGGAAGCCTGGCTGATGAGCAGCAAGGGGTAGCCGTCTGCAAAGCTCACCCGGGTGCCGGTCTTCTCCCGAAAACGATCGGATGCCTCCCCGAGCCAGAGCAGGCGCACCGGCTCCCTCGCCACGCGGCTCAGCCACTCATCGGCGTCGGGCCCGGTGTGCAGGGCGGTAAAGCGATCCCCCCAGACACCGGTGTGCTGAGGGGCGCGACTGAACGCCGCCTCCATGAGGGCAAGGGGGGGCAGACCCGGATAGCGCAGTTGCAGCCCTCCCTCGACGGGGGTGGCCACCACCTGCTGCAACTGGGGATGGGTGCGGGCGGTGATAAAGGTGCCATCCGGTTTGACCACCATGTAGCGGCGATCCCCGGCAAGTCCCTCCTGGGTCACCCGGGCGCGCTCCAGCGGCATGCCTGCCGTCGATTTGATGGGGTAGAGATGTATGCTGGCGAGGGTCGGCATGTCCTGGTCCTTGTGCTGTGGCGATTCCTGTGAAGAGGGGAAGATAACGATTCCTGTCCCGGGCGGCAATCTTCTCCTGCTGCCCACGTCGAGGGCGGCGAGGGGGCTCGGGCGACAGGCCCGAATGGCTGCGGGGTGTGACGGGGATCCGGTTGTGAAGGGGGCGACCCATAAAGCGCAACATTTATTGATCCTGATCCACCATGTCGTACAAAAAACGGCCCATCATCGAGCCAGCTTCCAGTTTCTGACGCTTTCGCTTCTTCCCTCTCCAGCCACCGTCTGCCCAGGCAACACGGTATCAAGTGCATTCGGATGGGGCCTGTCACACAAAAAGAAGAAAGCAATGTATGAGCAAACAACTGGATATGACCCCACAGCCGGATCTCTCCCAGAAAACGGGAACAGGCCCGGTTCGCACCCGGCTGCCCGTCTGGCGGCCGGCCCTGCCACCTTGCAACCATGCCTGCCCGGCTGGCGAGAACATCCAGGCCTGGCTTGCCCTGGCCGAAGCGGGCCGCTTTGAAGCGGCCTGGCAGCGCCTCATCGAAGAAAATCCCCTGCCTGCAGTCCACGGGCGGGTCTGTTATCACCCCTGCGAAACGGCCTGCAACCGTGCCCAGGTGGATGATGCCGTCTCCATCCACGCTATCGAGCGCTTCCTCGGCGACGAGGCGCTGGCCCGGGGCTGGCAGCCTGTGCCCCCCGCACCCGCCAGCGGCAAGAAGGTGCTGGTGATCGGTGCCGGTCCCTCCGGCCTCTCCTGCGCCTGGCACCTCAATCGGCTCGGCCATCAGGTGGAGATCCGCGAAGCGGGGCCGCTGGCGGGCGGCATGCTGCGTTTCGGCATTCCCGCTTACCGCCTGCCTCGCGATGTGCTGGATCGGGAGGTGGCCCGCATCGTGGCGGCCGGGGTGACGCTGACCCTCAACCACAAGGTGGAGGATGTGCTGTGCGAGCGCGACGAGGGGGGCTTTGACGCCGTCTTCATGGCCATCGGCGCCCATCTGGCCAAGCGGGTCGACATTCCGGCCCGGGAGGCGGGCAAGATCCTCGATGCGGTGAGCTTCCTAGAACAGGCGAGTCTGGCCGAAGAGAAAGGACTGCCACCGCCAAAACTGGGACGGCGGGTGGCCATCTACGGCGGCGGCAACACCGCCATGGATGCGGCCCGTACCGCTCGTCGCCTCGGGGTCGAGGAGGCGATAATCATCTACCGCCGCGACCGGGACCATATGCCGGCTCACGCCTTTGAAGCCGATGAGGCCGAGGAGGAGGGGATCAAGATCAACTGGCTGCGCACCATCCGCCAGCTCGACAGCACCAACATCGAAGTGGAGGTGATGGCGCTGGATGCCGAGGGCAAGCCGGTGCCCACCGGCCAGTTTGAAACCCTCGAAGCGGACTCCCTCATTCTGGCGCTGGGTCAGGAGGTGGACTTGAGCGTGTTGGAGAGCATCCCCGGCGTGCGGGTCAACAAGGAGGGAGTAGTACAGGTTGGCGAGAACCTGATGACGGATGTGCCGGGTCTGTTTGCGGGCGGCGACATGGTGCCCTCCGAGCGCACCGTCACCATCGCCACCGGCCACGGCAAGAAGGCGGCGCGCCATATGGATGCCTGGCTGCGCGGTCGCCTCTACCACAAACCGCTTTCCTATTCATTGGTGGGGCCGGAGCAGTTGCAGCTCTGGTTCCAGACCCAGGCGCCGGCCAGCAGTCAGCCGGTCAAACCGGCGTGGGCGCGGGACGACTTTGGCGAGATCATCGGCGGGCTGGATGAGGTGGCCGCCCGTTACGAGGCGGCGCGTTGTTACTCCTGCGGCAATTGCTTCGAGTGCGACGGCTGCTATGGCAGTTGCCCCGAGCAGGCCATCGCCAAGTTGGGGCCGGGTCTGGGGTATCGGGTGGATGCCGAGCGCTGCACCGGCTGCGGTGCCTGCCACGACCAGTGTCCCTGCCACGCCATCGAGTTGCGCCAACCGGAGGAGTTCCAATGAAACATGAACTGATCATGGTTGACGGCAACGAAGCCGCGGCCCGGGTGGCGTACCAGCTGAGCGAAGTGTGTGCCATCTATCCCATCACCCCGAGCTCGACCATGGCCGAACTGGCCGATGCCTGGGCGGCACAGGGGCAGACCAACCTGTGGGGCAACATCCCCACGGTGGTGGAGATGCAGAGTGAAGGGGGGGCGGCCGGCACGGTACACGGCGCCCTGCAGGCGGGGGCGCTCGCCACCACCTTCACCGCCAGTCAGGGGCTGATGCTGATGCTGCCCAACATGTACAAGATCGCCGGTGAACTGACTTCGGCGGTGTTCCATGTGGCGGCCCGATCCTTGGCGGCGCAGGGGCTGTCGATCTTTGGCGACCATCAGGATGTGATGGCGGCGCGCAGCACCGGCTTTGCCATGCTCGCCTCCGGCTCGGTGCAGGAGGCGCAGGACCTGGCCCTGGTCGCCCACAGCGTCACCCTGCAGTGCCGGGTGCCCTTTATCCACTTCTTCGACGGGTTCCGTACCTCCCACGAGGTGAACAAGATAGTCACGCTGCATAAAGATGAAATTCGGGCGCTGATCGACAACGACTGGGTGCGCGCCCATCGCGCCCGGGCCCTCAACCCGGATCATCCGGTGATGCGTGGCACCGCCCAGAACCCGGATACCTATTTCCAGTCCCGCGAGAGCGTCAACCCCTTCTACGAGGCGGTACCGGCCCGGGTGCAGCAGTGCATGGAGAGCCTCGGCGAGCTGACCGGCCGCCACTACCGGCTGGTGGAGTACCACGGCGCACCCGATGCCACCGATGTGATCGTGCTGATGGGCTCGGGAGCGGCCACCGCCCGCACCACCGTGGATTGGCTCAACCGGCAGGATCGCAAGACCGGGGTACTGGTCATTCGCCTCTATCGTCCCTTCCCGGTGCAGGCGCTGCTCGATGCGCTGCCCGCGAGCGTGCGGCGCATGGCGGTGCTGGATCGCACCAAGGAGCCGGGGGCAGGGGGCGAGCCGCTGCTGCTGGATGTGCAGAGCGCGCTGATCGACGGTTTGCAGCGCGGCCTTATCAAGCGGCTGCCGTGGCTCAGTGGCGGTCGCTATGGCCTCTCTTCCAAGGAGTTCACCCCTGCCATGTGCGCGGCGGTGTTCGAGGAGCTGGCATCCGATGCGCCGCGTCCGCGCTTTACGGTGGGGATCGTCGATGATGTGTCGGGCCTCAGTCTGGCCTGGCACCCCATCGGCGATCTGGAGCCTGCCAGCCGGGTGCGGGCGCTCTTCTTCGGCCTGGGCGCCGACGGCACGGTGGGCGCCAACAAGAACAGCATCAAGATCATCGGCGAGCTGGAGGGGTTCCACGCTCAGGGCTACTTCGTCTACGACTCCAAGAAGTCGGGCTCGCGCACCGTCTCCCACCTGCGCTTTGGCCCCGAGCCCATCGACGCCCCCTGGCTTATCGAGCAGGCGAGCTTTATCGGCTGCCACCAGTGGGGCTTTGTCGAGTCAGTGGATCTGCTGGAACATGCCGCCGAAGGGGCGACCCTGCTGCTCAATGCTCCCTATGAGCCTGAGCGGGTCTGGGCCGAGCTGCCCGAGCGGCTGCGCGCCCGTATTCGCGCCCTCAATATCCGCCTCTACTGCATCGATGGGGATCGGGTGGCCGAGCGCAACGGCATGGGCAATCGCATCAACACCATCATGCAGACCTGCTTCTTCGCGCTGGCCGGCATCTTGCCGCGGGACGAGGCTATCGCCCTTATCAAGGAGAGCATCGAGAAGAGCTATGCCCGCAAGGGGCCCGAGGTGGTGGCGCGCAACTTTGCGGCGGTGGATGACACCCTGGCTCATCTGCACCGGGTGGTCATCCCGGCCGGTGACGAGCAGATCAGCGATTACCCGCAGCCGCTGGCGCCGGGCGGCAGCGAGTTTGTCCAGCGGGTCACAGGCCCGATGCTGGCGGGGCGCGGCGATCTGATCCCTGTCTCCATGCTGCCGGTGGATGGCACTTACCCCACTGCCACCAGCCGTTTCGAGAAGCGGGATATCGCCCGCGAGATCCCGATTTGGCATTCGGATATCTGCATCCAGTGCGGCAACTGCGTCTTTGTCTGCCCCCACGCGGCGCTGCGGGCCAAGTTCTACCATCAGGACTGGCTGGCGACCGCCCCCGAGGCGGCGCAGTCGGTACCCGTCACCGCCAGGGGCTTCCCCGACAGCCGCTACACCCTGCAGCTCTATCCGGAAGATTGCACCGGTTGTGGCCAGTGCGTGCAGGCCTGTCCGGTGCGGGCCGGAGCGGATGAGAGCCATGAAAGTGAGCGCGCCATCGCCATGATGGACAAGGCCCCCCATCTGGCTGGTCAGAAGCAGGCGCTGCGCTGGTTCGAGAGCCTGCCGTGGCCTGCCCGCGAGCGGGTGGATTTCTCCACGGTGCGCGGCACCCAGTTCCTCGAACCCCTGTTCGAGTTCTCCGGTGCCTGCGCCGGCTGTGGCGAGACCCCGTACCTCAAGTTGCTGACCCAGCTGTTTGGGGATCGCATGCTGGTGGCCAACGCCACCGGCTGCTCCTCCATCTACGGTGGCAACCTGCCGACCACCCCCTGGGCCAAGAACGGCGAAGGGAAGGGGCCGGCCTGGTCGAACTCATTGTTTGAGGACAACGCCGAGTTTGGCTTTGGTTTTCGCCTCACCGCCGATCAGCATCACGGTCAGGCGGTGGCGGCTCTCGAAGTGATGAAGGGGGAGCTGGGCGCAGAGCTGGTCGATACCCTGATTAGCGCCCCGCAGCGGCTGGAATCGGAGATCCGCGCCCAGCGTACCCGGGTCGCGCAAGTGCGGGAGCGGCTGGAAGAGGTGAAATCCGGCAAGGCTCGCGAGCTGCTCTCCTTGATTGATCAGCTGGTGCGCCGCTCGGTCTGGATAGTGGGCGGCGATGGCTGGGCCTATGACATCGGCTCGGCGGGGCTCGACCATGTGCTCGCCTCCGGCCGCGACGTGAACGTGCTGGTGATGGATACCGAGGTCTACTCCAACACCGGCGGTCAGATGTCGAAATCGACCCCGCTCGGTGCCGTCGCCAAGTTCGCGGCGGGGGGCAAGGCGCTGGCCAAGAAGGATGTGGCGTTGCAGGCCATCTCCTACGGCAACGTCTATGTTGCCCGCATCGCCTTTGGTGCCAACCCGCAGCAGGCGCTACAGGCCTTGCGGGAAGCGGAAGCCTATCCGGGCCCGTCCCTTATCATCGCCTACAGCCACTGCATCGCCCACGGCATCGACATGGAGCAGGGATTGGCCCAACAGAAGCGTGCGGTCGATTCGGGCCACTGGCCGCTGATGCGCTACAACCCGGTACTGCGCAGCGCCGGGCAGAACCCCTTCAGCCTCGACAGCCTGCGCCCCTCCATCCCCCTTGCCGAATATCGGCAGGAGGAGACCCGTTATCGGGTGCTGGCCCAGAGCCATCCACAGGAGGCCGAGCGGCTGATGCAGGTGGCGCAACAAGTGGCGTGGCAGAAGTGGGCCACCTACGAGGAGATGGCCACCCGCGAGGCCAGCCATTTCCATCCGCCGGTGTGAGGATGGGATGAAATCGGTATGAGAAAGCGGGCCATTGGCCCGCTTCGTTTTCCGGTGCCAAGGGAAGTGGCCGTTGCCGCGCCTTGGGGCGGCCAACAAAAAGCCCGGCGTCGGGCCGGGCTGGCAGGATAAGTTGCTTATCCAGGTATTCGTCGAGGCGTCTAGTGTGGATGTTGTTTGAGGATGTCGTATATCTCCTCTTTCAGTTTAAGTTTCTGTTTTTTCAGATCCTTCACCTCGGAGCTGTAGTCGCTGGCGTGGTGTTTCTCCAGCTTTCTGATCTCCGCATCCAGGTCGTTGTGCAAGTCAAACTTCTTCTGGAAATGGACATCACTGCTCTTCAGTTTCGAGATGAGATCTCTGTACTCCGGAAACATGTAATGAAGCCTCCTTGTTGTCGTTTGATTGTGCCTGCAAGACCAAAGTACCCCTTACTGCCGGGGAGAAACGTGATCCCGATCCAATTCGGGGCCACGGATTTGCTGCATGGGAAGGGCGATTTTTAACTGTTTGAATTACAAGATGATTGCCTGCTGACCCTGGGGCAGCAGAGGAAAGAAGCGGGATCCGCTTCACATTCGGGAGAGGGGGTCTGCTACGGGGCGGGCAACAGAAAGGGGCGCGAGGCCCCTGACTGGAAACGGGTGAGCCGTTTACTCTTTTTTCTTTTTCTTCTCGGGCAGGGGCTTGCCGTCTCTGGCAATCACCTTGCCCGCCTCGAAACCGATCTGCGCCGCCAGCTCTTCCAGATCCGGCGCCTTGGCTTCGTTGCCGATGGCGTACTGGTAGTTGGCGATGGAGATCTTCTCCGCCACCGGTGTGCCCGGGACGATGGGTTCGCGCCAGCCCTGACCGATGTGGGCCACCAGTGTGCCGTTCATGATGAGCTCGCCGACGATCTCCTGGGTGGGGATGCCCTTGCCATAGGTGAGGCCCTGCGGGTGCTTCTTGCCGACCAGAGGCTCTTGGCTTGCGGGCATCAGCTTGGTGCGGATCAGCCACTTGGGCGATTTGGTCTTGCCCACCGCCTTGCCGGTCTGGTACTCGTTGATCTTGATGGTCTTGATCATCTGGGCCGTGAACTCCTTGGTCAGGGCCTTCTGGGCTTCGCTGGTCTCGTCGATGACGATGGGGGCCACATACCAGGTCTGGGGAGCCTGCGCCTTGGGGGTCGCCGGGGCGGTTTGCGCCATGGCGAGCGGGCTGAGCAGGATGGCCGTCAACAAGAGTCCGATTTTCTTCATGGTGATTCCGCTTATGTTTCGACAAGAATTTTGTTTTGCCAGCGACGACTGCGCCAGCGCCAGAACATGGCCAGACCGCGCACCCACTCGTCGCAGGCGAGGGCCAGCCAGATGCCTACCAGGCCATAGCCCTGCATGATACCAAGGAAATAGGCCAGGGGAACGGCAATGCCCCACATGGAGACGAGCGCCATGTAGAGCGGGAAACGGGCATCCCCGGTGGCGCGCAGGGCGTTGATCACCACCAGATTGAAGGTGCGACCGGGTTCGAGGATGAGGCTGATGAGGAAGAGCTGCGCCACCTGGGTGATGATGTCGGCGTCGTCGGTGAACAGGCTGATGATGGCGCGGCCGTTCAGGGCGGCGGCGATGGCGATGGCGGCGGTGACGATGAGGCCGAGTTTCAGGCTCTTCATCAGTTGGCGATAGGCCTGATCGAAGCGTCGGGCCCCCGCCAGGTGGCCGATGATGATCTCGTTGCCAAGGCCGATGGAGAGGCCGAACAGCAGGATGAACAGGCAGATCTGGAAGAAGTAGGACTGGGTCGCCAGCGCCTTGTCGCCGAGCAGGCCGACGAAGGCGGTCACCACCATGAACTGCAGCATCCAGGAGAGGTTCTCCCCCGCCGCCGGCAGCCCGATGTGCAGCACCTTGTCCAGCATGGCGCGGCTTGGGCGGACGATCTCGGGCAGACGCAGCCGGATGCCGGTCTTGCGCGCCACCAGCCATACCAGCAGCACCACCCCGACGATGCGCCCCGCCACCGTGCTGATGGCGACCCCGGCGACCCCGAGCTGGGGCAGGCCGAACCAGCCATAGAGCAGCAGCAGGTTGCCGACGAAGGTGATGAGGTTGACGATGAGGGTCACGTACATGGCCTGGCGGGTGTGGCCGTGGGCACGCAGGGTGGCGGCCAGACAGAGGGCCGCCGCCTCCGGCAGCAGGCAAAGCCCGATGATCTGCAGGTAGAGGCTGCCGTCGCTCATCAGGTGGGCAGGCAGGTTCATCAGCGCCAGCATGGTGCCGGCCCCCGCCATGACGCCGACCGCGGCCACCAGTCCCACCAGCAGGTTGAAACCGATGGCGGTGTGGATGACGACGCGGGCTTTTTCCTTGTCTCCCGCCCCCAAATACTGGGTGATCACCACGCTGGTGCCGATGCTGACGAAGCTGAACAGGGTGATGGCGAGATCGAAGACCTGGTTGCCCACCGCGAGGGCCGCCACCCCCTGATAGGAGACGTGGCCCACCATGAAGGTGTTGAGGGCCCCGGTCAGAAAGTGAAGGGCCAGATCGATGAACAGTGGCCAGGTCAGGGCGAAGAGGGAGCCCGGGCCCGCGTGGGATTGAGTCTGCATGGGATATCCAGGTGCTGGCGATGGCCCTCGTCAGGGCCAACTGGAGGGGCATTTAACACCAAGCGGGGGCGGGGTGCAATCCTGGCCGCAGGAGGAGGGGACCTGCGACCAGGGGATGTGTCTCAGACCGGCGTGGCGCCGGCCTCCTGCTCGCTGGGGCGGGTGAGGCGCGCCGAGTCGGGCAGGTCGTCATCGTGCGGCCAGCGGGTGAGCAGGGCATCCGTGGTGCTCTCCACCCCCTCGTCGTCCCGGAACACCGGTTCCCGGTAGCAGCGGGTCATGCGCAGGGCCTGGTACATGTCGGGGCAGAGGATGATGCCATCCTCGCCGATCCGGATCCCCGCCTGTTTGAACCACTGGCTCATCTGGCCGTGCCGACCGGCCATCACCATGTGGATGCCGCGCCGCTTGAGCTCCTTGTGCAGCTCTCCCACCATGCTCATGACGCTGATGTCCTGATGGGTGAAGCAGGCCACCGCATCCACCACCAGGCACCTGGGATTGTGGGGATCCTGCACCAGCAGTGCCAGCACCCGCCGCTTGAAGTAGGGGGCGTTGAAGTAGGTGAGCGGGGAGTTGAAGCGGTAGACCAGGATGCCGGGAATCGCCTTGGCCTGCTCGTTGTCCCCCAGGGTGCGCACCACGCCCTCGTCGTCCATGCCGAGCAGCTGGTCGGTGGGGCGCATCACGTTGCGCAGGAACTGGAACAGCCCCAGCAGCACCGCGAGGGTGATGCCCGGAATGACCCCCATGGTGAGCACGCTGACAAAGGTCACCAGGGCGAGCCAGAAGGCGGCGCGGTCCGATTCGCGCAGGGCCCAGAGGCCGCGAAAATCCGTGAGCGACAGGGAGGCCATCACCAGCACCACCCCGAGGGCGGCGGTGGGAATGTATTGCAGCGGCGCCGTCAGGTAGAAGGTGACCAGGGCGATGACGGCGGCGGCGATGATGGAGACCAGCTGGCTCTTGCCGCCGTTGGCGTCGTTGACCGCGGTGCGCGAATCCGCCCCGCTGATGGCAAACCCCTGGGAGGCGGCGGCGGCCAGGTTCGCCATGCCCAGCGCCCTAAACTCCTTGTCCGCATCAATCTCGTAGCCATTCTTGGCGGCGAAGCTGCGGGCGGTGAGCATCATGGAGACGAAGCTCACCATGGCGAGGTTGAGGGCGGGCAGCACCAGCTCACGGATAAGCCCGGGGGGAAAGTCCGGCATCTGGAAGGCGGGCAGCCCCGAGCCGATGGTCCCCAGGGTGGCGATGTCGACGCGGCCGAGATTGAACAGCCACACCAGGGCCGCCGTCACCACCATGGCCACCATGGAGGAGGGCCAGGCTGGTCTGTAGCGCTTGGCCAGCAGCAGGGTGAGCAGGGCCGTCAGGCTCATGGCCAGGGTGGGCAGATGGGTCTGGGTAATGTAGCTGGTGCCGTTCAGGATCCGCTCGATGAGATAGCGCTCGCTGAAGGTGAAGCCGAAGATCTTGGAGAGTTGGCCCACCATGATGGTGATGGCCACCCCGTTGAGCAGCCCCATCAGGATGGGGCGGGAGAGAAAGTCTGCCAGCACCCCCAGCTTGAAGCGGCTGGCGATGAGGCACCAGAAGCCGGTCATGGCGGTCATGGTCATCACCAGTTGCCAGTGACGGGTGGGATCCCCGGCGGCGAGCGGCGTTACCACGGCGGCGATCACCGCGCAGGTGGCGGCATCCGGACCGACGATGAGCTGACGGGAGGTGCCAAAGAGGGCATACACCACCATGGGCAGGATGCAGGAGTAGAGGCCGACGATGGCGCCCACCCCGGCGAGCTCCGAATAGGCGATGGCCACGGGCAGGGCCACGGCCGCGACCGAGAGGCCAGCGCGAAGATCCGGCATCAGCCAGGCCCGCTGGTATTGCAGCAAGGCGGCGAGCCCCGGCAGCCAGCGCTCGAGAGAGAAGAAGTCGCGCATTATTTAACCCATTGAGTTACAAACATCTTTTTCTTAGTGTGCCCAAGGTTGTCGATCCTTTGCAATCCGCTCATGGCCAGTTCACCACAAGGTCAGGCCAGATGCGTTGCCACTCCTTGGCCCTGACCCGTTCGCTAAAGATACGGCTCTCCTGGCGACAGCGCGGATTGGGGCTCACCACCAGGGACCAGTTGGGGGCAAAGCCGTAGGGGGCCAGCCACTCGAACGCATCATCTGCCAGCAGGCGGACCCCGATGCAGGTGGGTATCTCCACCCAGTGGCTGAGGGCCGACAGCGAGCTGGCAAAAGGAGGCACCTGCTGGCGCAGATGCATGCGGGCCTGGTTGCGCACCTCCCACTGCTGGCCCGGCATCTTGGCGGCGAGCCAGGCTTCGTGATCGGCCTCCTTCAATCCAGTCGGATCAGCGCTGTCCAGATAGATAAGATCGATGTCGTTGAGCGGGGTGGGCTCGGCCTTGTGATGGAGGTGATCCCAGATGAGGTTGCGCACAAACCCCGCCCCCAGGGCCCAGTCGGGCAGAGCCAGCTCCCGCGCAGCCCGGAGGCAATCCATGCGCGGGTGATCAGCTCGCAGCAGGGCCTCGGTGCAGGCCCGCAGGTGCGCCTCCCGCAGCGGCCCGGCTTCAACCGGCATTGCGGCGCAACCAGACGTCGATGTAGCTGCAGCTCGGCACTATGGTGAGCCCCTCAGAGAGGGTCCAGTCGTAGAAGCGGCGGGCCAGCTTGTCGGCGATCCCCTGTCCGCGCAGCTCGGGGGGAACCTGGGTGCTGTAGGCGTCCACCGTGGTGGCGTCCAGCCGGCGATAGGCAAGGCGGGAGAGCTTGCCGTCCACGGTGCAGACAAACTGCTGCTGATCGGCCTGGTGAAGGATGTCGCTCATCGGGAGTCCTCTCTGGGTGAATGGGAAGATCAGAACATGGCGGACAGGGTTTGCCAACGCCATTCTTTGCGCCCATGGCGGGCTCGCTTACACTGGCCGGCCTGTGAATGGTCGCAAGGCAAGGTATAGAACATTGAGAGAGGATGGATCCGTCATGGCCTTCGCCACCCTGGACGATCTGATAGGCAACACCCCGTTGCTGGCGCTGCGCCGCATCAATCCGCACCCCGGCGTCACCCTGCTGGTGAAGCTGGAGGGCAACAACCCCGCTGGCTCCGTCAAGGACAGGGCGGCGCTGAACCTCATCAGGCAGGCAGAGGCGAGTGGTCACTTAGCGCCAGGGGCCCGGCTCATCGAGGCCACCTCCGGCAATACCGGCATCGCGCTGGCCATGGTGGCGGCGTCCCGGGGTTACCGGATGCGGCTCATCATGCCGAGCAACATGAGCCAGGAGCGGCGCGACGCCATGCAGGCCTACGGCGCCGAGCTAGTGCTGGTGGAAGAGGGCATGGAAGCGGCGCGAGACCTCGCCCTGGCCATGCAGGCACGGGGGGAGGGGCTGGTGCTCGATCAGTTCAACAACCCCGCCAACCCGGATGCCCACTACCGCTCCACCGGCCCCGAGATCTGGCGCCAGAGCGGCGGGGCGGTCACTCACTTCGTCTCGGCCATGGGCACAACGGGCACCATCATGGGGGTCTCCCGCTACCTCAAGGAGCAGAACCCGGCGGTGGCGGTGATCGGCCTGCAACCGGCCGAGGGGAGCCAGATCCCCGGCATTCGCCGCTGGCCCGAGGCCTACCGGCCCGCCATCTTCGAGCCTGCGCGGGTCGATGGGGTGCTGGATGTGACGCTCGACGAGTCCCTCGTCATGATGCGCCGCCTGGCGCGGGAGGAGGGGATCTGCTGCGGTGTCAGCTCGGGTGGCGCCGTGGCCGGGGCCTTGCGGGTGGCGGCAGAGATCGGGCAGGGGGTGGTGGTGGCGATCATCTGCGATCGGGGGGATCGCTACCTCTCCACCGGGGTCTTCACCCCCGATGCCTGACGGGCAAGGGGCCCGCTACTCCCAGGCCCGCTCCAGCAGGACCAGCAGCTGGTCCCTGTCTGCATCCTTGCGGTTGTAGAGCAGGGCGCCATCGTTGATGGCGAGATCCCGGATCCCGGGCAGCAGCGCCTTGTCGGTGAGGCCCGCCTCCCGCAGGGTACGGGGCAGCTTGACCGTCTGCCACAGAGTATCGCGCAGTGCCTGCAACGCCTCGATGGTGGCCTGGGGTCTCCCCTCGGCCGGGGTCGCGGCAAAGCGCTCCGGCCCCACCAGGGGTAGCAGCAGGCGGGCCAGCTCGGGGTCGATGCCGGGCCGGTTGTAGTCGAGCACGGTGGGCAGGAAGAGGTTCATACAGAGGCCATGGGGCAGGTGGCAGCGCGCCCCCAGACTGTGGCCAAGGGCGTGTACCAGCCCCACCATGGAGTTGGAAAACGCCATGCCCGCCAGGGTGGAGCCCTCCGCCAGTTGCAGCCGCAGGCCCTTGTCCGTCGGGTGGGCCAGCACCCTGGGCAGGGCGGTGGCAATCTTCTCCACCGCCATCAGGGCCAGGGCGTCACTGACCGGGTTCTTGCCGTTGCCGATGAAGGCCTCGATGGCGTGGGTCATGGCATCCATGGCGGTGGCGGCGGTGATGGGCAGCGGCAGCCCCAGGGTGAAGCGGGGATCCAGCACCGCCAGCCGGGGCAGCAGGAAGGGGGAGGTGAAGGGCACCTTGCGCCCGCTCCCTTCATCCTTGATCACCGCCACCAGGGTCACTTCGGAGCCGGTCCCCGCCGTGGTGGGGACCACCGCCAGGGGGTTGAGGGGATGGGTCAGGCAATCCGCACCGGCATAGTCGAGCAGCCGCTCGCCCCCCAGGGTCGCCAGTATGTTCACCGCCTTGGCGGTGTCGATGACGGAGCCGCCGCCAAGGGCCAGCAGGCTGTCACAGCCCAGCTCCCGGTAGTGGCGGGCGATCCGCTCCACCACGGCGGTGGAGGAGTCTGCCGGGATCTCGTCCCAGATGGCGGCGACCGGCAAGGCCCCTTCGGCCATCACATCGGCCAGCAGGGTGGCGAGCCCGCTGCCGCTGACCCCCTTGTCGGTGAGCAGCAGCGGGCGGCCAGCCCCCAATCCCCTCAAGGCATCCGGCAACTGTTCCAGTGCCTGCTCCCCCGCCATCAGCTTGACCGGGCAGAAAAAATCGTAATAACGGCTCATCCCGTTCTCCTCATGTTCAACCGGTCAGAAGACCCAGATAGATGTGGCAGGCCCGCGCGAGCTTGCGATGCGGGTCCGGGTAGTGGCGAAGCAGGGGCCGCGCGATGAAGGCGGGCAGGATGAGGCTCTGCAACTGCTCAAGCGCTCGCACCAGGTGCATGGCCGCGTCGAGATCCCCCTCCACCAGCAGCCGGTTTTCGCAAAAGGCCTGGTTGATGCCGAGGCGAAAACTGAGGGCGCGAAAGGCGACGGCGGGGTGCTTGAAGCGCACCCGCAGGGGGTGGGGGCCGTCATGGGCACAGGTCGAGTGCGCCCTGCCAGCCTCCTCACCGCAGTGCCAGCGCCCCGCGAACTTGTAGAGACTCAGCCCCCGGGTCATGCCGTTTACCTCCAGCCTGATGGTGAGGCCGTCCGGCAGGGGGGCAAGCTCGCGGCGCACCGCCTCGTCGACCCGGGCGGCGCGGCACAGGGTGCGGCCGATGATCCAGAGCAGGCTGCCAATCCAGAGGCGTCTGCCGGTGGCAAGCAGGGCGTCAGGGCGCATGGGAACCTCCGCTGATGGCGGACCAGAAGAGGGTGAAGGCGCTCTCCTGCCAGTGGGGGTCTTCTCCCAGTTCAGGCTGATCGACAAAGAGGGAGGCGCAGGCCAGAAACTGGCCCTGGCACACCTCCAGCATCAGGGCCGGCGGGGCCGACATCAGCTCGCCGCTGGCCTGGCCCCGGGCGAGCAGGCTCGGCAGAAAATGCAGGGTCTCCGCCAGGATCTGGCTGCGCAGGGGGCGGGCCAGCAGGGGGGAGTGGAAAAAGCCCAGCACGAACCTGAGCTCACGGGGGTGGGCCTGCATCCAGCCCATGGCCTGGTGCCAGTAGTGGCGGGCCTGCTCCTGGAGCGGCAGGGCGGCATCGGCCTCGGTGATGGCGGCGCCAAGGCGCAGTTTGATGTCCTGGTAGAGGCTCTGGATCAGCACCTCCTTGCTGGGAAAGTGATGAAACAGGGTGCCATTGGCCACCCCGGCCGCCTTGGCGATGCGGGCGGTGGCGGCGCCCTGCAGGCCATCCTCGGCGCACAGGGCCAGGGCGGCATCCAGGATCTGGCGGCGTTTGTCGGTCATGGTTTCTCGCATCTCGCCTCCTAGCGCAGGAACAGGGCCATCATCAGCCGCTGGTACCAGCGCCGATAGGGGGGGTGAATGAGGGAGCCTGTGCTGAAGCGCCCGCGGCGCAGCACGGTTTTCGCTTTGGAGAAGGTGAGAAACCCCTCGCGGCCGTGATAGTGGCCCATGCCGGAGGGACCGATGCCGCCGAAGGGGGCATCGTCCGCCGCCACCTGGAACAGACTCTCGTTGATGGCCATGCCCCCGGCGTGGGTCTCCCGGATGAGGCGGCGCTGCAGCGTCTCGTCCAGGCTCATGAGATAGAGCGCCAGGGGGCGGGGCCGGGCCGCCACATAGGCCAGGGCTTCCTCGATGTCGTCATAGGGCACCAGGGGCAGCAGGGGGCCGAAGATCTCCTGCTGCATCACCTGGCAGTGGCCGGGTACCTCGGTCAGCAGGTGGGGCACCAGTTTGCGGGTGGCGTCATCCCGGGCGGGCGTGACGCAGGGGTGGATCTGGGCTCCGGCCTGCCTCGCCTCCTCCAGCCAGGCGGTGAGCCGCTCGTACTGGGGAGCGTTGATGATGGCGCCATAATCCGGGCTCTCGAGCCCTTTGGGGTAGAGGCGGCGAAAATGGGCCTGATAGGCCTCGATGAAGGCCTGCTCCTGCCCCCTCGGCAGCAGTACGTAGTCGGGGGCCACGCAGATCTGGCCGGCGTTGAGGCTCTTGCCGAAGATCATCCGCTCCACCGCCAGTGCCAGGGGCATGTCGGGGGCGATGAGACAGGGGCTCTTGCCGCCGAGCTCCAGGGTGAGGGGGGTGAGCTGGGGGGCGGCCGCGGCCATCACCAGCCGACCCACCGCCGTGGAGCCGGTGAAGATGAGATGGTCGAAGGGGAGGGCGCTGAAGGCGGCCGCGATCCCCGCATCCCCCTCGATGACCACCACCTCGTCACCGCCGAGGGCCTCATCGAGCAGGGTGCGCAGCACGGCGTTGGTGTGAGGGGTGAACTCGGAAAGCTTGATCATGGCGCGGTTGCCGGCGGCGAGGGCGCCGATGAGGGGCCCGAGGCTCAGCATCACCGGGAAATTCCAGGGCACCATGATGCCGACCACGCCGAGGGGCTGATAGTGCACCTCGACCCTGGCGGGGGCCAGCAGCAGGCCGGAATGACGGCGCTCCGGTTTCATCCACCCCTTGAGCCGTTTCTGGGTGTAGTTGATCTGCATGACGCAGGGGAGCACATCGGCGATCAGGCTGTCGTAGTCGCTGCGCTGGCCGTAGTCCCGGGCCAGGGCCTGACACAGTGCCTGCTTGTGGCGCAGCAGCCCCTGCTTGAGGGCATCAAGTCTGGCACGGCGGGACGCCAGATCCGGCATGGGGGTGGCTTGGCTGGCCTGCCTGAGCCGATGCAGTTGCTCGGGGAGGGAGAACTTGTCCGGTGAGGCGGGGGTGACGGTGGTGTCCATGGCATGCTCCGCACGAAAAATGACCGACTGATTAGTCGGTCTAAATCTAGCGATTCGTTGCCGACTTGTAAACCGGGCGAGGGCAGAGGGTGGCTACCAGTGGGGAGCGTTGTCCGGAACTGTGTCCGGGCTCCCATTTTTGAGGCATTCGGATTGGCCTTCTATCCAATAAGGGGTAATTGTGAGTCACCAACTCGGAGGGAGAACCGCACATGACCAGGGAATTGCATAGCCTGCTGGCCCGGCTGGATGACGTGATCGCGCGCATGCCGGACAGTTTCAATACCTATGAGTTTGCCCAGAAGCTGGCGCTGCAACATCAGCAGGAGTATTTCGCCGCGGGCCACTCCCTGGCGGGCCAGGAGAAGAACCTGCTGCGCCTGCTCCACGAGAAGATTGCCCTGGCGCTGGCGAGCCATGAGGGCGTCATCGAGGGGGCCCTGCTGCCCTGCATGACCCCCTGGGGGGAGCGCGCCACCTCGCCCCGCTGGCACCGCAAGCACTGACCCGACAACAACATGAAAAGGCCCCTCGGGGCCTTTTCATGTTTGGGGTCGCACCTACTGGACCAGCCTGCGGGCCTGCCAGTAGCGGCTGTTCCAGTAGACGTTGTCGAGGCGCGAGCGGATCACGCCCTTGCTGGTGGAGGCGTGAATGAACTCACCTGCCCCGGTGTAGACCCCGACGTGGTACTGCTGCCAGCCGGTCTTGAAGAAGACCAGGTCCCCGTGCTGGAGACGGTATCTGTCCACCGGGCGGCCGAGGCTCGCCTGGGATTCCGTAGTGCGGGGCAGGGTGAAGCCCAGCACCTGGCTGTAGGCGAGCTGGGTGAAGGCGGAGCAGTCGAGACCGGCGCGGCTGGTACCGCCCATGCGATAGGGCACGCCGCGCCACTGCTGATAGAAGTTGTCGAAGGCGCCGCTCTGGCGCACGGGAGGGGGAGGCTCCGGCGTACTGGAGCAGGCGGCGAGAAGCAGGGCCAGCAAGGGCAGCAGCAAGGTGCGAAACATCTCAACTCCTTGATAGGGCACGGGGTTCATCATAGACGATGATCCTGCCTGGAACCTGAATGACAACGGCATTGAGGAGTGGCCGCCTGTGGGGGCAGCCACTGGATCACCCCGCCGGTTTGGGGGTAATGAGCGGCGTCAGCAGCTCGGCAATCTTGTAGAAGGTCTGTACTCGGGTGGTGCTGGGGCGCCACACCAGGCCTATCTCCCGATAGGGTTTCTCCCCGGGCAGGGGGATGGCCACCAGGTCCGTGTTGTCGAGGATGCCCGCATCTATGGCCATCTGGGGCAGGAAGGTGGTGCCAAGACCGGCCCCCACCATCTGCACCAGGGTGTGCAGGCTGGTGGCGGCGAACGGGTTGATCTTGCTCTTGTCCCGCAGCCGACAGGCGCTCACCGCGTGCTCCGTCAGGCAGTGCTCCCGCTCCAGCAGGAAGATGCTCTGGTTGGGCAGCTCCTTGTAGTCGAACGGCATGTGCAGGCCCGCAGCCATGTGGGAGGGCATCACCATGTGGAAGGGATCCTGGCCGACGGTCTTGCTGTGGAAGCCGCCGATCTCCACCGGCAGCGCCAGGATCAGCAGATCGAGCTGCCCCTGCTCCAGCTGCTTGAGCAGATTGGTGGTGGTGTCTTCCCGCAGCAGCAGCTCCAGATCCGGATAGGCCTTGCCGCACACCTGCAGCAGCTTGCTCAGCAGGAAGGGGGCGATGGTGGGGATGCAACCCAGGCGCACCGTGCCGTGCATGACGCCCCCCTGCTGCTGTCCCAGCTCCATCAGGTCCCGGGCGTCGGAGAGCAGGTTGCGCGCCCGCGCCACGATTTCCATGCCGACCGGCGTCATGATGAAGCTCTTGTGATCCCGCTCCACGAGTTGCAGGTTCATCATGTCCTCCAGGGTCTGGATCCCGGTACTCAGGGTCGACTGGCTGACATGGCAGGCCTTGGCGGCGCGGTTGAAATTCTTGTGCTCGTCCAGAGCGACCAGATACTGGAGCTGCTTCAGGCTGGGCCAACGTTGCATAGGAGAAACCCGATCGATGCTATCTATTTGATTTGATTAATCTACCATCGAGAAGCCCCGTTGTCGTCGACAAATCGGTGCCCCCTGGCAGGCGCACTGCCTCACGCACATGGGGTGGCCTGCGCCGATGAGCTGGTCACCCCTCATTGGTCAGGAGCTTATCCCCTTGTGCCGCGCCATTGAAGGGGCGCCGCCATGGGATGTGACGGGGATCGGCCTTCGGGCGGGGCGCCCTGCGCGCAGGAGCGGCCATAAAAAAACGCGCCGGTGGGCGCGTTTTTGCAGAAGGGGGGGCGGACTATTCGTCGAAGATACCGAAGTGATCCTTGGCGAAGTTGACCCGCTGCTCCACGTTCATCTTGACCTGACCCAGCTTCTCGATGGTCTTGAGGTTGGGCACCAGGCCGCGACCGTTGGCGATCTGGATGGCAAGGCCCGGACGGGCGTTGAGCTCCAGCAGCATGGGGCCGCGGAACTTGTCCAGCACCATGTCGGTCCCGATGTAGCCAAGACCGGACATCTCGTAGCAGGAGGCCGCCAGGTTGAGCAGGGTGTCCCAGTGGGGCACCTTCAGATCATAGAGATCCAGGCCGGTGTCCGGGTGGTGGCGCAGCGGGTTGCCAAACTGCACCGCCCGCAGGGCGCGGCCGGTGCGCAGGCACAGGCCCACCCCCACGGCGCCCTGGTGCAGGTTCGCCTTGCCATCGGAAGCCGAGGTCGAGAGGCGCATCATGGCCATCACCGGGAACCCCTTGAAGATGATCACCCGGGCATCGGGGACCCCTTCGAAGGAGTAGCCGTCGAACACGTCGTCGAAGTTGATGAGCCCTTCCACCAGCGCCACGTCGGGCTTGCCGCCGAGGGAATAGAGCCCCGCCAGGATGTTGGAGACATGGCGCTCCAGATCCTGGCCGTTGGCGGCGCTGCCGTTGGGCTTGTAGAAGAGGCCATCCTCCTGGCGCAGGATCACCAGGATCCCCTTGCCGCCGGAGCCGCGGGCCGGCTTGATGCAGAAGCCCGGCCAGTCCTTCACCAGCTCGGTGATGCGAGTCACGTCGTGCTGCTCGCGGATGGTGCCGATGAGTTCAGGCACCGTCACCCCCGCATCCAGCGCGATGCGCTTGGTCTTGAGCTTGTCATCCACCAGCGGATAGAGGCGGCGCGGGTTGTAGCGGCTGATGTAGGAGTGGTTGCGCTTGTTCATGCCGAGGATGCCTGCCTGGGACAGGCTCCACGGACTGGTGTATTTCTGCCAGAACCACATCTGTTACTTGTCCTTACCCGGGGTGGCACCAGACTTCATCTCGTCCACCAGCGGCTTGAAGCGCTTGAGCTCGCTCAGCTTGTAGCCGGTGTAGTTACCCATCAACAGCACGGTCGCCATCAGCACCAGCTGCAGGCCGAGGAAGTTGAAGGTGAGGTGACGAATGAGCTCGTTGTCCATGGCCAGGTAGGCGATGACCGCCACCAGCAGGGAACCGCCGCCCTGGCGGAACACCTCTTTGGGACCCTCTTCTTCCCACAGGATGGACATGCGTTCGATGGTCCAGGAGAGGATGATCATCGGGAAGAAGGTGATCTTCATGCCGTCGGTCAGCCCCAGCTTGAAGGCGAACGCCGAGAAGATGCCGATCATCGAGATCACCATGATGATGATCGCCGATATTCGGGCGACCAGCAGCAGGTTCAGCCTCGAGAGGTAGGAGCGGATCACCAGGCCGGTGCCGACGATCAGCAGGAAGCCGATGAGGCCGGTGACCAGCGAGGTCTGGATGAAGGCGACCGCGATCAGCACCGGCATGAAGGTGCCGGAGGTCTTGATCCCCACTATGACCCGCAGGAACACCACCATCAGCACGCCGATGGGGATGAGCAGCAGACCCTTGAACAGGGCTTGCTCTTCCAGGGGCAGGCTGTGGATGGAGAAGTTCATCATCTCGGATTTTTCGAACTTCTGGGCCAGGGCCACGTTGACCGGTTGCTCCTGCTCGATCATCGAGAAGGTGACGCGGGAGTTGTGACCGCCGGTGACGTCCAGGAGGGCGCCGGAGTTGTACTCCCACAGCAGCAGGTTGGCCGGTTGACCCTGTTCACCGCTTTGCGGGTTGAACAGCTTGTAGTCGGTCGGGCTGTTGAAGACCTGCAGGTAATCCACCAGCTCCTGACGGCGACGGCCGTCTTCCAGGCTGAGGGCGTGAACCACCCGGGCCGGGACGTCCGCGTTGTTGAGCAGCTCGGCAATCAGATTGGCGCGGCTCTTGTGGGACTTGAGCAGCTCGGCGTTCTGTTCCTGCTTCTCGATCTCCTTGATGATCTCGCGGGTCAGGGTGTAGCCGTCGGCGGAGCGCTCCTGGGCGCGCTCCAGGATCTGCTTCATGGCCGTGGCGTAGGGCTCGCTCTCGATCTGCTTCTCGATGGCGGGCGGCTGCGGGTTGGCGGCGGGCTTGGCATGGGCATCGGCCATCATGTCGACCCGGTAGTAAAGCTCCTGACGGCCGGAGGCGGTGCGGATGGACCACTCGGCGCGGGCATCCCCGTCTTTTTCCACGAACGACAGGCCATAGCCCGGGCTCGCGGCGTTCTCGTTCATCAGGGTGAAGCCGGGCTGGGTGCCCGGAATGGCCAGGGAGGCGATCACCGGCTCGCCGGTGGCCTCGAACTCGAGCTTGGCTTCGATGGACCAGATCTGGCGCTTTTCACCCGGTGTGAGCGGGACGTCCAGCGCGATGTGATGATAGAAGGTCATCCCCAGGCCGACGATGTAGAGCAGGGCGACCAGCAGATAGAACGGCTTACGGGAAACCATGGATTATTTCACATCCTTGAGCTTGGGTTTGGGTTGGATATATTCGCGGGCCACGTCGACCACGGCGATGTCTTTGAGGAATTCACGGCCCAGCAGCACGGGGAAGGTCATGTCGCTGCGGTCCTTCAGGGTAAATTCGGCCTTCTCGGTCATGTCGCCGATGCGCACGGCGAGGCGGACCACGGGGCGACGGTCGAGATCGTCGGCGGAAGCCTGACGGACCCGCACGTGACGCACCAGGGGCGCTTCAATCTGGATCTTGTCGTCCATCTCCTGGTGGCTCAGGAAGAAGCGCACCCAGTTCTTGCCGTTGCGCTCGAAGATGGTGATCTCCTGAGCGCTGATGGAGGAGGTGGTGGCGCCGGTGTCGACCCGGGCCTGGAAGGCGTCGTTGGCGGCGTCAACCCAGATCCACTCCGCTTCACCCACCAGCAGCTTGCCATCGACGGTGTGGCCCTGGCTCGGCGCCGGGCACTTCTCGGTGGGAATGGGCATGGCCTTGGGCGGCTCGGGAGGCAGGGTAGCCAGCTTGCTGTCGACTTTCTTCACGGACTCTTTCATGTTGGTGACATCGGTGTTGAGCTGAACCAGCAGGTGCTGTTGCTGCACATACTGCTTCTGTTGCTGTTCCATGGATGTTTGCAGACGTTGCTCGCTCAACGAGATCTCGTTGCGCAGCTCGGCCAGCGTCAGGGTCGGGGCCGGGGGGGCTTTTTCCATACTGACACACCCGCCGAGACTGAGCAGGGAGAGCAGGGTCATTCCTTTTAATTTGCTTTTCATGTCATTCATTTAACTGTGCTTCCTGGAATTGGGTCAGTGTAACTTCCACAGCCGCCATCGGCTAGTCTTTGGCCTTTCTGGCGATCAGTACGGCACGTTTGGGTGCCGGGTATCCTTCGACCGTGAGTGCAGGATTGTGTGGGTCCAGATAGTCACTCAGGGACTCGTTAATCATCCAGTCGGTACGACGCTGTTCGTCGGTGCTGGTCATATTCTCGTCGACGATGCGCACATCGGTGAACCCGCAGCGCTCGACCCAGCGTGTGAGGGCCGCGCTCGAGGGGAGGAACCAGACGTTGCGCATCTTGCCGTAGCGATCGGAGGGCATCAGCACCTGGTTTTCGTCGCCGTCCACCACCAGGGTCTCGAGCACCAGCTCCCCATCGTCTTTGAGCTGGTTGCGCAACTGCTCGATGTGCTCGATGGGGGACTTGCGATGATAGAGCACCCCCATGGAGAAGACGGTGTCAAAGGCGCGCAGCGCCGGCAGCTCCTGGATACCGAGCGGCAGCAGGTGGGCGCGCTGGTCGTTGTCCATGAAGTGGCGAATGGCTTCGAACTGACAGAGGAACAGCGGGCTCGGGTCAATGCCGACCGCCAGTTTCGCCCCTTCCCCCACCATGCGCCAGAGGTGGTAGCCGCTGCCGCAGCCCACGTCCAGCACGTAGCGGCCCTGGAGCGGGCTGATGTGGGGCAGCACCCGATCCCACTTCCAGTCGGAGCGCCACTCGGTGTCGATGTGGATGCCGTGCACATGGAAGGGGCCCTTGCGCCAGGGCATGAGCTGGCGCAACAGGCTCTCGGTCTTCTTGCGCTCACCCTCTCCCAGGCTATCGGAGCCGCCGATGGCGACCCGCTCTTTGAGCTCGATCCGGCCGGGGGCCACGACGGGCAGCTTGGCGAGGGCGCGGTTCCAGCGCGGCAGATCCCCGTGCAGGTTGTCGTGCTGCCAGGCGTGCAGCTGGGCGGGCAGGGTGTGCAGCCAGTGGCTCAACCTGTTCTTGGCGATCAGTTGATAAAAATGGGCGAAATCGATCATGGCTTAGTTGGTGTCGCTGGCTTTGATGGCAATCATGGAGCCGAAGTTGAAGCACTGGAACCAGAGGTCCAGGTGGGTGAAGCCGGCGTCCCGCAGGCGCGCCTGATGGACCGCAAGGGTGTCGGTGCGCATCACGTTCTCAAGGGCGGTGCGCTTCTGGCTGATTTCCAGTTCGCTGTAGCCGTTGGCCCGTTTGAAGTCGAGGTGCAAGTCGATGAGCAGCTCGTTGACCTGCTCGTCATCGAAGCGGAACTTCTCGCTCAGGATGAGGATGCCGCCGGGGCGCAGGCCGTCAAAGATGCGCGCGATGAGGGCGGCTCGCTTCTCGGGGGCGACGAACTGCAGGGTGAAGTTGAGCACCACCACGGAGGCGTTCTCGATGGGGATGTCGCAGATGTCCGCCTCGATGAGTTCCACCGGCACCTCGGACTTGAAGCCCGAGAGGTGAGCGCGGGCCCGCTCGATCATGGGGTGGGAGAGATCCACCGCCGTGATCTGGCAGCCGGGCTGGGTGACGTGGCGGCGCATGGCCTGGGTCGCGGCGCCGAGGGAGCAGCCGAGATCGTAGAGGCGGCTCTGGGGCTGGGCGTAGCGGGCGGCCATCATGCCGATGGCGGAGATGATGTTGCTGTAACCGGGCACCGAGCGCTGGATCATGTCGGGGAAGACGTCGACGACCTGCTCGTCAAAGCAGAAGTCTCCCAGACGGGCGATGGGGGCGGCAAAAATCTGATCGTGCATGCTGACGCAACCTGACAGCCGGTGTGGTAGGCGGCTGTTTTATTCAATTGAATCTTGGGTGGACGGGCATCGAAATGGCGTCGTCACCGGTTGACGAACGGGGTGGCTTGCTCCGGGATCCTTCGGGCTGCCCCTGTTCGCAACGGGCCATGGTCCGGGCCCTCAGGGTGCCGGGCTGGGGTGGGCAACGCATTGCCATGCACCCAGGCCCGGGACCTTACTTGGGGCGCTAGTGTAGAGGAAAGGCGGGCGTTTGTCTTGACGCCAACCCCGGTGGGACCACAAAAAAAGCGGCTTTTTTTGGGGACGGAGAAGGGGCGGGGAGGGGGCCGCTCAAAAGGGCAGCACCCCCTGGCGGGCGCGATCGTTTTCTCCCGGCCAGGGGGCCATCTCCTGGCCGAGCAGGCGGCTGATCTGCCGTGCGAGTTCGGGGGCCCGGGCATTGTCGGCGGTGTGGACAAAGAGGTAGAGATCCTTGCCCTCCTGAAGCCATTGTTTCCAATGTGGCAACCATGGTGGCAAAAATGGGTGATTGTCCTCGATTTGAGGCAAACCAATCAGGCGCACCACCGGGGCACCCCCCGTGGCCAGCAGATGGACCGGCAACCTGGGTTTCTTGCCCTGGGCATCGATCATGGCGGCCGTGGTGGCGGGCACCGAGAAGAGCGGGCGGCTGTCGAGCATGATGCGATTGATGCCCCGCGCCATCAGCATCCGGTTGAGGGCCCGTTCCGCCTCCCCCTTGGCGAAGAAATCGGGGTGGCGCACCTCGAGGGCATAGGTGAAATCCTGGGGCAGCCGCGCGAAGAAGGCATCCAGACGGGCCAGCCCCTCTGGCCCGAAGCGGGCGGGCAGTTGCAGCTTGAGCAGCCCCAGCTTGCCATGCAGGGGGGCCAGCAGGCGGATGAAGGCCGTCACCTGTTTGTCCACGCTCACCAGATCGCTCTGGTGGCTGATCTCCTTGGGAAACTTGAAGCTGAAGCGAAAGTGGTCGGGGACCGCATCGGCCCAGCGCTGCACCGTCTCCGGGGTCGGCGAGGCGTAGAAGGTGGTGTTGCCCTCCACGGAGTTGAACACCCTGGCATAGTCGGCGAGGTGCTCGGCGGGCCTGGCATTCATCCCCAGCAACTGGCCGGGCCAGGCCGGGTGTGACCACTGGGGCAGGCCCAAATAGAGGCTCATGATGGTTCCTGTCGGCAGGTTGGCGGACTTTTGCCCTCCTTTTTGCGCCAGAACAACAAAAAACAGGGTAAAGGGGGCTGCGGGCCATTTTACCCAAATGGAGGTTTTCCTCTATAATGCCAACCCTTTTGTTTGCCACATTGTCGTAATGCGCGCGACCGAGCCCCCGGGTGACGATGATCGCGGCCCGGCAGTGGCCAGACAACGACGCCAGCCGATACCCCGGCGCCACTCGTCATCCCGGTCGGGAGCGGGGGCCTGCCTGGGGCGGCGGCAAGAATCCGGCTCGGGGAGCCGGATGACCCGAGACAGATTTCAAACCGGGCAAGAAGCAGGATCTGGCCAGCTGTGAGACAGACGGTGCTTGCCAGTCGTGCCCGGCGACCCAGGATGAACCGTCTCTCTACCATTTCGAAGGAAGAAGTCCATGCGCTCTATCTATTGCGGACAGGTCAATGAGGCCCATGCCGGGCAGACCATTACATTGTGCGGTTGGGTCCATCGTCGTCGTGATCTCGGCGGCCTCATCTTTATCGACATGCGCGACCGCGAGGGCATCGTGCAGGTGTTCTTCGATCCGGACAAGCCGGACGCCTTTGCCCTGGCCTCCGAGCTGCGCGGCGAGTTCTGCATCCAGGTGACCGGCGTGGTGCGTACCCGCCCCGACTCCCAGCGCAACAGCGACATGGCCACCGGTGCCATCGAGGTGTTCGCCCACGAGCTCACCATCATCAACCGTGCCGAGCCGCTGCCCCTTGACTTCAACCAGGTCAACAGCGAAGAGGTGAGCCTCAAGTACCGCTACCTGGATCTGCGTCGCCCCGAGATGGCCAAGTACCTGAAGACCCGTGCCAAGGCCAGTGCCTTCGTGCGCCGCTTCATGGACGAGCACGGCTTCCTCGACATCGAGACCCCGATGCTGACCAAGGCGACCCCGGAAGGGGCCCGTGACTACCTGGTGCCGAGCCGCGTACACAAGGGCAAGTTCTACGCCCTGCCGCAGTCCCCCCAGCTGTTCAAGCAGTTGCTGATGATGTCCGGCTTCGACCGCTACTACCAGATCGTCAAGTGCTTCCGCGACGAAGACCTGCGTGCCGACCGCCAGCCGGAATTCACCCAGATCGACGTGGAGACCTCCTTCATGACCGCGCCCCAGGTGCGTGAAATCATGGAAGAGATGATCCGCAAGCTCTGGCTGCACATCCTGAACGTGGACCTGGGTGACTTCCCCATCATGACCTTCGACGAAGCCATGCGCCGCTTCGGCTCCGACAAGCCGGACCTGCGCCTGCCCATGGAGCTGGTCGATTTGGCAGATCTCTTGACCGAGGTGGAGTTCGCCGTGTTCGCCGGCCCCGCCAAGGATCCGAAAGGCCGTGTGGCGGCCCTGAAGGTACCGGGCGGCGCGGAGCTGTCTCGCAAGCAGATCGACGAGTACACCAAGTTCGTCGGCATCTACGGTGCCAAGGGCCTGGCCTGGATGAAGGTCAACGACGCCGGGAGCGGCATCGAAGGGGTGCAGTCCCCGGTGGCCAAGTTCCTCTCTGACGCCATCGTGCGCGAGATCCTGGCCCGCACCGGTGCGATGGATGGCGACATCATCTTCTTCGGCGCCGACTCCAAGAAGGTGGTGTGCGATGCCATGGGCGCCCTGCGCTTGAAGGTGGGCCGCGATCTGGGCCTGGTGGAGAACGTCTGGAAGCCGCTCTGGGTCATCGACTTCCCCATGTTCGAAGAAGATGGCGAAGGCGGCCTGGCGGCCATGCACCACCCCTTCACCGCCCCGAGCAACCTGGGCCCGGCCGAGCTGAAAGCGAATCCGGTGGGCGCTTACGCGAACGCCTACGACATGGTGATCAACGGCTACGAAGTGGGTGGCGGCTCTGTGCGTATCCACAACAGCGAGATGCAGTCCACCGTGTTCGACATCCTGGGGATCACCCCGGACGAGCAGCGTCTGAAGTTCGGCTTCCTGCTGGATGCCCTGAAATACGGCACCCCGCCCCACGCCGGCCTGGCCTTCGGTCTGGACCGCCTCAGCATGCTGCTGACTGGCACCGACAACATCCGGGATGTCATCGCCTTCCCGAAAACCACGGCGGCCGCCTGTCTGATGACAGACGCCCCGAGCTTTGCCAACCCGGCCCAACTGGGCGAGCTGGCGATTGCGACCACCGTCAAGGGTGACGAATAAGCCGTTATCGGCAACAAAGGCCGCAGCGATGCGGCCTTTCCCGTTTCCCCCTGGTCGATACCAGTGTTACTGAAATTTCCAACTATAACGGAGAGTCCCTATGGCAGGTCACAGTAAATGGGCCAACATCAAACACCGCAAGGCGGCGCAAGACGCCAAGCGCGGCAAGATCTTCACCAAGCTGATCCGCGAAATCACCACCTCCGCGCGTCTGGGTGATGCCGATCCTGCCAACAACCCCCGCCTGCGTGCGGCGGTGGCGGCAGCCCTGACCAGCAACATGACCCGCGACACCATCAACCGCGCCATCGCCCGTGGGGCCGGCGGCGGTGACGGCGAGCAGCTCGAGACCATCGTGTACGAAGGGTACGGCCCGGCCGGTTCCGCCGTCATGGTGGAGTGCCTGACCGACAACCGCAACCGTACCGTGGCCGAAGTGCGTCACGCCTTCAGCAAGTGCGGCGGCAACCTGGGGACCGACGGCTCCGTGGCCTATCTGTTCACCAAGAAGGGGGTGCTGACCTTCGTGGGCGCCGATGAAGACGCCCTGATGGACGCCGCGCTGGAAGCCGGTGCCGACGACGTAGTGACCGAAGAAGATGGCACCATCGAGGTCTACACCACTCCGAACGACTTCGGCACCGTGCTGGACGGTCTGGAAGCCGCCGGCTTCAAGCCCGAGAGCGCCGAAGTGACCATGATCCCCTCCACCGAGGCGGAACTGGATGCCGAGACCGCGCCCAAGCTGATGCGCCTCATCGACATGCTGGAAGATCTGGACGACGTGCAGGAGGTGTACCACAACGGCTCCATCTCCGACGAGATCGCCGCGACCCTGTGATCCCCCAGAGCAAAGGGGAGGGCGACCACAACGGTCCTCTTCCCCGGCTCCGACGAGATTGCCGCGACCCTGTGATTGCCTCTCGGGAGCGCTGTGATCCCCCAGGGCAAGGGGAGGGCGACCACAACGGCCCTCTTCCCCGGCTCCGGCGAGATCGCCGGCCGCTCGCGACCCTGTTCAGGTTCGCGAACACACAGGTGCAACACCTTGTTCACCTTCGCAAAACGGCAGCCCGGGCTGCCGTTTTTTTATGTGCCAGACCGCGCACCTCCCCTTGTGGTTCGATTTCCTCTCTTAATGTTCGCTTAAGTTTGCCGTCCTAGGATGACCCCGTATCTGGACCTCCCTGGCTCTTTTCCTGTTTTTCAGGGCCGAGTGTCGGGATGGTCACCACGAAGCCTGCTGGCAGGTTGTTAGTTCCACTGGTTTGTCGGAGTCTCTCTATGCGTCTCACTCTGGGAGTGATGAAGGTCAATCTGTTGCTGGTGCTGCTGTTTGCACTGGTCTTCAACTGGCCCATTTTCCTGCACTTTTATCGCATTCTCAGCGCCCTTGAACACGTCAAGGCGGGGTTTGTCCTTTCCATTCCCCTGGTACTGGTGGCGGCCCTCAACGCGGTGTTCCTGCCCTTTACCTTCCGTTATCTGCTCAAGCCCTTCTTCGCCTTGCTCATCATGACCGGCTCCCTCGTCAGCTACGCCATGCTCAAGTACGGGGTGATCTTCGACATGGGCATGATGCAGAACATCATCGAGACCAACAGCGGGGAGGCGGGCTCCTACCTCAACGGCTCCGTGGTGCTCTGGTTCCTGCTGACCGGCCTGCTGCCGGTACTGGTCCTGCTGTGGGTGAAGATTGAGTATCCCCGTCCCTGGTACAAGGGGCTGGGTCTGCGCCTCGGCTCCATCGCCCTCTCCTTGCTGTTTCTGATGGGGGCTGCCGCCCTCTATTACCAGGATTACGCCTCGGTCGGGCGCAACAACAAGTCCCTCGGCAAGGAGATAGTGCCCGCCAACTATGTGCACGGGCTCTACAAGTACGCCCGGGATGTGGTCTTCGCCACTCCCATTCCCTACCAGCAGATCGGCACCGATGCCAGGGTGATCGGCCAGCACGAGAAGCCGACCCTGATGTTCCTGGTGGTGGGGGAGACGGCCCGCAGCCAGAACTACTCCCTCAACGGCTACACGAAGGAGACCAACGGCTTCACCGAGAAGGAGGCCAATGTGGTCTCGTTCAGGAACGTGCGATCCTGCGGCACCGCCACGGCGCTCTCCGTACCCTGCATGTTCTCGAACATGACCCGGCGCGGCTATGACGAGGCCAGGGCCCAGTCCCAGGATGGCTTGCTGGACGTGCTGCAACATGCCGGGATCTCGGTGCTCTGGAAGGAGAACGACGGCGGCTGCAAGGGGGTGTGCAAAAACGTCCCCACCATCGAGATTGAGCCCAAGGCATTCCCCGCATACTGCTCCGGCAATGCCTGTCATGACGAGGTGCTGTTGCAGGGGCTGGATCAGCAGATCGCCGACATGCAGGGCAAGCAGGGCAGCAAGCTGGTGGCCTTCCACCTGATGGGCAGCCACGGTCCGACCTATTATCGCCGCTACCCGGCAGCCGATCGCGTCTTCCTGCCGGACTGCCCGCGCAGCGACATCGAGAACTGCAGTAACGAAGAGCTGGTGAACACCTATGACAACACCATCCGCTACACCGACAAGGTGCTGGCCCAGCTCATCGACAAGCTCAAGAGCCTGGAGAGCCAGTACAACGTGGGGCTGGTCTATCTGTCGGATCACGGTGAATCCCTCGGCGCCATGGGGCTCTATCTGCACGGCACCCCCTACAAGTTCGCACCGGACGATCAGACCCGGGTGCCGCTCCTGACCTGGTTTTCTCCCCAGTTGCAGGCGGACCGTCAGCTCAATCTGGATTGCCTGCAACAGGAGGCAGCCAGCAAGCGCTTCTCCCACGACAACCTGTTCCACTCCATGCTCGGTATCATGGACGTGCAGACCCAGGTCTATGACGGCAAGCTGGATCTGTTCAAACCGTGCCGGGCGGGGTGAACTACGGCGTCCGATTACGCCGCTACGGGGCTCATCGAACCTACGCTCTGTTCAAACCTTGTAGAGCGAGGTAAACCTGCGAAAACAGACCATAAAAAAACGGCAGCCACTGGCTGCCGTTTTCGTGTCCGAAGGGGTGGGCCTTACTTTTGCTCCATGATGATCTGCAGCAGATCCCCTTCCAGCAGGGAGCGCTTGACCAGGGCGAAGCCGCCGATGGTGGGCTGGTTCTGGAAGCGCGCCTTCACGATGGGCAGGCCGCGATGGAAACTTGGCAGAGACTGGTGCTCGACACAGCGGCGGATGGCCGGGATCAGGATCTCTTCGGCGGCGGTGATTTCACCGGCGATGAGCACCTTCTGGGGGTTGAACAGGTTGACCGTGATGGCGATGGCGCGCCCCAGGTGCTCCCCCACGTTCTCGATCACGCTGCGGGCCAGCTCGTCACCGGCCACCGCCGCCTTGCACACCTCCTGAATGGTGATGTGCTTCTCTTGCAGCGAACTCAGGTGACCGCGGCTGATGAGCTCCTTCACCTTGTCGACGATGGCCTCGTTGGAGGCGATGGTCTCGAGGCAGCCGAAGTTGCCGCAGTGGCAGCGCTTGCCAAGGGGTTCGACCTGGATGTGGCCTATTTCGCCGACGTTGCGGTTCTGGCCAAGAAACACCTTGCCCTTGGTGATGATGCCCGAGCCCGTCCCCTGGTGGACACTCACCAGGATGGAGTCCATGCAGTCGCGGGACTCGCCGAAGAAGTGCTCGGCCAGCGCCAGTGAACGGGTGTCGTTGCCCACGTAGCAGGGGAGGTTGAAGTGGTGCTCCAGGAGCTTGGCGAGCCCCAGGTTGCGGATCTGGTAGGTGGGGGTGTAGATGACCATGCCGGATTCCGGGTTGACCAGACCCGGCATGGTCAGCGCGATGCTGATGAGGTTGCGGCTGCGATCCTGATTGGCGTCGATGAAGGCGCCAATCTCCCGCAGCAGCATGTCCACCACGGGTTGCTGCTCGATCTCGGTCACCTGGGTGATGTGCTGATCGAGCTCCTTGCCGTCGAGGTCATACAGGGAGAGCTGCAGGTAGCCGCGACCCAGCTTGGCGGACACAAACTGGAAGCGATGCTTGATGGTGGTCAGGGAGATGGCGCGGCGCCCGCCGGTGGAGGCCTGCGGCGAGGTTTCCCTGATGAGGCCGTGCTCGATCAGTTGCCGGGTTATCTTGGTCACGCTGGCCGGGGCCAGCTGACTCAACTCGGCAATTTTGACCCGCGAGATGGGCCCCTGCAGGTCAATGAGGCGATAGACGACCGCACTGTTTACCTGCTTGATAAGATCTACGTTTGCTATTTGTCCGCCAGTCATAGTGTCACTGTGTTGTGTAGTGTCCGTTAACCACGGTCCCGCAGACCGCGAAGGCCTGATCAAAGACGGTGAGGTTGGCAATTTTTCCGACCTGGATACTACCGAGACGCGAGTCCCATCCAATGGCGCGAGCGGGGTAAAGGGTGGCCATTCTCAGTGCTTCGTCGAGCGGCAATCCGACCTGTTTGACCAGATTTTCCACCCCTTCGATCATGGTGAGGGCGGAGCCGCCGAGTGTACCATTCTCATCGACGCACTGACCATCGCGGAAATAGACGGTTGCGCCGCAAAAATCAAATTTCTCAAAGCCTTCCGGTGCACCTGCCGCCGCGGTTGCATCGGTGACCAGCACCAGCCGCTCCCCCAGCATCCTGTGTGCCAGGCGCACGTTGGCCCAGTGTACGTGGTGGCCGTCGACGATGATGCCCGCATAGACATCCTTGCGATCGTAGATGGCACCGACCACGCCGGGCTCGCGACCATTCAGGGTCGGGGTCATGGCGTTGTAGAGGTGGGTGGCAAAGCGCATGCCGTTGTCAAAGCCCGCCATGGCCTGATCGTAGTTGGCGGCGGTGTGGCCGGCGGAGACCAGGATGCCGGCCTCCACCAGACGGCGGATGTGCTCGGGCTTGTTGCGCTCTGGCGCCAGGGTGATCTTGGCGATGGCGTCCGCGTTGTCGCAGAAGAAGTCGATCATCTCGTCGGCGGGCTGGCGGATCTGTTCGGCCGGGTGGATCCCCTTGCGCTTGAGGTTGGTGTAGGGCCCTTCCAGATGGACGCCAAGCACCTCGTTGGGGTGGGCGGCCATGTAGTCGCGGGTGACGGCGACGGCCTGCTTCATGTCCGCATCCGGGCTGGTGATCAGGGTCGGCAGGAAGCTGGTGGTCCCGGATTTCAGGTTGGCCGCCTGCATGGTGGCCAGGGTGTCCGTGGTGATGTGACCGTTGAACATGACGCCACCGCAGCCGTTGAGCTGGACGTCGATGAAGCCGGCGCTGAGGTTGGCGCCCTGGAGGTCAATCTGCTCGATGCCGGCGGGCAGTTCTGCCTGGCGGGAGATGGCGACAATCTTGTCGCCATCGATGACCACGCCATAACCGGTCAGCACGCAGCTGCCGGTGTAGAGAGTGCAATTAGTCAGAGCGTACATGGGAGCTCCTCAGAGGTGCTTGATATTGTCGGCTTCCAGTTGCTGGAAGTAGCGCACCGTCTTGACCTTCAACTCCATGGTGGAAGGTTCGTCGCACACCACAATCCCTTTCGGATGCAGTTGCAGGGTGGAGATGGTCCACATGTGGTTGACGCTGCCCTCCACGGTAGCCTGCAGGGCCTGGGCCTTGGCGTGACCGACCACCAGGATCAGGATCTCTTCGGCGTCCATCAGGGTGCCGACACCCACGGTCAGGGCCAGCTTGGGCACCTGCTCCATGTCGCCGCCAAAGAAGCGGGAGTTGGCGATGCGGGTGTCTTCGGTCAGGGTCTTGACCCGGGTACGGGAAGCCAGGGAAGAGGCCGGTTCGTTGAAGGCGATGTGGCCGTCATTGCCGACGCCGCCCATGAACAGGTGGATCTTGCCGTAGGACTTGATCTTGTCTTCGTAACGCTGGCACTCGGCCACCAGATCCTCGGCGTTGCCATTGAGGATGTTGATGTTTTCCGGGCGAATGTCCACGTGATTGAAGAAGTTGTTGTGCATGAAGCTGTGGTAGCTCTCCGGGTGTTCCTTGGGCAGCCCCACGTACTCGTCCATGTTGAAGGTGACCACGTTCTGGAAGCTCACCTCGCCGGCTTTATGCAGCTCAATCAGGCGCTTGTAGGTGTTGAGCGGGGTGCCGCCAGTGGGCAGACCCAGCACGAAGGGGCGCTCGGCAGTGGGTTTGAACGCATTGATGCGGTCAACGATGTAACGGGCAGACCAGAGACCCACCTGGCTGGCAGACTTCAACGGGATCAGGCGCATTCTATATACCTCAGTACGGTTGCCGCACAGGGAGTGACGGCAAGGGACCAGACACGGATTCAAGTTGTTTTATAGCGTAAATAAAGATTGCGAACTAAGCCACATCTATCGGCTACCTTTATCTCTGTTGAGTGATAATGATCACGAAAGCTGGTTTATTAATTTGCGCAGCGAAATAAAACACATAGACTGCCAATCAAGCCTTGATGGCTTATGCGTCGAACGTGATAAGCACTTAATTTCTAGAAAAACACCAACTAAGGAGAGGAACCGTGAACATTCTCGGTTATTTGCAAAAGATCGGCCGTGCCCTGATGGTGCCGGTAGCGGTATTGCCTGCCGCCGCGATCCTGATGGGGATTGGCTACTGGATTGACCCGAACGGTTGGGGTGGCGGAAGCCCTCTGGCTGCGTTTCTGATCAAGGCGGGTGCCGCCATCATCGACAGTATGCCCATTCTGTTCGCCGTCGGCGTCGCTTACGGCATGTCCAAGGATAAAGACGGTTCCGCCGCGCTGGCCGGTCTGGTCGGCTTCCTGGTGGTCACCACCCTGCTGAGCCCGGGCGCCGTGGCCCAGATCAAAGGTATCCCGGCCGACCAGGTGCCGGCAGCCTTTGCCAAGATCAGCAACCAGTTCGTCGGCATCCTGTGTGGTGTCATCGCCGCCGAGCTCTACAACCGCTTCAGCAGCGTGGAGCTGCACAAGGCGCTGGCTTTCTTCTCCGGTCGTCGTCTGGTGCCGATCGTGACCTCCGTGGTGATGATCGTCGTCTCCTTCATCCTGATGGCCGTCTGGCCGGTCATCTACGGTGGCCTGGTGAGCTTCGGTGAATCCATCGTCAGCATGGGCTCCACCGGTGCCGGCATCTATGCCTTCTTCAACCGTCTGCTGATCCCGGTCGGTCTGCACCACGCCCTGAACTCCGTGTTCTGGTTCGACGTGGCCGGCATCAACGACATCCCGAACTTCCTGGGTGGCCAATCCTCCATCGACGCCGGCAAGGCAGTCGTGGGCGTGACCGGCATGTACCAGGCCGGCTTCTTCCCCATCATGATGTTCGGTCTGCCGGGTGCCGCACTGGCCATCTACCACAGCGCGAAGAAAGAGAACAAAGAGAAGGTTGCGTCCATCATGATCGCTGCCGCCTTTGCCGCCTTCTTCACCGGGGTGACCGAGCCGCTCGAGTTCTCCTTCATGTTCGTGGCGCCGGTACTGTACGTCATCCACGCCCTGCTGACCGGTATCTCCGTGTTCATCGCAGCCTCCATGCACTGGATCGCCGGTTTCGGCTTCAGCGCCGGTCTGGTGGATATGGTGCTCTCCAGCCGCAACCCGCTGGCGACCCAGTGGTACATGCTGCTGGTACAGGGTCTGGTCTTCTTCGGCCTCTACTACGTGGTCTTCCGCGCCGTGATCGCCAAGTTCAACCTGAAAACCCCGGGTCGTGAAGATGACGAAGCCGTGCCGGTACAGGCTCAAACCACCGACCGCACCGAGCTGGCCAAGCAGTATCTGGAAGTGCTGGGTGGTCAGGAGAACCTGGTGACCATCGATGCCTGCATCACCCGTCTGCGTCTGACCCTGAAAGACCGCAGCATCGTCGATGAGCGCAAGCTCAAAGCCCTGGGCGCGGCCGGTGTGGTCAAGCTCGGTGAGCAGAACCTGCAGGTGATTCTGGGCCCATTGGCCGAGATCATCGCCGGTGAGATGAAAGCCCTGCGTTAATCGAGCGACTCGCTCACCTCAAGTCTAAGTCCATTGTTGACATAACTAAGGGCCCCGCCTCGGGGCCCCATATAAAAAAAGCCAAGAAAATCCAACCTTTACTTCAAATGAGAGCAGCAGTTATGAACTTGAAACATTCTCTGTTAGCCATTGCCATGTCTACCGTTTTCGCCGGTCCCGCACTTGCAGCCGATGCTGCCAGGCAAGCGGTGGTCGACGCCCTCGCCAGCAACCTCGTCGTCAAGTACGAAGTCGTCACCAATGACGGTGCCGGCGCCGGTCTTGATTGCCAGGCGCTGGGCTCCGAGTGGGCGAGCTGCGGCGTTGCCAAGCTGCACCTGACCAATACCGGTGCCGACGTCACCTCCAAGGACTGGAGCATCTATGTCTCCTCCATCCGCCGCATCCAGCGGGTGGACAACGACCAGTTCACCATCACCCACCTGACCGGCGACCTCTATCGTTTGACGCCGACCGAGAAGTTCCAGGGCTTTGCCAAGGACGCCACGGTCGAGGTGCCCCTGGTGGTGGAATACTGGGTATTGTTCGAATCTGACATCATGCCGAACTGGTATGTCGCCAGTGAAGGGGCCGAGCCGAAAGTGCTGGCCAGCATGAGCAACATCGACGATGCCAGCACCTACGAGAAGCCGATGCCTGCCGATGGCTGGAAGCGCACCAAGGATGACAACAACATCCTGATGAACAGCGAGACCCGTTTCGCCGCGAACCAGACCAGCACCCTGCTGCCTGCCGGCAAGATTGACGACCGCATCCTGCCAAGCCCCATGAAGCAGGTGGTCAAGGCCGGCCCGCAAATCGACTTCTCCACCATCAAGCTCAATGCCCTTGACCTGCCGAGCGATCGCGCCGAGGCCCTGAAGGCGCAACTGACCAAGCTGGGTGTTACCCTCTCCGACACCGGCTACCCGGTCACCATCAAGCTCGGCAGCAAGCTCAAGCAGGCCGAAGGCTACGACATGACCATCGGCAAGAAGGGCACCGTCATTCAGGGGCACGACGTTGACGGCGCCTTCTGGGGCGCCCAGTCCCTGATCTCTCTGCTGGGGGTTGACGACAAGCTGGTGAGCCAGATGAGCGTCGAGGATGCGCCGCGCTTTGAATACCGTGGCATGCAGACCGACGTGGCCCGTCACTTCAGAAGCCCGGAGACCATGAAGAAGCTGGTTGACCAGATGTCCGCCATGAAGCTCAACGTGCTGCACCTGGGGCTGACCAACGATGAAGGCTGGCGTCTGGAGATCCCGGGCCTGCCGGAGCTGACCGACGTCGGCAGCCAGCGTTGCCATGACGAGTCCGAAACCAAGTGCCTGATGCCGCAGCTTGGCTCCGGCCCCACCAGCGACAACCAGGGCTCCGGTTTCTACAGCAAGACGGACTACATCGACCTGGTACGCTATGCCAAGGCCCGCGGTGTGACAGTGATCCCCGAGATCAACATGCCGGCCCACGCCCGTGCCGCCGTGGTCTCCATGGAGGCACGCTACAAGCGTCTGATGAGCGAGGGCAAAGAAGCCGAGGCCAACCAGTTCCGTCTGACTGACCCGGCCGATACCTCCAACGTCACCTCGGTGCAGTTCTACGACAAGATGTCCTTCATCAACCCCTGCCAGCCGGGTGCCGCCACCTTCGTGGCCAAGGTGATGGACGAAGTGGCCCAGATGCACCAGGCCGCCGGCCAGCCGCTGACCGCCTGGCACTACGGTGGTGACGAGGCGAAGAACATCATGCAGGGCGGTGGTTACCAGGATCCGGCCGTCACCAAGAAAGAAGATCTGGTGGCCTGGAAGGGCAACGTCGACTCCAGCAAGCAGGACAAGCCGTTCGGCAAGTCCCCCATGTGCCAGAAGATGATCGACGATGGCAAGATCAAGGATGTGGCCGAGCTGCCGGTCTACTTTGCCAAGGAAGTGAGCGAGATGGTCAAGGGCCACGGCTTCTCCACCCTGCAGGCGTGGGAAGATGGCCTGAAGTACGCCACGGATGCCAGCGTATTCGCCACCGACAAGACACGGGTCAACTTCTGGGAAACCCTCTACTGGGGTGGTTTCAACGAGGCGATGAAGTGGGCGCACAAGGGCTATGACGTGGTGCTCTCCAACCCGGATTACCTCTACTTCGACTTCCCGAACGAGGTACACCCGGCTGAGCGCGGCTACTACTGGGCAACCCGCTTCAACGACACCCGCAAGGTGTTCGCCTTCGCCCCGGAAAACCTGCCGCAGAACGCCGAGACCTCGGTTGACCGCGATGGCAACGCCTTCGTGGCCAAGGGTGACCAGGATCCGGTCAAGTTCAAGGGGATCTCCGGTCAGCAGTGGAGTGAAACCGTGCGCACCGATGCCCAGTACGAATACATGGTCTATCCGCGCATCTTCTCCGTGGCCGAGCGCGCCTGGCACAAGGGCGGCTTCGAGCTCGATTACGTGAAGGGTCGCGAGTTCTCCGGCACCACCAAGCACGTGAACAAGGCCACCCTGAACAAGGAGTGGAACCAGTTTGCCAACGTGTTGGGTCAGCGCGTACTGCCGAAACTGGACCAGGCCGGGGTGGAATATCGCCTCTCCGTACCGGGTGCCAAGGTGGTGAACGGTGTGCTGGAAGCGAATGTGGATCTGCCGGGTCTGCCCATCCAGTACAGCCTGGATGGCAAGAGCTGGAGCGCCTACGACGCTGCCGCCAAGCCGACCGTGGATGGCAAGGTCTACCTGCGTACCACCAGCTTCGATGGCAAGCGCACCAGCCGCGTCACCGAGCTGAACTGATAGCTAGCCTTCAATCCATAACGCAAGGTGGGTCGCAAGACCCGCCTTTCCCAAGGTCGATGGCCATCGGGTTTGGGAAAGGTTGACTCTGCGTGTGAACCTTTGTTGTGTGTGTTTTGTCTGTTTTTCATCACTTGAGACCCCGCCCCGTGCGGGGCTTTTTTTAACCAGGATCTCTGCAATTTCTCCCGTTTCGCCGTTTTTGGTGCGCCAATGACCCGAATTGGCCAAATTCAGGTTGAGGCAGGGCGCGTAATGAGGGATCATACCCGGCTTGACGGCGGGGGTATGAGGGTGCCAGCCGGCACAACGTCCGCCAGTGACGCATTTTTGAGGTGAGCCATGAGTCAGGCGAACAGCCCAACTAACTTTATTCGTCAGATCATTGATGAAGATCTGGCCAGCGGTAAGCACAGCAGCGTGCATACCCGTTTCCCGCCGGAGCCGAACGGTTATCTCCATATCGGCCACGCCAAATCCATCTGCCTGAACTTCGGCATCGCCCGCGACTATCAGGGTCAGTGCAACCTGCGTTTCGATGACACCAACCCGGCGAAGGAAGACATCGAGTTCGTGGAGTCCATCAAGCAGGACGTCCAGTGGCTGGGCTTCCAGTGGAGCGGCGAGATCTGCTACTCCTCCGACTATTTCCACAAGCTGCACGGCTATGCCATCGAGCTCATCGAGAAGGGACTGGCCTATGTGGACGAGCTCTCCCCGGAGCAGATGCGCGAATACCGCGGCACGCTGACCGCCCCTGGCAAGAACAGCCCGTTCCGCGATCGCAGCGTGGAAGAGAACCTGGCCCTGTTCGCCAAGATGAAGAACGGTGAGATGGCCGAAGGGAGCGCCTGCCTGCGCGCCAAGATCGACATGGCATCCCCCTTCATGGTGATGCGCGATCCCGTCATCTATCGCATCAAGTTTGCCCACCACCACCAGACCGGTGACGAGTGGTGCATCTACCCGATGTATGACTTCACCCATTGCATCTCGGACGCCCTGGAGGGGATCACCCACTCCCTGTGTACCCTGGAGTTCCAGGACAACCGTCGCCTGTATGACTGGGTGCTGGACAACATCAGCATCGACTGTCACCCCCGTCAGTACGAGTTCTCCCGTCTGAACCTCGAATACACCGTCATGTCCAAGCGCAAGCTGAACCTGCTGGTGACCGAGGGGCACGTGAACGGCTGGGATGATCCGCGCATGCTGACCGTCTCCGGTCTGCGCCGCCGTGGTTACACCCCGGCCTCCATCCGCGAGTTCTGCAAGCGCATCGGTGTGACCAAGCAGGACAACATCGTCGAGATGAGCATGCTGGAAGCCTGCATCCGCGACGATCTCAACGAGAACGCCCCGCGCGCCATGGCCGTGCTGCACCCGGTGAAGGTGGTGATCGAGAACCTGGCGGCGGACGAGGTGCTGACGGCGCCTGCGCACCCGAACAAGCCGGAGATGGGGACCCGTGAGCTGCATTTCTCCCGCGAAATCTTCATCGACGAGGCGGACTTCAAAGAGGAAGCCAACAAGCAGTTCAAGCGTCTGGTGCTGGGCAAGGAAGTGCGCCTGCGCAACGCCTACGTCATCAAGGCCGAACGGGTCGAGAAGGATGCCGACGGCAAGGTCACCTGCATCTACTGCTCTTACGACCCCGAGACCCTGGGCAAGGATCCGGCGGACGGCCGCAAGGTGAAAGGGGTGATCCACTGGGTCAGCGCCACTCACTCCCTGCCGGCCGAAGTGCGTCTCTACGACCGTCTGTTCAAGGTGCCGAACCCGGGCGCCGAGGATGACTTCGAAGCGGCTCTGAATCCGGAATCCCTGGTGATCATCGAAGGGGCCCGGGTGGAAGCTTCCCTGAAGGATGCCAAGCCGGAGTTTGCCTACCAGTTCGAGCGTGAAGGTTACTTCTGCGCCGACAACAAGCTCTCCAGCGCCGAGCGCCTGGTGTTCAACCGCACCGTGGCCCTGCGTGACGTCTGGGGCAAGGCCGAGGCCTGATAGAAGAGGGCAGGGGAGACCCTGCCGCTTCTGGTCCGGATTGCGGACACAAAAAAGCCAGCATCATGCTGGCTTTTTTATTGCGCTGACCCGGCCGAATCAATCGTCGTGCTTGCAGTCACCGTTGGCGCAGTGGCCATACAGGTAAAGGCTGTGGTTGGTCAGGCGGATGTTGTGCGCCTTGGCGATGTCGCGCTGGCGCTGTTCGATCACCTCGTCGGAGAACTCGATCACCTTGCCGCAGTCGAGGCAGACCAGGTGGTCGTGGTGCTCCTGGGTGGCGAGCTCGAACACCGACTTGCCCCCTTCGAAATGGTGACGGGTGACGATACCGGCATCATCAAACTGGTTGAGAACGCGATAAACGGTAGCGAGACCAATCTCCTCGCCCTGATCGATCAGCCGTTTGTACAGATCTTCCGCACTGGTGTGCTGGCAGTCAGGCTGTTGCAGGATTTCCAGGATCTTGACACGGGGCAAGGTGATCTTGAGCCCGGCCTTTTTTAACGCTTGGTTGTTGTCTGCCATTTCTATTTATTCGCATTCTCGAAGGTGTGGTTATTCTGATTGACTGCCGCTGTAATGGCAACCACGAACTCGCTTGGCCTGTCATTATAGGTCGTAGCCAAGTTAAAAATAAACCCAGCAATTCAAGGGCTTTAGATCATCAAGCCCGTCATGGGAATATTCAGGCCCGCTTGCTCGACCAGAGAATGTTGATACTATGTGACTTCTTTATAGTCTGGTCGGATGAGATCCATGGATTGGCTTTTCGGCAATGCCGCCTGGGTGCGCTGCGCCCTCAACGCCTGGCCCCCCTTCTGGGGCGCAGGCATCAAGATAGAAACCCTGAGCCCCGATTTCCGCTTCTGCCGGGTGACGCTCAAGTCCCGCTGGTGGAACAAGAATGCCAACCGGACCCAGTTCGGCGGCAGCATGTTCGCCATGACGGATCCCATCTACCCGTTGATGCTGATGGGCTATTTCAAGAACCGCTACTACGTGTGGGACAAGGCGGGCAGCATCAATTTCATCAAGCCGGGCAAGGGCAAACTGGTGGCGGAGTTCACCCTGAGCGACGCCAAGCTGGCGTCGATCGTGGCGGCGACCGAGGGGGGAGAGAAGCACTTTCCCGAGTTCGAGGTGCAGGTGCAGGATGGCCAGGGCGAGCTGGTGGCCCAGGTGAAGCGCACCCTCTATGTCAGATCCAAGCCCCAGCACAGGGGGGGCTGAATGCCTGCTGCAGATGCAACAAGGGCCCCGTCGGGGCCCTTGTTGCATGAAGAGGGAGGGAGATCAGATCACTCCAGCTCGCCCAGGCACATCTCTTCGTGCAGCTGTTTGCACCAACCCTTGACGCGCTCGGCGGTCAGCTCCGGCTGGCGATCTTCGTCGATGCCCAGGCCCACGAAGTGCTTGTCATCCACGAGCGCCTTGGAGGCTTCGAACTCGTAGCTCGCGGTCGGCCAGTGGCCGATGATGATGGCGCCCTTGGCTTCGACGATGTCACGCAGGGTGCCCATGGCGTCGAGGAAGTACTCGGCATAGTCTTCCTGATCGCCGCATCCGAAGATGGCCACCAGCTTGTTGTTGAAGTCGATCTCTTCGAGTTCGGGGAAGAAGTCGTCCCAATCGGCCTGGGCTTCGCCGTAGTACCAAGTCGGGATGCCGAACATCAGCAGATCGAAGCTGTCGATGTCGGCCTTGCTGCTCTTGGCAATGTCACGGACTTCAATCAGTTGTTTGCCCAGTTCTTTCTGGATCATCTTGGCGACAGCTTCGGTATTACCGGTATCGCTGCCGAAAAACAGACCTACACTAGCCATAGTGTTTCGTTACCCGTATCTGGTGTTGATGCTTGACGGTTCAGATTGCGATGCCTGCTGCATGAGCAGACTCGATCTGTTGCTTCAGGATAGATTGGATCAGCTCGGCTCGGCTGACGTTCTGTTGCAGCGCAAGTTGGTTCAGGCGCTCCAGCAACTCGGCTTCCACCTTTAACTCGACCCGTTTCAGCCCGTTCTCACGATCGCGCTTGAGCTGGTTGCGCTTGTTGATCTTGAGCTGGGTCTCGCGGGGGAGTGGATTGGTCTTTGGCCTGCCGGGGCGCTTCTCAGTTGCGAACAGATCCAGTGTTGTTCGATCAGTTTGCTGTTTGGCCATACATCACAGATGAAAAGTAGTTAGCCGATCCCTGAGCCTTCCCAGCCCATTTCGATCAGCCCCTTGGCGACAAAACCCGCGCAACCCAGAAACAGCACCAGCCAGACGATGAAGCGGCCGAAGCGGGGCACATTGCCCCGTTTGAGCACGTCCTGAATGGCCAGACCAATCAGCAGGAAGATGGCCACGAAGAACAGTTTCAGGCCCAGACTCTCGATGAGATCGATGTGTTCACTCAGCATGGATTGCGCGCACTCCTTAAGACGGGCGCACTATATCACAAAGGATTTGAAACTGTTAACCGCCTGTCGACAGGAAATCCACAACCAGTTTGTTGAACAAAACCGGCTTTTCCGCGTGCAGCCAGTGACCCGTGCCGGCGATGACGCGGGCCTTGGCGGCCGGGAACTGGGCCATCGCGGCCCCGGTGTAGTCGGGCAGCATATAGTCGGAGTCGCCCCCCTTGATGAAGAGTGTCGCGCCTTCGAAGCGGCGTTCATCGTCGGGCCAGCCCATGATGTTGGCGTAGTTGCGCTCAAGGGCCGGCACGTTGAAACGCCACCCCCATCCAGACTCCCCTTTGGCGAAGGATTTGAGCAGGAACTGGCGCACCCCGGCGATCTCGATGTGCTCGGCCAGCATGGCTTCCGCCTCGCTGCGGCTCTGGGGGGGCGTGGCCAGCGTGGCATTGAGCCCGGCAAACACGTTCTTGTGGCGGGCGTGGGGATAGGCCACCGGGGCGATGTCCGCCACTACCAGCTTGCTGACCCTGTGAGGGGCCTGCTTGGCGACCTGCATGGCGACCTTGCCCCCCATGGAGTGGCCCACCAGGGCCACCTGCTCAAGTCCAAGATGGTCCAGCAGGGCCAGGATGTCCGCCGCCTGGGCCGGGTAGCTCATCTCGTCCGAGTGAAAGGAGGCACCGTGATTGCGCAGATCGACGCTGATGACCCGGTATTGTTCGCTGAGGGGGCGCGCCAGCAGGCCGAGGTTGTCCAGGCTGCCAAAGAGGCCATGGATCAGCACGACAGTCGGGCCTTCGCCCTGATCCTTGAAGTTCAATCGTGGATATTGTTGCAAAATGACACCTTATCGGTCGTGGGCTCTATCGCCATACTTTTTAACACACTGAAAGAAAAGGATTTCATTCCTGGTGGGGGATTTTTTTGTGGTTTTTTTTCAAAAATATCGCCCCGGGATCGGCTATCAGTGCGGGGGATCACACACTTGGCCCGTCATTATGCCGTATTCTCAAGGAGATTCATGCACATCTGTCTGCCCCTTGCTTGGGCTGCCGGGTCTGTCTATGTATAATCGCCGCATCCGAATTTCGACGAGTCCAGCGCATCCCTATGAAAACCATCGAGCTTGATGACGATCTCTACTTCTTTATCGCGAGCCAGACCCGGCACATCGGCGAGAGTGCGTCCGATATCCTGCGTCGCCTGCTGGAGCAACCCGCCCAGGCCGGCACGGCAACCGTGGCGGCCGCGCCTGCGATGCAACCGCAACCCGTGGCTGATGCCCTGGGGCTGGAGGCGTTGCTGGATTCCGGCGAGCTTCAGAAAGAAGAGAAGTCCATCAACCGCTTCATGCTGGTATTGAGCACCCTCTATCGGGACAACCCGGAAGGCTTCACCCAGGCGACCGAGATAAAAGGGCGCAAGCGCGTCTACTTCTCCCGTGACCCGGAAGCGCTGCGTGCCAGTGGCAGCACCACCAAGCCCAAGCCGGTACCGGAGACCCCGTTCTGGGTGATCACCAATACCAATACCAGCCGCAAGCAGAACATGGTGGCCCAGCTCATGAACAGCATGGGTTATGACGAGGATCTGACGGCTCGGGTGTGCGGCGCCGTTTAACCCATCAATGACTTCAGGCCTTGCCGGGCAAGGCTCAGCTCAAGGAAAACGCCATGGCACAGCATTCCCACGCCGGTCAGCCGGCTCGTCTTTGCGATCTGACCAACATTCCCCGTCTGGTCAGCGCCTACTACCTCAACAAGCCGGATATGAGCCGCCCTGAGCAGCGGGTCGCCTTCGGCACCTCCGGTCACCGCGGCAGCGCCCTGCACAGCGCCTTCACCGAATCCCACATTCTGGCGGTGACCCAGGCGCTGGTGGAGTACCGCCAGCAGGCCGGTATCACGGGGCCGCTGTTCGTCGGCATGGATACCCATGCCCTGTCTGAATCCGCCTTTGCCAGCGCGGTGGAAGTGCTGGCGGCCAACGGTGTCGAGACCCGCATTCAGGCCGGCCTCGGCTTCACGCCGACCCCGGTCATCTCCCATGCCATCCTGCGCCACAACGCAGGCAAACCCGTGGCCCAGGCGGACGGCGTGGTGATCACCCCGTCCCACAACCCGCCGGAAGATGGTGGCTTCAAATACAACCCGCCCCACGGCGGTCCTGCCGAAGGCGAGATCACCAAGTGGGTGGAAGACCGCGCCAACGCGATCCTGGAAGCGGGCCTGGCCGGCGTGAAGCGGATGCCGTTTGCCGAGGCCCTCAAGAGCCCGTTCGTGGTGGAACACGACTATGTCACCCCTTATGTGGATGATCTCGAAAACGTGCTGGATCTGGCCGCCATCAAGCAGGCTGGCATCAAGATCGGCGTGGATCCGCTGGGTGGCTCCGGCGTCGCCTACTGGGACGTCATCGCCAGGCGCTACGGTCTGGACATCGAGGTGGTGAACTACAAGGTCGACCCGACCTTCTCCTTCATGACCCTGGACAAAGACGGCAAGATCCGGATGGACTGTTCCAGCCCGTTCGCGATGGCGAGCCTGATTGCCCTGAAAGACAAGTTCGACATCGCCCTTGGCAATGACCCTGACTACGACCGTCACGGCATCGTCACCAAGGCGGGCCTGATGAACCCGAACCACTATCTGGCGGTGGCCATCCAGTATCTGTTCACCCACAGAACCGGCTGGCCCAAGGGGGCGGCCGTCGGCAAAACGCTGGTCTCCTCTTCCATGATCGACCGGGTGGCCGGCGAGATCGGTCGCACCCTCAAAGAGGTGCCGGTCGGCTTCAAGTGGTTCGTGGACGGTCTCTACAGCGGCGAGTTCGGCTTTGGCGGCGAGGAGAGCGCGGGTGCCTCCTTCCTGCGCAAGGACGGTACCGTCTGGACCACCGACAAGGATGGCTTCATCCTGGCGCTGCTGGCGGCCGAGATCCTGGCGGTGACCGGCAAGGATCCCCAGGCCCACTACGATGCGCTCGAAGCCAGATTCGGCCGCTCCAGCTACCGCCGCATCGATGCCCCGGCCAACAGCGCCCAGAAGGCGGTGCTCTCCAAGCTGGATCCGGCCCTGGTGGAAGCCTCCACCCTGGCTGGCGAGCCCATCCTCGCCAAGCTGACCAAGGCGCCGGGCAACGATGCCGCCATCGGCGGCCTGAAAGTGGTGACCGAGAACGGCTGGTTCGCGGCGCGCCCCTCCGGTACCGAGTCCATCTACAAGATCTACATGGAGAGTTTCAAGGGGGAGGCGCACCTGGACCTCATCCAGCAGGAAGCCCAGCAGATTGTCTCCGCCGCCCTGGCCAAGGCCGGCGTCTGACCCTTACGGCAACAACCCATGTGAAAGAGGAGCCCTGGTGGCTCCTCTTCTTTTTGTGTCGGGTTGACTGCGGATCAGCCGTTGTCGACGCTGCCGGTGGCGGCCTTGCGGTTCTGCCAGCGCTTGAGGAAGGAGCGGGCCGGCAGCTTCATCAGGAAGAGAGAGAGCAGGATGATGCCGATGCCGAGCCACTGACGGCCATCCAGGGTTTCTCCCACCATCAGCACACCGCAGGAGACCGCCACCATGGGGTTGGTGAGGGCCAGCATCCCCATCACCTCCGGGCCATGGCGTTTGAGTCCCCAGAGCCAGGCCCAGTAGGCCAGAGCCGTATTGAGGATCACCAGCCAGATAAGCCCGGGAGTGGCGTCAGCCCGGGGCAGGGGCATGGGGCCGGCCAGCCACCAGGCCAGCGGGATCAGCATCAGGCCGCCCAGCAGCAGCTGCCAGGCGGTCAGGGCCAGCAGATCGTCCACCGGCCAGCGTTGCATCCAGCGGCTCGACTGGCCGATAAGCAGGGTGGCGAGCAGGGCGCACGCCACGCCGACGGGATCCAGATTGGCAGAGGGATTGAGCAGCAAGAGCACCCCGACGAGCCCCATCACCCCCAGCAACAGCCACTTGATCGTCGGTCTGACACCGTCTTGCAGCCAGGCCAGCCCCATCAGGATGAGGGGCAGCGTCGCTCCCAACGTACCCGCCACGGCGCCGGGCAGGCGAAACGCCGCCACGAACAGCAGGGCGAAGAAGGCGGTGATGTTGCAAAACGCCAGCAGGAACTGCCTGCTCCAGACGAGAGGCGGCCTGCGGGGATGGAGCAACAGCAGCAGCACCCCGGCGGGGAGGGCGCGCCACACGGCCACCCAGTAGGGGGAGTAGTCGGTCAGGTAGAGACTGACGACGGCATAGGTGCTGCCCCAGAGCAGGGGGGCGAGCAGGGCGATCAGCAGTGGCATGGTTATCTCGCAACAAAGTATCTTTAAGTGAAGATACATTAGTCGCGAGTTGGTTTATTATCAAGTATCTTCATGTAAAGATAATGGAGCCCCAATGGAGAGTGATCATGTAGATCAGCTGCTGGCCCAGTGGGCCCGGCAGCGCCCGGACCTCGACTGCACCCCCATGGGGGTGCTGGGGCGGGTGGCGCGCATGGCGGCGATCGCCGGGCGCGAAGTGAGCGAGACCCTCAAGGAGTGCGGTCTGCTGGGGTCCGATTTCGATATCCTGGCGACCCTGCGTCGGGCCGGCGAGCCGCTGACCCCGACCGCGCTCTACCAGTCCGCCATGCTGAGTTCAGGGGCCATGACGGCCCGGCTCGACAAGCTGGAGCAGCGTGGCCTGATAAGACGTGAAGCCTCCCCCGATGACAGGCGCAGCCTGCTGGTCTGCCTGACGGAGCCGGGGCGGGAGCTGGTTGACCATGCGGTGGAGCAGCACGTGGCAAACGAGCGTCGCCTGCTGGCCCCATTGAGCCTGGCCGAACAGGAGCAGCTGGCGGCCCTGCTCAAGCGCTGGTTGCTGGAAAACGAATAGCAAAACGGGCCCATCGGGCCCGTTTTCGTTGGCATTGAGGCTGGCTCAGTAGCCGCCTCTGGCATCCCTGACGGCAAGGCCAAGCTGCCATACCGCCATGGCGTAGTGGGTGCTGTGGTTGTAGCGGGTGATGGCGTAGAAGTTCGGCAAGCCGTACCAGTACTGGTAACCGGTGCCGACATCCAGACGCAGCAGGCTCGCCTCCTTGTGGTTGCCCAGATTGCCGGTAGGAGCCAGCCCGGCACCGCGCAGGGTGGCCACCGGGTAGCGGGTCTGGAAGCCGTGCTCATAGCCCGGCAGCTGTCCCTGACCACGCACCGCCACCGGCTGCCCTTTCTCCCAGCCGTGGGCCTTGAAGTAGTTGGCCACGCTGCCGATGGCATCCACCGGATCCCACAGGTTGGTGTGGCCGTTGCCGTTGAAGTCCACCGCGTAGTTGCGAAAACTCGACGGCATGAACTGGCCGTAGCCCATGGCCCCGGCATAGGAGCCCTTGGGTTCGGTGGGATCCATCCCCTCATCCCGGGTCATCACCAGGAAGGCTTCCAGCTCGCCGGTGAAGAAGTCGGCGCGGCGCGGGTAGTCAAATGCCAGGGTCGCCAGGGCGTCGAGAATGCGGGTCTTGCCCATCACCCGACCCCAGCGGGTTTCCACCCCGATGATGCCGACGATGATCTCGGGTGGCACCCCGTAGATCTGCTGCGCCCGGTTGAGTTCACTCTCGTATTCACGCCAGAAGTTGACGCCGTTTTGCACGTTGTCCGGGGTGATGAACTTGGCGCGGTAGCGATTCCAGGCACCGGTCGGGCCGGTGGGCGGTCTGGTGGTGGGGGCCTGGGCGTCCATCAGCTTGATGATCCAGTCATAACGCTCGGCCTGGGCCAGTACCCGGTGCAGCTCGGCGCCGTCGAAACCGTGCTTTTGCACCATCCGCTGCACGAAGTTGTCCACGTTGGAACGATTGGCGAAGTCCCCCTTGCTGACCCCGGGCTGGCTCACCTGTCCGTAGAAGGGTTTACTCGGCGGCGTCTGGTTGATGAAGGCGCTGTTGGGTTGGGGTTTGACCACGGGCTTGGGCGCCGGCGTGCTGCTGCAGCCGTAGATCAGGGGAAACAGGGAGAGGACACAGACAAGGCGACGCATAGGGTTCTCGTGAGCCTGAAAAAGAGTGCCGTCATGGTAAAACATTGGCGTGCAGGCGCAAGTGCTCCGTGCCGGCGTGCCCCCCGGGATCCCGTCAGCGCAGGGTGTGGTAGCCGCTCCAGATCCGGGTCAGGGTCGTGATGGCACAGAGCAGGGCGAAACCGTAGGCCAGTGGCACGAAGGCGGCGGGCCAGAGGCACATGAGCACGAAGAGGGCGATGGTTTCGCTCCCCTCGGTGAGCCCGCCCAGATAGTAGAGGGATTTGTGGTGGTAGACGGGGCTCTCGATGCCCCGTTTGCCCGCCATGATGGCAAAGGCCAGAAAGCTCGATCCCGTGCCCATGAAGGCGAACAGCAGGGTGGCGGCGGCCAGGGCGTTGACCGGGTCGGCGAGGGCAAAGCCCAGCACCACGGCGGCGTAGAAGATGAAATCCAGCGTGATGTCGAGAAACCCGCCGCAGTCGGTGATGCCCGTATCCCGCGCCACGGCGCCATCCAGCCCGTCCAGCAGCCGGTTGAGCAGAATCGCCGCCAACGCCCACTGATAGCAGCCAAAGGCCAGCAGCGGCAGCGCCAGCATGCCGATGAGAAAGCCGGCGAGGCTCACCTGGTTGGCGCTCACCCCGGCCCGGCACAGGGGGCGGGCGAGTGCGGCGAGGGGGCGGCGGATAACCGGGATCAGGTGGCGATCAAACAAGGTGGTGCTCCTCTTCGGGGCTGGCTGGGGGGATCAGTTGCAAGATGGTGCCCGGCGCATCCTCTTCGTCGTGGGTCACCAGCAGGGCGGGGATGGCCAGTGCCTTGATCTGCGCGAACACCAGTTCGCGAAAGGCGGCCCTCAGCGGCTTGTCGAGGCGGGAGAAGGGCTCGTCCAGCAGCAATGCCCTGGGCTCGGCCAGCAGGGCACGCAGCAGGCTGACGCGGGCTTTCTGGCCGCCGGAGAGCGCCCCGGGCAGCTTGTCCGCCTGAGCCTCCAGCCCGACCTCGGCCAGCGCCTCGCGGGCCCGGGTCTGCCTTGACGCCATCCCCTTGAGATGCGCCGGCATGCCGAACATCAGATTTTCTGCCACCGTCAGGTGGGCAAACAGCAGGTCATCCTGAAACAGGATGCCGACGCCCCTCTCCCGGGGGGGGAGCAGGGTGAGGCGATGTGTGCCGAGCAGGATGTCCCCGGTCAGCAGGATGGGCCCCCCGGGTGGCAGCACTCCCGCCAGGGCCGCCAGCAGGGAGCTCTTGCCACAGCCGCTCGGTCCCATCAGGGTGAGCACCTCGCCCGGGGCCACCCTGAGGGGAGGGAGCGTCAGCAGGGGGGCGCCGTCGAGGAAGAGGGTGAGTGCGGAGGTGTGCAGCATCGGGTCAGGGCCTCAGGGCGGGGTTGATGCGCCGCGGCAGCCAGAGCGCCAGGGCATAGATGAAAAGGGGCAACAGCAGTTGCAGCAGGCCGTAGAGCCCCGCCAGCCGCCGGTTGAGGCCGCTGCCGATGGCCACCGCTTCCGTGGTGATGGTGATGACCCGCCCGCCCCCGAACAGCAGGGTCGGCAGGTATTGGGCCAGGCTCACCGCCGCCCCGACACCGAAGGCGAACAACAGGGGACGGGCGAGCAGGGGGCCCTTGACTCGCCACCAGGCCCCCCAGGGACTGGCCCCGAGCGTGAGGGCCACCCGGGTGAGGCGCTCGTCGAACTGGCGATAGGGGCCGTGCAGGCAGAGATAGACGTATGGAAAGACGAAGATCAACTGGCTCCAGAGTACCCAGCCAGGGCCTATGCCAGTGAATCCCAGCCCGTCGGTCTGAAGGCGCAATCCAAACAGCAGGCTGGCCTGGGGCAGCAGCAGAGGCAGGCAGACAAGCCAGAGGGTGCGTGTGGCGCTGCGCGCAGGCAACGCCTCGAGGCAGAGCACCGCCAGCAGCAGGGAGAGCGCGGCGCAGAGCAGGGCCAGCCACAGACTCTGCCACAGCAGCGGGCCCAGGCTCGGCAGCAGAGCCAGCCAGTGGTGGCTGCTCCATTCGCTCGGCCAGAGGGCGGGAAAGGACCAGCGCCGGGTCAGGGACCAGAGCAGCAGGGCGGCGAGCACCAGCAGATTGGTCAGGAGCAGCCCCCACACGCCGATGCGGGCAATGAATGCGGGCCAGGGCGAGGCGGGGGCGCGTCGCCCATCCAGCCAGCGTGCCTTGCCGAGGGTGAGGTGGGTCCGCTCCAGCAGCCTGAGGACGCCAAGCAGCAGCAGGTTGAGGGCGAGCAGCAAGAGGGCGCCGCTGGCACTGGCGCCGCGCCAGGCAGGGTCGGCATCCTGATACCAGAGCCAGAGTCGCACCGCCAGGGGCGGCGGGGCATCCGGCCCCAGCAGCAGGGCGAGATCCACCACCGCCAGACCATAGGCGGCCACCGCGTAGAGGGGCAGTCGCAGGGCGGGCCAGAGGGCGGGCAGCAGCAGGCGCCACCAGATCCGGGGGGCACTGAAGCCGAGGCTGGCCCCCAGCCACTGCTGGCGCGCCACCTTGGCGGGATCCAGTGCCGCCAGCGCCATCAGCAGCAGGAAGGGAGTCTCCTTGAGGATGAGCACCACGATGAGGCCAAGCCCCCAGGGATCCTTGAGGGTTTGCCAGTCCGGGGGCTGATGGGTGAGGTCAAGCAGGGGGGCGACGAGGCGCAGCAGCCAGCCGGAGGGAGCGAGCAGAAAGGCGATGCCGATGGCAAAGGCGACGTGGGGAAGCGCCAGCAGGGGGGAGAGCAGGCGGCGCAGCCAGCGCATCCAGGGACGCCCGTCCCCCTGGGCGAGCAGCAGGGCGGTGGCGCCGAGGGCCCCCAGAGTGGAGGCCCCCGCCACCCAGAGGCTCAACCCTGCGGAGTGCCAGAGTCCGGGCTGGGGGAGCAAGAGGGATAGATTGGCGGGGGTGAGCCCCTCGATGACCAGCAACAGCATACCCCCGACGAGCGGGATCCCCAGCAGCAGGGCTCCCAGCATCAAAAAGGGCAGCAGGAGGAGAAGAGGGGCGCGCGCCTGCATGATGGATCAGTGGCCGTAGCGCTCGGCCCAGGCCGCTTCCAGCCGGGTCTGCCAGCTGGGGTGGGGCTCTGCCACCCCCTTGAAGCGCAATGCCGGACGGGTCTGGCCTGGCAGCGCCTCCTGGCGCAGCACGCTGGGATCCCCCCAGAAGGCGGGGTCGCTCTTGCGCGCCTGGGCGGCGGGGCTCAGCAGGAAGTTGACCACCACCTTGGCCCCGGCCCGGGCGGAGGCATTGAAGGGGATGGCGAGGAAATGGCTGTTGGTGAGCGCCCCTTTCTCCATGGCGATGGCATGGACGGTGGGGGGCAGGGTGCCGTTTTGCACCGAACTCTGGGCTTCCCCCGGGTTGAAGCTGATGGCCATGGCCAGCTCGCCGTCATCGAGCAACTGCCTGGTCTCGGCGGCGCCGGTGGGGAAGAGCCTGCCCTTTCGCCAGAGCGCGGGGTGAAGCTGGTCGAGCCAGGCCCAGAGAGGGGCGGTGACGCGAAGGAAGTCGGCATCGGTCGCCTCCCGGTAGAGGGGCGCCGGATCTGGTGTCAGCTCCAGCAGGATCTGCTTGAGAAAGCTAGAGCCGTGAAACTGGGGAGGCTTGGGGTAGGTGAAGCGGCCGGGGTGAGCCTTGGCCCAGGCCAGCAGGGCGGCCGCCGAGGTGGGAGGTGCGTCTACCTGGTCGCCATCCACCATCAGATTGAGCTGGCCTATGCCCCAGGGGGCCTCCAGCCCCTCGACCGGCACGGTGAAGTCTTCACTCACCGGCAGGGCGGTGTCCACCAGGGCCATGTTGGGCAGCTCGTCGGTAAAGGGGGCCCCCAGCAGCCCCTGCTCCTTGAGCGCCTTGAAGTTCTCGCCGTTGACCCAGAGCAGGTCGATGGGGCCGTTCGACGTCTTGCCAGCCTGCTTGCCGGCCAGCAACTGGCTCACGCTCTGGGCGATGTCATCCACCTTCACCTGCACCAGCTCGACCTGGTACTGGCGAGCGATCTCCTGCCTGGCCCACACCAGGTAGGCGTTGATCTCGGGGCTGCCCCCCCAGGCGTTGAAGTAGACAGTTTGTCCCCTGGCGGCCAGCAGGGTCTGCTGCCACGATGCGTCATTGGCGTGGAGCGGGGAGGCCAGCAGCAGGGGGACAGCGGCCATCAGGGGACGGAGCAGGGCGCGAAGTCGGGTCGTGAACATGATGGTTGCCTCGTCAGAGTCAGGCGCCGCGGCGCCAGCGGTGATAACGGGCCAGCAGCGCCAGCAGGCGCCCGGGCTGGCGGGCACGGCGCCAGGCGCCAGCCACGTACTTGTTCCCCTCCATCAGGGTGGGGTAGGGGTGAACGGTGGCGAGGATCTTGCCAAGTCCCAGGCGGTGGCGCATGGCGAGGGCAAACTCGGCGATCCGCTCGCCGGCGTGAGCACCCACTATGGTGGCCCCGAGTATCCTGTCACGGCCCGGCACCGTCAGCACCTCGACAAAGCCCCCTGACTCGCCGTCGGCGATGGCTCTGTCCAGCTCGGCCATCTCGAAGCGGGTCGACTCGAAGGGGATGCCTCGGGCCCGAGCCTCTTTCTGGTTGAGGCCGACCCTGGCTATCTCCGGACTGGTATAGGTGGCCGCCGGCATGACCCTGTAGTCTGCCCGAAAGCGCCTGAACTGGCCAAAGAGGGCGTTGATGGCGGCATACCAGGCCTGATGGGCGGCAAAATGGGTGAACTGGTAGGGGCCGGCAACGTCCCCCACCGCCAGGATGCTGGGGTAGTTGGTGGCGAGGAAGCCGTCGATGGCCAAGGTGCCGCCGGGGGCCAGTTCAACCCCCAGCGCCTCCAGCCCGAAACCGCTGACGTTGGCCTCCCGGCCAAGGGCCAGCAGCAGCTGGTCCCCCTCAACCACCAGCGTCTCGTCCCCCCGGCGCAGGTACAGCCGGATGGGCAGGTTGGTGCCTTTACCGTCCATATACTCGGCCGAGGTAGCCTGCCAGCCGAGGTGCAGAGTGACGCCGTCGTGCTCCAGCTGCGCGGCCAGGGCCCCGGCGACGTCCCTATCTTCCCGGGGCAGCAGCTGAGGGCCTTGCTCCACCAGGGTGACGGGGATACCGAGCAGGGCCAGGCTCTGGGCCAGCTCGCAGCCGATGGGGCCTCCTCCCAGCACCAGCAGATGGCGGGGGGGCTCACGCAGTCGCTGCCAGATAGTGTCGGAGGTGAGGTAGGGAACCCTGTCCAGCCCCGGCAGTGCGGGTACCCGGGGTCGGGCGCCGGTGGCGATCACGATATGACGGCTGGTCAGGCGCTTGCCATTGACCTCCACCTCCCAGGGGGAGGTGACTCGCGCCCGCCCCTGGATGCACTCCACCCCAAGTCCTTCATAGCGCGCCACCGAGTCGTGGGGTTCGACCTCCTCGATGACCCGGGCGACCCGCGCCATCACGGCGGCAAAGTCGGCGCGGCTCTGGCTCGGGGTAAAACCAAGCTCCCCGGCCTTGCGCTGTTCAATGGCGAAGCGGGCGCTTCGGATCAGCGCCTTGGAGGGGACGCAGCCGGTATGGAGGCAATCCCCCCCCATCCTGTGCTGCTCGATGAGGGCCACTCTGGCTTTCACCGCGGCGGCGATGTAGCTGGTGACCAGGCCTCCGGCGCCGGCACCTATCACCAGCAGGTTGTAATCAAAGCGCGCAGGCTTGCGGTAGGGGGCGTGCAACCGGTAGAGGGCGAGACGGCGCTGAAAGGCACGCATCAGCCAGGGCATCAGGCCGAGCAGGGTCAGGGCGGCCAGCAGGTCGGGGGAGAAGAGGTTGCCTGTGCTGGTGAGGGTAGCCAGCTCGCTTCCCGCCAGCACGTAGACGAGGGTGCCCGGCAGCATGCCGAGCTGGCTGACCCAGTAGTAGGTGCTGACTCTGATGGGGGTGAGCCCCATCACCAGGTTGACCAGAAAGAAGGGGAAGAGGGGGATGAGGCGCAGGCTCAGCAAATAGAAGGCCCCTTCCTTTTGCATGCCGGCCTGAACGCTCGCCAGCTTGTCGCCAAAGCGTGTCTCGACCCAGTCCCGCAGCAGGAAGCGGGCGCTGAGAAAGGCCAGGGTGGCGCCAAGGGAGCTGGCAAAGGAGACCAGCAAGAGCCCCCCCAGGATGCCGAAGACGGCGCTGCCCGCCAGGGTGAGCAGGGCCGCCCCCGGCAGGGAGAGGGCGGTGGTGAGCACATAGATCACCAGAAACAGCAGGCTGGCCGCGACAACATGGCGGTCGACCCAAAGGGCCAGGCGCTCCTGATGAGCCTGCAACTGGGTGAGGCTCAGATAGTGGTCAAGGTCGAGGGCAAAGAAGGTGCCGACCAGGGCCCCCATCGCCAGCAACAGCAGCAGGCGTGCCTGGTTCATCCCTGCCCCTTGTCGAGGGGGCGCTCGGGTTGCACCGGCAACTGGCAGAACCCTTGGGGAGCGATGTCGAGAGCGGCATTGAACTTGGCGGACATGTTCTGGAAGGCGATGAGGCCGGTGAGCTCCACCAGGGCGTCGTCATCGAACCAGGGCTTGAGGCGGGCGGCCTGCTCGTCGCTCACGCCATCCAGCCCGGTCATGGCCTCGGCATAGTCCAGCACGGCCCGCTCCCGCTCGTCGAACAAGGGGCTGTCGCGCCACCGGGCCAGCGCCTCCACCTTGTCGCTGGAGCCTGCCCGCTTGACGAGGGTCATGGCGTTGATGTCGACACAGAAACGACACCAGTTGAGCTGGGAGACCCGCACCGTCACCAGGGAGCGCAGCACGGGGTCGATGGGGGAGCGCTTGCGGTTGATGACGCCGTAGAGGGTGGCGACCGCGGCGAACAGCCTGGGGGAGCGCCCCCAGCACTTGCCCGGGATCAGCACCTGACCGTAGTTGCGTTTCTGCAGCCAGAAGAAGGGGCGGATGAACCAGGCATAGGCCCGGTCCGGTTTGACCTCAATGCGCATCTTGTTCCTCTTTGAGCTTCTCCATCTTGGGCTTGTAGGCCCCCCCCAGACGCTCGTTCAACCGATTCAGGAAATCGATGATCCGTGCCCGGTTGACCCCCAGATCGCTGCGCCCCTGGCGCGAGGCGGAGCGCATGTCGATACGGGTCTCTTTGGGCCCGGCAAAGACCCGCAGGGCCACGTCATCCTGAAACCCGAACCAGCCGGTGGTGACCACGGCGTCGAGGCCGCTCGGGCTCGGGCGCACCCGCCAGCCGAGCTCCGTCATCAGTTCCTCGGCTTCCGCGAGCACTTCGACCGGGGATGCCCGGGTATAGAGAGGACCGGGGTTGCCTGGAAATAGTTGCAGGGGCGGGGGGGAGACCGGGAGATCCTCCGGGCTTCTGAGCTGCTCGGCCCACTGGAGCCGTGGCGGATGGTAGGGATCCGTGCTGACGTCGTTGGTGAGGGGGGAGCGCAGCGCCTGGACGAGAAACAGCAGGGGCAACAGCAGGGGAGTTATGCCCCAGATATCCGGCCAGAGGTTGGTGGTGCGGCGATAACGCCAGGGCAGGCGCAGCAGCAGCACGAGGCTGAGGAGGGCGCTGGCGAGACAGAGGATGAAGCCGAGCCACCAGGGCCAGAGATGGGCACGGCTGCCAAGGGCCCCGCAAAGGGGCAATAGCCAGGTCAGCAGCGGCCACCACAAAGAGCTGTGCATATGAGGGATCCACGGGTCAGGATGGAATTATGCCCAGAAGGATAAACTTAATTGCCTGATAACGTTAGTAAATGATCATCAATCCCGGGCGTGCGGCTCAGAGAACCGATGGCCTCGTCGCCCTGGATCAGTTGCGATAGAGCACCTTGATGAGGTGGAAGCCGAACTTGGTGCGCACCGGCCCCAGCACGGTCAGCAGCTCCCCCTTGAACACGGCATCGTCGAAGGACTTGACCATGTCCCCCTTGGAGAACTCTCCCAGATCGCCGCCACGCTTGCCGGAAGGGCAGGTGGAGAAACGCTTGGCCATCTGGCTGAAGTCGGCGCCCTTGGCGAGCTTCTCCTTGATCTCCAGACACTGTTTCTCGGTCTTGACCAGGATGTGCTGGGCACAGGCTTTTTTCATCGGAATGCTCCTCGGCGAGGGGAAAGGGGGCGCAAGATTACTGCAATTGCGCCTCCGCGTCAGCCCCTCGGGCGCGAGACCCGGCTCCGGGGGCCGGCGGCCAGGGGGACCCTGGTCCGGGATTGCCAGAGGATCTCCAGCCCCAGCAGGGCATAGAGGCTCCAGATGGCCAGGGGGTTGAGCCAGTTGCCCCCCATCTGCAGGGTGGCCAGAGCTGCGCTAACCAGCAGCAGGACTATGCCGGGCAGGCGCCAGTGGACAGGCAGGGGGGCGAGCAGGGCCATGCCCAGCAGCAGGGCCAGGCCAAAGGGCAGATTGAGGGCGGTGAAGGCGAGGGCCTGCTGACCGTTCATGCCGGTCAGCAGGGCCAGCAGGGCGCTGCAGCAGGCCAGGAAGGTGATGAACTCGAGTCGGTCGGCGATGTAGTCAGCCAGTTGTTCGCTACGTAGGTGCATGGGGTCTCTCCTGCGATGATTGGGATCAGTGTGGGACAGGCAGGAGCGCAGGGGCAGCGGGATAAATCGATTGAATTGAACGAAGCTTTAGTGCCATCTATTCAAGTGATTGATTTAAACTTATTTTCCTGTTCAATAGCAGGCAGGATGGGGAAGAGGGCGCGGAGCAAGTCGAGGGGGACGGGTTGACGAAACCCGCCGGATGCGGGGTGTCCGACAAGGGTTGTCGCGACGAGCCGGACCCTGCTGCCAGCCCAAGGCCGCCAGGGGAGATCCGGCGTGGCGGGGTCGGTGGTGGCGTTTTGTTCGCCCCTTGCCCGGATTGTGCGCAGTTTGGCTCCTCACACCCGGCTGGCTCCTTGCTGGGCCGAAGCGATCCCCGCACCGGGGGTGGCAGAGCGGCACGCAAAGGGGCCCCGAGCGTGGGATTTCGCCGTCGCGATTATGCTAGGATGAGCGGCACTCGCCCGGGATGAGTCTCGGTATCGTACTAAATAACACAATCTTTAAATCATGTTATTCGGGGAAACTGACGTTTGACAGGATGCTATCCTACTTTTCTCACCGGGAGCACTTCATCCGGGCGATCCCGTCGCCCCGGGCCCGGTCTCTTGCTGCTCGCCCTTGCTCTCTGGCTAATGGCGATGCCCGCCATGGCGGCCAAGTTGACCTACCAGATCAAGGGGGTCAGGGGAGAGCAGAAAGACAACGTCGAGGCTTACCTCAACGCCCTGCCCGTCTACCAGGAACGCCAGTACCGCCCCGCCCGCGCCAAGATCACCGAGAGCGTACAGAAGGCGCTGCAGGTCTATGGCTACTACCAGCCCAAGATCACCCTGAACCGCGACAAGAAGACGCCCGCCAAGGTGGTGATCGAGATTGAGCGGGGGGAACCCGTGATCATCTCGCGCCTCGACATCCTGCTGGAAGGGGATGCGGGGAGCGACGAGGTGTACAGCGAGCTGCTGGACAAGCTGCCCCTCAAGGAGGGAGATCCCCTCAACCACGGCAAATATGAATCCATCAAGGCGGATCTCGGCAGTCTGGGGCTGGCCCGCGGCTATTTTGACGCCAAGATCAGCAAGAGCCAGGTCAAGGTTTTCCCGGAACAGGGCAAGGCGGAGATCTACATCCTGTTTCGCTCTGGCCCGCGCTACCATTTCGGCGAGATCCGCTATGACGCGACGCCGGAGGCACTGCACCTTATTCGCCCGCTCATCAACATCAAGAGCGGTGATCCCTATCTGGCGATCCGTCTGGCGGAGATGTCCCAGGATGTCTCCTCCACCAAGCTGTTCAAGCAGGTGGACATCAAACCCCTGATCAGCCAGGCCGAGGGCAACCGGGTGCCGGTGCAGGTGACCCTCTCCAACCGGGTCGATCACGAGATTGAGACCGGTATCGGTTATGCCACGGACGTGGGGCCGCGCCTGAGTGCCACCTGGGAGAAACCCTGGGTGAACCGCTATGGTCACCGCCTCTCCAGCACCGCCAAGATCTCGGCGCCGGAAGCGGAGCTCAGCTTCGACTACCAGATCCCGGTGGGCAACCCGCTGCGGGATTACTACTCCCTGCAGGCGGGCTATCAATACACCGACAACAACGACACCCGCTCCGATCTGGCCACCTTCGGGGTGCACCGCTGGACACGCCGACCGGAGAGCTGGGACAGAGACGTCTTTGTGCGCCTGGAGAACGAGCGCTACGTCCAGGGTCAGGACGAGGGGAACAGCCTGCTGCTGATCCCCGGCGTCTCCTGGTCACGGCTGCGGGTGCGCGGCGGTCTGGTGCCGGATTGGGGGGATCGCCAGCAACTGACGATGGAGTTCTCGAGCCCCTACTGGGGGTCCGACATCAGCTTCATGCGGGTGTGGGGGCGCAGCAAGTGGCTGCGCACCCTGGGCGAAGATCACCGTTTCCTGATGCGGGCCGAACAGGGGGCCATCGTCGGGGATGATTTCTCCCTGGTCCCCCCCTCCCTGCGCTTCTTCACCGGCGGCGATCAGACGGTCCGGGGCTACGGTTACGAGACCATTTCGCCACGGGGGGACGATGGCAAGCTGACCGGCGGGCGCTACGCCAGCGTCGGCAGCCTGGAGTACAACTACCGCTTCAGCGAGAAGTGGCTCGGCGCCCTGTTCGTGGACGCCGGGACCGCCACCGTCGACTACAGCGAGGCCTGGAAGATAGGCACCGGGGTCGGGGTGCGCTGGGTCACCCCCATCGGTCAGGTCAGGCTCGATCTGGCGGTGGGCATCTCCGAGGAGGACAAGCCGCTGCGGCTGCACTTCGCGTTGGGGCCGGAACTATGACCCGGCAACCAGGCGCATATCCTCTTCTTTCTCTTTTCTGGCCGCTGCGGCTGCTTTCCTTGCAGGGGTCTGCATCGTGATCTGGGTAAAACGCATTTTCTTGTGGCTCATGGGCCTCTTCTTCCTACTGCTCATCGGCGTCAGCCTGTTGGGCTTCACCCATCAGGGCAACAAGTGGCTGTGGCAACAGGCCAGAGCCGCGCTGCCCTCCCTCAAGGGGGAGCTGGTGGCGGGGCAACTCGGGTATGGCTGGACCTTCGAAGGGGTTGGCTGGCAGGACGAGCTGGTGGATGTCACCGTGGAGCGGGCCGTGCTGGACTGGGATCTGGGCAAGCTCCTGCAGGGCAAGCTCTGGATCAAGTCTCTGGCGGTGACTCGCCCCGTGGTCCGGGTGGCGGAGTCCGAGCCGGTGCCGGAAGAGCCGTCGGAGCCCTTCGTCTGGCATCCGTTGACGCTCAAAATCCAGGTCGACAGCCTCAAGGTTGCCGATCTCGATGTGGCTGTGCCCGGCGTGACGATCACCCTCAAGGATCTGGACATTGGCGCCGCCCTGGATCGCGCCGGGCTCATCGTGCGCGGCCCCGTGCTCGATGGCCTGAACGTGGTGGTGGCACCCTCCCCGGTGGAGGCGGCCAGTGACAAGGGCGCCAAACCGGCGGATGAGAAAAGCGCCACCCTGGCGGCCGGCGAGCGCAAGGCTGCCCCCGGTGACAAGACGCAGGCCGCAAGCAAGCCCGAGCCCATGGTGCTGCCGGCGGTGCGACTGCCTTTCCCCATCCAGCTGGAGGGGCTGAAAGCCACGGCGTTCCGTTATCAGCAAGGTGAGCTGGTGGAGGGGCTAGACAACCTCTTGCTGTCGGCCACCGCCGAGGAGGAGCGCATCGACATCCGGGAGCTCTCCTTGCGCCATGCCATGGCGGATCTGACCTTGAGTGGTCAGGTGCGCCTGCACGAGGATTACCCCCTCGCCCTGACTCTGGATGCCAAGGCGCGTCAAGGGCTGCTGGACGGGGAGCTCAAGGGGGAGCAGGTCAATCTCGTCCTGGACGGTTCTGTGGGCAAGCTTGGGCTGGCACTCAAGGCCAAGGGGCCGGTGGGCGCCAATCTCAAAGGATCCCTTGCGGCCCTCGACCCGGATCTGCCCTTCGATCTGGCGCTGGACTGGAAGAGCCTCTCCTGGCCCCTACACAAGCCTGCCAAGGATGAGCCCAGCTATCGGCTGGACAAGGGTACCCTGAGCGCCAAGGGCAAGCTCTCCGGTTACCAGTTTGCGCTCAACACCGCCGGCAAGGGGACCGATGTGCCCCCCTTCAAGGTGGCCCTCTCGGGCAAGGGGGATCTCAACCAGCTGAGCCGTATCGAGCTGCTGCTGGGGGCCCTCAAGGGGGAGCTCAAGCTCGACGGCAAGCTGGCCTGGAGCAAGGGGGTCCAGTGGCAGGGGACGACCGAATTCAAGGGGATCAACCCGGCGGAGCTGGTGCCCGAGATCAAGGGGGCACTGGCGGGCAAGATCACCAGCCGTTTCGATCTGGATGAGGCGGGCCACTGGCAGCTGGCCCTGCCCGAGCTCAAGGTGGATGGCAAGCTCAACCAGTATCCTCTGGCCTTGCAGGGCAGGCTCAGTGGCAACGACAAGATGGAGTGGACCATCCCGGCCCTGGCGCTGCAAAGCGGCCCCAACCGGCTGCAGGCCAAAGGCTCGCTCACGACCCAGGCCTGGAAGCTGGATGCGGATCTGGATGCGCCCAAGCTTGGGGGTATCTACCCGGGTCTGGGAGGGGACATCAAGGGCCAGGTGCGCGTCACCGGCAACCAGCAGGCGCCGCGCGTGAATGCCGATCTGGTGTCGGGCCGACTCGCCTACGCGGGCACCGTCCTCAAGGAGACCGTCATCAAGGCCAACGCCCTGGTCGGTGAGAAGCCCGCCGGTGAGGTGGGGGTGACGGTGGCGAGCCTGGCGCAGGGGGAGACCAAGCTCTCGCAAATCGCCCTGAACCTGAGCGGCGATCTCGAGCGCCACGGGCTCACCTTGACCATGAAGGGGGATCCCCTGGCGGCAGACCTCAGCCTGAATGGCAGCCTGCGCGGTGACCACTGGCGTGGCGCCCTTGCCGAGCTGAAGCTCAAGACCCCCCTCAAGCGCTGGTCGCTGGCCGCCCCCTGGTCTCTGGACCTGGATCTGCCGAAACAGCAGTTGACCATGGGGGATCTCTGCCTCGCGTCCCAGAAGGCCAGTCTCTGCGTCAAGGGGAGCCGGATAGCCCAGTCCCAGGGCAATCTGGAATTTGCCCTGAACGAATTTGATCTCAAGCGGCTGCGCCCCTGGTTGCCGGACAATTTCCGCTGGCAGGCGGTGCTGTCGGCCGACGGGCGCGCCAGCTGGCGCGGCAACCAGCCGACCCTGCATGCCACCGTGCGTACCACGCCTGGGACCTTCGTCGCCGACGAACTCAAGACCGACTACCAGCGCCTCGAGCTCGGGATCGATTTCGAGCGCCAGCAGGCCGCCATCCGGGTCGATTTCGCCTCCGAGCAGATAGGCAACATCGACACCGATCTGCTGATCCGGGATCCCGCTGGCCGCGGCAACCTCGGCGGTCAACTCAGGTTTGACGATCTGAAGCTGGCGACCTTTGCGCCCCTCATTCCCGAAGTGCGCTCCCTGCAAGGGGTCATCTCGGCGGATGCCCGCTTCGACGGTACCCTGGCTGCCCCCCTGCTGTATGGCGAGCTGAACCTGAAGGAGGGGGAGGTTCAGACCCACTCCGACATGGTGACCCTCTCCAAGCTGGTGACCCGCCTCAAGATAGAAGGCAACCGGGCCGAACTCGACGGCTCCATGATGGTGGGCAAAGGCCCCCTGGTGCTGGGGGGCTGGCTGAGCTGGGCCCAGCAGCCCGTGACCGGCAGCCTCACCATTCAGGGCAAGGAGCTGGAGGCCCAGTACCCGGGCATGGGCCGGGTCAGGGTGACACCTGACATCGCCATCTCTCTCGGGGAGGAGACCAGGGTGACCGGTCAGGTGGACATCCCCTGGTCGCGCATCCTGGTCAAGAGCCTGCCAGACAGCGCGGTAGCGGTCTCCGATGACGTCACCGTCATCTACGACGATCTGCCGCCGGTCCCCAAGGCGGCACCGCTGCCCATGGAGATCAGGCTCGCCATCCGGCTCGGGGACGACGTCCGCCTCGAAGCCATGGGACTCAAGACCAAGGTGGGAGGGGCCCTCAACATTCGCCAGGATCCCTCCAAGCCGCTCTCGGGCAACGGGCAACTGGAGCTCAGGGACGGGCGCTTCAAGGCCTATGGCCAGAACCTCATCATCAAGGAGGGGCGGATCCTCTTCTCCGGCCCCATCGATCAGCCCTATCTCAACATCGAGACCTATCGGGATCCGGATACCATCGAGGACAACGTGACCGTCGGGGTGCGGGTGACGGGGCCGGCCACCAAGCCGAAGATCACCGTCTATTCCGAGCCGCAGATGGCGCAGTCCGAACAGCTCTCCTATCTGTTGCGGGGCAAGGGATTGCAGACCAGCGGCGAGGATGGCGGCTTCAACGGCCTGCTGGTGGCGGGGGCCGTGAGCCAGGCGAGCGGCGTGGTCTCCAGCATCGGGGAGTCCCTCGGCATGAGCGACGTGGCCCTCGATACCGCAGGCAGTGGCGATGACACCCAGGTGACCCTGTCGGCCTACCTGCTGCCCGGCTTGCAGTTCCAGTACGGGGTCGGGGTGTTCAGCCCCATCGCCGAATTCAAGCTGCGCTACGAGCTGATGCCAAGGCTCTATCTGCAGGCCATGAGCGGGGTGGCCCAGGCGGTGGATATCTTCTATCGCTTCACCCTGTAAGGGGCGCGGATGACAAGACAGATGCCTGGGGAGACGTTTATCCCCCTCTGCCCGACCTGCTGATGACAGCTGTCGCCAGCAGGTTCGGGGTGAGAGCGTGCATATATTGACGGGAGGCCTGGCCTCCCGTTTTTTTGTAGAAGAAGGGGATTTGTGGAAGGCAGAAAAGCGAAAACCCGGCACAAGGCCGGGTTCTCTGAAAGATGGTGGAGGGAGAAGGATTCGAACCTTCGAAGGCAGAGCCGTCAGATTTACAGTCTGATCCCTTTGGCCGCTCGGGAACCCCTCCACGGGGCATGACCTGATTGTGCGCACTTGAATGGTGGAGGGAGAAGGATTCGAACCTTCGAAGGCAGAGCCGTCAGATTTACAGTCTGATCCCTTTGGCCGCTCGGGAACCCCTCCCCAAGTGCGAGGCGCATACTAACAGATCTGTCGCGCTTGTGAACCCCTCTGCCGGGATTTTTAATGCTTAAAGGATCGGGTTGATGGCCGATAAGCAATGAAACCTTCATTTCCAAGATTTATCTCATGCTGCCCAGTGCGATTCGTGACCGCTTGCTCGTGGATGAGGCCCAGTTGGGCCAACGGCTCAATCAGGATCTCCGTGCGGGGGACCGTGCCGACTTCAGGCTGCATCTGGCGCTGCTGACCGATGCAGTGGAAGAGCAGCCCTGGTTTGATGCCCCGCCCAAGCCTGCGTCGGGTGAGATGGATTGGCGCTCCCGTTTCGGTCTGATGCCCCGGGCGTCCCTGCAAGGCGGGGTGGAAGAGAGCGATGCCACCAGCCTCAACGAGCGTCTGCAACAGGGCGGGTGCATGACGGATGTGAGACTCTGGCTGGCGCTGCGCTCCCCGCCACTGGTGAGCCGAACGCCCGCGCTGGATCCCGCGGTGTACGACAACCTCTCGGCACTGGGTCGTGAGCGATGGCAGGCCCGACCTATGGGCGCTGACCCCAGGGAGGAGGCTCCGCAGATGATGTTGCCGCTGCTCGATGAGCTTGCGCAAGGGGTGGATGCCAGGCTGCGCTGGCTGGGGTGACGGTACGGTAGAATGCAAAAAGGCGGGATAACCCGCCTTTTGCTTTATGAATGGTGAAGCTTGTCAGGCGTCTGCTTCGTCCGGTTGGGGCACTTCCTTGCCGGCGGCACGACGGGCGATGGGTTTTTCCGTGTGACGGTTGAGCTGGCGTTCCAGCTTCTGGCCCAGGTCCGTGATGGCGGCATAGAGATCCTCGTGCTCTGCCTGCGCAAACAGTTTGCCGTTGGGAATGCCGATAGTGGCTTCGACGATATACATCAAACGCTCTTTGGAGATGATCACATGGGGTGTGATAAGAGGCACCTGAAGACGCTCGAGCTTTTCAAAACGGGATTCAATGCGCTCGCGGATGGCTGGGGTGATGTCGATGATTTTACTGGTCATTTCGATTTTCATAATGGCCCCCTTCGGGTCGTCTTGCTTGTGTCTTCACCTCCAGATTACCCATGTCGCCAAATCAAAATGTGATCTGCGTCACGAAAAATACCCTTGGGAATCCCGCTGTCCATAAATTGTGAGCTTTTCCCGTTTCATGCCAAAAACCGCTTGAGCTCAGTGAAACAGGCAGGCTATATCAGCAAATAGGATCGTTTCTGTCCCCCCTCGGCAGCGCCTTGTGTCGACCCGATGTTTGGTTTTTGCCGCATAGTCTCGAATTTTCTCCACCCACATCGCCTCATCGCATCGCAACATCATTGCCATGCGCCGGTGGAGATATGCGCGCAAACGGATATGCTTTTCTGCAGGAGTCGGGGTGGATAACGTGGTTGTAGTGGTTGGAGTCGTAGATGAAGCAGCAAGCCACCCAGATGATGTGGTTTTATGATCGGCAGCATGGGCAATGGAGCCTGTCTGATCATGTCTCTTGTGAACCCTGGGCAGGGGAGGGAGCCCACCCCTGGGCCACCCAACTTGAGCGGGAAGATGAAGCGGGTTTCGCCGATTTTCTTGCAAGACTCCACGATTCCGGCCAGCCTGGCCAGTTCATCGGTCACCTGCGCGATGAGGACGGCAAGGTACACCATGCGCTCTGGTACGGCCAGTATGTGCCTGCACAGGGGCTCTGTTGTGGCTGGCTTGCCCCCCTCGAAATGATGCATCGCGAGATGGATCGCGCCGACTCCCCCGCAGGCGTGACACCGCCGCTTCCCATGTTGCAGGCCCCCTTGCTGGCCAAGCTGGCGCAGGCGCTTTCCGCCAAGACGGGGCTCGATTTTTGCCAGACCCTGGTCAACGAACTGGCCCATATCCTGGGAGCCACTGCCGTCTGGCTGACGGAGCGGGTCGGTCTCGACAGGCTCAGAGTGCTGGCGAGCCACGGCATCGACGTCAAGGAGTATGCCCTCTGTGACATGCCCTGCCAGCAGCTCTATCGCCAGGGGCCCTCCAGCGCGGTCCCCGTGAGTGAACCCCTGACCGGGTATCCCGATCTGCCCCCGGGCCAGCACTATTACGCCCAGCCGCTGCTCGATCGCAACGGTCAGATCCTGGGCCATCTCGCCCTGTTGTTCCCGAGCCAGACCCGGACCACGGATCTGGACTCCGTCCTGACCATCTTCTCGGTGCGCATGGTGGCCGAGCTGGAGCGCCTGCAGAGCGACGCCCTGATGCGGCTGTCTGCGGTGGCCTTTGAATCTCACGAAGGGATCATCATCACGGATCCCGAGTTCAAGATCCTGCGGGTCAATTACGCCTTCAGCCAGATCACCGGCTTTGACAACCAGGGGGTGATTGGTCTGCACCTTGGCAACGATCTCTGGTCGGGGCTGGGAGGGCTGGGTTACGAGCTCAATGCCCTGGATCGCTGGCAGGGGGAAACCCTGCGCCTGCACGCCGACGGTCACGCCTATCCCCAGTGGGAGATCGTCACGCCGGTGCAGGATGAGAAGGGGGGGATCAGCCACTATGTCATCTTCTTCGAGGATATTTCCGAGCGCAAGGCGGCGGAGCGCCGCATTCAGGATCTCGCTTTCTATGACGAGCTGACCGGCCTGCCCAATCGTCGTCAGCTGCACGAAACCCTGACCCAGGCGTTCACCGATGCAAATCGCAGTCACCTCATCGGGGCCCTGCTGTTCATCGATCTCGACCACTTCAAGACCATCAATGATTCCCTGGGTCACGCCACCGGCGACTGGCTGCTCAAGGAGGTGGCCAGCCGTCTCAAGCGGCTGGTGCGCCAGGGGGATTGTCTGGCCCGTCTCGGCGGTGACGAGTTCGTGTTGTTGCTGCCAGCGCTCTCCATCAGCCCGCCCCAGGCGGAGATGCAGGCCGACCTCATCGCGGAGCGGCTCATCGGGGAGATCGCCGCCCCCTATGATTTCAGAGGCCAGGTGCTGCACATCGGCGCCAGTGTCGGTATCACCCTCTTCCCCGGTCGGGAGCAGGAGGCGGGGGATCTGCTCAAGCAGGCTGACACCGCCATGTATCAGGCGAAATCGGCGGGCCGCAAGACCCGGCGCTTCTTTGATGCCTCCATGCAGTTGCAGGCCGACCGGCGTCTGCACATTCACAACGAGCTGCGCAGTGCCCTCGACAATGGGGAACTGACTCTCCACTACCAGCCCCAGCACATGGTGGCGGGGGGGGAGATCATCGGTGTCGAGGCGCTGATCCGCTGGCAACCCCCCGGGCGTGCTCTGGTGTCGCCCGCCGAGTTCATCCCCATTGCCGAGGAGACGGATCTCATTGTCGACATCGGCAACTGGGTATTGCACGAAGCCTGTACCCAGTACGTCTCCTGGGAGGAGAGCGGGATCCACGTCCCCCAGCTATCGGTCAACGTGAGCGCCAAACAGTTCCATGCTCCCGACTTTGTCGATCGCATTCACGACGTGCTGGCGGCCACCGGCATGGATCCCGCCTGCCTCAACCTGGAGATCACCGAGTCGGTGGTGCTGGGTCATGCGGAAGACACCATCAGCAAGATGGCAGAACTCAAGACCCTGGGCATCAGCTTTGCCATCGACGACTTCGGGGCGGGGTACTCTTCCCTGAGCTACCTCAAGCGGCTGCCGGCGGACGAGCTCAAGATCGACCGCTCTTTCATCCAGGACATTCCCAAGGATGGTGACAACATGGCCATCGTCGAGGCCGTGATCGCCATGGCCCGCCACATGGGGTTCAACGTGACGGCTGAGGGGGTGGAGTCCCGCCAGCAACTGGAGTTTCTGCAGGCACAGGGCTGCCATTTCTTCCAGGGATACCTCGCCTCCAAGCCGCTCCCTGTTCCCTACCTTGAACGCTATGTCAGCCGCCAGGTACGCGGTGATCGCCCCGTCTGCACCGATAAAAATAGTGTGGCGTAGCCCCCGTGCTTAGCGGGTAGAATGAAGGTATGTCACCACCGCACTTTGGCGGTGGTTATGCCTTCAAGGGGAGAATGCCATTCGTGAAAGTCGTGCAGGGAATCATCTTGTCTGCGCTCTGGATGCCGGGGCTGTTGGCTCCTGCCTTCGCGCAGACCATGGAGCAGTCTCTCTATCGCCAGGCCCATGAGGCCGTGCGTGCCAATGATCAGGTCAAATTCAGCCAGCTTCGGGCACGCCTGATCCACTATCCGCTGCTGCCCTATCTGGATTACTACCAGCTTGCGTTCCGTCCCGGGGCGGCAGACTACAACGATGTGACCCGCTTCATCCGCCAGCACGGGGACACCCCCCAGTCCAACCGACTCGAGCGCAGCTATCTCACCTATCTTGCCCAGAGCCAGCAGTGGTCCCAGTTCCTGCGTTTCTATCCGGCCAAGCCAAGCTCCACCGATCTGCTCTGTCAGCACTATCAGGCCCGCTACTACACGGGGCACCAGAGTGAAGCCCTGCAGGAGGCAGGCAAGCTCTGGTTGAGCGGTCAATCCAGGCCCGATGCCTGCGATCCCCTGTTCCAGCTCTGGCAGCAAGCGGGTCTGCGTACTCAGGAGAAGATCTGGGAGCGCATGAACCTGGCTTTCGAGGCCCAGAACCCCAACCTCATTCGCCACCTCGGTGCCCAGCTCGGCAGCGGCATGAAGGGGTATGGCGATCAGATGATCGCCCTGTATGACCAACCCGTGCGGGCGATGAATCCGGCCAACTTCACGGCGGCGCCCCCGTCGCGGCATCTGCTCTCCCTGGGGCTGGCCCGCTACGCCAATCAGGAGCCCGACGCGGTTCTGCGCCAGCTGGGGGAGATGACCCGTCGCTTCGGCCTGAACCATGCCGAGGTGAGTAGGGTGGAGAAGGCGGCCGCCCGCCGCCTGTTGCTGGACCGATCTTCTGACCAGCGCGCCTGGCTGGATACGGCTCTGGTGCGGCTCAAGGATCCGGAGCTGGTGGAGCTGCGGGCCCGTCTTGCCATCTGGGAGCAGGATTGGCGCGGCCTCGAAGGCTGGGTCAAGCGGATGCCCATGGGGCTGCAAAAAGAGGATCGCTGGCGTTACTGGATGGCGCGTTCGCTGGAGAAACAGGGGCGGCAGAAACCGGCGCGGGACCTCTATCTCGAGACTGCAAACCTGCGCGGCTTCTACGGCTTCATGGCGGCCCAGCGCACCGGTGTGCCCTATCGCATGAAGAACCAGAGCGTGGCGCACAAGGTGCCGGACTGGCAAAGTGCCAGCCGCCGCTGGCCCTTCCTGCTGCGGGTGCGTGAACTGCTGGCGATGAAGGAGATCACGGCGGCCCGCTCTGAGTGGATCCACAACATGGATCGCAACAGCGTGGCCCAGCGCCTGGAGTTTGGCCACATCGCCCTCAACCAGGGCTGGCACGAGCTGGCGATCCTCTCCAGCATCCGTGCCGAGGCCTGGGATGCGCTGGACCTGCGCTTCCCGCTGCCCCTCAAGCGCACCTTCTCCCAGATGGCACAAGAGCGCACCATGAACACCAGTCTGCTCTACGCCATCTCCCGTCAGGAGAGCGCACTCTATCCCCTGGCCCAGTCACCGGTCGGGGCGCGGGGGTTGATGCAGCTGATGCCTGCCACCGCGAAAGAGACGGCCGGCAAGCTTGGGGTGCCCTATCGCAACGAGCAGCAACTGTTCGACCCGGCCATGAACATTCGTCTTGGCAGCGCCTACCTCAAGCGCCTGCTGGATGTGTATGACGGCAACCGGATCCTGGCGGCGGCGGCCTACAATGCGGGTCCTGGCCGGGTCAAGCGCTGGCGCGAGCAGAGCGACAACAAGCCGATGGATGTCTGGGTGGAGAGCATCCCCTATCGGGAGACGCGCAACTATGTCCAGAACGTGCTCTCTTTCGATCTCATCTATCAACACAAGCTGCAGCAGCCCTTGCGTTTCATGTCGGAACGCGAGCTGAATCACGCCTATTGAGTTCGGGGGCAGTCGTTGTCGCGGCTGCCTCCCATTCTTGCCCCAGAATGGTTATCATCCCTTAAGCTTTGTTACAAAAGGAAACCTGCCAGGTGATCGGGCGCCGCGTCTTGGTCTGTCAGGTTCGATACAATGCCCGATCATCACTGACAGGCTTTTCCAACAAAGGAATCGAGAGTGGCAACGATCAAAGATGTGTCTCAGCTGGCGAATGTCTCCATTTCGACAGTGTCTCGAGTGATCAACAACACGGCGCAGGTGGCGCCCGAGAAGCGCGAGGCTGTCCTCGCGGCCATGAAGGAACTCAGCTTTCGTCCAAACAGCTTCGCCCAGGCCCTGGTGAGCAAACGCTCCAACTGTATCGGTGTGCTGGTGGGGGATCTGTGTGGCGGCCCCTTCTTCGCCCAGATGATGCGCGGCATCGAAAGCATGGTCGACAAGGCGAACAAGTTCACCATCGTGGTGTCCGGAAACCACGACGCGACCCGTGAGCGGCACGCCATCCAGGCGCTGCTGCAGCGCCAGTGCGATGCCCTGATCCTGCACAGCAAGGCGCTGCCTGACGAAGAGCTCAGCGAGCTGGCGTCGGGCACGACCCCCATCGTCTTCATCAACCGTCAGGTGCCAGGCTGCGAGGATCGCTGCGTCTGGCTGGACAACCAGGCCGGCATCACCACGGCTTGCCAGCATCTGCTGGACGCGGGACATCGCAAAATTGCCTTCGTCACCTCCGATGACGAGGAGTTTGTGGATGGTCAGCAGCGGATGGCCGGCTATCGCTTCGCCCTGCAACGGGCAGGTATCGAGCTGGATCCTGCCCTCATCGGCCGTGCCTATGCCGATGAAAAAGGTGGCTATGTGGCCATGAGCGAGCTGCTGGCGCGCGGCGTCGAGTTCAGCGCTGTGCTGGGTTTCAACGATGCCATGGTGGCGGGGGCCATCTCCTGTCTGCTGGAGCGGGGTTACAAAATACCCCAGCAGGTCTCTGTGGTCGGTTTTGATGACATCCCCTATGCCCGATACATCTATCCCAAGCTCACCACGGTACGTTACCCCATCGAGGAGATGGGAGAGCGTGCCGCTGAGCTGGCCCTGAGGCTGCTGGATCACAAGCCGGTAGAGGGGCTGGCGCTCAAATTCGAAGCCGAACTGGTACGGCGGGAATCTGTGGCCTGAGTCATGAAGTTGGCCCCGTGCGGGTCGACTTTTTTGCAAAACAGTGAAAGCGCTTTCAGAAATCCTTTTCAACTGTGATCCGCTTCAAAGCTTTTTGACCGCGCTGCCACTAGGATAGGCCCACGAATTAGGAGCGTGCGCTCCCGATTTTCCCGCTGTGGGAGGTAACCGGTTAATCCGGCTATTTCCTTCGTTACTTTCGACGGTCATCATTGGATGGCCGTTTTTTTTTGTCAGGATCCGGGTATGACGAACGAATTTGAGTATCAGACGGGTATCGTGGGCGCCGGCTGGCTGGGGTTGCCCCTGGCCAGGGCATTGCAAGAGCAGGGGCAATCTGTCGCGGTGACGGTCAGTACGGCCGAAAAGGCTGAACGGCTGCGGGGGGAGGGTATTGCCGCCTGGCCGCTGTTGCTTACCCCTGACATGGGATCACTGCCTTTTCGCTGTCATGACCTGGTGATCTGTGTGCCCCCCAGCAAGACCGGTGATTACCCGGCGTCCGTGGCCAGCCTGTGTCGACAGGCGAGGGAGGCGGGTGTTCAGAGGGTTCTGTTTATCAGCGCTACTTCGGTCTGGGGGGCCGGACAGGGGGAGGATGATACGCCCGCTCCAGCTCATGACAGAGGGACGCGGATGCGGGCGGCCGAGCTTGCCGTACTGGAAGGGCATGTTGACTGCGCCATGATCTTGCGCCCGGCCGGACTCTATGGTCCTGACCGTCACCCTGGCCGTTTTCTGGCGGGCAAGACGCTGGCCGGGGGAGGCCAGGCTGTGAACCTGGTGCATCTGGACGACGTGGTGGCCGCCTGTGAGCTGATGCTGGCCCGGGGGCAGGATGGGGATGCCTACAATCTGAGTGCCCCCGTTCACCCGCGCCGGGAGCAGCTCTACCCCTTCGCGAGCCGCCTGCTCGGACTGGTGCCGCCGCAGTTCGTTGAGCCGGCGGGGGAGTTTGCTCCCATCGAAGGTCAGCGCATCTGCCAGCAGCTTGGTTTCGTCTATCGCTGGCCGGATCCGGCCCACTGGTTTGCGGACGGGGCGGCCTTGAAGGGTTGAACGGGTCGTCGCCATCCGGGCCCCGGAGTCGGTCATCTGGCGTGCAAACCAGATATGGCGCGCGCTCCGGGACAATTGAGGTTTGCCAAGGGGGGGATCGCCCCCTATCATGCCGCCATCCATGATAAAGAGAGCGGTAATGATGGAAGAGACCAAGCGCCACCCCGATGGGGAGCTGTTGCTGAGAACCCTGGCAATGCCAGCCGATACCAACCCCAATGGCGATATCTTCGGTGGGTGGATCATGTCCCAGATGGATATAGGTGGGGGCATCATGGCCAAGGAGCTGGCAAAAGGGCGCATCTGTACCGTCTCGGTGGAGGGGATGACCTTCCACAGCCCGGTCAAGGTGGGTGACGTGGTGTGCTGTTACGGTCGCTGCCTCAAGATTGGTCGCAGCTCCATGCGACTCAAGCTGGAGGTCTGGGTCAAGCCGGTATTGCGGGAGAACGAAGCCCAGCGGTACTGCGTGACCGAGGGCGTCTTCACCTATGTGGCCATCGACGATCAGGGCAAATCCCGCCCCGTCCCGGTCTGAGTCTGCTCAGATGAGCCGGGCATTGATGATGGATATTTCCTGCTCAAGCCCGGTTTTTTGCCGTATCATGCGCTCCAGCATCTCTTCCGACCCCACGCACTGCCGGGTGTCGAACAGACAGAGATCACATTGGGGATCCCGCCTGATTTGATAGACGGTGGAAAGCTCCACTTGATGACAGGTTCCCTGTTGATCGTAAAATGTCACGCGGTACTGGTGCTGTCTCGCCATCGTTGAATTCCTTCTGGATGAGTCGGGCCGGACACGAATAATGAGACTAGTCGGCGACCGTGGCCTGTGTGAGGGCCATGTCGTCTTGCAGAGGCAGGTGATTGTTAGCCAATGAAAAATAGTTATCGGATTCTGGGAACGTCCCTGCTGACGTTGGGGCTGGTCGGTTGCTTCGAGGTACCGGATCAAGATCATCTGGTGACTGCGGCAGGTATCATACCTGGCGCAAGCTGTGACAGACCGCCTCTGGTGGCGCTCGCCTCCACGGCCTTGCCGAGGGAGTTTGGCATCACCGTCTGGAACCTCTACAAGGGACAACGCAAGAACTGGCGGGAAGGGCTGGATGAGTATGCCAAGTCCCAGGATCTGGTGCTGCTGCAAGAGTCGGCGACCCGGCCCGAGATGCTGGACTGGCTGAAGAGAGGCGATTTCCAGTGGCAGCAGTTGCAGGCCTTCACCCAGGGAGGTGTCTCCTTTGGCGTGATGACGGTGGCGAAAACGCCGCAGGCGTTTGTCTGTGGCGTCCGTTCCCCCGAACCCCTGCTGCGCATCCCCAAGTCAGGTCTGGTCAGTCTCTATCCCTTGCAAGGGGATCCTGACGGCGTGCTGGTGGTGAATCTCCATGCGGTCAATTTCGAACTGGGCATGGCGACGTTCCGCGAGCAGCTCAACGATCTGACTGCATTGATCCATCGCCACCAGGGGCCGGTCATCCTGGGTGGCGATTTCAACACCTGGAGCGACAAGCGCGCGTTCTGGTTGAACAAGCTGGTGGGTGAGCTTGGTCTGCAGGAGGCCATACCTGTGCCTGATCTGCGTCGCACCGCTTTTGGCCGCCCGCTGGATCACCTCTACTATCGCAATCTGGATCTGGTGGAGGTGAGTTCACCGGCTACCGATGCCTCTGACCACAACCCCATTCTGGCGCGCTTTGCGGCCCAGGCCATCACTCCCTGAGTCATCCCTCAGGGGAGAGCGGCGTAGCCGCTGGTTCATGCAGACAAAAAAATACCCCGCATCAAGCGGGGTATTTTTTGGATTGCGACGAGCGATCAGCTGTTGTTCTTCACGAACAGAGTCAACTCCTGACCCGGCTTGAGATAGTCACTCTTGCCGAGCTGGTTCCAGCGCATCACATCGTTGACGGCGACCTGGAAGCGGGCTGCGATGGAGGAGAGGGAATCACCGCGGCGCACCTGATAGACCATGGACTTGTTGCTGCTCTTGCCCTGCTTGGGCCAGACCACCAGCTTCATGCCAGGCTTGAGGGCCGACTTGGCGTTCAGGCCGTTCCACTTGGCCAGGTCGGCGTGGGTGACCCCGTGTGCCTGGCTGATGCTCCACAAGTTGTCACCGGAGCGCACCTGATAGTTCACCTTGCCACCACTGCGGCTGGCGAGCTGCTGCGGCTTGCTCTGGGCAACCTGGGTTGCGCGCCCACCATTGGGGATGATCAGGCTCTGGCCACGGCGCAGGTTGTTGCCGCGCATGTTGTTGGCCAGCTTGAGCTGTTGCACGGTCACCCCGTGATTCTGGGCGATCCGTGACAGCGTATCACCACTGGTGACCTGATAGGAGCGCACACCACGGGTACGTTCACGCTGGGGCAGATCGGCCAGGGCCAGCTCCAGGGTGTCGGCGTACTCGACGGGGACCAGCAGGTTGTAAGGGCCCTGCGGCGAGGTCATGCCACGCTTGAGCGCAGGATTGAGCGCCTTGAGCTGGGAGGCGGAAACGCCAGCCAGCTGGGCGGCCACGTTCAAATCAATCTGACCACCGGTATTGATGGTTCGCAATTGCGGCTTGTTGGCCAGCACCGGCAGGGTGACATTGTATTTGTCCGCATTGCGGATCATGTCGGCCATGGCCAGGATCTTGGGCACATACATCCGGGTTTCGCGGGGCAGGTCCAGCGACCAGTAGTCGGTCGGACGACCAGCCCGTTCGTTGCGGGTGATGGCGTTGCGCACCCGACCTTCACCGGCATTGTAAGCGGCCAGGGTCTGCAGCCAGTCACCGTCGAAGAACCGGTTCAGGTACTCCAGGTAATCCAGTGCGGCATTGGTGGATGCAAGGACATCGCGTCGACCGTCGTACCAGTTGTCGTGGCGCAGGCCGAAATTCTTGCCGGTTGCAGGAACGAACTGCCAAAGACCGACCGCATTGCTGCGGGAGCGGGCATTGGGATCGAACATGCTCTCGATCATGGGGATGGTAATAAGCTCCATTGGCAGCTCACGCCGTTCGATTTCCTCTACCATCAGATACAGGTAGGGCTCAGCCCGGCTGGCAATGGTCGCCATATGCTTATCATTGCGCAACAACCAATCACGCTGTTGGCGAACCCGGGCATTATCGTGCGAGTCCAGCTGCATATCATCGCTGATACGCACCCACAGGTTATCAGTGTCATCCAGCTCTTCTATCTGTTCGTCGCCGAACAGCATCCGCGAAGAGTGTTTTTTGTACGTTTTCTTGCTGACTTGGGGGGATTTGATCGGCTCGATTGCCGTTACCGCCCGGTCATCCTGATGGCTCAGGTTTTGACAGCCGCTGAGAAACAGCGCTGCCAATAAGGCCGTTCGTAGCTTCATCTCGCTCAGGTCATCTGTGGAAAAACAGCTCGCATCATAAGGGGCAATGCCCCCCTGATCAAGGTTTGTTCAAAAAACGTCCTTCCAGGCTCGCAGAACAGCGAAGGTATCCTCTGGATTTTCCAAGCATTTAAGGGCGTATTTCTCAGCAGAAAATTTTACCGAGTCCTGCTCGCAGCGCAGAAAAACATTGAAATTCCGCTCATCTCCCAGCCGGGAGGGGAGACTCGGGAGGCCCTGCTGACGCAGTTTGCTGATCACGCCGATCTGCCGCTGGATCGCCAGGTTGTCGGGCTCGACCGCATGGGCGAAACGCAGGTTGGAGAGCGTGTATTCATGGGCACAATAAAGGAGGGTCTCATCGGGCAGTGCCGCGAGCCGTTGCAGGGAAGTGTGCATCTGTGCCGGGGTCCCTTCGAACAGACGGCCGCAACCGGCGCTGAAGAGGGTATCGCCACAAAACAGCATGCCCTGGCCGTAATAGGCGATGTGCCCCAGGGTATGACCGGGTACATGGAGGACATCCAGACTCAGGCCATGCCAGTTGATCTGATCCCCGTCGTCGAGCCATTGGCCGTGATGGTCCGGCATGGGGTCATGCTTGGGGCCATAGAGACGAGCGTGGGGGAAGTGTTGCAGCAACTCGGATACGCCCCCGACGTGATCGCGGTGGTGATGGGTCAGGAGGATGGCATCCAGCACCAGATCCAGCGCAGCCAGCCGTTCCAGCACGGGAGCGGCCTCGCCCGGATCGACGACCAGGCAGTGATTTTCATGACGGATCAACCAGATGTAGTTGTCGCTGAAGGCGGGAACTGTGATGACGGTATACATGGGTCGAGGTCTCTTGTGTTCTCTTTAAGGAAGGGATCTTATATAACTGGATGGCATTCGCCCCCGAGTTGGTCCCATTATGCAACTGGCACGTACCGAACAACAGATCGCGCTTCCGACCAGTTGGTCCGCACTGCCCATGGGGGACTGGGTGGCCGCCGAGCTTCAGGAGCGCCTCGACAACTGGTGCCCCCACCTCTTTGGCTATCACTTGCTCAAGATAGGAGCCCTGAGCGCCGAACTCTCCTGCGGCTGTTCCACCATTCGTCATCAAATCGGTGTCGCCCCCGGCGGACGGCTGCTGGACATCCAGGGGGATCCGCTCGCCTTGCCGGTGCGATCGGGGAGCGTGGATGCCTGCCTGCTGGCTCACTGCCTCGATTTCTCGCCGGATCCTCATCAGGTGCTGCGGGAGGCAGAACGGGTGCTGACCGACGATGGCTGGCTCATTGTCAGCGGTTACAACCCGCTCAGCCTGGTGGGGCTGGGCCACTATCTGCCCTTCATGCGGCGGCATCTGCCCTGGTCTGCCCGCATGTTCACGCCCGCACGGGTGACCGACTGGCTGCAATTGCTCGGCTGCGAGGTGATGTTCGACGAGCGGTTCGGTTTCTCCTTCATGGGCAGGCAGAGCAAGATCGGCTGGTGGCGGGAGAGTCTGGGGCGGGACTATTGCCGCTCCCTGGCGTCTGTTTACGTGATTGCCGCCCGCAAGCGGCGTTTCCCCGTGACACCGGTGCGTCGCCGCTGGCGGCTGCCGGAGTCGATGGCCGCGCCAGGAATGGCGCGCCAGGGCGGCTAGCAGGCATCAGGGCTGGTAGCCGCTGTCTTCGGCAAGCTGCTTGCCGCTGGCGGCCTCACGGGCCAGCTCGTCACAGCGTTCGTTTTCCGGGTGGCCCGAGTGTCCTTTCACCCAGAGCCATTCGATCTGGTGACGGGCCACTTCCGCATCCAGGGCCTGCCAGAGATCGACGTTCTTGACCGGCTGACGGTTGGCGGTCATCCAGCCCTTCTTCTTCCAGCCGATGATCCATTGGGTGATCCCCTGGCGCACATACTGGCTGTCTGTGGTAAGCCGCACCTGGCAGGGTTCGTTCAGGGTCCGCAGCCCCATGATGGCTGCCATCAGCTCCATCCGGTTATTGGTGGTCAATCGAAAACCTGCGGAGATCTCCTTGCGATGCTTGCCATAGACCATGACGGCACCATAGCCGCCGGGGCCCGGGTTGCCTAAGCAGGAGCCATCCGTGAATAAATCAATCTGTTTCAACATGAGCAATCAATCTGTTTTAGCGAGAGGCTTGGGGTAAACTAGCGAGTAAAACCGAAGTTTGACATGGATTTGATCATGAGCACACCCCAACTGAATCGCCAGATCATTCTGGATACCGAAACCACCGGCATGAACACCGCGGGCGGCCCTGTCTATCTTGGGCACCGCATCATCGAGATCGGCTGTGTGGAGGTGATCAACCGCAAACTCACCGGCAACCATTTCCACGTCTACATCAAGCCGGATCGGCTGGTGGACCCCGAGGCCATCGCCGTGCACGGCATCACGGATGCCTTCCTGGCGGACAAGCCCTCTTTTAGCCAGATAGCGGACGATTTCATCGAGTTCATTCGCGGCGCCGAGCTCATCGCCCACAACGCCCCCTTTGACGTGAGCTTCATGGACTATGAGTTCAGCAAGCTCGGTCTGAACTTCAAGACGGCGGATATCTGCGGCATCACGGATACCCTGGCGATGGCGCGGGATCTCTTCCCGGGCAAGCGCAACAACCTGGACGTGTTGTGCGATCGCTACGGCATCGACAACTCTCACCGTACCCTGCACGGCGCCTTGCTCGATGCGGAGATCCTGGCGGACGTCTACCTCCTGATGACGGGTGGCCAGACCAAACTCAATCTCGCGAGCGAAACCAGCGAGAGCGAGACCAACCAGGATACCGGCATTCGTCGTCTGGAGAGCAATCGCCCGCCGCTCAGGGTGGTGCGCGCCAGCGACGAGGTGGCGGCTGTCCATGAAGCGAGGCTGGATCTGGTACAGAAAAAAGGAGGTGCCTGCCTGTGGCGGCAATGAGATCGCTTTGGGGGCTGCTGCTGCTGGCCTCCCTCCCGGCCGCGGCCAACGAGGTGTTTGCGCCTTCCGACATTCCTCTGCTCGACAACCGCTTTCGCATCGATTACGGCGTGAAGGAGATCACCTTCATCATCAAGCGCAAGCCGGGGACGCCCTCGGTGATCCTGGTGCGACCCGATGGCAGCAAGCTTTATGTGGGCAAGGTCAAGCCGCCCGACGTGGGCTGGTTGCCCCTCAAGGATCAGGATCTCATCACCATCCGCGACCCCATGCCCGGCCCCTGGCAGGCGATCGGAGAGGTGGCCCCCGACAATCGGGTGCGCCTGCTCACCGACATCCAGGTCGAGAGCGAGCCGCTACCGGCCCGCCTCTATCAGGGTGAGAGGGTCAAACTGCAATCCCGTCTGCTGATCGATGGCGCGGCGCCTGGGGCGGGTTACTACCTCACCGATCTGGGCATGACCGTCAAGCTGCAGCAGTTCAACGATGCCAGCCAGAGCGGCGATCCCGTGTTCGAGGAGACCCTGGGACGCTACATGGATGATGGCAAGGGGGTGGACGAAGTGCCGGGGGACGGTATCTTGACCGCCGAGGCGGTACTGGACGTCCCTGCGGGAAAATACCGAGCCCTCTTCAGCACCGGCAATGAGGTCTTCTCACGAGCCCAGTCACAGCAGGTGCTGCTCTACCCCTGGCCGGTCAGCTATTCCCTGAATCCCCCCTCCGGGGAGGGGGGAGCCAAGCTCTCTCTGGTCATCGATGTGGATGAACTGGATCCCGCCTCCGTGGTCATCCAGGGCAAGGCCGTCGACGGCGGGGGCAGTAGCATGACGTTTAACGAGGTGGCGACAGCGCCGCGTTTTGGCGTGGATCTCTCCGCCCTCAAGGCGGCAGGGCAGTACAAGGTGGAGGCCACCCTCTTTGGAACAACCCGGCTCGGTCGCGAGGTGCAACTGCAATTGCCGGCCAAGTCGTTCACCATAGCACCGCCTCCCCCCCCTCCCGCACCCTCTGCGGCCATGCCC
>NZ_CDBK01000099.1 GCF_000819785.1 Aeromonas caviae | reverse complement strand
AGCAGGAGGTGATGGTGCTGCCCATCGGGATCGGTGACATCGGCCGCGAGACGCCGGAGATGACCACCACCGTCATCGCGAAAAATCCCAACCCGACCTGGGTGCCCGGCCCCATGGTCCGCAAGTCCTGGCTGGAGCAGAAGGGGATCGATCTGCCCGCCGTGGTCCCCCCCGGCCCCGACAACCCCCTCGGCAAGTTCGCCATGCGTCTTGGCTATGGCAACAAGGACTACCTCATCCACGGCACCAACAAGGATTTCGGGGTCGGTCTGCGAGTCAGCGCGGGTTGTATCCGGCTGCGCCCGGATGACATCGAAACCCTGTTTGGTCTTGTTCCCGTCGGCACCCCGGTCCGAGTCATCAACCAGCCGGTCAAGATGGCGGTGGAACCCGACGGCCGTCGCTGGCTGGAGGTACACTCCCCCCTCTCCCGCACCGAAGCGGAGATGGCACAGGGGGCGCCGCTGGTGCTCTCCCCCGAGGCCGAGCAGTTCATCGCCGCACCCGACATCGACAGTGCCCGGGTGACCGCCCTGCTCGAGCGCAAGAGCGGGCTGCCCAACCCCGTGAGCGGCTGAAGGCCTGACCACCATGAACAGAATCAGTCATGTGGTTTGCCTGTTGCTTCTGCTGCCTGGCTCCGCGGCGATGGCGGACATCCTCTGGATGCACAACGGCGATCGAGTGAGCGGGACCATAGAGGAGATCACGGACGAGCAGATCCGCATCAAGCCCGCCTACAGTCAGGCCATGACGGTCCCGCGCCGCGCCATCAAACGATGGCGTCTGGACAAGCAGGAAAAACCCAAGCCGCTCACCAAGACGGGGATCCCCCTGCTGGACTCTCCTGACGAGGCCAATGCCTGGCTGCTGACAGGGAACGGGGATCTCAACATCAAGCTCAAGGAGAACACCAAGAAGACCAACAACGTCAATCTCAAGGTCTCCACCGAGTTTGCCAATCTGGACTGGCGTTACAGCCTGGATGGCGAGTACATCTACGAAACGGCGAACAACATCACCGACAGCCACGAATACAAGCTCAAACCCAAGCTCGACTTCTTCTTCGACGATCACTGGTTCCTGCGATCTTCCGTCGACATCGATTACAACATGATCGATGCCGGTTATCTGGAGATTGACTATGCTTCCGGCCCCGGCTACCGCTTCTGGAATGACAGGCAACGCCGGCTGGAGCTCATTACCCAGCTCGGTCTGGAACGTGCCTATTTCAGGCCAGAGGTGTGGAGCAACTCCGACCTGTTTGACGACAGAATCATCAATTACCCCTTCGTCAGCCTGGGGTGGGACTACCGGCAGCCCTGGACCCTCTGGGAAGAAAAATTCGAGCTGTTTGGCAAGGGCAGTTATGAAAAATTCGTCGATCAACCCTCCCCCTACCTGACCAGAAAGCAGTCCGTCAGCGGCAGCCTGGGCCTCAGGTACTATTTCAACGATCACCTGCGCCTCTCCTGGTCAAGCGAACTGGATTGGGACGATGCCTGGCTCGACTACCACGGCCTGCACAGGGATGTGAGCGAGAAGGAGTGGCGTCACCTCATCACCCTGGGAGCGAGTTTCTGACCCGCCAGAAACGACACAGGCCCACCGAAGTGGGCCTGTGTTCATGGACGCAAGACGAGCGCGTCAAAAATAGATCCGGGTGACCGACTCAATGACGCAGCCAGGGCGGCGGATCCCCTCGATCTCTATCTTGATCTCCTTGAGGAGCTCGATGCCCCCCTTGATGGGCGTGACACGCGACAGCTTGGTACGGGCGCGGATATTGCTGTCCACCTTGATGGGGTAAGGGAAGCGGACCTGCTCCAGGCCGAAATTCACCACCATGCGAGCGGTCGGGAACTCCGGCGTGCTCTCGTCCACCGAACCGGTCAACTGGGGCAGCAGGGCCAGAGTCAGGAAGCCGTGGGCAATGGTGGTCTTGAAAGGAGACTCGGCCGCCGCACGCTCGGGATCGGTGTGGATCCACTGATGATCGCCGGTCACGGTCGCGAACTGGTTGATCAACGCCTGGGTGACCTGCAGCCACTCGCCCACATGGGTCTCTTCACCGATGCGGGTCTGCAACTCGGCATAGAGTGCCGCCGCTTCGCCTTCGAGCTCCACCACGGGATCCTGCGCCAGGGCAGGCTGGCCATTGGCCACCTGGGTGACTCTGGCAGCCTCTTGCTGGCGGGCATCCTGGGACTCCCCCTGCAGATCCAGCACTCTTCCCAGCAAGGGGTGAAGGTGTGCCTTTTGCTGAAACTCACGCCAGTAGTCGCGGATCGCCGGAGAGAGCCAATCCTTGAGCTCAAAGGGGTGTTGCGCCAGAATTTCGCGCTTGTGCTTCAGAAAATCGACAACTTTCATTTACCGATCCCTATTCGATTCAAAGCCTGTAAAGAGGTCTAACCAGTCCTATTTTATGAAAGTTTCATCAGCAAGTACAAAAAAATCTCGGCGTACACCTGTACCAGGTGCGAAAGTGGTCACTAACATGCGAGCAAAAACGGGCAGGAAAACGATTGAATGTAAGGCTGCAAACGAATCAACATCTGAGCTGAAAAAGAGACGGGGCCCGTGTCGCCACTGAGCCCCATCCTCGATCATCTCCCCTGGGCGGTCCACCAGCTCTTGCGCTGCTCATCGTCCAGGAAACTCCAGGCGAGGATCCGGCTCACCTTGTTGCCTTGCGCCATGTCGAGCACGCGAACCTCCCGCGCCCCCACCCGAGCCAGCGCCTTTCGTGCGGCAGGCAGATTTTCCTTTTTCGACACCAGCGAGCTGAACCAGAGGCATTGGCTGGCAAACTCCTTGCTCTGCTCTATCATGGCCGCCAGAAACGCCGCCTCGCCCCCCTCGCACCAGAGCTCAGCCTTCTGACCGCCGAAATTGAGCACGGGCGCCCCGGCCACTGCCTGGCCCTTGCCCAGGTTGCGCAGCTTGCGCTCCGTCCCCTTGCTCGCTTCCGCCAGAGAAGCATGAAACGGCGGGTTGCACAGAGTCAGGGCAAAGTGCTCCTTCGGCCCCAGGATCCCGCGAAAGACATGCTTGGGGTTACCCTGATGACGGCATGTGATCTGGTTGCCCAATCCATTGCTGGTGGCCAGCAGGGTTGCCGCCTTCACCGACACAGGATCGATGTCTGAGCCCACGAAGCGCCAGCCATACTCCCGGGCGCCTAGCAAGGGATAGATGCAGTTGGCCCCGACACCGACATCCAGCACTCGAACCTGCTTGCCCGTCGGTACGCATCCCGCGCTCTCGGCCAGCAGATCCGCGGCTCGATGCAGGTAGTCTACCCGGCCCGGAATGGGCGGGCAGAGATAGCCGGGGGGCAGATCCCAATGCGCAATGCCATAGTGCAGTGCCAGCAATGCCCGGTTGAGCGTCTTGACGGCGGCCGGATCGGCAAAGTCCAGGGTTCGGGTGCCGTGCTCGTTGGTGAACACGAAAGGCGTCAACGCCGGGGTACGCTGGCAGAGCGCGTCGAAGTCGTAGGGTGCCTGATGGCGATTGCGCGGGTGCAATCCGGTTTTCTGCTGGGGTGTCATGCTGGACCTGCCGAGGATCAAGGGGGCCACACTATAGAGAGTCGACCAGGGAAAGTCTAAACGAGGGTCATAAAAAAACCGGGCCCTGAGGGCCCGGTTCAAGTGAGGTTGGAAAAACAGTCCGTACTGCGAGCCGTTTGTCCAGCCTGACTCAGATGTCTATCCGGCGTGCCTGCCAGAATTTGCTGCGCCAGTAACTGCTGTCGAGCTTGGAGCGTGTCACCCCGGCGCGGGTGGAGGCATGAATGAATTCGCCATTGCCGACATAGATGCCCACGTGATTGAGGCGGCGGTTGATCTTGAAGAAGACCAGGTCTCCTTCGACCAGATCCTGTTTGGAAACCCGGGTGCCTTCATGGACCTGGGAGCGGGTATCACGGGGTAATTCGATGCCGACGGCATTGCGGAACACTTCACGGGCGAAGGCGGAGCAATCGATGCCTCGCTGGCTGCTGCCTCCCATCCGGTAAGGAACGCCGCGCCACTCTTTGTATACGGTCAGGATTTCGTTGACGTCAGGGGTTGGTGAAATTTCGGGTTCAATCACGGGTTCCATCATGGAAACCTCGATCTTGCTCGCGACCTCGGGTTGGGGTGCCGATGCACAACCCACCATTCCGAGCGCGACCAGCAGTAGCATCAGGTGGCGCAATCCTTTATCCCCGCAAAAAGAGTGAAACTTGTTAAAATGCAGCCCGAAAGGGCAATTTATAAGGCAACAGCACCCGACTATATCCAAGAATTCTATCGAGGCAAGCGAAAATCCCAATCGACCTCACATTTTTGCAAGGAAATGCTCTGTTTAGCGCAATTTATGTGATCATGCCCAAACAATATACAATCTTGAAAGCATCGGTTTTGAGCGCATCAAACGGACTGTTATCGCTATTTCACCCCCATTTTTAAGTGAAATATTATGCTATCTGCGGATCTCTATTTGTTAAATACGGCAAGCGTCGATGCAGACCTGGTGATCAGGCTGGCATCCGAACTCGCCCCGGATGAACGCCGTCACTGGCACGAGATCCACCAGGCGGGTCGCCAGCATGAGTACCTGCTCGGCCGGGTGCTGCTGCGCCGCCTGCTGGCCGAGCGACTCCATTGCCGGGCCGATGCCCTGACTTTTGGCATCGGTGCGCATGGCAAACCGACACTGCTCAGTCATCGCTGGCAGTTCAACCTCAGCCACAGCGGAGAGTGGCTGGTGATCGCCCTCTGTGAGGAGGGCCCCCTTGGCGTGGACATCGAGATGGGATTGCGTCACCGCCCCATACTGCCGCTGGCCAAACGCTTCTATGCGCCAAGCGAATACCAATGGTTGAACACCCAGCCCCGAGAGGAGCAACATTCGGCCTTCTATCGACTATGGTCTCGCAAGGAAGCAGTGCTCAAGGCGCATGGCGACGGCATTGCCGCCGGACTCGACAAGATCAGCTTCCTTCCGGAGCAGGCATGGCAGCTTAATAATCACCTCGACAATCGCCACTATGAAATCCGCGACTGGCCCACGGGCAGCGGATGGCTCAGCCTGGCTGCCCCGACCCGCCGGGTCGATGCCCATCTGCTGGACGCACGCTTGAATTCCACCCCGCTGGACCCCATGTTGATCCACACCATTTTTCGAGAGTCAGCCTCATGATCGTCGACATCACTCCCCAGAACTTCCACGCAGAATTGCTCGATGCGTCCATGAAAAAGCCGGTCGTCATCTATTTCCACGCGCCCCAGATGCCGGAGTGCCAGGCCATGACCCCGCAGGTGGAAGCGCTGGTCGGCCCGGCCAATGCAGCGGTGACCCTGGCCAAAGTCGACATGAACGACCCCCAGTTGCAACCTCTGGCCAGCCAGCTTGCCTTGCGCGCACTGCCAGCACTGGTGCTGTTCCATCAGGGGCGCCCGGATGAACAGGCCATTCTGGAAGGGCCGCAGGATGAAGCCACATTGCGCCAGTATTTCGCCGCCTTTGCCCCCAAAGAGGAGGAGCTGCTGCTCGATCAGGCAAAGCAGGCGCTGGAGAACGGGCAAGCCGATGTGGCGCACACCCATCTTGGCCAGGCCCATCGCCTCGCCCCCGAGCGTCACGACATCACACTCTGGCTGATACAGGCCGCGCTGGATCTCAATCTCCTTGACGAGGCGCAGAGCCTGCTCTCGACCATCCCCATGGTGGCACAGGATGATCATTACCAGACCCTGAGCTCCCGCCTCTCGCTGGCGCTGCAGGCTAGCGACAGTCCTGAGCTGCGCGCCCTGGAGCTGCGCCACGCTGAACAGTCTGATGACCATGCCCTCGCCCAGGAGCTGGCGGTGCTCTACAGCCAGGTTGGTAGACAAGAGGAGGCATTGGCCCTGTTGTTCACCATCCTCAAACGTGATCTCGCCTTTGGCGATGCCAAGAAGATCTATCTCGATGTGCTGGCAACCATGGGTGCGCACCCTGCAGCGCAGAGTTATCGTCGCAAGCTCTACAGCCTGCTCTATTGAGCGACAGGAAAATCAGATGAGGGGATGCCGATTCGTCGGCATTGCCTTGTCAGGCGGGTATTAGCGGGAAAAACGCGGGTATTTGACGAATTTCAGGCAAAAAAAATGGCGCATTGAAATGCGCCATTTTTTCGCATGGATTACTTCTTGTAGGAAGTAGCCATGTTGTCGATGCGCTGGTTAGCACGCATAGCTTCTTGCTTGGCTTCTGCAACATCAGCAGCGATCTTGGACTGATCAGCACGAACAGCGCTAACATCTTGAGCCAGTTGGTCAACTTTGTTAGACAGATTCTGAACGGAAGTTTCCAGTTCGCTGGTGTTTGCACAACCGCCCAGCAGAGCGGACAGACCAACAACACCTACCAACAACATTTTTTTCATTTTTAAAAGCTCCCTTTAACTCGCCAGACGTTTAGCAAGCGGCGTGATTATGGCACAAAAAAATCATAGTTTGGATAGGCCTCATCACAGATAAATGCGTTAAAACCCTCATTTTTTTTTAGTTGCACACTTTCCGTACAAACTTTAAGCAAAAATGAGTGTCCCTGGATGAGGTTGGCACAAAGCGTAACCAAAATTCGGGCTTATTACAATTTCGTATGAGGCTCAGGCTGAACGTTCTGACAGCAATTGACGATATTGCACCAGATCCTCGATGGTCAGCACCGGCATCCGGTGCTGGCGACCGAAGGCCACCAGATCCGGCAGCCTGGCCATAGAGCCATCTTCCTTGGTCAACTCGCACAATACTCCGTAAGGTTTGAGCCCGGCGAGCTGCATCAGATCGACGGTCGCTTCGGTGTGACCACGGCGGGTCAGTACCCCACCCGTACGGGCGCGCAGCGGGAAGACATGGCCAGGTCGATGCAAATCGGAGGGCCGGGCGCCGTCGGCGATGGCCGCGCGGATGGTGGTGATGCGATCGGCGGCGGACACCCCGGTGGTCACCCCCTGCGCCGCTTCGATGGTCACGGTGAAGGCAGTCTGATAGTGGCTGGAGTTGGCCTCCACCATCATCGGCAGCTCGAGCTGGCGAACCCGCTCGTCGGTCAGACAGAGGCAGACGATGCCGGAGCACTCGCGGATCATCATGGCCATCTGCTCGTTGGTCATGGTTTCTGCGGCAAAGATGAGATCGCCTTCGTTCTCGCGATCTTCATCATCGGCCACCAGCACACCCTGACCGGCACGCAGGGCGGCCAGCGCGGCTTCGACGCGAGCAATGGGATCACCGAATTCACTGAGTAGAGACTGATTCATGGTAAGACTCCTAAAAAAGACAAGGACCAGAATCAGGGCATGGAAAGGCAGACAGAAGTAGCCATGCGGCGGCCAACCCGGCAGGGTCTGGCCAGCAATATCTGTCTTATCCTCTTTCATCCGGACTATGACCGTCGGCTCCGGCATCTCACCGGATCTGCTGACCCCGTCCCGGATGAATGCCGGGTCGGGCGCTCGCGGGCTCCCCGAGTCACATCGGGATACCGCCGGTGGGGAATTTCGCCCCGCCCTGAGAATAAGCGCAGACAGCCTAAAGAAAAAAGACGCAGGACGCCAGCCAAAAACCCATCAAAGACAAACCGGGAGCTGGCTGCACTGCAATTTTCGCGCGAGCACCACCCGATACACGGCGCGCTGTCCTTTCTGATTTCGTTTGTGGCATAGTGCCAGCAAAAACGCGCGCGCCCGCGCAGACCGGGTGCCAACATCACAAACGGAATCATGACAGAGATGGAAAAGAAAATACTGCTGACCGATTGCCCCGACGCCAAGGGTCTCATCGCCAAGATCACCAACATCTGCTACAAGCACCAGCTCAACATCAACAAGAACGACGAGTTCGTGGATCACGAAAACGGCCGCTTCTTCATGCGCACCGAGCTGGAAGGGCGCTTCAACGACGAGACCCTGCTGGCCGACCTCGATGATGCACTGCCTGCCGGCGCCCAGCGTCGTCTCGTCAAGGCGGGCAAGAAGCGCATCGTCATCCTGGTGACCAAAGAGACTCACTGCCTCGGCGACATCCTGATGAAAAACTATGCCGGCGCCCTGGACATGGACATCGTCGCGGTCATCGGCAACTACGACACCCTCGCCGAGCTGACCGGCAAGTTCGACATCCCCTTCCACTGCGTGAGCCACGAGGATCTGAGCCGCACCGAGCATGAGGAGCAAGTGCGCACGCTCATCGATGGCTACCAGCCGGATTACGTCATCCTGGCCAAATACATGCGTGTGCTGACCCCAAGCTTCGTCGAAGCCTATCCGCGCAAGATCATCAATATCCACCACTCCTTCCTGCCTGCCTTCATCGGCGCCCGCCCCTATCGTCAGGCCTTCGACCGCGGGGTCAAGCTGATTGGTGCTACCGCCCACTTCGTCACCGACGATCTGGATGAAGGCCCCATCGTCGAGCAGGACGTGATCCACGTCGATCACACCTTCAGTGCCGATGACATGGCCAAGGCCGGACGCGACGTGGAGAAATCCGTGCTGAGCCGGGCGCTGGAACTGGTGCTGAACGAGCGGGTCTTCGTCTACGGCAACAAGACAGTCGTGTTCAAATAAGCGGCTGCGCGCCCCCAGAAAAAAGGCTCCCGAGGGAGCCTTTTTCATTGCGCGGCACTCACGGGTGCAGCGGCAGACCATTGACGGTCACGGCCCCTTTGTCGAGCTTGAGCTCGGCCTGAAGCTGTGACTCCTGCGCCTTCAGATATCCCATGGCAGTGAATTGCTCCAGCATGGGGGCCAACTGGGGAACGGCCTGGCCCAGCTTCTCCCCAAGGTGGGCATGAAGCAGACCGGAGAGTGCCTGCATCCCCTCCTCGCTGCCCATCAACTGTGCCAGGGTGGTGGGCGCCAGCTTGGCCTCCCCTTGCAGGCTGACAGGCTCACCGTTCAATCGCGCACTCAGATCCGCCAGTTCCAGCATGGCCCCTCTCTGGAGCATCTTGTCCAGCGCTTCCTGGATGGCCGCTTCGTCCACCCGTTTGCTGCTGGCCTCCTGCAGCGTCTGATACCCCTCGAGATCCAGCCCCTTGAGGGAGAGATCCAGATTTCCCTGGGTCAGCGCGAGCCGGTCTTCCTCGCTCTCCATGTTGAGGGTCGCCACCTTCATCTGATAGCGAGTGGAGAGCGTCTGAAGATCGTCCCCCGCCAGCTCGGTGGCCGTGGTCAGCCCCTCCAGCGTGATCTTGACGTTCCCCGGCTGGGTCAGAGAGAAGGCCGTGAGGGTCGCATCGCTGCGGGGAGAGAGCCAGAGGCCGCTGATCTCGGCCATGTCGGCACTGCCCTTGAGATCCGCCAAGGCCAGATCTGTCTTGCTCTGGGCATCGTGGACCGTCATCCCCAGCCAGTGGGCGGTGAGATGGCCATTGCCGTCGAGATCCCCACGATAGTCGCCGTTCAGGGGCAGGAAGGTGAATTCGTTGAGCCCCTCCTTGACCTTGAAGTCGCTCACCCAGAAGCGGGAGCTGTTGCTCATGGTCCAGAGGCTGCTCGCCGATTCGGCCCCCAATTGCCACTGCTGCATCCCCAGGGTGGTCAGGATGGGCGCCAGCGTGCCCTGTGCGGTATCAAGCTGGAGGTGGCTCTTGATATAGAGCGGCAGCAGGCGGCTGTTGAACGCGAACTGCATCTCGATGGGTTCGCTTCCCGCCAGTTGGGGATCAAAACTCGCCAGCGTCTGGGGCGGCACCACCACCTTGAGTACGCCGTCGCGGGTAAACAGACTCTCCGTCTCAGGGCTCCAGGTGACTTCGATCCCGCTCTCCTGCTGCGCCCTGGCGATCTGCTCGGCCAGGATCCGGTCGAACGTATTGCCCGTGTACCAGCAGGCGCCAAGCCCTCCCACCACCAACACGGCTCCGACGGCCAAGGCCACTTTTTTCTTCATCAGTTCTGTTTCTCCACAATGGTTCAATGGCGGGTGCATGGGCGCACTCTACGGGGAGGATGGGCATCAACACAAGCCAGACAACGGCTTGGGGTCCACGCTCTGGCTGTCACAGCAGGGGGCTGAACAGGTAGAAGATGTTCTCAAGCAATTTTTTGTACCAGGGGCGGGCACGCCACCTGGTCAGTGACATGGGGGTCGCCTCCAGCATGTAGCCCTGCACCAGCTGGTTCATCTCGGCGACAAACACCGGGTTGTCGATGAGCAGGGTGATCTCGAAATTGAGCCAGAGACTGCGCCGGTCGAGGTTGACCGTGCCCACCAGAGCGAAATCATCGTCCACCAGCACACTCTTGGTGTGCAGCAGCCCGGCATCATAGCGATATATCTCCACTCCTGCCGCCAGCAGATCCTCCATGAAGGAGTTGCTGGCGTGGTTCGCCATCAGGGAGTCGTTGCGCGCAGGCAGCACCAGTTGCACCAGCACGCCGCGGGCCGCCGCCGAAGAGAGGGCCGCAGCCAGCGGATCGTCCGGCACGAAATAGGGGGTGGTCAGCACCAGATGGTGACGAGCCTGGTAGATGGCGAGCAGCAGGCTCTGCTGGATACAGTCACCGCCGACGAAGGGGCCGGAGGGAATGAGCTGGGCCCGATAGTTGGTCTGTGGCCAGGCTTCCGGCTCATGTTGCAGACTGTCGAGCAGCCGCTCGCCGGTCTCCATCTCCCAGTCCCAGACGAAGGTGGACCACATCAACGGCACCACGGGGCCCTGCACCCGGATCATGATGTCGACCCACTGGCCGACCCCGGCATCCTGCTTGAAGAAACGGGGATCCACCATGTTCATGGAGCCGGTGTAACCAACCTTGTCATCGATCACCACCAGCTTGCGGTGCATGCGCAAGTCCTGGCGCTGAAACGGGATGCGCCAGGCGCCGACCGGCAACACTTCCACGACTTTGACACCAGCGGCACGCAAGGTTTTGGGCCAGGAGGAGCGGAAGAAGGTCTTGCTGCCGATGGAGTCGAGCAAGACACGACAATCCACGCCGCGTGCAGCCACCTCCATCAACGCCTCGCACACCTCGTCCACATCCCCGCCGGGGTGCCAGATGTAGAACTCCAGATAACAGGATTGGGAGGAGCCCCGGATGTCGCGCACTATCTCCTCTACGATGCTCTTGGGCTTGTGCAGCAGGGTCATCCGGTTGCCCGAGAGCATGGGCATGGCCAAGCGCCCCTGGATCAGATCGTGGAGCGGGCGTGCCTTGCTGCCCACCTCGCAGCAGTGCTGGGGGAAGAGGCGCGCGAGCTGGCGGATCCAGATGGCGTAAGGACGGTACATGGCCTGGGCCCGCTCCGCCCGCTTGCGACCGAGGCGTATCTCGCCAAACAGCACGTAGAAACCGACCCCGGCGAAGGGGATGGCATAGATGAGGGCCAACCAGGCGAGGGATACCCCGATGGGACGTCGCTTCATCACCACCCGCAGGGAGATCCCTGCCACGATCACGGTGTGAAACAACAGCAACAACCAGCCGAGAAAGCGGGAAAACAGCAACTGAATGTCGTATTCCAGACCGTCGAGCAAGGCGACTCCTTGGTGTATTGGACAGATGGCACGGGCAGACCCCACAGGGTCGGGATGGTATGCTATGGGGCACACCCATTCTATCAGGTCGTTAGCATGATCCTGCAATCTATGCTGCTGAGTCTGGCCATGCTAGGTCAAGGCTCATATGACATCAATGAGCAGCAGATAAATCAGTACCTGCAGTCCCAGGTGCAAGTGGACAAACAGCTGGAATTGCCCGGCATCATCAAGGCCCATGTGCAACTCGAGCAGAGCGATGTGCAGATTGGTCGCCAGAGCCCGGATACCGCCAGGGTGTTTGGCAAAGGCAAGCTGAAAATCGCGCTCCCGGATCAGACCGAGTACGACGCGCGCCTCAACATGACCTATGAGGCGAGGCCCCGCTACGACAAGGCCAAGAGTGCGCTCTTCCTCGACAACATGAAGCTCATCGATTACAAGCTGGAGCCTGCCGCGGCGGAGCAGAAGTTTGGTTTCATGCTGAGGATGCTGCTGCAGAGCATGGAGAAACGGCTGGAAACCCAGCCTGTCTACAAGCTGGATGACAAGGATCCCAATCAGGCCTGGCTCAAGGAAAATCTGCTGGGGCTGGAGCTGTCACCAGGCAAGATCCACCTGCTGACCAAACCCCAATAAGACGTCAGTTGAAAACTGGCGCCTTAGCCTGGCGCACCAGCAGCTCGATCTGGTAACCCTGTTCGTGCTGCTGGTGATAGAGAGAGTGGAGGGGCCCGTCGAGTTCATGCAGGGGAAGGTGGTCAAATCCCGCCTTGAGGTAGAAGGGTTTCTCGAACGGCAGGGCGTGACAGATCACGGGCTTGTCGGAAAGATCGCGGCAGGCATGCTGCAACAAGCGGGACCCCAGCCCCAGAGACTGGTAGTGAGGGAGCAGACGAAAGCCGCACAAGTGGTAGTAATCCTGTTCATCGCGCAGGCGCACCGCCCCCACCAGCCAGTGCGCATCACGAACCACAAAAATCCGTTCTGCCAAATCCGGCACATAGTGGGAAAACGTCGTCTCGTAATAGTCTCTGATGAGGGAAAGATCCGCATCACAGTACTCTTCGAATCTGAGCTCCATCGCTCGCCTGCTTGTCATGCCCATTTCGCTCTGGCCATACCGGCCCTCTCCTGCTCGCTCTCTGGCTCCACGAAGAGATCAGACCAGAGTGGAGCAACAGCAAGATAACACGCCTTTAACTTACAAAAAAGCCAATAACTCGATGGAAAAGACGAGGTTGCGATCATCCGCCCCTTGACGCCATGAGCCGCGCCCCTTGTCCTGAGTGAGCACACAGGTGGGACGTCCCTCTGCCATCACATTTCCAGCCTCCCCTGTTCACGGGCACTTGTTCTGCGCCATCCCGAATGCTTTACTCAACGTGGCTAACGAGGCTTAAGGAGCAAGCCGTTGAAAGCATGGATGTTGCTGGGCATGATGCCGCTGTTTTCCCACGCAGCCCCGGCTCAGATACCGCCGCCGGCAGAGGTGGTGATCCTGACCCCGGAGACGGCTGTCTCCTCCCCGGTTCCCACGCCGCGTACCGTGGCGCTCACCACGGCGCCGCTCCCCTCCCCTGAACCCGCTAAGCCTGCAAGCCGTCAGATCCAGGTCTACAAGTCGGTACAAAAGAACGGGGTCATACGCTATTCCGACATGATGCCGGAGCAGGGTCACTACGAACTGCTGCTGTTCAACGACTGCTATGCCTGCGATCCGGCGTCCAAGGTCAACTGGCGCACGACAGGCCTCTTCCTCTATGACTACGCCAGCACCATACAGGCGGCAGCCAAGGCTTATCAGGTCGAGCCTGCTCTCATCCGGGCACTGATCCATGCCGAGTCCGCTTTCAATCCTCTGGCCGTCTCCCGCAAGGGCGCCATGGGACTGACCCAGCTGATGCCCGCCACGGCGCGCGAGCTCGGGGTCGGCAACGCCCTGCTGGCGGAGCAGAACATCTTTGGCGGGGTGAAATACCTGGCGGGTCTGCTCAAGCAGTATGACGGCAATGTGGCCCTGGCCACCGCCGCCTACAATGCAGGCGCCGGTGCGGTGCAAAAACACGGCGGCATACCGCCCTATGCCGAAACCCGGGCCTATGTGGAACGGGTCAAGCTGCTGCATCAGCGCTACAAAGAGATGCTGAGCGCCAAGGGGCTGTGATCATGCCGCACCCTATCGTTGGCATGGCGCCCTGCCCGGTATTCCTTCAGGCATAAAAAAACACGCCCGAAGGCGTGTCGATACCACACGTTACCTAGCAACACATCACTCTTTCGTGGCGATCACACGATAGGCCAATGCACCCAGAATGGCACCGACAATGGGGGCAACCCAGAACAGCCAGAGCTGGCCCACGGCCCAGTCACCGACAAAAAGCGCCACGCCAGTGCTGCGCGCCGGGTTGACCGAAGTGTTGGTCACCGGGATGCTGATGAGGTGGATGAGGGTCAGGCACAGACCGATGGCGATGGGAGCAAACCCGGCCGGTGCACGGCTGTCGGTGGCGCCCATGATGACGAACAGGAAGAAACCGGTCATCACCACTTCACACACCAGTGCGGCCAGCAGGCTGTAACCGCCGGGGGAATGCTCGCCATAGCCGTTGGAAGCAAAGCCGGCGCTCACATCAAAACCCGCCTGTCCGCTGGCAATGACATAGAGCACGCCACCAGCCACGATCCCGCCAAGCACCTGGGCCACGATGTAGGGCAGCACGTTGGAGGCCGGGAAGCGACCACCGGCCCAGAGCCCGACGGTCACGGCCGGGTTCAGGTGGCAACCCGAGATATGACCGATGGCATAGGCCATGGTCAACACGGTCAGGCCGAACGCGAGGGCGACGCCCAGCAGGCCGATCCCCACATTTGGGAAGGCAGCAGCCAGCACGGCGCTCCCGCAGCCCCCCAGCACCAGCCAGAAGGTTCCCATAAATTCAGCAGCAAAAGGTTTCACTCTTGTCTCTCCCATGATGACTAACACGCGAACCTGAAAGGCTCATACGGACACTGTTATTGAACAGGCGCCATATTATGGGAGTGTGGCGGAGCAAGACGAAACCGACCCGATTCATCGCGAATATGTGATGAAAGTCACAAGTTATTGATAAAGTAGAAAGATATTCACCCGCTCGGTGCACTTCTCCATGGGAGTCCCATCGAGGGACGCGACAGATTGTGACCCGACCAGCGATTTTGCCAGCAGCTCCCCGCGCTCCCCTGCCAACACCGGATAGCCCTCCTCCAGGGTTCAGCGATAACGGCCGCGCACCGATCCGCTGGCCCGCCCGGCCATGCGAATGAGGCTCTGACGGGTATGGAAGTGGCAGAGCGCCACCCCGAGAGCATCCGCCGCGTCCGCCTGGGGGGTGGCAGAGAGCTTGAGCAGATGGGTCACCATGTGCTGCACCTGCTCCTTGGCGGCGCCACCGGTGCCCACCACCGCCTGCTTGATCTGGGTGGCCGAATACTCGCTCACCGGCAGCAGGGCATTGACCGCCGCGACGATGGCACTTCCCCTGGCCTGGCCGAGCTTCAGGGCCGAGTCCGCGTTGCGCGCCATGAAGACCCGCTCTATGGCGAACTCGTCCGGCTTGAACTGGGTAATGATCTCGCTCACCCCGTCATAGACCTGCTTCAGGCGAGACGGCAGCTCCCCCAGATCGGTGCGGATGCAGCCCGATCCCAGGTATTCCGCCTTGCCCGCGACGATGCGAATGACCCCGTAGCCGGTGATGCGCGAACCGGGATCGATCCCCAGAATGATGCTCATGAACGGAATACCCCGCCCACTGCGGTCAGCCATCTCATCTTCAACACCTTCTTCATTGCGATCTCTCGCCCTGCTGCTCTTGATGGCCGCCAAGATAACAAACCCGCCTTCGCTTGGCTCGCTCGCTGGCACCTTTCCCGACTGACTGCGCAAGGAGCCACCATCTCATACAGTGCTCTGCCGCTTCTCTGGCCAGTGATGCCTGTCGGTGTCACCCAGCCCCTTGCCTCCGGGTCATCCCTTTGCCAGGGCGACGAGGCGCTCCGCCAGTCGATGGCTTTTCAGGTAGCTCTCGACCAGCGCCCCGTCTGCCCGCCCGACGTCAATCTGCCCATACCAGTGCTCGAGCATGGCGACAAAACCTCGGCTCGCCAGCACGGGCTGCCAGTCGCCCGGAGCCAGAGTCTGCACTGTGTTGTCTCGCGCAAGCAGGCCACGGGTGCAGTTCTCGATATGCAATGAGAGGTTGTCGCCATAGGCATCGATGCGCTCCTCGGTCATGCCGGCGCTGCGATTCATGCTGCCGCTCACCGCCATCTGCCCACTCTGCCAGGCGACGCTCACCCCGGCCAGCAGCTCGGGCTGCTCACTGCTGCGTCGCAGCACCGCATGCAGCTCCCCGTCCGGCTCGCCGCCATAACAGCAGAGACTGTCGAGCACATGGATACAGTCGTCGAACAAGAACTGGCGAGGCGCCCCCGGCAGGGCGTGCCTGTGCTTTTGCCAATGGAGCTCGGTCAGCGGCTGGCCGCGTGCGGCGGCCATGGCGGGCAGATAGCGACGGTTGAAGCCCACAAACAGCGGGCAGTCTCTGGCGATGGCGAGATTGGCGAGCGCCTCAACCTCTCCTGCGTTGTCACACAGCGGCTTGTCCACAAAGGTGGGAATGCCGGCACGCAGGCACAGCTCCGCCAGTTTGCCGTGCACGGCGGTGGCAGCGTGGATCATCACCGCATCAGGTCGGCTCGCCAGCAGCGCATCGACCTCGGTAAAACACTCGCCAATCCGGTACTGGCGCGCCAGTTTGCCGAGCACCGAGGGACTCCGGGTACAGAGCAGCGGGGTGACTCGCTCGTCGTTTGCAAGCAGCGGCAGATAGGCCTTCCGGGCGATATCGCCAAGGCCAATCAGGGCAATGCGCATGGGCACTCCTCTCAAGGGGATAACCAGATAACTGCCTGCACGATCTCAGGATTTCCCCCGCAGATCCAGCCTTGGCGCCATCTCGCTCCAGGTGCCTTCTGATGCAATGCGGCATCGCCCCGCGACACCCTGGCCACCTTCCTCCATCGAAGCGACCCCCGGCGGCGCGGCGCTTGAGCGGTAAACCGCGATAGCAAAACAGGCAGGGCGACAACTGTCGCCCTGCCTGTTACACCCGCACACACTGCCGCACTCGGGCGATTGGCGCTCTTCTCACGTCGAGTTACTCTGCCGATCCGGCCTGCTCTTTGGCATCCCGCCACTTGCCAATCCTGGCGCCCAGCTCGGCACAAAGCATGGCGCTGACCATGGCACCTATCATCCGGGTCATATCCGACATCTCTGTTGCAACCGGAAGCAGGGGCACGATCAGGTTAAAGGCGATGAGCCCCATCACCAGCCCGAGCCCGCTGCCTACCTTCTCTCTTCGGGATCGCGTTGTTATCGCCATCTGATTGCTCCTGACCAAACCCTTCGACAATATTATCAAGCAATGCGTTCAACAATGCTCTTGCAATGCTTCTCACTGCCTGTGCCCCACTCTATAAACTGTTGTCAGACATATTTATCGACAATTAATCCATTATATAAACGGGATGCCAGACGTTATTCTGCCCATGAACATTATTTCGCCAGCACTGTCAGTGGGGGCAACCACATACTTCCCCCAACAGCCCTCATCCTCAATAGCGATAATCGGCCTGCGTCTTTCACAAATCACAAGAGCGTCACAATAACCCTCTTTGTGTTCAGCGTCGGTGAGATGGGCAAAGATATTGGAAAGTTGATGTTTTTCCTATGGTTGCATCACTTTTCCACTCGCATGATCAGGCTCGTTTGGCTTATCATAGCCACTCGATACCTATTGAACCGCATAGATAATTGCCTCTTCTGACACTCAGGACATATCAGACACAGCCGCTTGCGAGAATGATCACGCCTGGCGCCGATATTAAACATCAGCCCGCGTTAATATCTTTAATGTCAGCAAGTGTCGATATTTCACTCCACCCGAAGACGCTTTTCTCTGGCCTCACTGGCATGTCTGAATCTCGCTATTAAATATAAATGGCAAGGAATCGCTATGGATAAATCGTTTCGTCTTGCACCTCTCAGCTGTGTATTGATTGCCGCCGTGGGTTGCAGCTCTCAGCAGATGCAGAATTTCAAATCCACGGTCAATGATATCGGCAAGGATTACGGCATGCCGGTACTTTGTGGAGCTGGCATGATTGCAGGAGGGGCTGCGGGCTACGCCATCAACGGGAAAAAAGGGGCTGTCGCGGGGGTTGCCCTCGGTGGGGCGCTGGGCTGCGCGGCAGGCTATATGTGGCAGTCCAGGCTACAAGAGCTTGACCGGATAGCAAAGGAAGAGAATCTCAACATCGCGACCGAGAAGCTGACCGTTGCCGAGCCAGCCGCAGTGACCGGTGTCCCTCAGGACGCCGGCCTTGTGGCCCAGATCCCCGATTCCGGCATGTTCTCGAGTGGTTCTGCCCAGCTCACAGAAAGCGGTCTGCGCGTGGTCACGAAACTGGCCCAGCTCTATGCCAAACCCGCAGCCGCAGACGCCTCGGATCAGCGCCGTATCCTCCTCGTCGGCCACAGTGACGCCACCGGCCCAGCAGAACTCAACCTGCGACTCTCCGAGCAACGTGCGCGAGCCGTCGGCAAGGTCCTGGTCGCATCGGGGATCCCGGCCTCTTCCATTTACTATCAAGGCGCAGGTTCGTCGCGTCCCATCGCAGACAACAGCGACCCCTTGCTTCGCGGTCAGAATCGCCGGGTCGAAATTGTGGAACTGGCGAACGAGCAGGCTCTGGTCATGCGGGCCCAATCCGAAGAGAACAACACCCGCTATCTGCGTTATGGCGCTTCCGATACCGCCAAACCGCGTGTGGCTGCCACCAAACCGGCGGCTCAGTCCACAAGCGGTTCAAGCAAGGTAGCGGCCACGTCGCAAACCGCCCCTCGCCAACCCGCCGCCAAGCAGAGCGCTGACACCAGCACGGCCAAGGCCCTGTCCAATGCCAAGGCCGCAGTGGACTTCGGCGGCAAGCCTGCCGGCACCTATCAATGGAACATGGCTCAGAACATCAAACCCAAGGCGAGTGGTTTTGCACTGATCAGCAGCGCATACGCAAGCGATATGCCGATGTCGAGCTGTGAGGCAGATAAGCCACGCAGTGCGGGCCAGGTACTGAGCATGGCAGACGACAAGCCTCTCCCGCGCCATGCCACCAAGGAGTACATGCCCGGCTATAACAATCGCGTCTGGGCCAATACCGTCAACGGCCACCTGGTGACTGTCTCTCCGGTTTCCATCTTGCGTGACAACGCCCAGGTCGATCGTCAACCGATCCTGCAAGTCGTTCAGGGTTACAAATCCTCGAATCAGAAGAAGCCCCAGACCCTCAAGGCGGTGGCCAACACCTATGAGGGCGAGAGTGAGGTGCTGTACCGCGTCTTCACCAGCGATCCCAAGGCGTCGGTGTCCTGCATGGACCTCGTGTTCAGCAAAGGCAACGCCAAGGTCAGCCAGGGAGCCCTGTTCTATCCGGCAGGTTCCGAGGCTTATGTGGCTTCGTACCTGCCCATTCCCGCCACCCATTCCAAATAAGAAAACGGAGAAACTTAGTGGAAGACTTTTCTTTGGCAGCGCTCAAGACGCTGATCCTCGCCAACCAGATGCTGACCGTTGGCATTGTTTCATTCCTCGTCAGCGCCGTGGTGGTGTGGCGGCATTGGGAGCATGTCTCCTACTTCCTGATCCGGGTATGGCACAGCCTGCCGCTGATCGGCACAGTGGCCCGTCTCGCCCGCAAGCCAGCCTCGGTCGATGGCGATGGCTGGATCAACCATGAAGTGACCCTGTCGAATGTGTACTACCGCGAATACAAGAAGCATTTAAAGGGGACAGATGCCTACAACGCCTCCCTCGACTACCTTGCCAAGGCAGGAGAGGCCGGCCGCTCCCCGCGCCCGGCGTGGGTGCTTGCTCTGGTGCTGGTGCTGGTGCTGGTCGAGGCAATGGGCTTTGCCTACGTGCTGGCAGGCTGGATGAACATGGATGCCTCCACCAATGACCGTCACCTGCTGGCAGCCGCGACGGCTCTGCTGCTCGCCGTTGCATCCGCATTCCTGGCTGAAGTGGCCGGACACTCCCTGCATCACAACAGCCTGATCGCCCGGGCGCGTCACTGGTGGCAAGGGGAAGAGCCCTCAAAACGCTCCCGTACCCTCAAGGCAAACAAGGCCATCAATCTGGAAGACTCCTTCTCGGACTCTGACAAACCTGACTACGAGCAGTTGCTGGCCCGCCTGAAAGACGTGAATTCAGGTGTCAGCCGCAAGTTTGTCTGGCTGATTGTCTGTGCTTCGTTTGTTGCCTGCATGGCAGTGGGCGCCTTCGTGGTGCGTTCAGCCACCCTCGACAGCATCGAAACCGAGATGGTCAACAACATGCGCGCCGAAACAACGGCACAGAGTGACAGCAGCATGGGGTCGCCGTTTGATCTGCCGGAAGAGTCTCAAGCCATCAACAACGAGGCGGAAGAGGCCACCATCGAAGACAAGATGCAGGCCATCCGTGAGGCCAGCCTGACCACCTACGTCATGCTGTCGCTCATTTACATCGCCATCCAGGGGATCAGCATCTGGCTTGCCAGCAAATACCACTTTGCGGGCACCCATTCCAAAACAGCCTGGCGTCTGACACACGAATACGCGACCGCCGAAGAGATGCTGGACGCGATGGACCAGCAACGCACCGCCATTGCCAGCCATGCCGATGACAAGCTCCGCCGCTTGCAGACCCTGTTGTCGAGCCGTGACCATACCAACTCGGGTGTGCTGGGGGCGCTGGAAGGGGAGAAATCCGCCCATCGCAATTTCCTGGCCTTTATCGAGTACAAGGCAGGCACCGTGCCACCCAAGCCGGCCCCTCAGCCGGCCCCCCAGGTCGCACCGGCAGCGCAAGCCGAGCCGGCACCCGCCGTACAACCGGCTGTTGCGCAGGCAAAGGCGGCTCTCCCGCCCACCACTGACGCCCCCGGCCAGACCGGCGCTGCCGTCAAGGCCGCCGATTTCCATGATGTCACTGGCCTGCCCGAAGAGAGTCTGGCAGCAGCCAGCCGCGCACTGGGGGTGGACGAAGCGCAGTTGCGTGATATCCGTGAACAGCAGATGGCCCTCAAGACCCTGGGCCTCTTTCCCACCAAGCAGAGTGCCTAATCGTGAAGATCACCCAGGTATTGCTACTGGCGTTGACGCTGCCTTGTGCAGCGTTGGCGGCCGAGCGTAACGACATACAGAGCTGCTATGAGCGCAATGGCTTGACCGACATCAAGCCTGCGGGCACCGGTCGCGAACTGGTGGTCATCATCGACCAGACCATTCCGATGCCTGACGATCTGCAACGCAGCAGTTGGGGGCAGATAGAGCGGTTCGTGCAGGCTGGCGATCGCGTCAAGCTCTATACCTTCTCCGCCTTCTTGCCTGGCGAATACCTTCGCCTGGCCTACGCGGGGCAACTGGATATGCCGCTGGAAGGGGAGATCCGGGACGATGTCAGCATGCGCAAATTGCGCGGCCTGGACACCTGCCTGACGACGCAGACCAAGGTCTTTCGTAACGGCTTTGGCAAACAGTTCGTGAAAGCACTGCGTGATGCCCGCCAGGACATCCCCAAGAGCGAGATCATGAACTCGCTGCGCAAGGTGGGTGACGATATGAAGGCCGAGCAAGGCGTCAATGACCGCGTCGTGTTCCTCATTTCGGACATGCTGGAGCACTCCGATTACACCAGCTTCTATGCCACCAACAAGATCAAGCAGCTCAATGTCGGTGACGAGCTCAAGCAGGCCAAGAGCAAGGGGCTGTTTGCCGATCTGCAAGGCGCTCGCGTCTACGTCACGGGCGCCGGGCTGGTAACCGACGCGGTGAAACACGCCTATCGTTCCGGCAAGACCATGGATGCACTCGGTGACTTCTGGTCACAGTACTTCGAGCACTCCCATGCCACCCTGGTGAACTTCGGTGCCCCCAGCCTGAGCACGGATTTGCAATAACCGTCACCTTCACAGGCAGAGCCCGCGCTTCTGCCCATCACACAAGGGCGACCAACTGGTCGCCCTTGTTATTTATTGCCAACGCTGCCCCCATTCGAGATATCGGCCAACCCGCCCCTTGGCATCAGGTTTGGTCATACGAGCCAAAGGTGGATCCCCATATTTGCCGACTCTCGTAAAGATCTCCAAGGGACGTCGTCATCTCCCCCCTTCTCCATGGACCGAGCAAGATAAGCTCCCTTTTTATTGGCTATGTCCCAATTACGT